>JAQYVZ010000224.1 GCA_030145205.1 Desulfuromonadales bacterium | reverse complement strand
CGATCGCGTCCTCTCGGCGATTGGCAGGGTGCCCGCAACGCAGGGTTTGGACCTGGACGTTGGCGGAATAGAAGTCGACGAGCGCGGACTGATCGTGGCGGACTCGTATCTGCGCACGACCAACCCTAAGGTCTGGATCGCAGGCGATGTAGCCGGAGGCATGATGCAGACACCGGTCGCCTCGTACGAAGGGCGCACGGTGGCCGCTTCGATCGATGGCGAGCTCACTGCCCCTGAGTGCCACATAGTGCCGACGACGGTCTTCACCATCCCGCAACTGGCCCAGGTGGGACTCACCGAGGCTCAGGCAACAGCGCAGGGCATTGCGTACAAGGTCTCACTCCAGTCGTTCGAGTATCTGGGCGCAGCTATCATCGAGAACAAGCAGGACGGCATGGTGAAACTCCTGTTCGCGGCCGACGACGACCGTCTGCTGGGGGTCCATATCGCGGGCCCGACTGCGAGCGATCTGACTTACGGACTGGCGGTCGCCATGCGCGCTGGCGCCACATCGGCCACCGTGAGGGACACCATGGGTGTTCACCCCGCGTACAATGAGCTCGTGAACTGGGCGGCATGGATCTGACGTGAGACGCACAAGCCGATGAGCCACGAGAGAAGCGAGAGCACCTGTGTGCACTGATGAATCCAAGCCAAGTCCCGCGGCCTTCAAGGCCAACCTGCACAAGGACATGCCCTTGGGGACCAAGATCCGCCTGATCGTGCGCAACAACTTCAAGAAGGCCACCACAGGTCAAAGCTGCTGCGGCAATCATGGCGAGCCGGGCTGTTGAAAGTAGACGCGCGCCCGTGAGGCGCACGTAGAAGCTGCTAAGTATTCAACATCTTCGACCCCTGATGGTCGACAGTACCTATGGCGCGCCCCAGTACCAGACAGTGACCGTGGCCCTGGTGTGTGCAAAGGACTGGGAGATACTGATCAATCTCTCTTGCCCTATTTCTGCAGCGAATTCGGCCGCTTTCTTGCACAACGCGTCCTGAGACTCGAACGTGCCTGTGAAAATCTTGTAATCAACCCTCATAGTCGAAACTCCTCTTCACGCACACGAGACATCACTTGATCGTCGTACTGCTTGTCACGGGGCCCAGAGACATGGATGCCGACGACCGCATTCCGGCGATACGTCGAACTGAGACGAATACACGGTCTACTCAACAAGATATCCCCATTCAACCCTATGCATGAAACGAGACCCCGGCGCAATGCCGAGGCCTCGAAGGTCGCTGGTGGGCGATACTGGGATTGAACCAGTGACTTCTACCGTGTGAAGGTAGCACTCTCCCGCTGAGTTAATCGCCCGTATGTGTCCCCCTCAAGGGACGACGGCTATTGTAACGTTCTACCCATGAGTTGTGTACCCCTCTGGGT
>JAQYVZ010000223.1 GCA_030145205.1 Desulfuromonadales bacterium | reverse complement strand
TTGCCGCTGTTCGACATCAGCTTGCCTGTCTACAAGCTTTCCAATCAGCAGGTGGTTATCCGTTTCGAACCGGAAACGGTCGAAGATCAGGAGATTATCAACACCTGGGGGGGGCTGGAAAACACGCCGGCCTACCTGGTGCGTTTGCGTCCGGTGTTGATGGTCAACGACGAACGCATTGTGGTCGGACAGGATGGAATCGCCGCAGGCGGCGACTTCGACCTCAATAATGAGTTGACCTCGCCGGCAGGCAGCGTAGCATTCGCCAATACGCTTATTGCCGGCTATCCGGCAATCCTTGGGTTCGTTGCCCAGGATGTTGTGTTGCCTGATCCCGCGAATTTGAAAGTTGAAGTCGAAGATCTGATCTATCGCGAGGCGCTTAACTACGTGGATCGCTGGAACCAGGGGGAGGCCGAGCTGGCCCGGCTGTTCGATCTGCGCACGGCCCGTCCCATCCCCACGGTGGTTACTCTTGGCGGTGCCATGGATGTTGTCGAACTACTGGGGGTACCGCAGGGAGCCTCATGGAAGGGCCTTTTTCTCGATGCTGACCTGCGCTTGGTGGAAGCTGTCACTAGCTCACAGATTGTTGACGATCGTCAGAAAACGTTCATGCAGCTCTCGGCCCTGGAAGGTTCGGTGCTTGAAAACCGCATCTTCGAGGATGCCTTTGATGTGGCGAGCATCTCCACTGCCAAGCTGTTCGGTCTTGCCAGCGACAGCCTAACAACCATCATGACCATCGATGCGGTTAACGTCGATACCGTGGTCCCGATCTTGCCGTTTGCCGATAACATCAAAACTGATATTGCCACTGCAGTGGTCCAGGGTTTAACGGTGCAGATCCCAGATCAGCCGCTTGTTCTGCAGGACTGGACAGGGATCGGCTATATCAAGGAAGACCCCACTACCGGCGCGGCAGGCTACATGCTCTCCGGACAGATCGCAGGTGGCATGACTGCGGTAACACCGGCAAACTGGGTCTATCCATATATTTACGCGTTGCAGTATCCGGGGCTGGAGGAATTCAACGAAGACCCCTTGGCGGCAGTTTCGATCCATAAAGTCGGCGGCACTGATTTTCAGGTGGGGGCAGCAGGGGAGGAACTGGCTGATGCGCTGGCCGTAATGGTGCGCGATGCCGAAGGGCGGCCAGTCAAGGGCGCAGAAGTCACTTTTACCGTCCAGCGTGGGGGTGGGGAGTTTGCCGGCCTAGCCGTGTCGACCAGTGCGACAACTGATGAACAGGGGATTGCCCGTACTCAGTCCCATCTGCGGCTTGGCCAGGACATTCTGGCTGAAGCGATCACCTACTTTGAGGTCGGTTACGAACAAGCCTCCTTTGCACGGGAAAATACAGTGACCGCCGAACTGGTTAACGGCACGGAG
>JAQYVZ010000066.1 GCA_030145205.1 Desulfuromonadales bacterium | reverse complement strand
TCAGTCCAAACGAGTAATGAGTGATCGCCATTACGGTGCTGCCAGCGGGTGGCGTGTACTCGACATCGTTCGAACAGGCAAACAGCAAAGCACACAGGCAAAGAACCAAGAGACGGATTCTGCGTCGGCATGCAAGCATCGGCGTTTCCTCCCTGGACATCGTGCGACAAAGAGCAATGATAAAGGCGGGATTTTGACCAGCGGGGATGGGTCAAACAAAAAAACCGCCCGCACCGGTCAACCCAGCACAAAGCGGCTTCTAAATCGATCGAATTTGTGACCTCCCAAGCGGTCTTTGGAAACAACTTCTTCCAGACACGACTGCTCACATTCACCCGGCTCAATCTCCCCTCCGGGAAGTATCCAGAAATCACCCCGTTTGACGAGAAGTATCTTGCCTCTTCTCTCGACAATGATATCGACTACTTTGATTGTCATCGGTCTCCCCCCTAGGAAGCAGCAAGCACCGACATAAATTAATCCTTCCGAAGTATAACCAGTAATCCGTTGATGTCAAAAAATCGACTTTTGGAGATGCGGCATTTAACGTACTTCAGTTGAATTTTGATGAAGATACTTGACATTTGCGCAAAATACTGACAATTATAACCATAATAGTCATGTATCTATCATACGATTATATATGTACTAATTAGATAGGAGGACGACAATGCCTCAAAGAGAACTGATTGTTGTCGAATTAAGAAATGGCACTGTATGTCGAATGGTAAAAAAGGGTGTCAACATGTTACTTGCGCGCAATGAAATTGCACGATTTGTACGATCCGGCAAATGGGTTGTGGTCGGAGAAGATCCATTAAGGGATATGGAAATGTCCAACCCATTTACTGCTCGTGAACGCAGAGCAATGAGCTAGGCTCGTGCAGTTAGCCAGGAAATATTAAAGCGATATGAAGGAGCCCGAGACTAGCAAGGGCTCCTTTTTTATCAGAGCATCACAGTCTTGTCGTTTCTCACCGAAGTCTAAACCCACTCCCGAGGATCAACCTGATAGAACTTCTGCAACTCCTCAAACAGCTCAGGATGCTTTAAATGTAACTGCTCCGGCTTCTCAAAAAAAGTCTCAGAAGCCACTGCAAAGAACTCGGCGGGGTGAGTCGCCCCGTAAGCATCCATCACCGTCTTTTTGCCCTTATCGACCCGTTTCTGTAACCGCTCGTACTCCTGCGAGAGCACCTGAGCCCACACTGCATAACTGGAATGCCCCGCAAGAATCGGTGCACCGTCACCCGCCCCATCTTCCTGATCAAGTTGATGGGCAAACTCGTGGATCACCAGGTTATGGCCGTCAGCGAAATTCGCCGCACCATGTTTCACGCTATCCCACGCCAGCACCACCGCCCCGGTCCGCCACGACTCGCCCAGCCGGACCGAATCCCCTTCCCTTTCGCTTTTCACCACATAGGTGCTTGGATAGACAAGCACCGAGAAAAGTTTCGGGTAAGTACGTACCTTGCGGTTAAGTAGTAAAAGGCTCGCCTGGGCGGCTATTGTCACCCTGATCTCATCGGTGAGTTCCAGGCCGCCGCAGCCTTCGAATGACTTATCGAAAAGGAATTCCTGCGTGTAGCCCTGAATCTGCTGCTGCATCTCGGGCGTTAGCTTAATGTAGGGAGGGAGGTTTTGCTGAATGATCGTCTGCCACTCGGCGGGAAAGGGTTTGGACAATGCACGGCGGCGCCGCTGGTGCTTGCGCAGCAGAACTGCGGCCATCACCAGGGGGGTAACAACCAGAAACAGGGTGATGAGTTGGACAAAGTCCATGAACGTCGACTCCAGTATAGCAGCCAGCTCATTGATAGTCGGACAGGCTGCTAACGTCGTTTTTCGCGCCTTTTGGTGGCGAGGTACAGGCCCTCGACCTTTGTGCGTGCCCAGGGTGTCCTGCGCAGGAACTTAAGGCTCGATTTTACGGAAGGATCGCTATTGAAGCAGTTGATATCAATGCGCTTCCCTAATTTCTCCCAACCATAAACCTCAACCAGATGGTTGAGGATCTGCTCTAAGGTCACACCGTGCAGCGGGTCATTGACGGGTTGTTCACTCATAGACGTGTCTGACCTTTCTTTATAAAGCAAATGAATGGCTTCAGTATCGGGTGCGGACTGCGGGGAGTCAAACCCAAATCGTGATAAATGGTGATTGCGCGCAATCAGGAGGTTGCGTTAGGCTGAACTGAACAGGCAACATTCATGTCACACTCAAAGGAGCGCTGCGTGTCGCAAGAAAAAAGGACCGACCATCACGAAAAGGGAGTTGAAGTCCCTTACGATCAGATCGAGCCTGATACCCTGCGCCGAATGATTCAGGAGTTTGTCACCAGGGACGGCTGCGACTGGGACGACGCCGGCTGTTCGCTGGACAATAAGGTGAAGCAGGTTCTGCAACAGTTGAAGAACAAAAAGATCAAAGTTGTTTTCGACCTGACTTCACAAACCGCAAACCTGGTTGTCTGCCCTTAAGCCAAGGCATCCACCGCCACCCGATAACGCGGATCCTCAATGACGTTGACCTCGATCATGCTGCCGGCATTATCGAGCAAGACGCGACACTCAGCGCTCAGGTATTTGAGCCGCAACTTTTTACCCTGCGCTAAATATCGCTCGGTCAGATTGCTCACCGCCTCAAGCCCTGAGTGGTCGCAGACCCGCGAACCACGGAAATCGATCACCACCTCATCGGGATCTTCGCCTGGAGTGAACTGGTCGTGGAAGGAGCGGACCGAGCCGAAGAAAAGCGGCCCGTGCAAACGATAGACCTTGGCCCCCTCCTCGTTGATGGAGGTATCAGAGAAAATCCGCCGGGCATTCTGCCAGGCAAAAACCAGCGCCGAAACAATCACACCCACACCGACGGCAATCGCCAGATCAGTAAAAACAGTGACGGCCGAGACCAGCACCAAAACCAGGGCATCGCTGCGCGGAATCTTGTGCAGAATACGCAGACTCGACCAGGCGAATGTGCCGACCACCACCATGAACATCACGCCGACCAGCGCCGCCAGGGGGATCATTTCGATCAGGCTTGAAGCCAATACGATGAAGCTGAGCAGATAGAGAGCCGCAGCAATTCCCGAGAGGCGACCGCGGCCACCGGAGTTGATGTTGATGATGCTCTGGCCAATCATGGCGCATCCGCCCATGCCGCCGAAGAACCCGGTGACCACATTGGCGAGTCCCTGCCCGATGCATTCGCGGTTACCACGACCGCGACTCTCCGTGACCTCATCAATCAGGGTCATGGTCATCAGCGATTCAATCAGACCGATAGCGGCAAGGATCACCGCGTAAGGCAGAACAATCAGCAGGGTTTCCAGAGAGGGTGTCACCATGGGGAGATGAAATGTCGGCAAGCCACCGGCGACTGAAGCGAGATCACCAACGGTTCGGGTATCGAGGTTCAGGCCATGGACCAGGCCGGTCACGACCAGAATCGCCGCCAGGGCCGAAGGGAAAGCCATGGTCAGTTTGGGCAGCAAGTAGATGATCGCCATGGTCAGCGCCACCAACCCGAGCATCAGGTACAAAGACGGACCCTGCATCCACTGCAGCACCCCACCTTCATCTACAATCTTGAACTGGCCGAGCTGTGCCATGAAGATAACGATCGCCAGACCGTTGACAAAGCCGAGCATCACCGGATGCGGAATCAGTCGCACGAACTTGCCGAGGCGCAACACCCCGGCACCAATCTGCAAGGCGCCCATCAGCACCACTGCGGCAAACAGATACTCGATGCCATGCTCGGCAACCAGGTCGATCATCACTACCGCCAAGGCACCAGTTGCACCGGAAATCATGCCAGGGCGACCGCCAATGACGGCTGTGATCAAACCAACAATAAAAGCAGCATAGAGACCGACCAGCGGGGCGACGCCGGCGACAAAAGCAAATGCGACGGCCTCGGGGACCAGAGCCAGGGCTACGGTCAGGCCGGAAAGGAGATCGTCTTTACAAGTCGTACTTTTTCTAACGAGAAACTGAAACATAGGGTCCTTAAAGGGGTGGTTTTTCGCGGCGGGAGTGCAGGAAAAGACGCCGACTATATGCTTCTGGCGCAGGAGTAGCAAGTTAAAATTTACTCTATTTGGAGATATGGACTTTATGATCTTCGGAAACATCCATTTCTGCATGACGCTTAAGCGCCGACCGTTCAATTAATAGCTTCGGCAGGTGGACGACGTGCCGGAGCTTGCTATACTTGGCTAGCGTCCATTCAATTTTAACAAGGAGAGAGTCATGACCAAATTCCTGACAGTGAGTGCAATCTTGTTTGTCTTTGTCCTGTCCGGTTGCGGGCCTTCCGAAGAAAAGACAACAACTCAGGACACGAGTGCCAAGGAGACCGTTGCCGAGAAAGTCGCCGAGACCGCGAAGAAAGCTACCGAAGAGGTAAAAGAAACGGCCCAGGCAGTTGTAGACAAGGCCGTTGAGCTTGAGGAAAAAGTGGAACCGGCGATCAAGGAAGCCGTCAAGGACACCAAGGAGATGGCCGCCCAGACAACGGAATCGGCCAAAGAGATGATGGCCGACGCCAAGCAGGCGACCAAGGAGGCGGTCGATACGGCGGCCGAGAAAGCAACGGTCGCTGCCACAGCGACCACGATGGCGGTTGACAAAGTCGTCGAGTCAGCCAAGCAGGCGGTCAGCCCCGAGACGGTCGTACTCGAAGCCAGCTACGGGAACGTCACCTTCTCGCACGGCACGCATGCTGAATCTTACGACTGCAACGTTTGTCACGGTGACGGGACGCCCGCGGCCTTTGATCTAGACAAAGAGAAGGGCCACGCGCTTTGCAAAGACTGCCACAAGCAGGAAGGCGCCGGCCCAACTGGCTGCAAGGAGTGTCACAAAAAGTAAACCCAACACCGCACGAGGACATGTGAGGGTGCTGGGTGAAAACCATAAACAAGAAAGCCCTCAATCTTCCGATTGGGGGCTTTCTTGTTTAAAAAGGACACCTTCAGAGAAGGGCTTCAGTACTCGTTCAAAAGCAAAACGCTACATCTTGCCGAGCAGCCGCACAAAATCCTCCGGCATGTCGGTCTCGAAGCTGATCGGTTTCTTGCTGAACGGATGCAGGAAAGAGAGTGAGCGGGCATGCAGGGCGAGCCGTTTCGAAGCAGCCTTCCCTTCCCCGTATTTCTTGTCACCCGCGACAGGATGCCCCTTGGCTGCGAAATGAACCCGGATCTGGTGCTTGCGGCCGGTGAGCAGATGCACGTCCAGCAGGCTGAAGCCTCTTGCCTCTTTCAAGACCTTGTATTCCGTGTGCGAGAGCTTGCCCTTATCGGCATGGAGGGTCTCATAAACCTTATGAGCGGAATTCTCAGCCAGATAGGTTGAGATCTTGCCTTCTTTCGGGATCAGCTGACCATGAACGATGGCCAGGTAGTACTTGTCGGTCTGCTCCCAATTCTCCTGCAGAAACTTCTTGGCCGTTTCGCTTTTGGCAAACACCAGCAGCCCGGACGTATCGCGATCCAGGCGATGCACCACATACACCCGGTTGCGGGATTTCGGGTTTCCCCGGCGGACGTAATCATTGAGCAGGTAATGGGCCGTTCGCGTTTTATCCCGATCCGTACCAACGGTCAGCAGTCCGGGAGGCTTATCCACGACCAGGATGTCTTTATCTTCATACAGAATGGGCAACCCCTTGGGCTGATGCTTTTTAGGGGGCCGCATGCCTTTGTGCTGAGAATTCAATGTACTCTTCCTTCCATAGCCTGTTTCTCCAAGTGAACGCTGGCAGTATATACTCTTTCGGACGGCAATCACACCATTGCGCACCGGATGTACTGAATATGTTCTATTGGACAAACGGGCACTGACGACCTATATTCATGTGATGGATTAACTGGTACATGTACCTTACTGAAACGACACGACAAACGGCCCATCAGGCCGATCATCAATTCAGGAGAACAATCGATGGAACAACGCACATTGGGGACACAGGGACTGGTTGTCTCTGCGCAGGGTTTAGGTTGCATGGGGATGTCGGACTTTTACGGGGAGCGCGACGAGCAGGAAGGCATTGCCACCATTCATCGCGCCCTGGACCTTGGCGTCAACTTTCTTGACACCTCAGACATGTACGGCCCCTTCACCAATGAAGAGCTGATCGGCAAAGCGCTTAAGGGCCACCGCGACCAGGTGGTGATTGCCACCAAGTTCGGCATCATGCGCGACACACAGCCTGCAACCGACACCGGCTGGGCGCCGATCACCGGCATCTGCGGCCGTCCCGATTATGTCCAGAAGGCCTGCGATGCCTCGCTGAAGCGCCTGGGCGTTGACCACATTGACCTCTACTATCAACATCGGGTCGACGCGGATGTCCCGATTGAAGAAACCGTGGGCGCCATGGCAGACCTGGTGACCGCCGGCAAGGTGCGCTTTCTCGGCCTGTCGGAGGCAGGTGCAACTACGATCCGCCGGGCACAGACCGAACACCCGATCAGCGCGCTGCAAAGTGAATACTCCCTCTGGAGCCGCGACCTCGAAGACGAAATCCTGCCGACCCTACGCGAGCTCGGCATTGGCCTGGTTGCGTACAGCCCACTGGGACGCGGCTTTCTGACCGGGCAGATCACCTGTTTCGACGACTTTGACGAGGATGACTACCGTCGGATGTCACCCCGTTTTCAGGGGGAGAACTTCGACAAAAACCTGGCGGTTGTGGAACGCGTTAAAGCAATGGCCAAACGACATGGGGTAAGTGCCGGTCAGCTGGCCCTCGCCTGGGTCTCGGCGCAGGGAGAAGACATTGTATCGATCCCGGGGACCAAGCGCCGCACCTACCTGGAAGAGAACGTTGACGCCACTCAGATCGAACTGAGTGAGCAAGACCTCACCGAGATCGCCGAAGCCTTACCCAAAGGGGTTGCCAGCGGTGACCGTTATCCGGCAAGTATGATGAAGATGCTGAATC
>JAQYVZ010000222.1 GCA_030145205.1 Desulfuromonadales bacterium | reverse complement strand
TCTGCAGGGTGATGTTTTGCGTCAGCGCCTGGTTCATGCTGTCGGAAAAGCGTAAAAACGCCTCGTGGCTCCTTGCACTGAACGCGGCGGACTGTTCCAGTTGTTTGAGCAACGGGTGGTTCGAAGCTGGAGCTGCGGCTCTGGTCGGCGCCGGACTGGGAGCTGACTTGGGCGTTGCGGCTGCCGCAGCGGGAGCTGGCGCTGGCGCTGGTTTTGGGATCGTCGGCTGCGGTTTGGGCGCGGCCAGCGGACGGGGTGCTGTCGGTTGTGAAACAGGGGCTCCCGGTTTGGGCGGATCGAAGGGCGCGCCGCCGATGACCGTCTGGATGCGCGGACCGGTTTTCTCTGTGACGGCCAGGGGCTCGTCCGGGTAGAGGGCGGCCAGGTTGACCGGGAGCCGTTCCGAGAGAGACTGGGCCAGCAGGCGCAGAATCAGTGACGCGGCATCCTGACCCGGATAGCAGGCAGCACGGGCCAGGTGCGGTCGGTCCTTGAGGATCCGACCGATCATGCGGCTGCAGGAGTTGCCGGGACCCATCTCGAGAAAAATTCGCACTCCGTCGGTGTAGGCCTGCTCGATTACTTTGGTGTAGTCGATGGTGTCGAGGGCCTGGTTGAGGATAGCGTCGGCGACGCTGTTTTCGTCCAGATCGTAGCTGTGGCCGAGGGCGCAGCTGTAGAAGCGGATGTCTTCGGGCGGAGTGGTCGGAAACCGGTGCAGTTCGCGGTACGGTTGGGCGACCCGGTCGGTGACTTCGCAGTGGACGGTGGTTACTCCCTGCAGTGGCAGGTAGGTACAGCCGAGGCGTGACACAAGTTTTTCAACCTGGGCACGGTTGCCGCCGATCACGCATTCCTCGTAGGTGTTGATGATCAGCAGGTAGACCCGCGACAGGCCGGAGAGGGCCTTGCGCACCTTATTCGCCGGGGCGGCGACCAGGCCGAGGGTCCAGTCGACCGGTTCGTTGGCGTCGAGCTTCCAGGTCTGGCGGGCGGCCTTGCAGACGCCGGCCAGGTCCTCGGTAAACAGGGTCGATTCCCGCAATCGGCGGGACATCCCGTCACGGTCCTTCCAGGCGCCGAAGGAGAAGAGTCCGGCCGATTCGCCGAGGCTGTAGCCGCTGACCGCCTGTGGTTCAATGCCAAAGCTGCGGACCAGATCGCTGGTTGCGGTGCCGAGGGCGACCTGCGCAATGACCAGGGCGTTGTGATTGTTATGTAGCTCGTCAGCAAGGGTTTCGCCCCAGAAGAGCTGCGGCAGGTATTGGCGTCCCAGCTGCTGGCTGCGGGTGTCCTGGGCGCTGTATATTTCGGGCCAGCGGGCCGACAGGTCGCGGCCCATCCCGGCGAAATGGTTGCCTGAACCGGGGAAGATGAAGGCGACCTGTCCCTGGGATGCGAGGGG
>JAQYVZ010000221.1 GCA_030145205.1 Desulfuromonadales bacterium | reverse complement strand
GGTTCTCTTTCAGATCGTGTGGGTAGCAGTAGCTCATTTCCGTCCCTCAAGAACTTTCTTCAACCACAACATCTTGTGATGAAGGGTGATGCCGGGAGGTGGACAAGTTTGCTTGCGACCAAGTAGGCCATGGTGATCAGATGACGAACCGTTCCATAACCTCGGGCTCTGGCTTTAGCGGCCTGAATGAGACCGTTGACGCCTTCAACTCCGCCATTGTTCAGGTGCCCGTCAAACCAGGACAGGATGCCGTTCCAGTGGCGACGAATGGTTTTGGCAGCGTCCTTCATCGGCTCAAGTCGACAGCGGATCGCCCAATTGTACCAACGGCTCAAGGCCTTCTCTGCATCGTTGATTGTTTGACACTGCTGGTAGATCTCCTGCAACGAAGTCTTGATCTGCCAGGCTCGGGCCGTTTTCAGACGGCTTTTTGGTAAACTGTCAAAGTGCTCTTGCTGCCGCTGGGTTCGGTTAGTTTCATTGCGCAACCACAGGTAACGGGTCTTTTTTAACAGGGGTTCGGTCTTTGCCTCCTGCCGTCGAACTAGATCCACGGCCTTGTTGACGATGGCCATGACGTGAAATGGATCGAAGGTTATTTCGGCATTGGGTAACAACTCACCAACGCCAGCAATATAGCTTTTCGACATATCAATACAGACAGAGTCAATGTTTTCGACCTGACCGCCATGATCTTCAAGATCTTTGATAAATGCTGCAACAACGGCTTTATCGCGGCCTTCACAAGCAAACAGCAGGCGCTTCTGATCCAGGTCATGAAAGAGACTGATATAGTTGTGGCCACGCCGTGAGGCGGTTTCATCCAGGCCGACACTCTGGACGCTGGAGAAATCCTCCTGCTGCCGGGCGGCCTCGACATAATGATCGAGAATGCGCCAGATCTGTCCATCATGCAGGCCCATGAACTGGCCTACGGCACGAACCGGCATCTGCTTCGCCAGTACGACGAGCAAGGCCTCCATCAGGAGACTGAAGCCGCTGCCAGGGCGAGCCCAGGGAACAGGGACCTGCTTGGTCTTGCCGCACCCGGCGCAGCGAATACGTGGCAGATCGGCATGAATAAAAGCCTGATACTGAAAAAAATTCAGGTGCCGCCATGTCCGTGCACGGGTATCGTGTACACGCTGTTCCGTTTCGCCACATTCAGGACAAGGAAACTTTGCCCCTGAGGAGAACCCGACTTTGAAATCGATTCGTCCTTTTTCCGGGTCAAACTGGATATCAAGGACCTGCCATGGTGGAATGAGGCCCAGAGCAGCAGTAAAAAGCGATTCGGAGTTCACAGAACAACCTCCCTCAGATGTGTGGACATTGAGGGCACTATATCTTGTGGTTGAGCCTCAGTAAACGGTTGTCAGGTCACCCACACAAAATGGAACAGAACC
>JAQYVZ010000220.1 GCA_030145205.1 Desulfuromonadales bacterium | reverse complement strand
TCGTCTAACGAGCGAAAACTGCCCAGATGCGGGTTTGCCAGCTTCCAGTTTTCCTCGTCCCAGGGATCGTCGTCCTGCCCGACTGCGTAGTAGAAGCAGCGAACCGTGGGGTCATGGATGTCACCTGACTCCACCTTACGCCCGTAATCGACTAATTCAGACAACAGCGAGGTGTCATTGGCGGCCTGCGTCGAGATCACCCAGACCAGCGCCTCCCGGCCGTGCGCGCCGGTCGAGGTCATCATGACGTCATAAAGCTCCCGGTCGGCACCAAACTGCGCCAGCTCGTCGAACACGATAAAGCTGGAGGATTTGCCGTGCTTGGACCTGGCCTCGGCCGACAGGGAGACAAACTCGGACCCGGACTGCGGATCAATGATGGTTTTTCGGGAGTCAACCAGGGTCAATTGCTCGGAAAGTTCGGCATCCATGCGAATCATGAAGGCGGCCATCTTGTAGACGATTCCGGCCTGCTCCCGGTCGAATGCCACCGAGTACAGCTGCCCGTTCCTGACCGCTTCGGGTCCACACAGGTGACACAGGACCAGGCAGGCAATAAAGACCGTTTTGCCGTTCTTGCGCGCCATTGTCAACATGGCCTGGTTGACAATACGGATGTCCTGCTCGTCCCGGGAGTACACCGCTTTGATCCACATCCGCTCTGGCTCGGACATGACCATCATCTGACCTGCCATTTTCCCGTCCGGGATACGCAGAGTCTCGATGAACTGGATTATTTCTTCAGCACGTTCCACGGATGCTCCGGGTCGGTAGGGTAGCCGTTTACGTCACAAGGACTGGTCTTGTCGATGTGGATCTGGTCGTTGCTGGTACGTTTAGAGTGACATGAGTGGCACATCGATCGGAGGTTACCCCAGGACAGCATGAGTTCCGGGTGGTGCTTTACGTCCTTGATATGATCGACATCGGTCGCCGGTTTGCCGCACCGCTCACAGGTCGGGTTGTAGGTGATGAACTTGCGGCGAAGATCAAACCAGCGTTTACCGTAATGCGCCGGCATCAGCTACCAAACATCCGCCTGACGTTGCCGCCGGGTGATCCTGTCGTACTGACGGGCTTATTGGGTTTTGCGTTGCCAGCGACATTCCCGGAGTGCCGCGCGTTCGGGCAGATCCGCAGTTTGGTCGCCAGCATATTCATCTTGGTCGAAGCGTTCGACAGGATCTTGCAGTGCGGATTCTCCTTCGGACCGTACTCGGTTTCTATGACAAGTCCTTCAGTCTCCAGGGCATCCTGGCATTCACGCATCTGTGAATATTGCAGGCAATAGGACTCCAGCAGTGGCAGGTCGGAATCCTTGAACCAGTCCACCGGGAGCGCCTTTGTGATCTCTCGCCAGACCCGCTTTCCCTGCTTTGGCAGGTAGGACGGGACTCGCGGCCTTTTGAGTTC
>JAQYVZ010000219.1 GCA_030145205.1 Desulfuromonadales bacterium | reverse complement strand
CGAACGGCGCCAGTCCCGCAGAATACCGCCCTGCTCCCCGCGATGCTCGATCTCTGGCCTCCAGATCAAGGAACCGCATGCAAATAACTCAGTCGGTTTATCCGGTGCCGGGTGCGAAGCCAGAACGCGGCCCACCCAGTCGGCGTAGTCTTCGTCTGTCTGGGGCTGCAAACCTGGTGGCTGCCCGCGGTCCTCAATTTCCCGATGAACCCGCGCAACATGCGCAGGTGTCAGCGATAACACTCTAGTGCCGTGTTCCATTGATTTTCCTTATCTTTCGCCGTGAGCTTGCGGCGAAGAACCAGAAACTGAAAGAAACTTTGGGGCTCGCGCGGGGCTCCAAGCCAGCGCCTCCTTGAGAGGCCGCAGTGTGGGTAATTAGTCCAACCTGAACAAGGGTTTCAGGCAGACATACGGACGATCTGAGTCATTCTGGCAGGTGCCATTGCCACACCGACGCCCTGACAGAGCTTAGTGATCAGCCAGATCAACTGACAAATAGTAATCCTCAGGTGCCTGAGGATCATGCGGATGTTGTGACCGCAGCCGCAGAGGACGGCAAAGATTGCGTCGCCATCGGTTCCCTTGAGCGGACATCGCGTCAGTCGGCCGTCGTTTTTCATGTGGCCGATCATCGGCTCTATGGCGCTGCGCCGTCGTAGAAGCTTAGCGATGGTTCTGGTGACGCCGCGCCGGGCACCGCTGAGGAATACTTTGACGTTCTCCACGCCATGGCCACGGTATCCACGGTCGACGAAAGCGAACTCCGGCTTTTGGTCGGTCAGGATTTCGACTTGCTCCAACGCCTCGGCCAACGTGTGACCGTCATAGGGATTGCCTGACAGCGCCCGCATCCCCACCACAAAGCCACCCCTGTTGGTTGTGGCGACGCTGACCTTAGTTCCGAACTCGTAGCGCTTGTGCGCCTTGCCCTTGGAAATACAGTCCACCGCTGGCTCATGTAGAGAGTACAGTTTTTTCTTGTCCTTCGGTTTTTGGGCCAGCAGCCGGTTCACCAGCGCGATCATCTCTACCAGACGCGCCCTCAGCGCCCCCTCCGGAACTTTGCCCAGTTGCCGTTCGATGTCGCGCAGTACGCGGCCTGTGTAGCCCTTGAGCCTGCGCAGCGCCTTGCGCATCCGCTTGAACTGGCGGGCATGGGCATAGCGGCCGACCTGACCAGCCAGCCGGGGTGCGAGGCGGTTGTAATTCTGGCGCAGGCCGATCCCGGCCTCACGAGCCAGTCCGACCAGTTTGCGCCGGGCCTTTTCATACAGTTGGGCATCGGTGGGATGGGCGATGTTCTTCTCCATGACCGTGGTGTCGACAGTCACTCTTTTGAGGTCATTGCCCTTCACCATCCCGGCCCGTTTCCCGGCTTCAATTGTCTGGGTCAACATCCATTCAACACCTTCCTC
>JAQYVZ010000218.1 GCA_030145205.1 Desulfuromonadales bacterium | reverse complement strand
GGCGGCGGTGTAGGCCTTGACCATCCCGCCCTTGCCGAGCTTGATGCCGCCAAAGTAGCGGGTGACGACTATCGCCGTGTCGCCCAGGCCGCTATGCTGAAGGGTGGTCAGCATCGGCCGGCCGGCGACGCCGTGTGGTTCGCCATCGTCGCTCAGGCCGATCTGGTCGCTGCTACCGGGCGGACCGACCAGGTAGGCCCAGCAGTTGTGGTTGGCATCGGGGAATTCGGCCTTGATTTCGGCGACGAACGCCTGCGCCTCGGCCGATGAGGTCACCTCCTGCACGGTGGTGATGAAGCGGCTGCGTTCCACCTCAATTTCAGAGCGGAAGCATTTTGCCGGAATCGGATAGCGGTCTGTTGCAGATGACATCGGTCTTTCTTCTGTCGACATTGGATTCGTGGGATTGAAGGTTTGTGGGTAGAGCCCATAGGGTTTTTTTTACAACAGAAACTAAACCCTCGGTTGTTACAGGGCGCGTGCGATTTTGTTAAGGCGAAAACATATCAATTGGTCAGGAAATGACAAGGATAAATATGTTTTCCCCGTGTAATGCACCCTTTTTTAGGGCCAGTGAAAAGTAGATTTTTTCACCTGTTGTTTCGCCGCCGGCGAATAGGCAAAAGAGCCATTGGCGTTAGTGCTGTAGCTGTCATTCACCGTGACGGGGGGGGCACGTTGCTGCTGGCCAGGGACCGCACGGCAATGTTGTCGAGTTCCATTACGTACGGGCTGGTATAGGTCCACATATCCCCACTGATCCCGCCAGTTAAATACGGCGCTCGGGAATCGAAGTTGTTGTCCGTGACGTCGATCACCAAAGACCCGTCGTAATAGACCTGGATTCGACTGCCATTAAAAATCATCTTCAACGCATGCCAGTCAGTTCCGACGTTGGGCAGGTCAACCTGCTGCATCGCTGTAAAATTCCAGTTGGTCCAGTCTCGGAACTTGATCAGCTTTAACACGTTGATATCGATCCCGGAACCGTCGTCCGGATAGACCCAGACGCCATAGTGGGCACCAGTGGCTGGATTTACCCTTCCCCCGAGACCACCGCCGATCGCTACGGCCGGAAACTTGATCCGACCTTCCAGGGTGTAGTCACTCCAGAGCGGTGTGTTTGCAACGTAGACATTGCTATACGCTAAATTCGACCCCGATCCCAGCAAAACACCGTCGGTTACCGTCCACGTTCCGAGCGCGTTGATCCATGGCGACAACGGGTCTGGTACGCCGGGATTTCGCGTGAAATCATCTGAAAAGAGGATGTCATCGGTCGCCGTCACCGTAAGGGTCACGGTGGCAAGGTTGCTGTCTGCGGTCCCGTCGTTGGCCTTGTAGGTAAAGCTGTCGCTCCCCACATAGCTCTCCGCCGGAGTATAGCTGAAGGATCCGTCGGCATTGAGCGTGAGGGCGCCGTG
>JAQYVZ010000217.1 GCA_030145205.1 Desulfuromonadales bacterium | reverse complement strand
CAAATTCCCGTCAAAACCGCAAATCCTGTCAAAGTCAGCTAATACCAACGGCCCATTCAGTTGACCTTTATTCACTCTCTTTGGGTAATGGAGGTAAGCCGTTCTGGCTCAGTTGCAAAGAAGTTCCATGCGTCTGCACATTTATCGAGGATGTCTTCGTAGCTGTCGAAGACAGTTATCGCGAGTTTGTTGGCGCGCAGGTATTGCCAGACATTTTCCATAGGGTTGAGCTCTGGGGCATAGGGCGGCAATTTTAACAGGCTAATATTGTCCGGCACTTTCAGCGCTTTTGCCACATGCCAGCCTGCACCGTCGATGAGCAGCAGGGCGTGGGCCCCCTGCGCGACGGTTTTGGCTATTTCGACGAGGTGCAGGTTCATCGCCTCGGTTCCGACATAAGGCAGGACCAAGCCAGCGGCTGTTCCTCGCGCGGGGCAGGCTGCACCGAAGATGTAGCTCCATTTGTAGCGTGTGTCGCGCGGCGCACGCGGACGTGTGCCACGCCGGGACCAGACGCGGGTCAGCGTGCCCTGCTGTCCGACCCTGGCTTCATCTTGAAACCAGACCTCCAGCGGTTTGCCTTTTGCTTGTGTGGGCAAAATATCTGTTACCATACTTTGGAAGTTTTTTTAAACGCTTCCTGCGCCGCGGGGTCGGCATTGGGGTGTTCCGGGCGGACTGAGAGCCGCCGAAAACCCAGCCTGTCCAGATACTTGCCAACGGTGCGCTCGTGTACATCAATACTGAAGACCTTTTCAATCCGACGCGCCAGATCGGCACGACGCCAGCGCACCACACCGTCGCGCGCGAGGTCAGGACCTGCCTCGACCCAAGACGCGAGCTGCGCCATCTGCTCAGACGTGAGCCGAGGCTGCGCCCCTCCACCAAAACGATTGGCCAGACCAGCAATGCCTTGCGCGTTGTAGCGGTGCACCCAGTCACGCAGCGTTTGCCGATCCATGCCGCAACTCTCGGCAGCCGTCTTACGGGACACCCCCTCCAAGACAAAAGCAATCGCCAAGAGCCGCCGCGCGACCCTGCCATCCTTCGCCCCACCAGCCGCTGCGCGTAAATCCTGCGCCGTCAGGTCATCGCGTGTAATCTTCACAGTCATTTCTGTCTCCCAATCGCCTGCAGCGATTGAGTCAGACTTCACAACGTTTGGGAATCCCAAAACGAGTCAAGCCAACAGTCCGTTAGTATTACTTCCTGATCGGGCAACACCGGAGTTTCTGCGCATGCACACAGAGCTCGGATCCCGACATTCAATTCGCGAAGCGGCAAGGATCATGGACACCTTCCTCCCCTGTGCAGCGCACTCCCATGTCACGGTCCGCAATAGGCTTGGTCGGGGTGCAACGTGGATGGAGGATGGGAATGCGACGCTGGCATCCGTTGACGTGGAAAACGAAAACAAAGTTGCCGCC
>JAQYVZ010000216.1 GCA_030145205.1 Desulfuromonadales bacterium | reverse complement strand
TTAGGGAAACTCTGAACAACCTGCGGATCATGGCACACTCTCAATATTGATTCGAGAGGGGCCGAAAGATGACGCAACTAAGCTTTGCCACGCTTGATCACCGGAACAAGAAGAAGCGCACGAAGCGCGAAGCGTTTCTAGCCGAGATGGAAGCGGTCGTGCCGTGGGCGCTTTTGCTTGCACTGATCGAGCCGTATTACCCCAAGGCCGGCAACGGGCGGCGCCCCTATCCGTTGGTGGTCATGCTGCGAATTTATTTCCTGCAACAATGGTATCAGCTCTCCGATCCAGGCGCGGAAGAGGCGCTCTATGATATCCAATCGATGCGTGCGTTTGCCGGTCTCGAACTTGGCCGCGATGCGATCCCGGACGAGACGACGGTCCTCAATTTTCGACACCTTCTGGAGCGCCATGATCTGACGAAGTCGATGTTTGACGCGGTCAGCTCACACCTCGAAGACAAGGGTGCGCTGCTCAGAGGTGGCACCATCATGGATGCAACATTGATCGCTGCATCGCCGTCGACCAAGAACAAAGCCGGCAAGCGCGATGCGCAAATGAGCCAGTCAAAGAAGGGCAACCAGTGGTATTTTGGGATGAAGGCGCACATTGGCGTCGATGCCAGAAGCGGCCTCGTCCATACCGCCGGTGTGACGACAGGCAAGGTCCACGACGCCAAGGTGATGGACAATCTCATCCGCGAGGATGACCGGGCGGTGTTCGCCGACAAGGGCTACGTCAACGAGAAAAAGAAGCGCGCGGCCCGCGCCGCAGGTGTTTACTGGGCGGTCAGGGAGCAACGCAAACCAGGCCGGCAGTTGTCGTCGTCGCAGAAGAGGCGCAACCGGCGCCATGGCTCTGTCCGCGCCAAGGTCGAGCATGTCTTCCGCGTGCTCAAATGCCAGTTCGGTTATCGCAAAGTGCGCTATCGCGGCATCGCCAAAAACGGTGCCCAGGTGTTCGCGCTGCTGGCACTCGCCAACCTCTATCTCAGCCGCCGACAGCTGAGGTGCGCCTGAACCAGGGAAAACGCAATGAAACCGCCCCTGGTTCGCCCGGACTAAAAGTCCTCTCGACGCTCAAACTGTCTCGGCCGATCAAACTCGGTCGCAAAATCGAGTTGTTCAGACTTTCCTTAGCTTTATTGGGCTTTGCGGAGATCTCGGCGTGAGGAAACTTAAAGGTTTCGAAGAGCAAGAAACGCATGCGAACATTGCGTAAGTCGTTGCTTGTATCGATCGAAGCCAGCTCTATCCTTACGTTTGCTTCACCCTTCTCGTTGATACCGCCTTCCACGGCATTGAACTGGTGGGTTTCGAAAATCGCATTCCCTTTCACAGTCTGCATGTAGACATTTGATAGGCGTGGATTGAGCAGCCAATCCTGATCGAGATAGTCCTGAGCGTTGGCTTCGCTGACACTTGCCC
>JAQYVZ010000065.1 GCA_030145205.1 Desulfuromonadales bacterium | reverse complement strand
ACTGGTCGGGATGACTGGATTCGAACCAGCGACCCCCTGCTCCCGAAGCAGGTGCGCTACCAGACTGCGCTACATCCCGTAACAGTCTTTTGCCGAAGTGCAGGCAGGATTTCTACCATAAATGCCCGCGATGAGCAAGATATTTTCACGGCTCCAGCCCGTGGTGCGAGGTGTAAAGAGCTAAGCGCGAAAAAACCATCAAAAATCCTGCGATTTCTTTTGGAGAGGCGGTACAATGCACTTTGAAGAGAATGACTGAGTTTCAGATGAGGTGATTGACATGTCGCAAAGAACAGGTAGGGACGGCGGGCGTGGTCGCGGTGGTGGCTTGGGCGAAAGTCTGCCGGTCAAGGTGGCCGGGCTGTGGGATGATTTCAAGACCCTGCTGGCGATGCTGATTGATGTGGTGACCGGGCGCTACCGGGACCTGCCATTCAAGACGCTGCTCGCCTTGGTGGGGGCCGTGCTTTATTTTGTTTCGCCGATCGATTTTCTGCCCGATTTTATCCCGTTCATTGGCTATATCGATGATGTCTTTGTGATTGTCCTGGCGATCGACCTGGTGCGCGATGACCTGGCCGCCTATCGGATCTGGCGAGAAGGAAATGGAGCATGGCAATGACAGATGTACGCAGTGAAACGCGGGCTCCCTATGGAACCCCGGCATTTGATAAGGAGTGCGTATTCTGCCAGCTCAGGCAGCAGGATCGCTTTGTTGCCGAATATGGCCAGATGTTCGCTGTTCTGGATAAATTCCCTGTGACCAAAGGGCATCATCTGGTGATCTCGAAGCGTCACGTGCTCGATTGGTTCAGCCTGTCGTTTGAAGAGCGGCGCGATGCCGATTCCCTGCTATCGGAACTGAAACGCCAGATACTGCAGGACGATCCCACGGTGACCGGCTTCAATATCGGCACGAACTGCGGCGCCTCCGCCGGCCAGACGGTTATGCATGCCCACTTCCACCTGATTCCACGCCGTGAGGGTGATGTGCCCGACCCGCGCGGTGGCGTGCGGGGCTGCATCCCCGGCAAGATGGACTATTGATGGCCGGAATGACGACGCACAAACTGGTTGTCTCCTGCGAGGTGGCTCGCCACGAGGATGGCCGTCTGTTGCTCGACCTGCTGGCCGAACGTTTCCCCTATCACGACCGGGCCCGTTGGACCGAATTGATTGCCGCGGGGCAACTGCTGCTGAATGGTGGAGCCTGTCATGCCGAGCAACGGGTCGGATGCGGCGACCAGCTCTCCTACACGATCCCCGACCACCAGGAACCGGAGGTTCCGCAGCAGATCGAACTGGTGCATGAAACGCCTGATTTCCTGCTGGTCGGCAAGCCGGCCGGAGTGCCGCTGCACCGAACCGGGCAGATTGTCGTCAACACCTTCGTCAACCAGTTGCGGCACCGCTTTGGTGAAGAGATCCACCCCCTGCACCGTCTCGATCAAGAGACCAGCGGCCTGCTGCTCTGTGCCCGCAGCCGGGGGGCGAACCAACGCTATCAGCCGTTGCGGGACAAGCTGCTGGTCGGTAAATTTTATCTCGCCCTGGTCAAAGGCTCGTTCCCGGACGGGGAGGTCCTTTGTGATCAGCCGCTGGCAACTCAAGCGGAGAGCCTGGTACGTTGCCGGATGTGGCCGGTGGCCGATGGCAAGCCGAGTCAGACTCGATTCCAGAAGGTTGCCGAACAGGATGGGTTCTCCCTGCTGCTGGCCGAGTTGCTGACCGGCCGTCGCCACCAGATCCGCGCTCACCTGGCCGACCTGGGACACCCGCTGTTAGGTGACAAGATTTACGATCATGAGGGATATTTTTTCCTGAAACGGCTGGAATCGTCACTCACCGAGGACGATTACCAACAGCTCGGTGCCCGTACCCACTGTCTGCACGCCTGGGCTGCGGACCTGGACTTGCCGGGCCAGCCACGGCAGACCTTTTTTTCCAACCTCTTCTCAGAAGACTTCAAAAAGGGTCTCAGTCGATTTCGCGATTGGGAAACCTCTGCCCGTTCACTGCTCGCCGCACAATCCGCTGCCTGAGCTTGACTCCCTGCCCCGTCGGTTATAATGGAAGTGACAAGCCTCCGCGCGATGTCTCGTCCGGATGTCTGAGGTAGCTGCAGATCTGTCGGGAGGTCAGTATGGTTGCCAACCTGCAGCCTCGCACTTTGACACACCTGCCACGTATCCTTAACAGGATCGGAGCATGGCCTTGGTTCGTGGTCTGCCCTCTGCTGTTGGCGTTTGTGCTGGTGAGCTTTGCCGACGGAACAGCATCTGCGGCCGATGCCCGACTCTATTTCTTTACGGCCCCGAATTGTCCCCACTGCGCTGAAGTGCGTCCCCACCTGGAAGAGATTGCAGCAGAGTATCCCGGCTTGAACGTTGTGGAACAGGACATCTGGGGCGACCAGGAAGCCTTTGACCGGCTGCTCGCCCTGCTTGAGACCCACGGTGATCAGCCGGTGACCACGCCGACCCTGTTTCTTGGCAATCGTTTCTGGATCGGTCTGCAGGCTGAAACGCTACCGGAGATCAAAACGGCGATCAGGCAGTGCCTGGAGCAAGGCTGCCCGGATGCCATGACTCGCCTGACGTCGTTGCCTTCGTCACCACCACCTGAGGAAGACACCAGTGTCGCCTTGCCACTGCTCGGGACCTTCGATGCCCGCGAAGCTTCCCTGCCGCTGGTCACAGTGGTCCTCGGTCTGGTCGACAGCGTCAATCCCTGCGCCTTTTTCGTGCTGCTGTTTCTACTCAGTCTGATGGTGCACGCCCACTCGCACGCACGCATGCTGACAGTCGGCGTGGTGTTCGTGTCCTGCTCCGGGTTGGTCTATTTTCTGTTCATGGCCGCCTGGCTCAACCTGTTTTTGGCCACCGACGGCATGCGCTACATTACCCTGCTGGCCGGACTGGTCGCGCTGGTTGTCGGGGGAATCAATATCAAGGATTTTGTCCGGTTCCGGCAAGGAGTCAGCCTGACCATGTCGGACCAGTCAAAATCACGTCTCTACCAGCGTAGCCGCCAGCTGGTGCAAGCGAGCAGCTATCCGGCGCTGCTCGGCGGGACCATCCTGCTGGCGCTGGCCGCGAACTCTTACGAGCTGCTCTGTACGGCCGGGTTCCCGATGGTCTATACGCGGATTTTGACGCTCAATGAGCTGACCAGCTGGCAGTATTATGGCTATCTGGGGTTTTATAACCTGGTCTACATTCTGCCGCTGTTGGCGATCGTCGTGGTGTTTGCGCTGACGCTTGGCGCGCACAAATTGACCGAGCGGGAAGGGCGGGCGCTCAAGCTGGTCTCCGGGGTGATGATGGTTGCCTTGGGGGGCGTGCTGGTTGCGGCGCCCGGGTTGCTCTATTCCGTGGTTGGCACGATTGGGCTCCTGGTCGGGTCGCTGCTGATCAGTGGCGGGGTGATTTGGGTTGATTATCGGTGCCGCCAGACCTCCTGAGTCTTTACGAAAGTCAAAGATGTTTTCTCTATCCCGCAGGGTCGTCAGGAAGGGCCAGGCAGTTGTTGCGATCATCCCAGTAGGGGGAGAGTCGACGCAGGTTGGCGATGATCTCCGGCAGGACCTGGATGATTCGGTCAATCTCCGTCTCGGTGGTGTAGCGGCTCAGGCTGATGCGCAGAGAGCCATGGATCGCGGTAAAGGGCACCTTCATGGCTTGCAGGACATGCGACGGCGCCAGCGAGCCGGAGGTGCAGGCAGAACCGCTTGAGGCGCAGATACCGTGACGGCTCAGTTCGTAGAGGATCGCCTCCCCTTCAACTCCATGGAAGGCGAGGTTCAGGGTGTTCGGCAGTCGCTCCCTGGCACCCTTGCCGTTGACCTCGATGGCTGGGATGGATTCCTCCAGGGTCACCTGCAACCGGTCGCGCATCCGGCGCACCCGGATCTGCTCGTCGCCGACCCCGGCAACCGCCAGTTCGCACGCCTTGGCCAGTCCGACAATGTAAGGCACGTTCTCTGTACCGGCCCGTCGGCCACGTTCCTGGTGACCACCCAGGATGAAGGGACGCCAGCGGGTACCGCGCCTGACAAACAGCGCCCCGACCCCCTTCGGGGCGTGAATCTTGTGCCCGGAAAAGGAGAACAGGTCGACATGGCACAGGTGGGTGGCCAGGTTGACCTCCAACTTGCCGATCGCCTGGGTGGCGTCGGTATGGACGATGATGCGCGGGTCGGTCTCCTTGGCAATTCGCGCCATCTCGGCGACCGGGTAGCAGATGCCGGTTTCGTTGTTGGCCAGCATGATGCTGATCATCAGGGTTTCCGAACTCAAGGCCTTGATGAAGGTTTCAAGCTCCAGCTCGCCATTCGGATCGACCGGCAGGAAGGTAACGTCCAGGCCGCGCCGTGCCAGTTCTTTGCCGATCTCCAACACGGAAGGATGCTCCACGGCGGTCGTGATGACCTGGCGGCGCTGGGGGTTGGCCTGGACCGTACCGAACAGGGCGGCGTTGTTGCTCTCGGTAGCCGAGCCGGTGAACAGGAACTGGTCCGGGTCGACACCGCCCAGGCAGTGGGCGATCGTCTGTCGGGCCTGTTCGATCGCTTCGGCCGGGGAGCGGGCGGCGTCGTACATCGAGCTGGGGTTGAAATACTGGTCGGTGAAATAGGGGAGCATGGCCGCCAGCACTTCCGGGGCGATGGCTGTGGTCGCGTTGTTGTCGACGTAAATGGTGTCCATAACGGCAGCTCCATGGCTCGGTTCACACGGCAATCACGCGGAGGCGCTCATCTACCAGCTCTTTGAGATGGCGCTCGACCAGCATCTTGAGAGTCTGATCTGCGCCGGGGCAGGCGGAGCAAGTTCCGGTCAGGCGGCAATAGACCCGGTCCTCTTGAATATCGACCAGCTCGATGTCGCCCCCTTCGGCTCTCAACAGCGAACGGATATGTGTCGCGATGACCTGCTCGACCCGCTTGCCGAGCTGGTAGGGGGAGAGCCGGTCAGCCTCTGCTTTATCAATGGCGACGGTCGGCGTGCTATCCACCGGCGCATGGGTCCCCCAGATCTCGTCCAGCAGGTCCTGCAGGCCACCCGGCTGGTGGTGGCAGGTCGTACAGCCGCCGCCGGCCTTCAGGGCGTTGGTGATCTCGGGGATGGTGCGCAGGCCGAGCTCACGGATCTTGCGGCGCAGGTACGGTTCACTGGCGGCGAAGCAGCGGCAGACGATCCGGCCTTCCTCCTGTTCTTCCTTGATCAGCTGCGGCAGGAAGTCAGCGACATCCACGCCCCGCTTCTGGGCCCAGTCAATAACGGCGGTCTGAAGCGCTTCAGCGCCCATGACAGAGCAGTGGATTTTCTGGTCCGGCAGGCCGCCGAGGTATTCGATTAAATCCTGGTTGGTGACATGCAGCGCCGCGATTGGGGTCTTTTGCCCCTCCTCGAGTAAGGCACAGAGCGCCTCCGAGGCGGCAATCGCCGAGGTGCAGCCGAAGGTCTGGTAGCGCGCTTCGGTGATGACGTCGCGGGTTGGATCGGTCGGGTGTCGCTTTACGCGGAAACTGAAGCGCAGGGCGTCGCCGCAGACGATGGAGCCATGTTCCCCGAACCCGTCCGGATTCTCGATGATCCCCATGTGCGTGCCGGCTTTGCCCCGTACGGCATCCTGGAAGAGCTGCAGGACTTTGTCGCTGTATTCCCAGGGCATTGGAAGCCTCCTCGGTGCAGCGGGGTTTGCCAGCTAAAGAAGCAATCAAACGTTCCCTTTAAGTATACTTCATTGCGATGGCCAGGCAAAAAGCCAGAGGAAAAGGTTGAGTGAGGGGAACGGGAAACTTTTTCTTGGAAGGAGAGGACACAAAGAGAACTCCCCTCTCCCCTGGCGGGAGAGGGCCAGGGTGAGGGGGGATTCAGTTTCTCCGGTTTATCCATAAAAAAGCGGCCTCCTTTTCAGGAGGCCGCTCAGACCGGCAGAGTGCGGGGGGGGGAGGGGTGCCGGTCTTATCGAACACTGTAGCCGCGTGCCTCCAGGCACGCCTTGGTGGCACGATTGTAGTCAGCGCGTTTGCTGGCATTTTCATCTGCGGAAACATTGCCGCCCGGCAGGGTCGGATCGAAGCCGGTCTGGCCAACGGCCCAGCTGTGGCACTCGTACCGGTCGGTGGCCTGCAACTCCTCGCTCTGACCTTCCTTCGGATAGATGAACAGCTGCTCGGGAACCTCAGATTCTTCCACCACGCTTTGCTCTGGCGGCGGCTCGACCACCACGTAAGTGCGCCGCTCCGGCCACCAGTTGTAGTAGGTGCCTGCCGCGTAATAGTAGGGGATCGAACCGACCCAGATGGTGGAGTAATAGCGCGGCAGTGCGTGAACGGTCAGGCCGATCGGTGGCAGCACGACCGAGAAAGAGACCCCTGACGGCCGATACCAGATGCCGTCGTGAAAGTAGTAGCGCTTCTTGTAATGCGGCACGACCATGTGGCCGCGCGGCAAAGATCTGGTGACATATCCGGAAGGCGGGTAGTAACGGTTGTGGTGGTGGCGTTTGTCCAACACGTAACCTTTTTTGACCACCTTGGCTGGTTGCTTGTGGATCACAGTGCGGCCACGGTCGGCAAAGGCAGTGCCTGCCGACAAGGCCAACAGGAGACTCAGAGCCAGACCGATATGGAAAATGCGTCGTATTGTCATGATCTCACCCCTTTTGAGTTAACGGACCGAGTAGCCGCGCCCCTCGAGGCAGGCGGCCATGGCACGACGGTACTTGCGGGCCTGTCGTTCCAGTTCAGCATGACGTTGATCCGCTCGTCGATCATAGCGCTCCTGGAGTCGGTCCGCCTGGTCCTGGCGGGCGGCATCGGAGGCGGCGCCAAGGACTGCCCCGGCAATGGCACCGACAATTGCACCCTCGCCGGTGTTGTGCGGCGAGCCGATCGCTGCACCGAAAATGGCCCCTGTAAAAGCTCCGGCGGCGGTGTCATGCCCGCTGGCTGGTTGTGGAGAGACCAGAATCTGCTGATGCGGCGCCAGGTGCGGCACGCTGGGATCGAAGCCGGACTTCTTGACCGCCCAGAGATAGCATTCGTAGCGGTCACGGTCCTGTCGTTGCGGCGATTGTCCCGCGTTGGGGTAGAAGTAGACTTCTGTCGATAATTGGGGTGCCGGGGCGACGTCTTGCGGG
>JAQYVZ010000215.1 GCA_030145205.1 Desulfuromonadales bacterium | reverse complement strand
CCCGCCCAGGCTTTGTCGAACACGTTCTGGCGTCAGCTTTTCTTGCGCAGGTTGCCAGGGAAGGGGCCGGTCTTTGACCACATCGCGTGCCAGGAACAGCTGCCATTGCGCCAAGCTGATCAACACTGTCCAGCGATCACAACGTTCTGGCGTGTGAAAGCGGGGCAAGGTCCAGTACAGATACTGTTTGCGAAAACGAATACTGGGCTCGACAGGCCATCGGTGCTGATACCAGTACCATAGGTCACTCACTGTTTGGTCTCCCGGCTCTTGGCTAGGAGGAGGCTGATAAGCCAGCCAAAAGGGCTTGCTGGGCTTTTCGCGTTCCAGGTGCGTTTCCGCCAAGATCACACTGAAAGGTGTATCTGCGTCTTGGCGAGCATGCAGGTCATCCCAACGACGCAGTCGTACCTGTCCCCAACGTTCGTCTTCCAGTTCAGTGGTTGCCGCGGGTTCGCCCCACGTCTCAGGTTCTTTGAACGCAAATCGGTCTCCGTGGACGCGAGGACGTCCTCGGCCGCCATAAGGACCTGGCGCACCATAGAGCACTCGGTCACGGCGGAGCCGAACCAGTGCCCCGCACGGCTCATCCTGCAACGGCGCAAGGAACCGGTGATTCCCGTACTTGCCATCCGCGGCAATGATGTCCAACGCTTGGCTCATCGCAGCTTTCCGGTATTGGCATAGGTGCTTGACTTGCTCAACACCCACTTGCACGGCGGTTTGCTGACTCTTGATACGCTGCACAGAAACCGGTGGCGTCCAACTGCTATTCCGTTCAGGTGCCCATGCCAGTACTGAGTACGGATGACCCACCACAATCGACCCACCATCGACCGCTATCGTTGGACTGAAGACATATTGACGGTCCGACATGGCTCGCGCTTCAGGGTGCGCCCAAGCTGTGCCATCCAAGGGGTAGATGTGCACTCCTGTGGTAGGAATCTGTTGCACCAAGTAGCTTTCCAGCCACGTCACATCCTGCTGCCCGTCTTCTATTGCCCCGTAGACACTTGGCCACTGACGCCGAAACACAGGTGACAGACTCAACTCGGGAAAGGAACGAATCGGCGGGCTCACGAGAAGTGCATCCACCAGCTCAAACTGAGCATCTTTGGCTTTGGTCAGCCCGTGGTCATAGACGGCTTGACGAAACTCGATAAGGTTGTTAAACTGTTCCATGGTAGATACTCCTCTTGGGTATGGTAACCCGGAGTTTCTACCATCGGGCGGTTTTGCGCAAGTCGCAAGCCGCCCTGATCGTTTATCTAAACTCAAGCTTTGAGAGTTGCTTCCTCAAACATCACCATGTACGACAGGGGAAAAAACAAGAAAAGGAGTGAGCGCCAGGTTGGATCCGTTGAATGGCTCAATGGCTCAAGAGGCTATAGTCTCATAGCACACGAGAGCGCTGAGGACGTGTTCGTCCAGCAC
>JAQYVZ010000214.1 GCA_030145205.1 Desulfuromonadales bacterium | reverse complement strand
ACAACAAATTCTTTGACATGCAAGCCGTTCTACGGAATATTGGAGTTGCTTAAATTGTGGATGCTTTGAAAGAGAAGGGTGGCGGGAAATCTTAGGGCAGATAGTTCGCCAAGGAGATCTCAATGAAGATCCTTGTCTACAAGAGAACACACCAAGGCGACCCAGGGCCAGATGGATGCTTTGGAATTCATGATTGCATGGGCGCCGTCCGAGATCGTGCTTTCGATGCAGTGATTGGCGTCGGTGGAATCGGCAGCGAAGCTCAATCGCAGGGCATATCAGGAATGATCAATTGGATTGGGGTTGGTCCACACAAGAGAGATGCTGGAAAACGAGGGCCGGAAGTAACCTTCGATCATTTTGTATATTACGGAAAGGAAGGGCCGGATTTCCGGCACAATGCACCCCTTCTGGCAGAAAGAATGTACACGAAGAACGTCCGTAGCATTCTGGACGGTTTGACTGTTGAGGAGAAGTCTGAGATCAAGTCCAAAAGTTGCTGTAAATTCCATCTCGCCTGATTGGCGGTAAGTTCAGCCGATCGACACGACCGCCTCTTCCGTGAAAGTGCTTTGTTCTGCAACCCACTCATGGAAGTCAGCCATATCCAGATACCGACGTCCCTGCCACTCTTCGTGGATCTCCGCTAGCAGCGCTCCCATTAACCTCAGAGCCGAAGCCTCGTTAGGGAAAATACGGACAACACGTTCCCGACGACGGATCTCCTGGATTAGTCGTTCCTGCATATTGGTCGATCTCAAGCGTTTCCAGTATTTGCTCGGCAGGGCCATCACTGCCAGTGAATCCTCAAGGCCCTGCTCAAGGCAATCAACGGCCTTGGGAGCTTTTTTCTCCATTTGCTCGGCTAACTCGTCAAACCGCTGGCGGGCATCTTTGGCGTTGTCGGAATTAAATATTCTCTTGAGCCCTTCGCCTATCTCTTTCTTGTGCCTTGCGCTGGTGTGCGAAAGAACATTGCGCATGAAATGAACCTGACAGCGCTGCCAGATGGCACCTTGAAAGCAACGTCTGGCCGCCTGAACCAGGCCGCTGTGATCATCTGAGACAACGTAGCTCACTTGCTTAAGACCACGCTGTTTGAGCCAGCGGAAGGTTTCAAGCCAGAAAGCTTCAGATTCACTGTCGCCGATGCGCAGCCCAAGAATCTCACGATTCCCCTGTTCATTGACCCCGGACACCACCATCGCTGCCTTGGATTGCACCGAGTCCCCTTCGCGTGCCTTGAAATACATGGCATCAACGATCACAAACGGAAAGGCTCCCAGGTCCCGTTCGTTAAAGGCTACAACTCGTCCATCCAGCGCCAGGCACAGTTGACTGACGGTTGATTTTGAGAAAGAGGCCCCGCACAGCTCCTCGGTGATTTTAGTCACCTTGCGGGTCGATACACCGTTAACGACCATCTCCATCAGCGA
>JAQYVZ010000064.1 GCA_030145205.1 Desulfuromonadales bacterium | reverse complement strand
TAGGCTTCCCAATCCCAAATTGTTCAGTTTGGGTAACGACTGATATTGCCGGAACAAACGTAATCTGGATCGGGACGACCGATGCCCTCGGTATAACACGAGATATATTTAACAACCAGCCGATGCTCGATGCTGGAACATATTACTTCTGGAGATCGGCGAGCGGATACACGTTCGATAATCCAGATACAGAGGCGGTGTCATAATGCCAGGAGCAAACGATGGATCTTCGAATCTCGGAGTGGGAACACCAATAGTTGGTGGGCCAGCTTCTAGCACAGCAGCAGCACAGCCAATCCCCTATACACTGCTGTCGCTGCCGAGGTATGCGAGGATAATGGGGATAAACCCCGTTCACTTCCAAGGGGCATACGCAGATAATGTGTGGGGAATAACCGACAACTGTCTGGACTTGTGGACATCCAGATCATGGCAGGAATCCGATACGGTGAGCCGTTACGATCTGGCACTGGCAATCAGGAGCGCCGAGGACGACATCGCCAAGTACCTCGGATACTATCCGGCACCGAAGTGGACTAGCGCTGAGATGCACAGGTATCCCAAGTACCATCGTCCCGACAGCATGTCGGGCGGCGGATGGCAGTTCGACACGACGCCATATCAGAAGAGCGTCTTCTCGAAGATGAAGAAACCGTTTGTTGGCGGTCGCAGGGCGACAACCCTAATCGACACGCCAACTGTCGCCGCAGCCGAGCTCGTCTACTCAGACGAGGATGGGGACAGCTTCTACGAGACGGCGACGATCACCGTGACGACTACCGTTACCGATGAGCGCGAGTTGAAGGTGTACCATGCCGGTAAGTTGGGCAACCCAGACTGGGAGATACGCGATCCTAGAAGCGTAACCTTGGCTGGCGGCGTAGCGACGTTCGTGTTTGACTCGTGGCTGTTCGTCGACCCCAACGAGCAAGGCTCATACCCGACCCACGCCGAATTCGACGGAATCTATATCGGCGACCTATCGAACTTCGTTACCAGCGTAGACGTCTACAGAGAATATACCGACGACACATCCGTGTCGGCGCAGTTCTTCTGGGAACCTACCGGATCATCTATCTGCGCGAACTGCTCACTGACGATCAACGGAAGCACGCTGCTTCCGAGTGGGTCATCGGCATCATCGACATCGTGCCCCGTGTGCGGGTTCACTGCACAGAACGCCTGCATGATTGTCAGAGACATTGACTCCGGCATTGTTGTCCCGCATCCGTCGACATACGATACAGACCAGGGGCTGTGGATCATCCAGTCCTACGCAGTCGCCCGTGATCCAGACATTGTCAAGCTATGGTACAGGTCTGGAGACGTGAGCGACGACTTCTTAGCCGGATATACAACCGACCCGCTGTCAGACTTCTATGCTATGGCAATCGCGTGGATGGCTACGGCTCGGCTAGAGCGCCCACCGTGTAGCTGCGGCAACCTGCTTACCGTGATGAACGGGCTTCGCGAGCGGCCAACGTCTGCCGAACTGAGGGAGTCACTCGACTTCGCGATCCTCGGCAATCCATTCGGGACACTGCGTGGTGAACTGATGGCGTGGAACCGACTCAGCAAGTCCGGCTCTAAAACATTTTCGGCATACGCTATATAAAGGTAGACATAACAGCGAGGTTGTGTTAGAATTGAATTATGAAGATAGTGACATGGACAGACAAGGATGGGTATAATCACAGAAGTATGCTTAGGGATTCCGATCCAGATGACCTGGCATACGCTGGAATTCCTCTTGACCCGCCATCCCTCGACCAGCTCGATTGGGATGGGATGAAGCGCAACCTGCATAACGCTCTGGTGGACCAGGGGCTGCACGATATGCGAGATGTAAATCAAATGGGTAATGGAATAACGTCTGCGATCATGACTACTTTCAAGAGGCAAATCTTAGTCCTCTACAAGATGCAGGAAGCTGCAAAGAGAAACGCAAAAAGCGGAGGATAGTATGGCTAAATTTAACCCACTCAAGACTGGTAATACACGAGTCTTCCTCGTCGAAGGGCGAGCGAGACCCGACCATAAACCAGCGTATCAAAGCGCTATGAAGGCCGGTAGTGTATCACAGTCTCAGGGTGACGTCGAGAAGATTGAAATCCCTTCCGACGTAGAGGTCGGAGCGTTCACGGAGGTCGCCTCCATTCGGGGGCAAGCAGACCGTCCGACGATGACCCTAACAGGTCTTTACGCTGCTGACTTAAAAAGCGAGTTGCTTCGTCTCGCGAAAAAACGATGCGCCGTTGATGTGCATATCAATATTGGTCAATGCACTGATCCGAGCGACCATAATAAATACACCAAGAAAGTCATCATCGAGGACGTCTCTCTCACCAGCTACGGCACGGATGAGTTAGGCGCTTTGTCTGGTGACGAGAACGCGAAGGTCAACGAGACCGCCGATATTTCTGGACGTGAAGTCTACGAAATTATCCCGGTTAAGTGGGGCGAGCGTGCTGGTGATGTTATCACAACTGAGCTGATCGATGCTGTCATTTGTGATACCCCCTCATGTGGGGACTGCCAGACAGAGTCTGGTGGATGCTCGAAATTCTTCGCTATTACCGTTGCTGCTGGCGGCTCCCCAGGGACGCCTCCAGACCTGGTATACAGCCTGGACTCGGGTACGACATGGTACGCCGACGATATCGACACACTGGCTACGGCAGAGGCTCCAGATCAACTGGCTTGCTTCGGCTCCTACATCATTGTAGTTAGCGAAGCTGCCCAGAATCTGCACTACAACCTGCTCAGTTTGTTTGATGGGACGACACCTGATGCCGATTGGACAGCTATCGCGACTGGTTTCCGAACCGACGTTGGTACTGGCCCGACCTGTATCTCAAGCGCTCCGTCCGGTCGTATCGCCTTCATCGCTGGATCAGGCGGGTTCATCTACAAGATGACCGACCCGACTGCCGGTGTGACTCTGCTTGACGCTGGCGTCGCCAATCCACTTGGCGTGTATAATGATATCGATGCTTGGTCTGACGAGTTCGCGGTTGCCGTGGGTGCCGCGGGTATCGTAGCTAAGACGGAGAACGGAGACGTCTGGGCCGCCGTAACTGGTCCTGTTGGTATCGCCGTAGACCTGACCTGCGTTGTTGTGAAGAGCAAAACGGAGTGGTTCGTCGGTGGGAATGACGGCAACCTGTACTACACGCTAGACGCTGGTGTGACTTGGGCAACCAAGGCATTCCTAGGTTCTGGAGCTGGTTCGGTTGAGGCGTTATCTATCGCCAACGACTCTATCATGTATATGGCTCATACTACCGCAGCCCCGCTGGGTCGCATCTTGCGCTCCATCGATGGCGGGTACGACTGGGTCGTTTGCCCTGAAGGGCTGGGCTCTTTGCCAGCCAATGACAAGATCAATGCGATTGCTTCGTGCAAGCATAACCCGGACATGGTGTTCGGTGTTGGCTTGGCTGACGACGCATCAGATGGATTCATCGTAGTCGGTTCTGACTAATCGAATCTAGATAAATAACAAATACTTCGGAACGGAGATTATAATATGTCACAAAAAGCTGTAGTGGGCGTTGCAAAACGCCGAGAACAAATGAGCAAGCAGGTACAAGACGACGTCGTCCTCAGTACGGGGTACGCGGCTAAGCTTGTACCTGTTAGCATTAGTATTATCAACGAGGCTCAGGCGGCTATCCCAGACCCGCCAGTTCCCGTGTGGCACAACGAGGCCAAGGGAACGGACGAGCCGAATCCAGACCATCCAGATTACGCAAAGGCGCTGGCTAAGGCCGACGAGCTGCGGAGTCTGGCTGCCATCGATGCGATCATCATGTTTGGTCTCGAGCTATCAGACGGCGTGCCAGAAGATGACAAGTGGCTTCGTCTCTTGGCGCTCCGCGCAAAGATGGGGTTAACCAATATCGATCTGTCGGTCTTCGACCTTAACGATCCCATCGAACGCGAGTACGTATTCAAGAAGTATATCGCTGTCGGAACAGCCGACATCGTTATGCTGATGAAGTTCGCTGGCATTACGGAGGAGTCTATATCGGAGGCATCTCGCTCCTTTCGGAGTGACGAAGTGGGGACAGCCGATATCGCAGGTGACGATAGCTAAACCCGTGTCGACTGGCATCAACTACAATTCCAGCTACGAGGCGTGGCAGGCATTTGTTGATTGTGGAGCGACGATGGATGAGTTACAAAAATTTGAGGAAGGCGGGTATCCGGTATGGTTCGTAGCTAAGGTTATGGCATGGAACAGGAACCGTCTTATGATAGAGAACATCGTTCAAGATTCGATGTCTACTAGCAAGTAAGGATCGGTCCGCATGGCTGTCGCCGTAGTTGGTATAAGGGTAGAAGTCAAGGGAATCGGAGCTGCTATCAGCGCTTTCGCTATGCTCGAGAAGAGCATACATGGCGTTGTCCAGGCAGCTAAGGGACTCAAGGGCGTGAAGATGCCCTCGAAGATCAACTATGCGTCACCGTATAAAGGCTTCGTCACCCAGACAATCGAGGCGGCAGCGCCGGGGGCGAAGGTAGCCGCAGCCGATCTAACGAAGGTGGCCGCGTCTCAAAGCGCACTAGCGGTGTCAGGGGCCATCGCCGGGAAAGTAGTACTAGCGCTTGCGAAAGGACTTCTAAAGCTGGCGGTAGCTGCGGGTTCGGCTCTGCTAAAGCTGGGCAGCGCAATCGGCGGAGGGCTTATCGGAGCTGTTAGCGCCCTCGGACGAGGTCTAATGAGCCTCATCGGGAAGGTGCTGTCCACCGGCACGGCGATAAGAACGCTCGGTAGGAATATAACAAACTCAGGTAGGAGCCTATCAGGGTTCGGTTCGCAACTAGCGATGCTCGGACAAAGGCTGATGGGCTTTGTCACGCTGCCAATCGCCGCCATGTTTGTAGGCACAACAAAAGCGGCGATGGACCTAGAGTCCCAGATTATCGGGCTACAGACTACGGTTGGCATAACAAAAGAAGAGGCGCTGGCTTTCAAGGACGGCATGATGGCGCTGGTTCCAGCGCTCGGAGCCGCTCCGATAGAACTCGCCACCGCTGGATATAGGATTCTATCCAGCGGTATCCGTGACACGAGTATGGCGCTGTTCGTTCTGGAGCGAGCCGGTATGATGTCGGCAATCGGCATGGGCGAAGTATTCGATATGGCTCGCGTCACGACCGCCGCGTTTGTCGCGTATGGCGGCGAGGCGATGGAGACTGCCGATCAGCTAAAACTGGTCACCGATATCACCGACGTCTTCGTAGCTGCCGTCCAGCGAGGCGCTTCCGAGGCCGACGAGCTCGTCGAGCCTCTCGGACGTCTGCTAGGTATGGCGTCGAACCTGTCGGTATCGATAGCCGAGGTCACGGCGTTCATCGGCACGTTCACCGCTGCTGGTGGAACGGCGTCCGAGGGTGTTACTGCCATGACCAGGATCATGGCATCGTTCGTAAAGGAGACCGGGAAGTCAAAAGCAGCGCTCGCTGCTATTGGACAGACAACAGAATCGATAACGGCTATATTGGCCGAGCATGGCTTCGGAGCTACGCTGCAATTCCTGGCGAGTGAGTTCGACGACGCCGGAGTCGCCCTGTCGGAATTTATCGGTCGTCTACCCGGCCTTAATGCTGCCATGTTCCTGACTGGCGGCGCTGCCGAGTTGTATGCGGAGAACCTGGCGGAGATCAAGGACGGCGTCGGGGCTCTAGACAGGGCGTTCCAGACCGTACAGCAGTCAACAGAGTTCCAGTGGAAGATGATGGTCGCGTCCGTCCAGGCGCTTGCCATCGCCATCGGAGATGTCCTGCTCCCCATTCTAAACAGGTTTATCCAGGCGATGCTCCCCATAATCGCAAACATTATCGCATTTACCCAGCAGCACCCCGGAATCGTTAAGGTCGTACTGGCACTCGCTGCTATAGCGGCTGTTGTCGGGCCGCTCGTTGTTGGAATCGGCTTATTCCTGACGTCGATGGGCGCAATCATAAGCGTGATCGGAGCTGCGATAGGTGTGATCGGTGCGCTAATCAACGGACTGTGGCTGCTTGCCGTTCCGTTCGCTGCCGTAGCCGGGCTGGTCGGCCTGTTCGCGATAAGCTTCAACAGATTCACAGATAAGCTTGTCGAGGGATGGGACGACGCGATAGTGACCGTAGTTGAGGGGGCCAATGGAGTCGAGACAGTCGTAGAGACGAAGTGGGAGCAGATAGTTCGACACGCAAAGGTATGGGGCGCTAACGTTATCTTATCGTTCGCTACCGGCATGGCGTCAAAGATCATCGAGGTTGTTAAGACTCTGATCCAGATTGGTAACGTCATCAGGAGCTGGCTGCAAGGCCATAGCCCTCCGAAACTGTTGCCCGAACTAGCCGACTGGGGAGCCAACGTCATCGATACGTTCCTTCACGGGATGACGCAAGCCGACTTCAGTATCTTCAACTCGGTAGCGTCGACTATATCATCGCTGTTCAGGAGTCTAGCAGAGGACCAGATAGGAGAAGAAGGGGTAATCCCGGCAATCCTTGGGAGCCGGACCGCTATGGCAGAGGCGCTCGCAAGCGGGAACCTGACTGCCGACCTCCTGGATCGGATAGTCGGGTCGTATGGGCATCTGTCCACGGACGCGGCTAACTACGTAATGACCATGCTCGAGCTGGCTACCGCGACTGATGCGGTAAAGGAAGCTCAAGAGGAGCTGAATAGGGAGAACGAACAATACAGCGCCGCGATGGACGGGCTCAACAAAGAGCTGGAGAGCTTCAAGCGATTCGGAGAAGCGCTTAATAACGCGGATAGGAAACGTGTTCTGCTGCGTCGCCTTAATGATCCGCGAACAAGTGACGAAGAGAAGCAGCTCATCATGATGGAACTCCGCGCTCTGGAGATCAAGCAGATACAGCAGGGGCTTACTGACGAGCACGATATGAACGCCGAGATAGCGGAGGCGAAGCTGAAGGCCGCACAGGATGAGGAGAAACGGCTGAAGGCGCAGGCGGATATGCAGTTAGCCATACTCAACATCCAGATAGAGCAGAACAATCTGATGAAGGAGCAGATAAAGCTCATAGAAGACTTGGTGGAAAAGCTTAAGAAGACGCCAAGCGCTGGGGGGAGCGGGGTAGCTGGCATGGGGGAACCGGGTGAGATGCCGGAAGCGCCAGACCTAATGTCCGTGATCAGGGATGCCATCGGCAACATCCTCACCGGAGGAGGAGAGG
>JAQYVZ010000063.1 GCA_030145205.1 Desulfuromonadales bacterium | reverse complement strand
AGGAGCAAGGACACAGTCCGGAATATCCAGAAATCCTGTGTTGCCATCGAATATCCGGCAGATTTCCTCTGACGGCAGTATTCTGTATATAATTCATCGCCTTTTCCGAAGGGCAGGGATTCTGGATCAGTTCCCGTTATTCACCATTTTTGAGACGCGTGCCCCCCCATTTTGTGACGCGCCACGTTTTTGCAGGCCTGCGCTACCCACCAGCAGAGCGATTAACCCATATACGGTTTCGGATGTTACTGGACCTCCAAAACGTATGTTTCGGTACTCCCGCTGATCCAAGCAGGCCGCAGTTACCCAAGCGTTTTCGCGCATAATATTGCGTTAACGAAGGGTGGTCGGGTCCCTAAACGCAACATTCCGTTCAAATACGCCAAGGGGTATTTTGTCACCCACTCTCCAATGTTTCGCTTGGAAACTCAGATTTCGCCCCTCCCGCGGGGGCTGGATACTGGTGTTCGAGCAAAGCAAGGCATGCCTCAGGGCTGGTGCGCTGGTGACGCAGGGCCTTTGTCACCGAGGAGCCGGGATTGCGTAGAAGTGCAAAAAGTAGATGCACATCGGTGACGACTAAGGAGTCAAGCCGTCTCGCCTCGATCTTCGCTGCCTGCTTCGCAGCGGCATAACCTTCCGATTCCTCCGGTTCGCTCTTGCGCCCTCCGGCCACCCGTCTCAATCCAGCGGCCAAGTAGTCGTCCAATGAGGCGCTGCTTGCCATGGGGTTAGCTGTTAGGTTAGCGAGCGTGTCAAAGAAGCGGCGGGTGGCTCCGTCTTGTAGCCGAAGCAGGCCCCGGAGCAAGTGTGCGCTCTGTATTAAGGTCGTCGGCGCCTCCTCCCAGGCTCGATGCGCAAACCATAACGTGCGCAGTGCGCTCTCACCATAAGGCGGCTCGCAGCGGAAAGGCATCGGTGTGACGCCCGGCCGACCCGTCGTATAGTCAGGGCGCGCTGCGGCCAAGTTGACCGCGATTAACCTCTCCGTGCCCTTGAGGAGTTCTATGCCCTTTGCGGCCGCCTTTTCAAAATCGACTCGGTCACCCCAGAAAGGATTAGCTCTGACGAATCCGGTCGAATCCAGCACAAGGAGCTCTTTACCTGCCCAGCCGACGACTTCAGAAGCATCGGTAATGACAATCTCTTCGGTGAGCGGACGTTCGCGCCAGCATCCGATCAGAGCGTGGGCCACGGCACCAAAGGTAATGATCAGAACGGGCTGAGCACCACTATCACCCAAAACATTTTCAAGAACAGAAGCCACTAGGAGCATAAAATCCAGGCACGTGCCTGCGCCCCCCACAAGCACTTCGTCCGGAAAACGTACGCGCTGACTTGTAGATTCCCAGCAGGGCGGCTCGTGATCGTAGGCAAGATCGTACTGGGTGGCGAGACAGCTGTAGACGGCGCCTGCTATCTCATCGATCCGCTTCTCGGAGCCACAGCTGCGCGCCTCCAAGAAAGAAGCTGAGCCGGTACGTTCCTGAAGCCTCTGGAGAACTTGTCTAGCGATGATCCTTACCGCCTCGTTGTTAGGGTGCACGAATGCCGCTAGTGCTTTTTCATGGCCTGGTTGCAATGATAGCTCGTTGTAGGCAAGGACCCACGTCTGTAGCCTTTCTCGCAGTTCATCGTTGACGAATACTTCTAAGGGCACTTTGGCCCTTTCCAGTTGGTGGGAAACTCTGTCGTGAATAAGATTGATCCGTATTAGACTGCTGATATCCTTGGTTTCTCTCCCCGCAAGCCCGAAATGTGTTGGCTGACCAGGCAGGGAATAACCCGGCACAACAACGTTGATGGAAATGTCTTCGAGCGGTGCCTCCCCATCGTTACGAATCAACAGTGATTCCAGCACCGGAAGTCCAGAATGTTCCAAGGAATAGTTCAGCGCCGAACACTTTAGCTCCATGCTTATCTGCACTGAATCAGTTGGTGGCTCACTGATTTGACCAATGAGCAGGCCAATTTTCTCTTCGAGGGCAGGCATGTAAGACGGGCAGACTTTCTCACACACTAGGCGGCCACGCCTGTAGATGGACAAGGCTCGCTCAAGCTCGCCGAGCTTTTCATAACATTCGCCCAGATCGTAGAAATCGCCATAGGTCTGAGGAGAACAAGGATCTATGCGAAGGGCGAGTTCACACACCTTCTCAAGCCTTTGCGCAGCGCCTCGCAAATTGTCGCACTTTTTCAGCATCGTGGCGATGGCCGCTGTGCTGTACAGCATTTCCGAAGCATTCAATGCTGGACCGATACTGGCCAACATCATCTCGAACTTGTAGATCGCAGCTTGTGCTTCGGCGATCCTGCCCGAATTGAAGTAATCGTGGGCCTCACCAAACAGCTTCAGAATTTCTATGGGAACAGGCAAATCTTGCTCCTATGAAGACGATCCACCGGCCAGATGCTCGATCCACTTGAGTTTGGCCTGAGCAATCGGGAACCCGGGGCAAATGGTCAACGCTTGGCGGAAGCACTTTGTTGCTTCGCCGATTTCTCCTTGCATGGACAAAGCGGAACCGAGGTTCGCCCAAGAATTACAGTCCGTCGGATCGTTCCCGATCTCCCGCCGATAACTTTCGGCCGCCTCGGCAAATTTTCCCATGTGAAACAAAGCCGATCCCCTGTTAGCAGCAGCCCCCCTGTGACACGGATTGATAGCCAAAGCCTTATCGTAGCAGGCCACCGCTTCGTCGTATCGCTCCAAATCCGATAGTGTATCCGCCTTATTACGCCATCCCCGAGAATAGTCCGCTTGAATGGCACAGCTCTTGTCAAAGCATATCAGCGCCTCTTCATGGCGACCGAGATTGCCAAGACACAGCCCCTTTCCGTTCCATGCCTCATAGCACTCATCATCAAGGCATATCGCTCTGTCATAACTCTCCAGTGCGTCCTCGGTGCGCCCTAGGTCATCCAGGGCATTGCCCCGGACGTTCCAGGCGTGGACAAGGTTCGGATCCATGGCGAGTGCGCGTTCACAATGCTCGAGTGCTGCCTGATGCTGGCCGAGCGACCACAGCACGTGCCCCATATTGTACCAATTGAATCCTTCATTCGGGCCAAGCCGCAGCGCCATCTTGAGGCAATCGGCTGCTTGTGGCAGGTGGCCTTTTTCCTGATATTCCAATCCTCGTTTGGCCCAGTAATCGCTGCTACTGAAGAGCCGCTCCTGCTCACTGCTTTGACCGCGATCGATCCAGACTATCCCCTGGGATGCCACTTTGTTGTCCGGATCTATTCGCAGCGCATCCCCGAAGCAAGTGCGGGCCTCATCCAGACGCCCCATCGCCATCAGGCAGGTCCCTTTGCTATTGTACGTCGGCGCATCATCCGGCGATAATCGGAGTGCGCGCTCAAAGCAATCCAACGCCTCTTGAAATAGGTCCTGCAGTAGAAGTGCGCGCCCCTTATTGAACCAAAGCATCGATGTGTTGTTGCTCTTGTGGAGGGCGCGATCAAAGTACTCGACAGCCTCGGCCGGGCGACCGGTTTCCTTCAGCGCAATACCCATTCCTATTGTGATTTGCAGGCTCACAGGAAAGCGTTCAAGGGCCTCCCGGAAGCACTTCTCCGCTTCACTGAATTCCTTTTTGCCGAGCAGCCTGAAGCCCTTCGTCACCACCTGTTGCTCACCAAACGCCCTTAGCGCTCCTTCGTTCAGGATCTCACGGCACCGCTGCCCCTCGCGAGAGGCTAATGAGCGTACACGAGGGTTTGTCGCCTTTGCTGCACGCTCATAGCATTCCAACGATTTCTCATACTGCCCTAAGTTGTACAGACACTGACCCTTGAGATGCCACGCTGTGTAGTTTTGTGGCTCCAGCTTCAGCGCAATTTCGGCGCACTTGAGTCCCATACGCGAACTGCCTTGAGAATGAGCGGCTATCCATCCCAAGCTCTCCCAGTGTGATGTATCGCCTTCGGCTGCGCCGAGCCACACGTTGCACATTTGAAGGAGCCGATCTGTCATACGGTATATTTCGCTAGCACCCTCACCCAGAATTCTCAGAGCATCCACACACTGGGCGGCGCACTCCCGATAGCGCTCGAGTTCGTACAACGCAAGTGCCAGCGTATAGCGCAGATCATTGGAGACCGGTGAAACATGCAGGTGCTTTTCACACAGTTCAACGGCCTCCTGAGCGCGGCCCAGCAAGATCAAGGCGTTGATCCGCGCCAGCTCTTTTGACCTACTGACTTCTGTTTTCTCGAGCCTGTCTAGTTGGATAAATGGCGTCCCAGTCAACCGCCGGTACATTTCGTCCAAGCGCTCTGCTAGCTGCTGCGCTGACGGCCGAGCCGTTGGCTCAACGGCAAGACACGACATTACAAGCGCATCAAGATCAGCTGTTACCTGAGCATTGAGATGGGAAGGGAGTTCCTTAACACTTTTGGGTTGCGTACCGGTCAACATCTCATACATAACCACCCCGAGAGAATAGACATCGGCTCGATTCGTCATGGCATCGGGCATGGCAATCTGTTCCGGAGCCCAATATCCCGGTGTCCCCACCGCTCTACGGTGCTGCTTATCGCTAGACAGCATTACCAGACCCAGGTCTGAAAGCTTCGCCGTACCCTCTGCCGTTATGAAGACATTCTCTGGCTTGATATCCCGGTGAATGAGTCCGTTCTCGTGGAGGGCGCAAAGACCTCCACACAGCTGGAGAGCTAATCCCATGGCCTCGACCAAGGAAGGTGGCTTGTGCTGCAGGAGGGTACGCAGTGTTTGACCCTCGACGTACTCCATGAAGATATGCAGTCGACCATCTACCTCCTGCACCTCGAAGGCCTCTACAACGTTCGGGTGAGGCGGTAGTAATACCCAACAGCTCGCTTCTTGCCAGAACTGCCTCACAGCCCAGGGGTGCCCCCAGCGCACCTCGTCAGTGAAGGTCTTCACCGCCAGCCGTTCTCCATCCGACAGATCTTTGCAGATATAGACGACACCGAAAGCTCCGCGCCTCACCTCTTGTATCTGGTACGATCCAACCAGGTACTCACCGGGTTCTTTCTCGCCAATGTCGATTTCTGTTGTAAAAAAACCATCCTCCAGGTCCGCACACATCAATATCTCCAGCATCTCCCTACTAGCTATCGACTGCCTTGATTTGGTGTCGCAGCTGGTCGTGGGAAATTCGATAGCGGAACCGGTCGACAGATCGACTAGCGTGTAGCTGGGCCCTCCAGGGGTCTGACGGATCTCGGTGACTTTTAGCCGGTCGAACAAGACTTCCCCAGGCCTGAGGTTCTCGGCGCGGGTTAAAATCCGCTTCAACGCCATCATCGCTGACTTGCGAACGATATCGGCCAAGAAGCGTTCACGCTTCAACCCCGACTGAAGTCTGCCGTCGGCCTGCAGGATTGGTATGTCTTTCACTACAACGTGCTCTTCAACATATGCCAGGACTTCGTCCAACGCGCTTGTACGGACGACATACGCCCCAGGTGCATCCTCAAGCGCCTCGACCAACTCCCCGTTTCTTAACGAATTCGGTGTCTGCCCGAGCCGCTCCATCGCCTCCTGTCCCCTAGCGTCCGAATACCACCGGACCGGTAAATCCGTATCGGCCAACCCCTGCACGAAATCGACCAAGTTCGAACCACTAGAAATATCATTACCGAACCATACGAACACGAATTCTCTTCCGTCCGACACACGGTCTCGAAACCACCTTGATTGCTGCAGGGCCTCGAGACAACCAGCTGTCCCGTTGGGAGCCTTCATTACCTCACCGTTCTCCCAAAAGACCGAGATCCCCTCGGTTGTGAGGACCGGCCTAGACTCCTGCTCGATCACAATGATGTCAAAATCATCACTCTTGCCAGTGTGCTGAAGCGCATCACGGATTGACTTATCATTGTTGGGTCCGGTAATGAGTGCAACGGGGATAGGGGAATCTGCATTGCTCTGAAAACCCGCAACGACAGACAATATGATGTCGAGATATGTTTCTCCCTCGGCGCTAAACGCATTATATGGCACCGATTCGTTCAAGATACTATAGCCGTGCATACGCAGGGGCGCACAAAATACCTTCGGCGCCATAGGTTTGCATTTGTCTTTGCGTGAAGGAAGGTAAAATCGCGATGCGTCACCGCCACCGGCAATCATTATGATCACTTTGTCGAGGAGCGATTTCACACTGACCTCACTATTTCATCGCCATCACATTGCGGCTTAGGTAGCCGCTATGTTGCGCTGCCGCCGCTCATAAAGGCCTCTACGTTGGCACGCGAAACTTTGGCAAAGGTAAGCCTTGATTGTATAGAGCCGCTGCCTAATTCCCTCAATGGCCCGTGAGTCGCGAAACTGACCGGCATCCTACTGAATTACTCGAAGTTCCTATTTGCCGGATTAGCCAAGTTCCGCACACTCATCGTTAAACGCCTACCCGTAAACCCGCGCAGAGTGTCTCACACGTGCTCCTTATTGAATTCACTGACCAGCTAGATCTCGATTTCCATTAAGTCCAATGCTTTCGCTTTTATTATGTATTCGTCCAATGCCTCACTGGAGGTGTCCGCTGGCACTTCGATGCGAATACCCTTCCCGCCCACGAGCACGATATTAGGCCGCCCTTTCATCTCAGCTATCCTGAGTACACCGGCGATAAGAGCACCCAAAGCGGTTCCCCCCGCGCCTACCAGCGCCACCAAGACTGCTGGATCTATCCCCCGCACACGATGGATCGGTTCCCTACACAGCAATTCAATCAAAGGTGTCGACTTCAGTTCCTCCCTCAACAGGCTTTCTAGGTCTCCCCGCGTAACGCTAACCGCTTTCAGCCCGATCTCGTCCGTTTCCATATTAATTCCTCATGAAATCGCAAGTTGAGATAACCGCAGGCCACTTAACAACAAAAGGCCGAGCCCGCCATAAGAACCAATATCCTTCGGCAGCTCGGCCATCTTTGTCCAAAAGACCTGTTGCTTTCCGGCCCTCCCCTCACGGAAGGATTGGCTTTTCGGGATTGGCGACATTGCTTAATAGGGTATTACATTTCTACCAGAACTTAATGACCGGTCAAGCTCTTGCAAATCATTTGTCTCAAAACTAAGGGATTGTGGGATTTACATTTCCTTGCCTGTGAAACCCACCCGATATAGTGTAGATCAACATTTAGGACTGATGGTGTAATACTGGCCAGCGGTTTTGTTGTGTCTAGAAAACTAGGGGCGATTCAGACCTCGATAACCTTGA
>JAQYVZ010000062.1 GCA_030145205.1 Desulfuromonadales bacterium | reverse complement strand
GTGTGTCGATACATCCAGGACCTATCAGGACCACTCTTGGGATGTTCGATAAAATGAAGCGAAGGTCTGCCCTTATGACCTTCGCTTCGTAAAAACCGCCCGGCTAAGCCCTGACTCACCCCTTTACGGGCGAAAGAAATCGTCTTACAGGGCAAATATGGAAGTCGCACTTTTTACACAATGTTTATCTGAGCGGTTTGGCGACTTCTCTTCACTTACAACGAACTGACATTAACTTTGACGTTGTTCATGCGGACCCGGCCACGCGTTGTCAGATCATAGGTGGTCGTACCACGCGCCTGCTTGCTGACTTTAAGTGACCTTTGTCGTGACGATGTGTTATCGACAATAACCTGGCCGTCTTGGTACGTCACAGGCACTTTAATGTCTTTACCATTTCGCGTGGCGATGCGAACTTTCTTGGTTTGACCTTTTTTGAGGGTCACCGATGATTTTTTCAGGCCGAGTTTTTTCCCTTCGACATTGACTGTCCCGCCGCTGAAAACAACCTTGACCTTGTCCGGTCTGTTTGTTTCAAATTCGTTTACCGTTGCATGTTTGGGTTGACCGCGGTGCGTCCTTTGGTTCGCGACCTCGTTCCGCTTCATGTTCTTTTGATCGGAGCGATGGTCCTCACGCTTGGCAAGATGACGTTTAACGACTTCCCGCTTGTTACGCTTGCGATCCTCTTTAATCTTGGGAACAACATCGGGACGGTTATAGTCACCGTGGCGCGTGTCATCTTTGCGTACGAGTGGACGTCTTTGTTGGCCGTATTTGTCAGCCGGCTTATTCTTTTTTGAATAAAGCTCGTGACTTCTTTTCTTCACTTTCGGCGGAACTGCCTTAACGGTCACCCTGGCGCCTTTGAGATGACGGTTATCGACACGATAATGACGCTCATTCTGCCAGTTCGTGCCAAAACTCACATTTGCTACTGTGTGACTGAATCGACCAAAGATATCCGTATCGAGTGAAATGAGGCCATTTTCGTACCTGATGAACAGGTCGACATTCAAAATGCTTGACGGAAAGCGAATAATGTCGCCAGCTGCAATCGTGAAACTGATCGGGCTGTACGTAATCCTGCGGTCCTGATGCCAGAAGTAGCCGCCACGCAAAGAGATCTCGACCAATTCTCCCGGATACCCTGCTCCGCGATATACATGTTCGACATGTTTGTGACGTCTGGTCAGTTCCTGCTCAATGCGTGCGTGCTGGCGCTGATGTTTCTTGTGATGTTTGTTGTACGTGGGGTGATGCGTGACGATGACTGGGGCATTGTCGTGGATAATGACAGGATAGCCGGCCTGTGGGGAATCGTACACGATTGGGGTGCATGCGGTAGCCAGCAAAACAGCCAGGCCAGTGATTAAAAAAACAGTTAAATTTTTCATGACGACCTCCTTGAAACCCATGCTGCGTTTGAGTTGAATCCAGCATAATGGGTCCGATGAGAGGTGTCATTGGACATCGGGTCTAATATCGGCAGATGTCGACCCGACATGACCTATGTTTATAATGCAAATTGTTGTAATTAAAGGACTAACCGATAGAGGCAAGCTGGAGGCGTTGCCCCCATCTTTGACGTAATTCTGCGGAAATGGCCTGGCTGTCCGGCGATGTAAGCCCGTTCGTTTGCTGTACCAACTGAAAGGCGTCCTGCCGCGCTGACTCAAGCAGGTAGCTGTCACGCAGCAGATTGGCAAACCGGAAGTCGGGCAAACCGCTTTGGCGGGTGCCCAGGAATTCACCAGGTCCCCGAATTTCAAGATCAGCCTCGGCAATTTTGAAGCCGTCGGTGGTTGACGCCATGACATCAAGGCGCCGCTGGCCTTCTTCACTGACACGATCGGAGCGCATCAGGAGACAGAGGCCCTGCTTGTCGCCACGACCGACCCGGCCACGCAACTGATGCAGCTGGGCCAGGCCGAAACGTTCTGCATGTTCAATGACCATGACTGTCGCGTTCGGGATATCGATGCCAACCTCAATGACTGTGGTCGAAACCAGCAGATCAATTTCCCTTTGCTTGAAGCGGTACATGATCTGCTGTTTTTCGTCAGCGGACATGCGACCATGCAAGAGTCCGATGTTCACGTCCCGAAAGACTGTATTCTTTAACAGTTCAGCGCCTTCAGTGGCCGCCAGCAAGTCACTCTTTTCTGTTTCCTCAACCAGCGGATAGACGACATAAACCTGGTGACCGCGGTTGATCTCCTGCTGGATCTCCGCATATGCCTGCTCACGGCGGGAAACACCCACAATTCGGGTCTTGACGGGCGCCCTTCCAGGTGGCATCTCATCGATAACCGACACGGCCAGGTCACCGTAAAGGGTCATTGACAGTGTTCGTGGTATCGGTGTTGCTGTCATGACCAGGATGTGCGGATTCTCACCTTTTTGACGCAGTACGGCCCGCTGTTTAACGCCGAAACGGTGCTGTTCGTCAATGATGCCAAGTCCGAGTCGGTGAAAAGCGACCTGATCCTGCAGGACGGCATGGGTTCCGACAACCAGATGCGCCTGCCCTTCCCTGATCTGCTCCAGAGCGTTGCGTTTCTCAGCTGCCGGCATTTTGCCGCGCAGCAAGACCGTTTTCAGGTCAAGCTGATCGAGCCATTGGCTGAATTGCAGGTAATGCTGTTCGGCAAGGATTTCGGTTGGCGCGACGACAGCCACCTGAGTTTTATTCTCAATAGCAATCAGCGCCGCCATCAGCGCAACCAGGGTCTTGCCACAGCCAACATCACCCTGCACCAGACGATTCATGGGATGGGGAGCCATCAGGTCCTGCTTGATATGGCCGAGTACCCTTCTCTGTGCGTCTGTCAGGCGGTACGGCAGCATGGCAGCAAGAGGCCGCGTGTATTTGTGAGCCACATCAAAGGGGATGCCCTTTTCGAGAGCTACCCTCTGGCGCTTCATCGCCAGGCCAAGTTCCAGGTAAAAGAATTCGTCGTAGACGAGACTACGACGTGCCCGGTCCTGGCCATCATTGAGTTGCGTTAGATCGGCATCATCAGCTGGCCAATGGGCTTGTTGCAACGCTTCGGCAAGCGGCATCAGCTCGTGTTCGACGGCAAGGGCGTCCGGCAGCGGGCTGCTGACGTACTGGGCAAACTGATCGACCGCCTGCTTCCAGATTTTGCGGGCGGCCAGTTGCGTCAAGCCTTCTGTGAGGGGGTAAACCGGCAGTATACGACCGAAGGTCAAAGGGTTGGACGATTGGTAGTCGGCTAGAGACTGGCCGGCTTTGAGCAGGTCGACTTCCGGATGATGCACTTCACGCATCAGCCCGAAGCGGCGGACTTCACCAGAAAAAACAGCCTGTCGTCCCGGACTGAATTTCTTATCCATCCAGGCTTTCTTGTAGTGAAACCATTTCAGGCTGATTTGACCGCTGCCGTCACCTACGATAACTTCATAAAGACGTCGCCTTGATCGACTGGTGACGGCTTCTCCGGCAGCGAGGATTTCGCCGCAAAAAACTTCATGCAAATTATCCTGAAGTTCAGCTATCTTTTTGAATTTGCGGCGATCTTCGTATCTTGATGGGAGGGTATAGAGAGCGTCTGCTACGGTCGTAATCTCAAGACGTGCCAGCTTCTCGGCAACACGCGGACCAACGCCCTTGAGCGACATAATGGGTGTCGCCAGGAGTTGCTTGCAACGCTCCGCGGTTGGTGACGGCATCGCCCTTCCTTCAGCTTGAGAGAGGGGTGTGCAACAATCAGGTCAATCAGTCTTCGAACAATGCATTCAGCGCCTTGAGCAGGACCTCAGGGTCAAGGCCGTGGGCCATGGCACCCTGTTCGAGGGTTTCATGCTGGGCGCCCATGCAACCGACGCAACCCAGATTGAAGCTGGCCAGAACCTTAGGGGCTTCAGGGTGGCTGCGTAAAATGTCGATAAACGTCATATCCTTGTTGAGTTTGGCCATGATGATCTCCTATCCGTAAACAATATCAATGATTTCGTAAACACGAATTCCGGACGGCACCCGGATGTGCACCTCATCATCAATCGTGTGACCGATCAGCGCCTTGGCGACCGGACTGTTGATCGAAAGCTTGCTCTGTTTAATATCCGCCTCATCCTCACCAACAATCTGGTAGGAGACTTCCGCTTCTGTTTCGGTATCAAACAGTTTGACCTTGGCGCCGAACACCACTTTTTCAGAGTCAATTTCAGACGGATCAATCACATGGGCCAACGAGATTTTACCATTCAACTCGGCAATGCGTCCTTCGATAAAACCTTGACGGTCTTTGGCCGCATCATATTCGGCATTTTCTGAAAGATCGCCGTGATCCCGTGCCTCGGCGATATCCTGAACAACCTTCGGACGTTCGACACGAATCAAGCGCTTGAGCTCTTCCTGTAGCTGCTGATGACTCTCCGGGGTCATTGGTACTCTTTGCGACATTATCTCTGAACCTCGTAGACAGCTTTCACCTTTATAACCAAAGGCAGGGCTGTAAATAAAAGCGTTCGGGCAGGAAAATCCTGCCCGAACTATAGAATTCTGTTATGTTTTTTCTCTAAAAAAACGACGGGCAGAAAGCTACCCGACCGGCGCATGATACTCCTGTATCGGAGTCACGTCAAGAGTTTCCCGCTGCATGGCCAGGATCCCTTCCGCCGCAGCCATCATGCCGGGAACTGTCGTGAAGTAGGCAACATTATAAAGCAGTGCCGAACGCCGTATTGAAAATGAATCAATGATCGACTGCGAACCGAAAGTCGTATTAAACACCAGGTCGATCTGATTGCTCTTGATGGCGTCGACGCAGTGCGGGCGGCCTTCCTTGACCTTGTTGATACGGGTGGTCTTAACTCCATGATTATTCAGGAAAGTTGCCGTTCCGGATGTCGCCAGAATTTCAAAACCGGCTTCGCACATCTGGCGGGCCACAACAAGGGTTTCTTCCTTGTCAGCGTCCTTGATACTGATAAAAACCTTACCGGAGAGCGGCAGGCGGACATTCGCGCCAAACTGTGCTTTGGCAAAGGCCTTGCCAAAAGCCTTGTCGATGCCCATGACTTCGCCGGTCGACTTCATCTCGGGACCGAGCAGAGTGTCGACACCGGGGAACTTGGCGAAAGGGAAGACAGACTCCTTGACGCTGATGTGTTCCGGTACGATCTCGTCGATGACATCAATCTCCCGCAGGGTCTTACCTGCCATCACGCGGGCAGCGATCTTCGCCAGCGGCCGCCCGGTTGCCTTGGAAACAAAAGGTGCAGTCCGGCTGGCCCGTGGATTGACTTCGAGCAGGTAAATAACGTCATCCTTGACCGCAAACTGGATGTTCATCAGACCGGAGACCCCAAGTTCAAGGGCCAGGGCTTTGGTCTGGCGACGAATCTCGTCACCAATTTCACTTTTCAATGAGAATGGCGGCAGCGCGCAGGCGGAGTCCCCGGAATGGATGCCGGCTTCCTCAATGTGCTGCATAATCCCGCCGATCACGACCTCTTTACGGTCACACAGGGCGTCGACATCTACCTCAATGGCGTGTTCCAGAAACTTGTCAATCAGGATCGGGTGCTCGGGTGACGCCTTGACCGCAAATTGCATGTAGTTGCGCAGCTGGTCGACATCGTAAACGATTTCCATGGCCCGGCCACCGAGCACATAGGAAGGACGGACAACAACCGGATAAGTAACACGTTCTGCTACCTTTTCCGCTTCCTCAAAGGAACGGGCGAGCCCGTTTTCCGGTTGAAGCAGTTCCAGTTTGTGAAGCAGGTCCTGGAAACGTTCCCGGTCTTCGGCGCGGTCGATTGCATCCGGGCTGGTGCCGATGATCGGCACACCCGCTTGCTCGAGAGCCACCGCCAGTTTAAGCGGTGTTTGCCCGCCGAACTGGACAATGACACCAACCGGCTGCTCGAGTTCAACAATTTCTAGGACATCCTCGAAAGTCAGCGGTTCAAAATAAAGACGGTCCGAGGTGTCGTAGTCGGTTGAAACCGTTTCCGGGTTGCAGTTGACCATGATCGTCTCGAACCCGTCATCTGCCAAGGCGAAGACACCATGCACGCAACAGTAATCGAATTCGATACCCTGGCCGATCCGGTTCGGTCCACCGCCCAGGATGATGATCTTTTTGCGGTCGGTCGGTGCTGCCTCGCATTCCTCCTCGTAAGTTGAGTAGAGGTAAGGCGTGTGCGCCTCAAACTCTGCACCACACGTATCAACCCGTTTGTAAACGGGACGAACCCCCCTCTCCTTCCGCAAGGCGCGGACCCGGTGCTCCGCAACGCCCCAGAGTGTCGCCAGGCGTTTGTCGGAGAAACCGTACTGTTTTGCTGAGCGCAGGAGTTCAACAAACGCATCACTTTCCGGTTGATCCAGTAGATCGATAGCAACGATCAGTTCCCGTTCCATTTCGATAATCTGGCGGATGTTGTGCAGAAACCAGGGATCAATGTGCGTCAGATCGTGAATCTGCTCAAGACTCATACCAGATCGGAAGGCATCACCGATGTACCACAGCCGATCGGAGTTCGGAGTGCGCAGCATACTGGTCAGATCCGTCAACTCGTCATTGCTGAGACTGCGACGGTAGTCACACGGCTCTTCGTAGAGACGGCTCTCGAAGCCGTAGGAATCAATTTCCAGGGAGCGCATAGCCTTCTGGAAGCTCTCCTTGAAGGTTCGGCCGATCGACATGACCTCGCCAACCGACTTCATCTGGGTGGTCAGGATCGGGTCCGCCTTCGGGAATTTCTCGAAGGTGAAACGCGGAATTTTGGTGACCACGTAGTCGATGGTTGGCTCAAAAGAGGCGTAGGTCTCCCGGGTGATATCGTTGGGGATTTCATCAAGAGTATAACCGACCGACAGTTTGGCGGCGATCTTGGCGATCGGGAAACCGGTCGCTTTGGAGGCAAGCGCCGAAGAGCGCGACACCCGCGGGTTCATCTCAATGACAATCATCCGGCCGTTGGCAGGGTTGATCGCAAACTGGATGTTGGAGCCACCCGTTTCGACGCCGATCTCGCGGATGATCTTGATCGAGGCGTCGCGCAGGATCTGAAATTCCTTGTCGGTCAGTGTCTGTGATGGCGCGACCGTGATGGAATCGCCAGTGTGAACACCCATCGCATCGAAGTTTTCGATCGAACAGATGATGACCACGTTGTCGGCGAGGTCACGCATGACCTCGAGTTCAAACTCTTTCCAGCCAATCAGCGATTCCTCCACC
>JAQYVZ010000061.1 GCA_030145205.1 Desulfuromonadales bacterium | reverse complement strand
TGCTCAAATTGAAACCCAGGAACCTTGTGTTACCATTTAATTTTACAGAAGATTAACCATTCGCAAGGAGGATTCCATGATCGAACTGATTGAGAAAACCCTGTTGGCCGGCATGGGGGCGCTATCGCTCAGCCAAAAGAAAACCGAAGAACTGATCCAGGACATCAAACAGCGCTTCAATGTCAGTGAGGACGAAGGCAAGGCCCTGCTGGACAAAATCCAGGAAGCGGCCAAGGAAAATCAGAAAAAACTAGAAGAACTGGCGCTGCAGGAAGTCAAAAAAGCTTGTGACCGCCTCGGCGTCGTTACTGCCGAGGAATTTGACAAACTCAAGAAGAAAGTTCACCAACTCGAAAAGAAGTTGCAGGAAAAGGGAGAATAGTCTTTTTTCATGCTGTCTTTTCTTAGAATCAACCGCAATATCCGTACCATTCGACGTTACCGCAACGTTCTTGGCATTCTGATCAAGTACGGGTTTGGTCACGTAGTCGAACAGCTGAACATCAACTATTACCTCGAGCTGGGCCGGCGGATCGTGACCCTGGGCACGGCGACCAAGGAAATCGAGCGTCTGACCCAGCCAGAGCGGCTGCGTCTGGCAATGGTGGAGCTCGGCCCGACCTTTATCAAGCTGGGCCAGATCCTGTCGACCCGCCCGGATATCATCCCCAAGGAGTATGCTGACGAATTCGGCAAACTGCAGGACAAAGTCCCCTCGATCCCCTTCGAAGAAATCGAGATACAGGTCCAACGCGAACTCGGCTACCCCGTCGACGAACTGTTCAGCGTCTTTTCCCGAATTCCGGTTGCGGCGGCCTCAATAGCTCAGGTCCACCGGGGGCGGCTGAAAAGTGGCGAAGAAGTCGTCGTCAAGATTCGGCGCCCGGGAATCAAACAGATCGTCGAAACCGACGTCGACATCCTGATCGGACTGGCCTACCTGATCGAAAAACACATCCCCACGGCAGAAATCTACGACCCGGTCAGCGTGGTCAAGGAATTCCGCCGCACCATCAGCCGCGAAATGGACTTCTCCCGCGAGGGACACACCATCGACCGTTTCGCAATCAACTTCGCCAAATCCTCCACAGTCCACGTCCCCCGCGTCCATTGGTCTCTCACGGGCGAGGGGGTCCTGACCATGGAATATATCGAGGGGATCAAGGTCTCCAACCTTGAATCGCTGCGTGATGCTGGCTACGACCTCAAGGAGATCGCCAGCAACGGTGCCGATGCCTTCCTCAAGCAGGTCTTGGTTGATGGGCTGTTCCATGGTGACCCACATCCCGGCAATTTCTTTATTCTGCCAGGCAACCGTATCTGCATGCTCGACTACGGCATGGTTGGTCGACTCGATGCCGATCTCAAGTACCAGTTGGCCGACCTGCTTCTGGCGATTCTACAACGGGATGTCGACAACATCATCAGCCTGCTTCTCTATTCTGGCGACATCACCGAGGACATCAACACCAAGCACCTGAAACGCGACCTGTCCGAACTGATCGACGACTATTACGAAATTCCACTGCAGGAGATCAACGCCGGCAAGCTGTTGACCGAATTCATAGAGGTCCTTACCCTCTACCGCATCAAGTTCCCCGCAGACCTGATGCTGCTCGGCAAGGCCCTGATCATCATTGAAGGGATCGGGCGACAACTTGACCCGGATTTCAATATGATTGATCACCTGAGACCGTTCATGGAAAAGCTGGTACACGACAAGGTGACACCGGCAAATGTCTCCAAGGAAATGATTCGTGTTGCTCAGTCCTACGGGGCCCTGGCGAAAAACCTGCCACGCGACATCAAGGAATTTATCAACCGGGTCAATCGCAACAAATTCAAAATCGACCTGGAACACCGGGGGCTTGATAAACTCATTACCGACCTCGACAAATCAAGCAACCGCCTCTCCTTCAGTATGCTGATCGCCGCACTGATCGTCGGTTCATCCCTGATCATGCAAACCGACAAAGGACCGATGTTGTTTGGCTTTCCAGCCCTCGGGTTTCTCGGCTATTCGATTGCCGCCTTTCTCGGTCTATGGCTGGCCATCGCCATTCTTCGTTCCGGCCGCCTGTAGCCAGATAAGACGGCAGGAGTGTGTTGACTTCACCACAAAATTCTGTGCACATCTGCAACAATCTGGTAAAACACCATCTCGCCAAACAAAAACCCTTGCCAATTCGGTACATTAAAAACACACAGAAACTGGCAAGCCCTTTGCATACAAAGAACATTGAACAATTGAAGCATCCGCGCAAAGGGAGAAGTTCTCAATGATTTACCAATGCACAATCGCCAATTCGATCACCATATCCGGCATCGGTCTCCATTCGGGCAAAACGATCAACATGACCTTGCGCCCTGCCGAAGCAGGAATCGGGATCATCTTTCATCGCACCGAAGGGGAACGTACCGTTTCCATTGAAGCTATTTCTGCCAACGTCGTCGACACCCGACTCGCCACCGTCATCGGCAAAAGCGGCCTGACTGTTTCGACCGTCGAGCACCTGATGGCAGCGCTCTGCGCCCATGGCATTGACAATCTGCACATCGATATAGATGGTCCCGAAGTCCCGGTTATGGACGGCAGCGCCCGTAGCTTTGTCGAAACCCTTCAGCAGACCGGCATCCGCACCCTGCCCCGCAGTCGCAAGTTTCTGGCCGTGCGCAAACCGATGACTGTCATCGACGGTGAAAAACGGGTCAGCGTTATCCCATCGCGCTTCTTCCGGGTTACCGCAGACATCGCCTTTGATCATCCGTCCATCGGACTGCAGCACCGCTCGGTCAAGGTCAGCAAAGAATTTTTTCAGCGTGAACTGGCCCCGGCCCGCACCTTCGGCTTTCTGAAAGAAGTCGAATACCTCAAGGCCAACGGCTTGGCCCTCGGGGGTTCTCTGGATAATGCCGTAGTGATCGGCGACGAGGGCGTGCTAAACCCTGAAGGTTTGCGCTTCCACGATGAATTTGTGCGCCACAAGATCCTTGATGCAATCGGCGATTTCAGCCTGGCCGGCTACCCCATCTTGGGTCATTTCAAATCTTTCAAATCGGGGCACGACATCAACCACCAGATGATTGAACAAATACTGGCCTCTCCCGACTGTTGGAAACTGGTTGAGTTCACCGAAAAAGACCTGCAGGAGGCACTCCTTGCCGCACCTCCTGCCTTGGCTTCCGGACTGGCACTTTCCGAAGCCTGATGGCATATTCAATTGACGCACAAAAAAGGCAGCCCCAGGCTGCCTTTTTTTATTTCGAAAACCTTGAAATCAACGTACCCTTTGTCCTAGTATTTATATGTTGAGTGCCAGCACATCGATTACAGTTTTTTGTGCCACGAGGATTTGGATGTCCCCCTCCCAGCCCCCCAAACAAGAGAAAGCGGAGACCCGCAAGCGCCGGAGAGAATGGCTGCTCATTCTCCTGATCATCACTCTGGTTGTCATCTTCTCGAATTTCGAGACCCAGTTACTTGAACTGTCCTCGAAGTTGCCGCTGTCCAACACCATCCTGGTCCTGGCACTAATCAACATAAATCTCCTGTTGATCCTGCTGTTTCTTTTTCTGGTGTTCCGAAACCTCTTCAAGCTAATCCTCGAACGAAGGCGAGATGTCCCCGGAGCACGCCTGAGAACCAAGCTGGTCGTCGCATTCGTTTCACTGTCGCTGATTCCCACCATGCTTCTGTTTTTCGTTTCCGCCGGTTTTATCACCAATTCGATTGAAAGCTGGTTCAACACCCAGATTGAAACCTCACTGCAGGAATCGCTGGAGGTGGCCCAGACGTATTACAAGAACTCAGCGGCCAACGCCCTCTACTATGCCGAACAACTTGCCCGCATCATCAAAAAGGACAAGCTCCTCAACGAGGAAAACCTGCCAAAGCTGGTTGCAGTGATCAAGGAAAAACAGCAGGAATACAACCTTGGCGTGGTCGAAGTCTTCTCTTCGACTTACGAGGAACTGGTGCGCGCTTCCAATCCCCAGGTGCCGGCCGCCGACTTTACCGATCCGGGATCCGACAATATCCGCGAGGGATTGCAGGGCAACCGCTTCACGCGCATTACCCCCATCGGAAAGGCCGATCTCATCAGGGGCATCGTTCCAGTTCAGTCGAATTGGAACCCCAAAGACGTGGTTGCAGTCGTCGTGGTCAACTACTACGTCCCCTATTCACTGGTCGCCAAAATGAAGGAGATTTCCTCTTCCTATGAGCAATATAAAAACACCAAGCTGCTCAAAAATAAGATCAAGAAAGGTTATGTCGCCGTCCTGCTGCTGATCGCCCTGGTCATTATCTTCCTGGCCACATGGTTCGGTTTTCACCTCGCCCGCGGAATCACCGTCCCGATCCAGGAACTAGCGATGGCGACCAACCGCGTAGCCGATGGCGACCTCAACGTCCACATCGAACAGGTCAGCGATGACGAAGTCGGCACCCTGGTCAAAGCCTTCAACCAGATGACCACCGACCTGCGCCGAGGGCAGCTGGAGATCAAGGAGGCCAACCTCGAGCTTCAGGCATCGAACCTGGAGATCGACCAGCGTCGCCGCTACATGGAAATCGTTCTGAAAAACGTGACCGCCGGTGTCATCTCCGTCGATAAGGAAGGCAACATCACGACAATCAACAAATCTGCAGAAAGCTTACTCAAAATCCAAACCGGTAAAGTCGTCGGGAAAAACTTCCGCGAGGTAGTCAGCTCCGAACACCTGCCGTTGGTCAAGGAATTCCTGCGGGACCTGATGATATCCGGCAAAGACTCGATCCGCAAGCAGGTCACCCTCCCCGTGCAGGAAGATAAGGTAACGTTTCTGTTCAACGTCACCACTTTGCGCGATGAGAATAACGAGTTCATGGGCACAGTCGTTGTTTTCGACGACCTGACCCACCTGATCAAGGCCCAGCGCATGGCGGCCTGGCGCGAAGTGGCACGCCGCATCGCCCACGAAATAAAGAATCCCCTGACCCCTATCCAGCTCTCGGCCCAGCGTCTCAGACGCCGCTATCTCGATCGCTTCAGCAGTGACGATACGGTTTTCGACGAGTGCACGCGGATGATAGTGACCCAGGTCGACGAATTGAAAAACCTGGTCAACGAATTTTCTAACTTTGCCCGGATGCCCGCCAGCAATCCGACAATGAACAATCTCAACGAAGTCATCAATGAAGCGCTGGTCCTCTACCAGGAAGGGCACAAGGAAATCACCTTCATTTTTCAGCCGGACCCAAGCATTCCCCTCTTCAACCTGGATCGCGAGCAGGTCAAGCGGGTGGTCATCAACCTCCTCGACAATGGTGTCAGCGCCGTCCACGAGATTGCTGATGCGATCATAAGCATCGAAACAAGCTACAATGCTCCGCTGCAAATGGTCACCTTTGCCGTTGCCGACAACGGCTGCGGCATCAACCCCGATGACAAGCCGCGTCTATTTGAACCCTATTTTTCAACAAAAAAAACCGGTACTGGCCTGGGCCTGGCCATTGTTTCGACTATAATTTCAGATCACAACGGTTACATCCGGGTGAAAGACAACTCCCCTCAAGGGACGAGATTTATTGTCGAACTCCCCGTCAGTGACAGCGACCTGACCACCTAAAGACTCTTCCGCCAATCAAAGGACACTATGAAAAGCATTCTCATCGTCGATGACGAAGAAAGCATCCGCGAAAGCCTGCAGGGAATTCTCCAGGACGAGGGATTTCGCACGATATCCGCAGAAAACGGCGAACAGGGAATCTCCCTGTTGCGCGATGAAATTCCGGACATGATATTGCTAGACATCTGGATGCCTGGAATGGACGGCATTGAAACTCTCCGCAAGATCCGTGAAGTGAGCCCGGAACAACTGGTGATCATGATGAGCGGACACGGCACCATTGAAACCGCCGTAAAAGCTACCAAACTCGGAGCCTACGACTTCATCGAAAAACCCCTGTCCCTTGAGAAACTGCTACTATCGGTGCAAAATGCACTGACAGTAGGGCAACTGGTCGAAGAAAATAGATCACTGAAAGCCAAGATCGCCAAGGAATATGAAATGATTGGCGACAGTCCTATCATTCGCCAACTTAAGGAACAAATTGCCATCGCAGCCCCTACGTCAGGATGGGTTCTGATTACGGGTGAAAATGGCACAGGAAAAGAGTTGGTTGCTAGAGCTATCCATACCCTGTCCGGCCGAACGAGTAAGCCATTTATCGAAGTCAACTGTGCAGCCATTCCTGAGGAACTGATAGAGTCAGAACTCTTCGGCCATGAAAAAGGAGCCTTCACCGGGGCGACCGCACTGCGCAAAGGCAAATTCGACTTGGCCAATGAAGGAACCCTATTCCTCGATGAAATTGGGGATATGAGCCTGAAAACCCAGGCGAAGGTTCTACGGATATTACAGGAACGAAAATTTGAAAGGGTCGGCGGCAGTCGCACAATCGAAGTCGATGTCCGAGTCATTGCCGCGACAAACAAAGACCTTGCCGAAGAAATCAGCAAAGGGAACTTTCGTGAAGACCTCTTTTATCGGCTAAATGTCCTCCCATTCGACGTCCCGCCACTACGGGAACGCAAGGAAGACATCCCTAAGCTAATTACGCACTTCCTAGAATTCTACTGCAGCAAGGAAAGCAGAGAGATTAAGACTGTAGCTTCCGGCGCCATGGAATCACTTGTCAACTATTCGTGGCCTGGCAACGTCCGTGAGTTGAAAAATATTATTGAACGACTAGTGATCATGGTCCAGGACCAACAAATAACTGAAGGCCACCTGCCCGCGGCAACCTTTACCAGGAAACCTGAAGAAATCCGTTCAAGCACCTCGTCAATAACGGAACTGGCAACCTTTCGTGAAGCCAAAGAAGAATTTGAAAAAGACTTCCTGGTACAAAAGCTTGAAGAAAATGACTGGAACATTTCCAGAACAGCCGAAGCGATTGAGGTAGAGCGTTCAAATCTTCATCGAAAAATCAAGAGCTTTGGCATTGAACTGAAGAAATAGAGCGGGGCTTCCTGGCAGGTATTTGCAATGATACCTGCCAGACAACTATCATTTGAAATAAAACGCAAAAAAGCCCGCCTCAATAAGAGACGGGCTTTTGCGAATAAATTTCGGCGGCGACCTACTTTCCCACACAGTTACCCATGCAGTATCATCGGCGCAGTAGGGCTTAACTTCTGTGTTCGGAATGGGAACAGGTGTGACTCCTACGCT
>JAQYVZ010000213.1 GCA_030145205.1 Desulfuromonadales bacterium | reverse complement strand
CAGGGATTGCCACATGGCGGCAGCGCTGACCGGAAGAATTTTGACGTCGTAGCCGAGTTCTTCGAGGACCACCTTCATGACGTTGGTGCTGGCGACCTCGGCGACCCATTCGACGTAGGCCAGGGTGACTTTTTTCGACGGGGCCGGTTCGCTGGTTGCACTCTGCTGTTCGGAACAGGCGCCGAGAAACAGGCTGGTAAAGATCAGCATCAGGGCTAGAATTCTTTTCATGGAAAGCTCTCCTTTGAGAATGAAAAATATAAAAGGGATGAATATTGAACTGATCTTACCGCCCGTGGGGCGGAACCTCGAACTCGTAACCGCAGGCGGGGCACTTGACGCTTGTTTGCGGCTCTTTTCCTTTGAGGGTGCAGGCGCAAAGGCTTGCGCTCAGCAGAAGCAGCAGTACTGCGGTCCAAGTTTTTTTCATGGGACTCTCCTTCATGGCAATATAAAAGGGTTGTCGTTTAGCGGGCGGTTTTGCCCTTGCCGATATTCTGGGTGATGCGGTCGAGGATGATGGCGACGATGACGACGCCGAGCCCCGCTTCGAAGCCCATCCCCGGTTTGAGGCGCTGGATCGCCTTCCAGACTTCTCCGCCGAGGCCGCCAGCGCCGATCATGGCGGCGATGACGACCATGGAGAGCGAGAGCATGATGGTCTGGTTAACCCCGGCCATGATAGTCGGTCCGGCCAGGGGCAGTTGCAGCTTGAACAGTTTTTGACTGCGGGTGGAACCGAAGGCGTCGGCTGCCTCGATAAGGTCTTCGGGAACCTGCTGGATGCCGAGGCAGGTCAGGCGGATCGCCGGCGGCATCGCGAAAATAACCGTCGAAAAGATCGCCGAGACCGGCCCCAGTCCGAAAAAGGGGATCGCCGGGATCAGGTAGACGAAAGCCGGCATGGTCTGCATGAAATCGAGCACCGGCATGGTGATCCGGTTCACCGGCCGGTAGAGGGCGGCGAGGATGCCGAGGGGGATAGCGGCACTGACCGCCACCAAGGTGGAAATCAGCACCAGGGCAATGGTCGAGACGGTCGGCTCCCAGAGCCTCAGGTTCCAGACAAAGAGCAGGCCGACCAGGGTAAAGAGGGCGATGCGGCGGGTACTCAGCCACAGGGCCAGGGCGGCGAAGAGGAGGATCAGGGCCCAGGGGGGCAGCCACAGCATTCCCTCGACCAGGGCGTCGATGCCTGTTTCAGTGACCCTGGAGAGGCCCTTGGTAATAAAGGCGAAATGGTCGGTGAGAAAATTGATCACCGCCTCGATGGCGTTGCCCAGGGGAAACTTCGGTAGTGGCATGTTCATACTCATCAGTTGCCCCTCCTTTCAGCCAGGGCCCCGAGCAGGGCGCCGCGGATGACCAGCCCCTTGAGCCGGTTGTCTGCATCGACCACCGCCACCGGGAAGGTTTCGAAGTTAAAAAGTTCGGCGATGCTGGTATCGG
>JAQYVZ010000212.1 GCA_030145205.1 Desulfuromonadales bacterium | reverse complement strand
CCCGACGTTCTATTCCCCGAGCGATTACATGCTGCAAAACACCCGGAATATCAATTCTGGCTGATCGTGGCATGCGAAGAGGCTACGCAATTTATTAGACATTGTCAATTAGTGAAATAATGAAGAACGTCCCCCTAGACTTTTGGGGATGGGTCGCAAAGGCGAATTGGACCTTGTCGTGCAAACGGGCGGCGTCTCTGCACCCGCGCAGCACGTGACCAACTCTTCGGCCCTGCGCGCCAGCTTGGTCGCATTCTTTCTTGCCTTCTGGGAGTACGTGCTGAAAGAGCGCGGCGGGCTGACGACCTTGGTCTTCGATGATCCGCAAGAGTTGCTCGACGACGAAAACCGGGAACGCCTCGCGACGGCGCTTACCCCACTCGTTGCCGCAAGCGCACAACTGGTCTTGACATCATATGATCCGCGCTTTTGCGCACGCGTCTCACGCCTTCCGATAACCGGCGGCATCGAGCATCTTGAAGTGAATCCGGCCACGAGGCAACAGCCCGTGGTACGAACCACGCCGTCGTTACCGAAAATTCAAGAACGCAAGGATCTTTTTGATACCGATAGGAACGCGGAGGAGCCTGCACGTAGTTTCGCTGACGGATGCCGCGTCTTCTTCGAAGCCAAGCTCAGCGCCATGTTTGACGACCCTGCCTATGCTGCATGGTCCATTGCCAATCCCAATCCGACACTGGCATCGTTCATCCAGCGTCTGCGACCGCTCGTGAAATCGGGTCCCCATGGAATGTTCAGCGCGCATGTCTTCCGCCGTTTCGTCGATCATCCGGCACTGGCGGACGACTCGGCTGTGATCACCCTGATGAACAAAGCCCATCATGGCCAACGCCAAGAGATCAGGGCTGCGGATGTGGCGCAGAGTGCTGATAACCTAGGCGAACTACTCGAACTTATCGAATAAGGATAGATAGCGCGAGGAACGAGCCGCGATCTTATCCTGTGGTTGAACAAGCCCGGCCACAATATAGATAAAGCAAATATCTCTTTTTGATTTGGGGGTTGATAAGGTTCTGATCTTTAACGGAATTTTTCAAAGGCGAGCGGGGGCCTTCACCTGCTGCCAGGCTAAAAAATTCAGATTGCTGACGTGCCCTTAGAACTTAGATCCTCCTATATGGATGATGGACGCAATGCGAGGCCGTTTTTAGCAGATTAGCCTGATAGCCAGGCCGGTCGTCGAAAGGCCGTAATTGCCATGGGCGCTTTACAGTGGGGGCATTTAAACAAAGGTCTTGGTCGCAGAGGATTCGTTTCGATCATGACGTGCAATATAAGTTGAATTAAAGATAAAAGCCTTTTGGCATTGCCATGCAGAAAACCATAATCCCGGACCCGGCGAAAGCCTCTGGGCAGGACATGTTGCAGTACCTGCCACAGAAAATCTTCCCCTTTCATGGTTCGGTAGCACTTTTGCCCTGTCTTACTT
>JAQYVZ010000211.1 GCA_030145205.1 Desulfuromonadales bacterium | reverse complement strand
CGGTGTCCCCTTCTGTATAGCGGATTTTCAGACACCCCTTTCCCGCCGCCGGCTTCACCTCCGGCGGGCCGGCAATCGACAGACTCCGATCCTCGCCCCACTTGGCAATATCATACCATCCCCGGTCGGCAAGCCGGTCGTCCTCGAAGTCTTCCCGGACGAGGATCTCCGCCAGTGTAGACTTGGCAAAGAGCACGAGGAGTATTGTCGCTACGGTGTTCCTCATGACTAAATAGGATTTCGTGATTGTGGGAAAAATCGCTTGGAGTCATAAGCCTAGGCTGTGCATCGTTTTGCGTATTCGTGGCGCATGGCTTCTCGGCGTATGCTGAGGTAAGCGCGTACTTCGTCCATTAGTTCTTCCATGTTGCGACAGCGATGGTTGCGAGTGACGTTGTCGTGGAGATCCTTCCAAACACGCTCGATCCTATTGTGGTCAGGACAGTACGGGGGCAAAAAGTGCAATTTCACTTTCCCGTCCAACGCCGCCAGGGCAATCCGTGTCCGTTGGCTGTCGTGAATGCAGAAGTTGTCCAGAATGATGTGGATGCGCCGTGCCTTCGGATAGTCGCGACCGACCAATTGCCAGAGCTGCAAAATGAACAGGTCACTGTTCTTATGGTCCCACTCGACCCAAGTCAACTTTCCCGTTCTCGCGTTGAGCGCTCCAGCCAGATAATGCTTCTGGTTCTTGCCCGGCGTCATCACGGTCTTTTGCGTTCCCCGAAGCATGTAATCCGGTCCGATTTTCGGATTCAGGTGGATATCCACTTCATCAGCGTAGACGATCACTTCATCGTCGGGCAACTCGTCGATCAACCGCTCCAGTTTCCTCAAACGTCGTGTTCTACGGGCTTTTTTCCAGGGACAACCCACCACCGGTTTCGGCCGACCCAAACGAATCTCCAGCCGGCTCAACAGTCGGCTCATCGCGCTGCGGCTGATGCCGATCCCAGTTTGCGATTCCATCACCAGGAGCAACAGTTCCTGGGTCCAGGTGGGACGCCGATATCCGTGATCTTGCGGAGAATCCTCTGCTACCAACCGGATCAGTTCCAACTCGTAATCCTCGTCCACCTTCGGATCCCCGTTGTCCTCACGTCGATCGGCCAAGCCGATTTCTCCCTGCTCGACAAACCGCCGGGCAATGCGATATACTTGCGACACTGCACAACCCAGGATCTCATGGATCATTTGGACTGGACGACCGCGGACCAGGTTCAACACAATCTTGCATCGCAAACAGAAGCCCGCATCGGGCGACCTCATGGCGGAGGACCGTATCATCCGACGCCCTCCTGCCGACAACGACTGCCACGTACTCCGTACTTCCTGGAAAACTCTCGCAACTCGCATCAGGAACTCCTTTCACTGACCTGTCGTGAAACGCAGTAAGTGCTGGGGAGTTCCTGTTTTAACTATTCTTCCCAGGATCGCGCAAGTCCATTTAGT
>JAQYVZ010000060.1 GCA_030145205.1 Desulfuromonadales bacterium | reverse complement strand
GAGACCGTCACCATAAAGGCAGGGCTTACCGTCGATCACAGCGATGGACTGGATAGCCTGAAACGGCTCCATGCCCAGCTCTGCGCCCATGTTGATTGCGACGAAGCAGTCATTCGGCCTGCCGATGTACGCATCAGGCACGAGCGTTGAGCACGCCAGCGTATGTGCGATGCGCTTGGCGATCTCGAACTTCTGGAACTGAGGCGAGTGAGCCGTCAGGTCCACCTGATACACGTCACCGCTCTCCGCTTCGAGCGTGTCGAGCGGGTAGCGATCTGTCGCAGCATCAGCCGCCGCCTCAGCGATCGTCTGCTCGTCAGCCTGCGGATGCAGCTGCTCATAGTGCTGCTTGCAGTAGCCGTCCGTGACAGCCTTACGCTTGCACTGCGCACCAGTGTTCGATGCTTTCGCCTTACATGTTTTCTTCGTTGTCATTGTCTTCTCCAGCTTTTTGTGTTGTTGGTAGGTACACGGTTGTGCCTCGTGACATGTTGTGCCCAGACCATTCTGTTTTTGTCTTCACAAGCCCACGTTTAACGAGGCTGTCGAGAATCCTTTTCGTGTTGCTTGGTGTGTCCCACACCCAGCCAGCCATAACTGACCAGCTGCCGTGATCTTTCAGACACTGAAGCACGTCTTTCTGCACCTCTCCCAGCGGCCTCATGACTGCGCCTCAATTTTTATTACCGTGCCTTCTTCGATGGCCTTGGTAGCGGCGACCGGGAGCTTGGTGGTGTGTCGGGTAGCAATGAATGAAGTCTCGGCAACCTCGAAAGCCTTACGCTTCTGTTCTTTGCGGGTGTAGGCTGAACCGTCTGGGAGGATGCCGATTGCGGCCTCGCCCATGAGCATAGCAATGCGGTTCTTGCAGCCGTCGATAATCCCGTTGAAGAGCTTCGCTTGTTCTTGGGCATCCTTCAGCACGTCCTGATATTTTTGTGAGACGTTGGGGAGTTCTACCACCTGACCATTGGTGCCGGGGTAGAGGTTCTTTATCAGGCGCGTTGTTGCTGCTGATTGCCATTGTGGTTCGGGTGCGACCTTCGCCTGCACGCGATCCCAGAACTCTTCTTCAGCCTCAATGAGGTCATCGATGATCGACTGGATCGGGTTGATCCTGTACGAACGGTAGTCACGATTGCCGATCAGGACAGCAAGGTCCCAGACATCGTAGCCGGTGACAGCAAGGTAGTGCTGCACCTGACACATGATGTACGGTGGAATCTCATCTGATCCTGACTCACCCCAACCATCAGGGCGAGCTGCGGTCTTAGCCTCAAAGCCAATACGCATGTCTTCACCGACCACCTTGCGGTCGATGTTTGCGATCATGAATGGGTGCTCTTTCGAGCGGATAAGCTGGTTAGCTTTTTGGACCTTGTAGCCAGTCTCTTCTGCATAGCGGTCACAGACTGGTTGCTCAAGAACCGAACCCCAGTAGCGGGATTCTTTCAGGAACGATTCATCCTCTGGTGGGGCTTCGCCCAGCTTGTCCAGATAGAGTTCGTATGAAGTGGTGTATGGGTTGATACCCAGTACTGTGGCAGCGTCTGAGCCACCGACCCCTGTCCTGCGTTCTTCGAGCTGCGCTTTCGTTAGCGACATGCTGTTCTCCTAGTTGTGCTACCCCGACCACCGGGATAGGTAAGTGCGCGACGGTGGGAATCCAACCCACTTCACAGTGGTGCTGATTAACCACTCACCACCCTTACGGGTGACCCGGACTCGTATGCCTGTCCAGCTTCAGTCACGCAAACCAATTATAGCACCCGGTGCTAAAGTTTCAACACCGGGTGCTAAAGGATGTTATCTACTGAACTCACTGATCACAGGGAGTACGTTAGCGTCGAATCCGACCACATCCAACATGCCGGAATCGTTCGGGTCCGCAATAGTGAACCCTGTGCTGGTCGTTGCAACAACCACGAGCTTAGCGTTCGGGTTGTGGGTCTGCCTGTAACGACGCAGCGCATCGACTGGCTTGGTCTTGCCAGCCCACGTCTCACTATCAGTGATGACAACGAACGTGTCCACCATGATGTTGTTTGCCGAGGCGTACAACATCGGAACCGCGCAGTCAGTGGAACCGAAGTTCCGCTTCTGCACCTTCTGCATTACTGAGTGCATCGACTCATTCGAGCTGATGCCCAGATCAACGAAGCCAGCCAGCGACTGCTCCTGATTACGACCGAAACCGTAGCGACTTGAGCCTGACGTGAAGCCATGGACGAAGTGAACAGGCTCAGTACGAGCGATGATCATTGCCATGGCACCAGCAGCTTCAGCGGCGCTGATGTTCGAGCCAGAGATCGGAGACGACATCGAGCCTGATACGTCCACGCCGACCATGAATGCCTTGCCAGTAGGCTCGACATTGCCAAACGACTTCTCGAAGCCAGCATCCAACGCAGTGATTACACGTGGGTCTGAGTTCCACTTCATGCTGCCACGGAAGCCGTGACCAGCTGAGTAGTTCTTCAGCGCCAGCAAGTAGTGCATCGGGTGGATGCGCGAGCGCTTGATCTGCTCGTCATCCATCAGGCGATCGAGAACCATCTTGGTCTCCATCGACATCGGCTTGAGCGTACCGTTGGCAGTCATCTTGCCCAGCTGACGAATCGTAGCCATGAGTGGCATCTTCTTCAGCAGTTCACGATTGACAGCCTCATCCTTCAGCCACTCAGTCGGCAGCATCTCCCACGACAGGTTGAAGTCACGGACGTACTCTGCACGCTCAACTGAACCCATCTTTTCACCATGGGCGTTCGCCATGTGGTAGCCGAGATAGATGTCAGGCAAGCCAACAAGAAACTTGTCGTCAGCCAGCTTCTCAGGTCGGCAGGTCACATCGAACATCGCACGCTTCTGCTCGTCACTCGTTACCGGGTGAGACAGGCGCAGGATGTCACGATGGGTCCAGCCATCGCGCTGACGGTACTTCAGGAGCTGGTAAGCGAGACGGTCATTGTCCTTCTCGTTGTACCAGCGCTGGAAGCCACGCTTCGTTGCGCGACCCCATCCACCGAAGGCTTCAATGTACTGAGCGAAGTTGAACAGGTGAGTAGCGGTGCGAGCGACTTCGGTCAATACGCCGAATGCCAGCTTGCGCGTCTGCTCATTACCCAACTTGGCTGCGGCAGCGAGTACGAAAAGGGCAGCGTCGTTCTTATGCGCCCGACCTGCTTTCGATACAGCCACGACCTGATTAACGACACGAAGCCCATCCTGCTTGATCAGTCGGATGACAGCTTCTGCGTTGTCCTTGGTCAGGCTCTTTTCGCTGACGTAGTACGTTCCACCCTCAGAGCCGAGGATAAGAAATCGATCCAGTCGATCCCAGTCAGAGACAGCATGGACGAATCCACCTGCGCTGTTCTCGACTTCGGTACGACCGGGAGTGCGCTCCATCTGCGGAGTCGCCTTGGTGCTTACGTGCTTAGAATAATCCATCTTTTTCCCCTGTTGCGGCTCGTCCATCACGAGCATGTATAAAACGGGCATGTTATTAGCAAACGGGGTACGCGCTCTCCCAACTGAGCTATACCCACCATTGTAGGGTGGGCAACTGGACTCGAACCAGTGACCTCGATCTCCGAAGGATAACCGTTCCGCTATCCGGCCCGAAAACCTAAAACGCGAGCATGTTACGAGAGAGCGGTCGGCTTTCGCCAGTCAAATTTCAAGTTTGAGGATAACGCTCTTACTCACCGGCTCGCATTGTCCGGTGCCCAGCCGATCCACTCAGCTGGGCGAAAAAAGTCCCCGGCTATCATTTCACCGGGGGTTGTAACTGTGGGCCGAAGCCCTTCTCTTCTACGATAACGGTACATTCATCGGCTCGATAGTGCAGCTACGCAGCTGCGCCCGGTTGTAGGGCTTCGAGCATGTTGCGAACAACCGAACGTGCATTGTAAGCAACTGACTGAGGAAGTCAACCCCTCATCGTAATAAATTTGGAGCCACTGAAAAGAATCGAACTTTTGATAACCGTGGAGGCATCGGCCCTTGCGGACGTGGTTCGCTCACGGTGCCCTAACCAACATGGGCGACAGTGGCATAGCCTGAACGTGTGATAGCGGTGGCGCTTCATTTGCAGTAAAGGGTAAGCCACCGCACTCGGCTCAGGGCGAAGGATGATACGCCGGGGCTGGTGAAAGTCAACACTCAGTGGTAAAATTCTACCCCTTCCTGATAAACCCAAAAAAGCGAGAAAACAGTGATGCCAACCTTTGGTCCGAACGAGCGTCCCGATGCCACCCCACCCCACAGCAATGTCATCAGGCGCTTTCGCGAAGAGCTGAGGATGGACCGCATCAAGTTCGCTGAGCTACTCGATGTGAACGTGGACACACTCAGGGTCTGGGAGACGGAAGGCAAGAGCAAGCCACGAGCGCAGGCCGCGCTCAGGATCATCGAGGTTGCGCAACGCAACGACTACCCGCTCGACATCAAAGACATCTTCCCGAAGTAGTGTTCGCACCGTAAGGTACGGTTCCGCGAGGTTCTTGGACATTTGTTATGTTCCGAGAACTTCCGTGGCGTTTTCCACATACAGATACAGATACACATACACATGCAGATAACTACACCTGACCAGAGAGTAAGTACCTCTTAGTTGATTAGTACTATGTACTGAGCTAAGATGTTCCAAGAACAAGCAAGTACCATTCTTGGAGAACACAATGTACGGAAAGGTCTGGGAACAGATGTACACCGGGTCGCTTTGCCTCAATGGTGAGGACTCATGGAAAGCGATCGTCACATTCCAGCAGATGATTGTGCTGGCAGATAAGGACGGTTTCGTAAAGGGCAACGTCCACTACCTCAGTCGCACGACGATGATCCCACAGGACATCATCGAGAAGGGCATCGAGATTCTCGAAGCGCCCGACACGCAGAGCCGCAGCACCAGAGCTGATGGCAAGCGAATCAAAAAAGAAAATGGCGGCTGGTCAATCTACAACTACATGGCATATCGCAATGCGGTAGACGAGGAAGCGCTCAAGGCGTATTGGCGAGAGCAGAAGCGCAAATCCAGAGAAGCCTAATGTTCGTCCTTCGCGACTACCAAGACCTTGCTATCGAGAAGGTGAGACAAGCGATCCGCGCAGGTTACCGGCGCATCCTGATCGTGGCTCCCACAGGTTCCGGCAAGACAGTCATCGCAGCTGAGATCGTAAAACTTGCTGCGGAGAAACTTCGCCGGTCCATGTTTCTTGCCCATCGCCGCGAGCTTATCTACCAGTGTGCTGGCAAGCTCGAAAAGTTCGGTGTCGATCACGGCATCCTCATGGCTGGTGAATACCCATACGGTGCAGCGGATTGTCAGGTCGCCAGTATCCAGACGATCGCAGCTCGATGTATCACAACGGATCGTTTGCCGTTCCCCAATTCGGATGTAGTTATCGTTGATGAGGCCCACCGCTCGCTCGCACCAACGTACCTGACGCTCATCAACCACTACGGTGAACAGGTTGTCATTGGGCTGACGGCGACACCCATTCGTGGAGACGGCAAAGGTCTGGGTCATGTTTACGATTACATGGTGCAGTGCCCCACGATTCAGGAACTCATTGATCTCGGACATCTGGTTGAGCCTCATACGTTTGCGCCAACCATACCAGACCTGACTGGCGTGAAGGTTCGCGGCGGTGACTATGACCCTGCTGATCTGGATCGTGCAATGGATCGTCGGTCACTGGTTGGGGACATCATCGAACACTGGCATAGGCTTGCTGCGGACAGGCCAACTATAGTGTTTGCGAGTTCCGTCAAACATTCGATTAACCTGCGCGACGAGTTCGTCAAGATGGGGACTAAAGCAGCGCACGTAGATGGAGACACGCCGCTCGAAGAGCGCAAGCAAATCATAACCGGACTTCAGGTAGGCGATATACAGGTTGTCTGCAACTATGCGGTCCTGACCGAGGGCTTCGATGAGCCTAGCCTGAGCGCCTGTGTGCTTGCGAGGCCGACGAAGAATCTTGGCCTGTATCTCCAGATGGCTGGCAGGACCTTGCGTCCAGCCGACAACAAGGAAGACTCCAGAATCATCGACCATAGCGGTAACGTCTACGAACACGGCTTTGTCCAAGATGATCACAACTGGGTCCTTGAGGAAGGCAAGGCGTTGCACAGTACAAACGCCGACCGACAGAAGGACCTCGATGAAAAGAATCCTATCACATGCGTGATGTGCGCCACCGTGTACACCGGGCAGCTGCCCTGTCCGCACTGCGGTCACGTCCCAGTGAAGAAAGGCAAGCGCGTCGAGTCACGAAGCGGTGATCTGATGGAGCTGCGCATGGAGAAGCGGCGCACGGCAAAGAAGCGCACGTTCACCATGGAAGAGAAGCGCGAGTGGTATCGTGGTTTGCGCGGCTATGCGATCGACAAGGGCAAGTCAGACGGCTGGGTCGCACACACGTACAAAGCGAAGTTCGATGTGTGGCCTAACTCATTCAGTCCCGACAGGGATGGACCAATAGAACCGAGCGGTGAGGTGCGCGGATTCATCCGGCACCGCAACATCGCCTATGCAAAAAAAATGGAGAAAGCAAAAAATGCGAATGACAACCAAGCAAGCGGCACGAGGTAAGTGGAATGGAATCCTGTCCCAACTTATTGGTGAACATGCCGTTACGAGAAAGCACGGTCCATGTCCTATATGCGGGGGCGAAGATCGATTCCGCTACGACAATAACCGAGATGATGGAGATTGGTTTTGCAATGTTTGCGGACCCGGAGATGGCTTTCGATTACTGCAAGAAAGTCTCGGTCTCACTTTTGCTGAGGCAGCACGAGAAGTCGATAAGGTCGTGAACAACATCGAGGTAGAGCCATTCAAGCCTGACATCGATATTGACAGGCGCAGGCGTGCAATGAACAGCCTGTGGCAAGAGGCAAAGGGTGGTCTGGTGGTGGCTGACTACCTGAAGGGGCGAGGCATACCGACCGAGATCATCTCTGACGTGAGTGACGTTCGTGGTCACTCTGGGCTGACCCTGTTCGAGGGGCACAAGGCAATTGGATCGTACCCAGCCATGATTGCGCTGATCCGCAACGCTAAGGGTGTGCCGATCTCTCTGCACAGGACGTACATCATGGACGGCAAGAAAGAGAAGAAGATCATGCCGCCAATTGAGAACATCACAGGTGGCGCTGTCAGGCTTGGCGAGCCGAAGAACACGCTGGTGCTGGCTGAGGGAATTGAGACGGCTCTGGCTGCGTGGGCAATTACT
>JAQYVZ010000059.1 GCA_030145205.1 Desulfuromonadales bacterium | reverse complement strand
CGACAGAAGCGGTATTGTAGATCACTTCGTCTTCATCCAGCTGTAGCACGCCGCCGGTGATATCCACCGTTGCCGCCAGGGTGGCCGCATTCAGGACCACTGTGCCACCGGTTGTCTTGGTGATCGCTCCGGTTCCAAGGGCACTGTTGACCTGGCCATTCTGCAGATCGTAAGTTGCCGCGGTCAACAGACCGCCACCTACGGTGTCGTCTAACAGACCAGTTTCCAGCGTCACACTACCGACTGTCTCATCGTAGCCGTTAATATCGTATGCGCCACCGGCCACCCGCAGACTGCCGCCGTTGTAGAGCACTTCATCGGCACCGGATTGCAGCACGCCGGCAACAACCGTGGTCTCGCCAGTGTAGGTGTTGCTGCCGGAGATTGTCATGGTGCCAGCACCGGTCTTGGTCACCGTGCCGTCGCCACTGATCACACCGCTGAAGGTTGTATCGGTATCGTTACCACCGGTGGTCAGAGCGCCAACACCCAGATCGACATCACCGGCACCAGCCAGTGAACCGATCGTCTCGGTATGGTCGTTGAGATCGAGTTGGGTGCCACTGGACATGGTCACCGCAGCGGTATTATAGATCACTTCGTCTTCATCCAACTGCAGAACGCCGCCAGTGATATTAACTGTTGCCGCCAGGGTCGCTGCATTCAAGACAACGGTTCCTTCGGTCGTCTTACTGATCGCTCCGGTTCCAAGGGCACTGTTGACCTGGCCATTCTGCAGATCGTAAGTTGCCGCGGTCAACAGACCGCCACCTACGGTGTCGTCCAACAAGCCGGTTTCCAGCGTCACACTACCGACTGTCTCGTCGTAGCCGTTAATATCGTATGCGCCACCGGCCACCCGCAGACTGCCGCCGTTGTAGAGCACTTCATCGGCACCGGATTGCAGCACACCGGCAACAACCGTGGTCTCGCCAGTGTAGGTGTTGCTACCGGAGATTGTCATGGTGCCAGCACCGGTCTTGGTCACCGTGCCGTCGCCACTGATCACGCCACTGAAGGTTGTATCAGTATCGCTGCCGCCGGTGGTCAGAGCGCCAACACCCAGATCGACATCACCGGCGCCCGCCAGTGAACCGATCGTCTCGGTGTGGTCGTTGAGATCGAGTTGGGTGCCACTGGACATGGTCACCGTAGCGGTATTATAAATCACTTCATCTTCGTCAAGCTGCAGCAAACCACCGGTGATATTAACTGTTGCCGCCAGGGTGGCCGCGTTCAGTACAACCGTGCCGCTAGTCGTCTTACTGATCGCACCTTCACCCAAGGCGCTATTGACCTGACCTGACTGCAGGTCGTAGGTCAACGCCGTCAACAAACCGCCACCCGTCGTATCGTCGAGCGTGCCGTCAACCAAAGCAACACTACCGACCGTCTCGTTGAACCCGTTCACATCAAACGTACCGCCGGTCTCAACCTGCAGAGCGCCGCTGTTGTAGAGCACTTCGTCAGCGCCCACCTGCAGAACACCTTCATTGACTGTGGTCAGACCGATATAGGTATTTGATCCACTCAAAGTCATCGTGCCAGCACCGGTCTTGGTCACCGTGCCATCGCCACTGATCACGCCACTGAAGGTTGTATCAGTATCGCTGCCGCCGGTGGTCAAAGCGCCGACGCCCAGATCGACATCACCGGACCCGGCCAGTGAACCGATCGTTTCCGTATGATCATTGATATCCAGAATACCTGGGGTGTCTACCGTCACAGCAGCCGTATCGAAAATCACTTCGTCTTCGTCAAGCTGCAAGGTCCCGTTATCAACATCGACCGTCGATGCCAGGGTCGCGGCATTCAACACAACTGTACCGCCGGTCGTCTTGCTGATTGCGCCCGTCCCCAAGGCACTGTTCACTTGTCCAGACTGCAGATCGTAGGTCTCGGCCGTCAACAAGCCGCCACCTGCGGTATCATCCAGAAGACCACTGCCGAGCACCACGCTGTTGACCGTTTCACTGTGGCCATTGACATCAAACGACCCACCGGTTACTGCCAGGGCGGCTAAGTCATCAAGCAGTTCATTCTGATTGAGTTGCAGAACGCCTTCCGAAACGTCCACTGTCGACGCCAGGGTCGCGGCATTCAATACAACGGTTCCTCCAGTCGTCTTACTGATCGCTCCGGTTCCAAGGGCGCTGTTGACCTGGCCATTCTGCAGGTCGTAGCTCAATGCGGTCAGCAGACCGCCACCAACGGTATCGTCGAGCGTGCCGTCAACCAAAGCAACACTACCGACCGTCTCGTTGAACCCATTCACATCAAACGTGCCGCTGGTCTCAACCTGCAGAGCGCCACTATTGTAGAGCACCTCGTCAGCACCCACCTGCAAGACACCTTCATTGACTGTGGTCAGACCGATATAGGTATTTGATCCACTCAAAGTCATCGTGCCAGCACCGATCTTGGTCACCGTGCCGTCGCCACTGATCACACCGCTGAAAGTTGTATCGGTATCGTTGCCGCCGGTGGTCAGAGCGCCGACACCCAGATCGACATCACCGGCGCCAGCCAGTGAACCGATCGTCTCGGTGTAGCCATTGACATCAAGTTGGGCAAGGTCAGCTATGACGACAGAAGCGGTATTGTAGATTACTTCATCTTCGTCAAGCTGCAGCAGGCCGCCGGTGATATCCACCGTAGCAGCCAGGGTGGCCGCATTCAGAACTACCGTCCCGCCGGTCGTCTTACTGATCGCTCCGGTTCCAAGGGCGCTGTTGACCTGGCCATTCTGCAGGTCGTAGGTCAATGCGGTCAGCAGACCGCCACCAACTGTATCGTCGAGCGTGCCGTCAACCAAAGCAACACTACCGACCGTCTCGTTGAACCCGTTCACGTCAAACATGCCGCCGGTTTCAACCTGCAGAGCGCCGCTATTGTAGAGCACCTCGTCAGCACCCGACTGCAGCACGCCCTCTTCGACCGTGGTCAACCCGGTGTAGGTGTTACTTCCGGAGAGCGTCATGGTGCCGGCACCGGTCTTGGTCACCGTACCATCGCCACTGATCACACCACTGAAGGTTGTATCAGCATCGTTGCCGCCGGTGGTCAGAGCGCCAACGCCCAGATCGACATCACCGGACCCGGCCAGTGAACCGATCGTTTCCGTATGATCATTGATATCCAGAACACCTGGGTTATCTACCGTCACAGCAGCCGTATCGAAGATCACTTCGTCTTCGTCAAGCTGCAAAGTCCCGTTATCAACATCGACCGTCGACGCCAGGGTCGCGGCATTCAACACAACTGTACCGCTGGTCGTCTTGCTGATTGCGCCCGTCCCCAAGGCACTGTTCACTTGTCCAGACTGCAGATCGTAGGTCTCGGCCGTCAACAAGCCGCCACCTGCGGTATCATCCAGAAGACCACTGCCGAGCACCACACTGTTGACCGTTTCACTGTAGCCATTGACGTCAAACGACCCACCAGTCACAGCCAGTCCGGCCAAGTCATCAAGCAGTTCATTCTGATTGAGTTGCAGAACGCCTTCCGAAACGTCCACTGTCGACGCCAGGGTCGCGGCATTCAATACAACGGTTCCTCCAGTCGTCTTGCTGATTGCACCTGTCCCAAGAGCACTGTTAACTTGTCCAGACTGCAGATCGTAGGTTGCAGCCGTCAGCAAGCCTCCACCAATCGTATCATCCAGCAAACCCGACGCCAGCGTCACGCTGCCCACGGTTTCAGTGTAGCCATTGACATCAAACGAACCACCAGCGACGGTCAGACTGCCACTGTTATACAGGACTTCATCGGCACCAGCCTGCAGCACGCCGGCATTAACTAAAGTCCCGCCGCTGTAGGTATTACTGCCAAGCAGCAGCACGGTTCCGGCTCCCTCTTTGGTCAGCATCCCGACACCATCAATAACCGTATCCATGGTGAGAGTCACGCCTGCACCAGCCGTCTCAAAGGTCCCACCACCACCGTTCAGCGTCGTCGAGCGATCAGTCGTGAACGAACTAGTGGCCTGGAGAGTGCCGCCGTCAAAGACGAGTGCGCCGCCATCACCGAGATTGGCATCTGAGGAAACGCTCAGCGTGCCATCATCCAGGCTGGTCGTCCCGGTATAAGTGTTGGCACCGGACAGGGTCTGGGTGCCGCTACCAAGCTTGGTCAACCCGCCACTGCCGGAAATCACCCCGGAGAACTCCGTATCGGCGTCATTCCCACCGGTTATAATGGTGTTCGCTCCTAACAGGACATCCCCCGCTCCTGCCAGTGAACCGACCGCCCGGTCTCCATCAGCTGCAGAAATATCGAAATCTGCTCCACTGCTGACATCAAGAGCCGTCACACCGCTCAGGCTGCCCGTTCCCACAAGGCCGAATGTGCCTGCCCCTACAATTGTGGCGCCGGTGTAGGTGTTGACCCCGGTCAGCGCGAGATCTCCCAAACCGTCCTTGGTAAACGAACCGTCCCCACTGATCACGCCGGAGAGTGTTGAATCCAGTCCGTTCGTATCGAATGTCCCACCACCGGCATTCAGCAGAATAGAACGTGCCGACGTAATACCGGTCGTGCTGCCATCGAAGTTACGGGTAAACAGGGTGCCTCCATCGAAGGTGATCGGACCACTCGGGGCACCCAGGTTGGCGTCCTTCTCAATTTTAAGGATGCCCTCTTCCAGGATGGTGCCGCCACCATAGGTGTTGTCGGCGAACAGTTCGACGACACCGACCCCCGTTTTCCTTAATGTGCCATCGCAGAGCGGATCGAAAATAAGTCCTGAACTCACCTCTCCAGCAGTCTGGCACTCGCCGGTCGAAGACGTCAGGCTAAAACTGCTACCGATTTTTTTATCAAAGGTGACGCCAAAGTTTGAAGTGTCAACGGGGATACTCGCCAGCTCGGGATCGAAGGTTTTTGAAAACAAAGGCCCAAGCGTTTCATCAATGACGCCAGCAGCAGAGAAATCAGCCTCTAACAACTTAATCTCAGTAAGCAGTGAAAAATCTGCCGATGTTGTGTTTGAGAAGGTGCTTCCTGCAACACTGTAAGTTGGCTTCACTGACACCGTTTCCCCGGGATGCAGGAAGAAAAGATCTGAAGACAGGCCGCCGCCAGTAAGGGAAACTGAATTTTCAATTGAATAGAGATCTTTAGAGATGTCGATCCACCGACCGACCGGTTTATCAAAATCAAGTTGAGTACTTAGCGTCCCGGGAGTAAACGTTGAATCTAGGCCCATACTGACCTTGGGTCCACTGGTGATCGAAAGTAACGTGTAAGTGATTGTAAGAATATCTAATGGTTCATCCGGCAGTATGCTGAAAGAACCGCTCAGGTCGAAGCCCGTCGTCAGTTTACTTAGAATGTTAGCGAGATTTGCCTGAACAGACAGAAAATCAGCGCTCGTGTTCACATTGACCGTGCCATCGGCAGTTTCCGTTGTTTTGGAATTGGGATCGTAAATTGTTGCCGAGAGGTAGGATTCTAATCCGGGAGGGGAAAAAGTGTTAGGGAAGGAGGTCCATTCATCCTCAAAAAGTGTGCCCGGAAGAAGTTTGAGGGCGAGGCTTCCACCTGAATCGTCAAACGACACCAGAGTTTGAGTCAGACTGGTAGAGGGCAATAGAGTATTTGACCAATTCCCGCAGACCCCAGCACATACTTTTGCCCACAAAGATGCACTCAAATTATCAAGAACAAAATTGCTACTGAACGTAGGAGTTTTCACCTCCGTCGTTAATGTCGTATCAAAAGCACTCGCCGCCATGGACAGGTCGAATGCTGCGCCGGCCGCTGCGTCAACCGGTAGGATCAACTTTACGTCATAGGGATTACTGACCGTGTAGCTCGGGGCGTAAAAATCCGCATAAAAGTTGACACCAATTGTTCCTGTCGTGCTTCCTCCGCCCTCGACCCCCCAATCCGTACCAAAAACCGGGTCTTCAGTAATCCCACCAACAGAGAGAGTGTTTGCCAAACTAAAATTAAAATCCGTATTTTCCCAATGCGTGCTTGCGGGCACACCATCCCAGAGGCTTCCTGTGTCACTAAAAGTGATTGTTTCTGCATGTGACGCCCCGACAGGGCTAATTAGAAAAAACAGCCCCAGCAATAGCGTGGCAAGCAAGGTCTTGCTGCTACGACCCACCTGAACCAATCCTCCGGCAATAATCGACGACATAAGAAATCCTCCCAGCACAGGGCCAACTGCTCTTCCCAAGAACAGATACAAATCACTATAATTATTCAAAAAAACAAAAACGCCCACCTCCGATAAACGAAAGTGGGCGTCATTAATTTACAAATCGATGACACTCTCTTCGGCGGCCTGGCGATCCCAAAAGGACCCATGACTCTGCGTCACCGGATTGCTCCGGTTTTGCTCTTATCGGAGAGATGTTCTTTTATATTGTCAAAACCCTAGCACAGCTCAGGGGAATAGAACAAACAAAAAACCAAAGATGATAATTTTATCTACAAGCATCACGCCTATTTAAAAGCCACTGTTTACAGCGAACCTTCTGATTGTGCAGGTTGTGTCCGGGCAATCTCAAGATGCATCTCAACCTGGTAGTCCGGCTCAGAGAGAGCCACGTCCAGGTCATGGTCACGGTAGTAGATATCGGGACGAAACTGCACACGGTCTTCGCTATCCACCCAGGCAGTCCAGTACTGGACATGCACCGGTAGCGCCGTGATGCCCACCTGGATCGGTATCGGGCTTTCCAGCCCCATCAGCAACGTATCGTCGGTCCACTTTTTCACATCACGAAGCAGATAATGCGCCAGTTCGAGCGGTTGCGCCACCCGGATGCATCCGGAGCTGTAGGTGCGCTGATGGTTGGCGAACAGATGACGCTCATTGGTGTCGTGAAGGTAGACATTGAAACCGTTCGGAAACATGAATTTGATCTGCCCGAGAGGATTCCACGGTCCTGGGTCCTGGCGCAAGATGCCGGGAAAATTCTCAGCGTCGACTGCTTCCCAAGCGAAGTCAGCGACATCGACCTCAACCCAGGCCCCCTCTTCTCTTTGCAGGACACGGAAATGCTTCCTTTCAAGATACGTCGGGTCAGACTTGATGGCGGGCAGCTTATCTTCCCGCAGAATGGTCGGCGGCACGGTCCAGGTCGGTGCCAGCTCCAGGTAGGTCATCTTCGCGGAAAAAACGGGAGTTCTCCGGTAGGCCGTACCGACAATGACCGGCATGCTGAGCACCGTTTCTTCACCCTCCATCACGCTGAGTGAAAAATCCGCGATATTCACCTGGATATTGCGTTCACCGAGGCTTTTCGGCATCCATCGCCAGCGTTCCAGGTTCAGCTCCATTTGACGAATCCGCTGCTC
>JAQYVZ010000058.1 GCA_030145205.1 Desulfuromonadales bacterium | reverse complement strand
TATCGGTCTAAACTGCGACCTGATGATGAATAGGCGATACCCGGTATTCGCCAGCGGGAAGCCGATGCAGGTTTTGTCCAGAGACAAGAGCTCGCAGAAGGACCTCTACAATCCATTCAACTTGGCGATGTTCCCCGGATCGCACGTGTCACGGTGGAACTACCTATCTGACGGCACGCTGTACAACAAGAAGATAACCCGCGAGATGGCAGGTGGCGACGTAGCTGGCTTTATGAATAAGTCGGCGGAGCTGATCCGCATGGATAATAAGCCTAGATACACGCCCGGCGATGCCAATCTGTACATGCATTATGTTAATAATGTTTACCCGTACCTCTACTTTGTGGTAGAATTAAGTAATTCGATGAACGGCAAATACAATGGAGAGACGTGGACAACCGAGGAGCTTGAGGCGTTGCTATCATTACATTCAGACGCGGACACAATATCCGCGCACTGTTGGGGGAATATAAAATGACGAGGATTGGTGTAGGGACGTGGCAGTGTTCTGATAGAGAGCGGGAGCTTGTCAACGAAGTCCTCGATGCAGGACGGTTGTCGTACGGTCCCGTAAGTAAGGAACTCGAGCAGACATTCGCTGCCGTCCACGACAGTAAGTATGCTGTGCTAAGCAACAGCGGAACGTCCAGCTTGCAGGTGGCGCTGCAAGCCATGAAGGAAATTCACGGATGGGACGACGGCGACGAAGTGCTTGTTCCGTCGGTCACGTTTGTAGCCACAGCCAATATAGTTTTACATAACAACATGGTGCCTGTGTTGGTCGATGTGAACCCACGCACCTACAACATAGATGTCGGGCTGGTTAATGCGGCGATTACCGACAAGACCCGTGCGATCATCCCCGTCCACCTGTTCGGTCAAATGGCCGACATGAACTGGTTCGAGACAAACTCGCTGCTCAAGTCGAAGAAGATTAAGATAATCGAGGATGCCTGCGAAGCCGCATTCGCCAGTATTGATGGCAGGATGGCTGGGTCGTGGGGAGACATCGGGTGTTTTAGCACCTACGTCGCCCACCTGCTGACTACGGGAGTCGGGGGTCTATCCATCACAAGCGACCCAGAATACGCAGCCAAGATGCGGTCTATCGTTAATCACGGCAGAGACGGAATCTATATCGACATCGACACGAAGGCCACATCCGAGGTGATAAGCAGGCGGTTCAAGTTCGATACAATCGGTCACAGTTTCAGGATCACCGAACTAGAGTCGGCGCTCGGCGTTGCCCAACTAGAGACATGGGAAGACATGATCGATCTTCGCACCGCCAATGCTAATCGGATGACCGAGGCGATGTCCGATATTGGGCTGGACATGTACGTCCAGCCGCCAACTATTCACGACGGCCACAAGTCGTCATGGATGATGTATCCGATCCTCGTCCGCACCGCATCCAAGTGGGGGCTGGTCGAGCATCTGGAGCGTCGGGGAATTGAGACTCGCGAGATGCTCCCGCTGACAAATCAGCCATGCTACAAGGGCATGTGGGTGGAGCGTGATTACCCGGTCGCTGATAAGATCAACGACAGCGGATTCTACGTCGGCTGTCACCAGGGGCTGACCCCCGAAGATATGGAATATATAGCAGATGTAATGCTGGAGTACTTTGAATGAGGCCAAGAACCGCAGCACGTGATATAGCGCGTAGATTAGAGGTCAACGACGGAGACGTCGTACTTCTGAAGATGACCGGTGGTGGAAATAATTTCGATGGGCGCACATTTGAGGCGCTCCGAAATGCTATGTACCACACGGATAGGAAGAGGTGCGTAGTTATCGCTGTTGGCGACCTATCCGATATCGATGTACTGAACGAGGACGATATGAACGATCTCGGCTGGTACAGAAAACCAACTGATGGAGGCGACGATGAGTAGTGAAATTGACACGGCGGAACATAAGGCGATATTCGCGGCAATCGCAGAGCTGAACCGACTACTGAACGACGTGCTTAGAGACGTGGCGGTCATCAAGGACCAGAATGTTAGGCAGCGTGAGGATACGCGAACCAACTCGTCTACTATCGGAACCCTTGTCGCCGGTCAAAATAGGCTGGAAAAATCCGTTGCGGTAATTGTTGAGCGTCAGGCGCGTAGCACAGAAGATGTCAAGACGCTATGGGGACAGGTCAGGGAGAACTGGAAGGCCATAGTCGAGCTCGTAGCGATAGTCGGTATGTTAACAAAGCTGGCTGGCGTCTGGTAAATTATGAAAGTATTAAGCGCACCGCATGTAACGGAGCTTGGCGGTGGTGAATCTGGCATCCACACGGTTATCAGATCGTACTACCGCCTCGCCAAGGACTATGGAATAGACTTTGTCGACCCCGGCACTGACTCATTTGATGTTCTCGCTATCCACGCTGGCATGGCTGGACACTACCCGCCTGCCGGGAACATCGTCGCCCACACGCATGGGCTGTACTGGACTGCCGACTTTGACTTCGGTCGCTGGGCCTTCAGCGCCAACCGCGCCGTCGTCGACAGCGTTCGTCATGCTAAGATCGTGACAGTCCCGTCAGACTGGGTCGCCGAGACATTCAGACGAGATATGAGAATGTCTCCAGAGATTGTCCCCCACGGAATTATATGGAACGACTGGCAGCACGACGAAGAGAAGGGCGGATATGTTGTTATCTATGCAAAGAACCGCGCCGGAGTTGACGTATGTAATCCATCGTTTATCCCAGGCTTTGCCGCGAGATTCCCGAAGGTAAACTTCGTGTCTACGTTCTGCCCGAAGGATGTCCCAAACGTGAAAGTCACCGGCGTAGTGTCTCACGACAGAATGAAGAAGATCGTTCAGCAGTCGAGTGTGTTTATCAGCACGACAAAAGAGACGTGGGGAATAGCCATGCTGGAAGCGCTCGCTTCTGGCGTGCCCGTGCTGGCATTTAAGCAGGGCGGCGCTATCGACCTCGTGGTTCATGGCGTCAACGGATATCTCGCTAGACCGGATGACTACGCGGACTTAGCCGACGGCCTGGAGTACTGCATCGCACATTCCAAGGTGCTTGGCGACAACGCACGGGAGATGGCGAAAGCGTTTAGCTGGGACAGCGCGATGCTGAAGCTCCGCGATGTATACGAGGCCGCTATGCGGCCAGACCCGGCGACTGTATCGGTTGTGATTCCGGTGTATAACAAATCTGGAGAAGAGTTATCTCGGGCCGTGACCAGTGCTAAGAACCAGACACGACCGGTTGATGAAATTATTATCGTGAACGACGGCTCTACGATTGACGTGGATTACGAAGGAATCGCCAGGGACTTCGGAGCTATCTATGTAGAGCAGAATAACAGTGGCGTAGCCGCTGCCAGGAACACTGGAGTAGCCGCCGCTGGTGGTAAGTATATTTTATGTCTAGACGCCGACGATGCTATATCAGCGGAATTTATAGAGGCGTGTATACCAGAGCTTGAGGCAGACAACTCGCTTGGTATTGCATATACCGGATTGAGATTCGTATTACCGGATACTTCGACTGGCGTATCGGAATGGCCTGGAGAGTTCAACTATGACGATCAAATTGATGGTAAAAATCAAGTCCCGACGGCTTGTGTCTTTAGAAAAGAAGCATTTGACCGTGTTGGCGGCTATCACAAGCGTTATGCTCCCCAAGGGGCAGGGGAAGAAGATGCTAACCTTTGGCTTCGCATACCATCTATTGGATACAATGCCAGGAAGGTATCTGATGCTGGCCTGTTCATATACTCCTGGCAGAGCGGGTCTGTCTCTGGAAACAAAGATCACACCCCAACTGATTGGCGATATATGCTTCCTTGGACTCGTGATGGTCTTCATCCGTTTGCTAGTGTAGCCAAGCCGAAAACCTACTCGCATCCCGTCCACCAGTACGACGAGCCAGCGGTCGGCGTCGTCATACCGGTGGGGCCAGGGCATGAGTTATCGGTTCGAGACGCGCTGGACGCGCTGGAGTCTCAGACGTTCAGGAAGTGGGAAGCAATCGTGGTGTGGGACAGCCCGGACATGGATGCGCTGGCAAATCTTGTCATATCGTATCCGTATATCAGAGTCGTCGTGCCAGACGAGCCGCGCCCTGTTGGTGCTGGCCGTGCCAGGAACCTCGGCGTCGCCGAGTCCAGATCGGCGTTCACTCTGTATCTGGATGCAGACGACACCATTCATCCAGACTGCATGGAGAGAATGCTGGAAGTATACGGCACTACTGGCGAGGCGGTCTATACCGATTACATGGGAACCGCAGTTGTAGACGATGTCACCAGGTTGGCGAAAAACTTGCAGCGGTCAATTGTGTCGCACAACAAGGACACCAACGTGGCAATCATAGAACACGAGCTGCCAGACTTTGATTGCGAGCGTGCGCTTAGGCAGCCAGAGAAAGTGCCTTACATCTGGAACAATGTCACCACTCTTTTCCCAACATCATGGCACGACGAGATCGGTGGGTTCGACGAGTCGATGGATAGCTGGGAGGATATTGACTACTGGTGGCGGATGGCGTGGGCCGGGAAATGCTTCACTCGCATAGCGGAGCCGCTGATGTCGTACAAGTTCTCCACCGGGAGCCGCAGGCAGAAGGGGTTGGCGGATTATGACAACCTTATGGAATACCTTAGACAGAAAAGAGCGGAGATGATATAATGGCATGTGGATGTAAGGGCGGAAAAGGAGCGACGTCACCGTCGCCAATTGATTTAGCGGCGGCCAGAGTTCAGTCGCCAGCATCGAGGGATAATATGGTTACTCAATTAGATAGCGACTACGAAATGGTAGATTACACACATCCCAACCGGGGTCAACACCCGGTCGTGGGGATGAGCACTGGAAGGATTTACGGATATCGTGCGGGTGGTGGCGTGGAGAGATTCCTGGTACACCGATCCGATATCGCGGCCTCCCCCAATTTCTTTAAGATTGTGTCGAAGGTTCCGACTGCGCCGACAAAGGCTGCCGAGCCACCGCCGCCGCCAGAGCCGATTGTCACAACCAGAGACCCTGTCCTAGACGACAGCAAACTTACACCCCTCCCCCCGGAGAGTCCGGCTGTGAGGAAGTTCGACCTGCAAGCTCTGCCTGGCGTCACTCCCAACATCGCCAAGAGCTTTATAGGGATGGGACTGCTGTCGGCAGACGATATTATCGAGGCTGGACCAGCCGCCTTAGAAACGGTGAAGCAAGTTGGGAAGGTTAAGGCTAATCTTATATTTGAGCATGTTAGGGATAATTACGGGAGTACGGCGTAGGCTAGTCCCGTTCCTTATTGATGTATTCACACTGGCCGCGCTCGTATCAGCGTCCGTGGCTATAACAATGTACACGATTGATTCGGCAGCGTGTGGGCTGACATCGTATACAGCACAGATGGATGCGGCGACCGAGGTCGCCGCTATCTGTTCTATTGTCGTGTTTGTTCTGGCGAGGTACAATGAATATCGTAATAATCGTACTGGCAATTTGGAGAGTTACTAGACTGGTTGGCGACCCACGGGAAGCCGGTCCATACAATCTGTTGGACAAAATGAGAACGAAGGTGGGTATTGTCTACAATGAGTTCTCGGTACTGGAGGGGGAAAATGAATTCGCACGTGGACTTGTTTGTGTTTACTGCCTTAGCGTATGGCTTGGCATTCTGGCTGCTATCGCGTATCTGGCTGCTCCGGCGATCTGCGTTGCTATCGCCATGCCATTCGCATTAAGCGCTGGCGCAATTATAATCGAGGGGGCTATGAATGGCCGTATATAACAAGGTATTCTTTCACGGGATTGGGACTGGCATCGGGCAGATGGCGAATGCGCTGACTACCCGCGGCATCCCCATGACAGTGAAGTCAGTGGCGAACGGCGGCTGGGCAGCTTCGGTCGCCCAGATGAGGAAGGACTCCGGCGTCCGACACAATATCATATACCGTGACCCGGAACCGGGGAGCCACCCAAACGACCATCCGAATTACGATCTGCCCCCAGATCACGCAGCCGAAGACCATTGGAACCTCGTCAAGAACGCGCTTCCACCAGAGGTCATCGAGCATAAGGACGTAATCTGGATCGAGCCCGTCAACGAGATCGACACCGAAGTATGGGGGGATTGGCTGGGACGATTCTGCTTCGAGATGGGGAAGCTCGCCATACGTGACGGTTATAAGGTGCTGCTGTCCGGCTTTAATGCCGGTCAGCCGGAGGAGAATCAGTGGTCCCTGAACTTCAGAGACTTCCTTTCCCTCTGCGCCGACAATCCAGACAGCGTCGGCGTATCGCTACACGAGGGGAAGCTCGGTGTCCCTATGGATACGCATCCATCGCATCCGCTTATCAACCCGTGGCTGATTGGTCGGTGGCAGTTCCTCCACGACTGGTGCGACGCCATGAGCATAGCCAGACCAACGATATTCATATCGGAATGGGCGTGGTCGTACAACGATATGCCATCAGAGGGAATTGCCCGGCGCGATATCGCGTGGGTATCGGAGTCTGTTGCTGCGCACCCGAACATTCGCGGCGTGCTGCTGTGGAACCTGGACGTTCACCCGAACTGGGGAGACTTGCCCGGCAAGCTGGTCAAGCTGATGCCGTGGCTGACCCAATTCACGATGGACACCAGATACTACGATGTCCCACAGGCGGACAGCCCGTTCTTCTACTCTCCTGTCGGGGCAAACCTGGCGGAGCGATCTAGAGTGGACTTTCCCTATCCGCTGGACTGGGAGAACGTGAATGGGTACAAGAGACTATATACGAACTCGTCCACCGGGAACCAGAGCTACCATACCGGCTCCGACCTAAACCTGAACGTTCCATCGTTCGACACAGATCGCGGGATGGGCGTATTTCCATCCGCCAGCGGCAAGGTTATCCATGTCGGACAGTATCCAGTATGGGGAGGTGTCGTTGTCGTCGAGCACAACTACCAAGGGTCGAGGGTCTATACCAGATACGGGCATTTACATAAGATAGCGGTATCCATCGGACAAAACGTGGGCGTAGAAGATAAGATCGGCGTTATCGGGAACGACGCGCTAAGCGGCCCATATCATCTGCACTTCGATGTCAGCAAGACCGATGTCCTGCTGAACGACCCGGCAGACTGGCCCGGGATGGACATCGAGCGAGTCAAGACCGACTACGTCGATCCAGATTTGTATTTACTGGCGACTAGATCGCCGAAGGAAGTGACAGTGCCAAACAAAATCAAGCACACCATCCACCTCATTCCTCAAGACACGACCACTGACGAGCTGGTAGTGATGGCCCTGGAGATGCACGAGACCAGAAGTGGATTCACCTACAGTCACGACTTGGCCCATGCCGTCATGTATGCCGGGACAA
>JAQYVZ010000210.1 GCA_030145205.1 Desulfuromonadales bacterium | reverse complement strand
CAGTGTCATCGCCGCGCTCGCCAAACAGGTACAGCACCTGCCGCGGGAGCTTCGCCGCTCACTCACTTGGGACCGGGGCAAGGAGCTGGCTGATCACAAGTGCCTGACATTGGCCACCGACCTCGACATCTACTTCTGCGATCCCCATAGCCCCTGGCAGCGCGGCACCAACGAGAACACCAACCGCTTGCTGCGCCAGTACTTCCCCAAAGGCACAGATCTGTCCGTCCACAGCCAGGCGAAACTAAACGCCGTGGCGCGCGAGCTCAACGAGCGCCCGAGAAAGACGTTGAACTACGACTCACCAGCGGAGAAGTTCGAAGAGTGTGTTGCGGCGATCGGTTGAATCGGCATCAATAAGCGGACGGAAACAGTTTTTCCTAACTGCGCTCAATCGTGAGCTTGGCACCAACCCGCAAGAGGCATCCGCTTCTTGCCGATAAGCAGACATGCCCGGGCGCTGCTTGATCAGCCCGGACAGGGCCAAAACCTGAAAGTGTCGCTTCGAGAAGAATGGTCGGCTCGTCCTCTTTCTACCGGCGTCCCCTCGCTCTGCGGGAGTATACTTGGCTGGCCATAGCTGTGCCGTCACCTAAGTGTTGCACAGTATCCGCGCCTGGCCGCATGATGAGACATTATGATTGATAGAGATCCGACGTTGGCACCAGCGCGTCCACGCCGGTCGTGGTTTCGACTTGTGGTGGCGATTGTCGCCTACACCGCGTTGCTCTCACTTGGTTACTGGGGCAGCGGTTGGTTGGCAGAGGCTCTTGGACTTAGGCCCGGCGATGACGCTCTAATAGTCAACGATGGGGCAATTTGGCTTGGCATCTCTGCGTACGCACTGCTGCTGGCGACACCATTCGTTCCAGGCATTGAGATCAGTCTCGGATTGCTCGCCACCTTCGGCAGTGCCGTTGCCGTTCAGGTATATCTAGCCACAGTCGCAGCGCTCGTCCTTTCATATTCGGTCGGTAGGATCGTACCATCCGCTATGCTCTCGGCGTCGTTTCTATGGTTCGGCTTGACCAGTGCAGATGCACTTGTGAAGCGCCTAGGTCCTCTATCGCAGAAAGAGCGGCTAGCATTGCTCGTTGACCAAGCACCCCACCACTTTGTCCCTCCTCTCTTGCGATATCGCTACGTCGCGTTGGTGGTTGCATTCAACCTACCAGGAAATGCAATTCTTGGCGGCGGCGGGGGGATTGCCCTTCTTGCCGGACTCAGCGGTGTGTTTTCGTCTCCGCTGTACGTTATTGCTGCGAGCGTCGCGGCGCTTCCGGTTCCTTTGGCCGCGCTGCTGATGGGCCGCATCTTCTAACGCGAAACAAACCGGGTGCTGAGCCGCATACTAGCCCAGTAAATCGAGTTTCCGAGGTAGAGCGGAACATGCTTGAGCTGCGTTGGTGGAGAACGCTCCGCAACGTAGTTTTATTCCTGCGACAAATCGGACCAGTCGGGGGGCACTTTGA
>JAQYVZ010000209.1 GCA_030145205.1 Desulfuromonadales bacterium | reverse complement strand
GGATGCGCCTGCCGCCCACGATTGCGACGACGTCACCAACGCCTGACCTGGCGTGGATATTCAGTCGCTGCCCCATCTGTCATAACTTAACGGCCTCCAAGATCTGCGGCGTTTCCGGGCTAATCGGGTCAGGTCTTTTATTGCGCAGTCGCTTGACCACGCCCAAGTCGCGATTCTCCGGTGCAGCGAGGTACTTGACTGGGTCAGTGGTTTCGCCGCGATTGTAGGCTTGAATGAAGTGGTACAAGCCACGGAAGACCATTTCTAACGATATGCGGTCAAAGGGGAGCATCAGTTCTTCTGCCACCGCATCGGCCAAGTCGATGAGAATGGCGTAGAAGAGCCAGGTGCTCCAGACTTGCAGCAAGACGCCATTGATCGAACCAGTCCATAGGTACGACAAGCCCAGCAGGCGCTTGAGAACGGCAAACGCTTCTTCAATGCGCCAACGGCGGCGATACAGATCAGCGATGTAGACTGCTGGCAGGATGTTTGGGTCAAGCACACTGGTAACGTACCGATACCACTTGGTGCCATGACGCACCTCAATGAGTCGTAGAAGATGCTGACATTGACTGGTAGGGCCACCCAACTTGATAATGTGCTCCCGTACACGATCTGTCTTCAGCAGCGTGCGCTCAATACTGAATACAGCATTCGATTTGAGCCGGGTGATGAAATGGGCTCCTCGTTCAATCAGATCATCGAAAAAGGTGAAATCGTAGAAACCTCTGTCGAAGATGAACAGCACCTTGGCCTTCGCCATCGCCAGGATTTGGGGTAAGAAATTGCTGTCATGGCCGCTGGCATTCTCGCGAAACCAGGTCTCAACAGGCATATATGTGACCAAGTCAATGACCGAGCAAATCTTACCTGCTAACTGCCCTACAGGAATGTCTCTCAATGCCTTGAGCTTGCGAAACAGGGCCTCCAATGTAGAGCCATCCACCGCCCAGATGTGGTCGAAATGCTGTCGGGCGTGCTCCACCGGCTTGGGTAACGGGCGCTCCCGCTTCAGTGCTCGCTCTCGCAGTATGGGTACCAGGTCCAACAGCACACGCCGGAAAATCTCATACGGGAATAGAAGAAATCGCTTCGCCAATGCGGGCTGCGACACCCCCACTTGTGGTGCCCAGAGGAACTTCTCCCGCGCCAACATGCGAGTCAATTCGCACACTGATGGTACTTGTCGCCAAAGCAGTGTCAGTACAGTGGCTACCATCACTGGCAAGGACAAGATGCGATTCCGCAACCCCAGTCTGCGGAAATATGCCAACTGGCTCACTACGGCAGGAAGAACAAGTTCTTTGAGTCGTTCTGCAATGACTTCGTTATCTGGGCTAGGCCTGTTGCGCCGGCGAACGTGGTCAGGATTCCTGGGTTTCGATTTGTTGTTCATACCCCTGACTATACCGCAAGTTCGTGCTGTAGTCCAAGTTGATCGGGCTGAGCTGGTAAGGTTCAGATGCACTTAAGTTATGACAGATGG
>JAQYVZ010000208.1 GCA_030145205.1 Desulfuromonadales bacterium | reverse complement strand
CTTCCTGTGGATAGCCTGGAAAAGCGCGCGTTATTCTTGAGCCAAAATTTGGATTGTGTTGCTGTCTTTGCCGATGGCTGCACCGTTTGGGATGAACGAGAATCGGACCAGCGCTTTCTTGATGACAAGCGCCGGCGCCTGTTCAGTCAGCCTGATCCCATCCCGGATCTCCTCAGGGGGGTTCTGCCGGTTTTTGCCACCGGCATGTTTCTTACCGATGTGCTCAGGCAAATCGGTGGGTTTGACAATGAGTGCTTCCGGTATTACGAGGATCTGGAGATCCCTGTGCGGCTGTGTCAGCGCGGCCGTGTTGGCTTTCTGGATGAACCGATCCTGTTTCGCCGCGAACATGCCACCAACACCTCGCGTGTGACCTGTCATATCCGTGCCGAAAAGGTCCTCTGTTATGAAAAGTTCAACCAGGACAGGGGGCTTGAACGTTATCATCGGTTGATTCGGTATCGGCTGTATCGCCATTACTTGGCACTCGGCCGCTACCTGGGTAGGGGCAAAGGCACCGAGCAGGAAAAAACTCTTTTCCGAAAGGCTTGGCCATTTGTTTGGCGTGATCCGCGTCTGCTCTGGTATTTACTTACTCTCAGGTAGAGATCCCAACTTTTAGACGGAGAGTGTCGTGTTTGTATCTGTTATCATGCCATCATATAATCACCGTCGTTTCGTGCTGCAGGCAATCGACAGTGTTCTCGACCAAGACTGGCCTGAAATCGATCTGCTTGTCATCGATGACGGCTCCACGGACGGCAGCACCGAACTGATCGCCGAGCATCACCGGAGTCGTGGCGGCTACCGCTTCATTGCCAGGGAAAACAAGGGCCTTGTGGCCACCCTCAACGAGGCGATTGGTTTGGCTCGTGGAGAGGCCCTCTGCCTGCTGGCATCGGACGATTACCTCTCACCGGAAAGTTTGTCGCAGCGGGCCAGGGTACTGCAGCAAGTTCCGGAGTGCGTGGCAGTGTTTGGCGATGGCTTCAAGGTGTATGGAACCCAGCAGAGCACTGACCGGATTTTGGACGAACGGCGCCGTGGACTCTTTTCCATGAAGGACCCGGTTCCTGAGTTTCTTATGGGGTTAAATCTTCCGATTCATCTGATGATGGTGCGACGGAAAGTGCTCATCGAACTTGGGGGGTTTGATCCCCGCTACCACCGCTGTGAAGATCTGGAAATCCAGTTGCGGCTTTTTCTTGCCGGTCCGGTGCGGTTTGTTGATCATCCTGTGTACTGTTACCGCGAGCACGAGACCAATACCTCACGGGTTAATCCCTATGTCGCTCGCGGCGACAAGGTGCTCTGTTACCGGAAATACTTAGAGGAGGTGCCAGAACTGGCTCCGTATCGCAAACTTATCCGGTTTCGTCTGCGGCGTCAGTATTTGCTGCTGGGCAGGTACTTGCGCAAAACGGGGCAGGGCTCCGTATTTGAAAAGGAGTTGTTCAAGGGCGGCTGGGAGTTCGCGTGGCAGGATATTCG
>JAQYVZ010000207.1 GCA_030145205.1 Desulfuromonadales bacterium | reverse complement strand
CGAATTGCTTTGCGACCGGGACGCGGAGGTGCGGGCGCGGGGGCTGGAATTCATCCGCAAGGCTGCCAGCCAGGGCCAGTACGAGGCCCAGGTTCTGGTCGGCGAACTCTATCTGCAGCCGCTGCCGGCGCGCTATTCCAGCATACATCGGGACTTGTTCGAATGCGTCTCCCCCGGCGCGGCTGCCGACCGCGATCTCGCCCTGGGGTATTTCAACACCTTGGCGCGCGCTGGCCAGGTGTCGCCGGCAATGAAATTCAATTTGGGCGTGCTGGTCGAAGAGGGCATTATTGAGCCGCCTTTGCCGAATAAACGTGCCGTCGACTATTTCCGCAGCTCGGCGGAGCAAGGTGAGCCGCGGGCCATGTACGAGGTGGGGATGGCCGAGGACCGGCAGAAGAACTATGCCGAAGCGGCCCGCTGGTTCAAGGAGTCCTTCAGCCGGGTCGGGCATCCCGGAGCGGCCCTGATGCTTGGCGATTACACCTTTTACGGGCGTCTCGGTGCAGTCGACCTGGAAAACGCCATTCTCTGGTACCAGAAAGCCCTGGCGTCTGCGCAGAATCCGGAACATGCCGGGATCGGCGCAGAGCTTGTGCAACGGGCCCGGCAACGGCTCAATATCGCCGGCGGCTATCTGCAGCGCACTGGCGGCAAGGGCGCCATCCCGGTCTCGTACCGGCTGGCCGGCGGCCTCAGCGAATACCGGGTCTATGCCGCGGATTCAAAGGATCTGCTCGGCCGGGTGGTGCGAGATGAGGGCTTGGTTATCGCCAGTTTTCTCGGCGGCAAAGGGGCTGAAGGCGCGGCGGATGAGCGTGAGGTGGCCAGCATGAACGCCGGCCTGGATTGGATTCTGGAGGCCTACGCGGCCGGCCGTTACGGCGGCGGCAAGAAATTTCGCTTTGTACTTGCAGCGGACTGACCGGGAATCCGGTCAGGGTAAGAATATAGCAGATGCAACGGGCCGTCATCCCAGGGATGACGGCCCGTATTTTTAACTACTCTCCACTCAGCCAGGTTTCGATCTGGGCTAGGGTCTGCGACCAATCGCTGCCGAGGCGATTGTCAAGAAAGCTACGGAAGAGGCTGTCGAACAGCTGCAGACCTGCTTCCAGCACGTACATCCGCTCGTAGAAGACCGCTTCCTTTTCGCTGGCTTCGTTGCTGCGATTGTCTCTTTCGATCTTGACTGTCGGGGCTTTGAACGAGGCTAGGTGAAAAGTCTCACCCTTCAGGGTCAGTTTCCACTGGTGTTCGAGTTTCTCCATGTGCAGGATCGATTCGGTGATCTGTTTGCCCGCCTGCAGGGCGGTGCGCACTTCACTGAAGGCATCCTGGGGGCCGATGACGGTGACCTTCTGTACGCCGCTGTCGCTGCCGCCGACCAGCAGCACTCGGTCGTTCAGGTAGGCGCTGAAGCCTTCGCCCGGCTGGGCTGGGCCGGGCTGGTTGACGCTGTAGCTGGACGAGCCTTCCATGGTCTGGTACATG
>JAQYVZ010000206.1 GCA_030145205.1 Desulfuromonadales bacterium | reverse complement strand
GGAATCCCTGGCGCTCGGCGCCATCCTCGCGTCGGCGCCCGAGACCGGACTGCTTCTGGCTCTTCTTATCGCGACGCAGAACCTACCTGAAGGGTTCAATGCGTTCCGCGAGCTCACTGAAAACCAGTCCATGGACCCTGCAAAAGTGCTCGCCGGCTTTAGCTCACTCGTTCTGCTCGGCCCGTTGATGGCGTGGATCGGCTATTCGTATCTGCGGCTGATGCCAGAGCTGCTGGGAGGTATCATGCTGTTCGCTGCTGGTGGGATCCTCTACTTGACGTTTCAGAGTATCGCCCCACAGGCAAAGCTCGAGCGACACTGGGCACCGGCACTTGGCGCGGTCGCCGGCTTCATGTTGGGGCTGTTGGGTGATCTACTTGTCCGGTAGTGGCCAATACTGTTGCAAAAGTATTTTCGGGCCATTCAGGAGCGGGTCGGTCGGAACTCTGCTGAAATTCAGATTCATTTCGCACCTGCTCCAAAGCAACAGATTCGTCAGTGACGTCCATGGTCGCACTGGGATTCCATCAGCGTAGGGAGAACTATTTGTCTGTAAAAGCCGGAGCAATACTCCCTCAATGAAGCGGCCGATTTGTTTGGCTGTTGCGCCGGAGTAAAAGTGCGCCAGATCAGCTGATGGTGTTGCACTGCATCGGCAATGAGAGTGTTCTTCTGGCTTTCGTTTATCAAGGTTGCGTCACGTTCGCCAAGGACATCCTAATCGAGGAGTACCAGCGTATGGTCAGTGGGTCGCAACCCTGCTGATCATTGGCAAAGAACTTTCGACGTGTCGCTCTATGGATGGCATTGTCACGTTTGCTCGTGTACTGCGCGAAAATGCACGGCGTCGCCATGTTTCACGCCGCAGCAGTCATGGAATCCCACCTGTCCATAGCTACCGCTCGGAACTGTCGCATTGTTCTGCGTGAGATCAGATGACGCTGGACGTTGAAAGGTTGTAGATAGCGGCGTGGGTTGAGAGAAATCGTTGCGCGGCACCAGCTGATTTGAATCGCTGCATCCGTCGTTCTCTTTGCCGTATCGGGAGATGAGAATTCTCGGCCCGATTGTTGATCCGACCGCCGGTTATGTGGCGAGCTCTCATCCCAAGTTCGCTCAATGCTGCGCCATATGATGGCAGTTTGTCTGTCACGACGGTGTCTGGCGAGAAGCCTTGTGACTTGAGCAGTTTCCGCATCAGCTTCAAGGCTGCTCGCTTGTTTCGGCGCGATTGCACCAGCACGTCCAGGACGTCTCCCTCGCAATCAACGGCGCGCCACAGGTATACGTTCTTGCCGTTGATCGAGACGAAGACTTCATCGAGATGCCAACGCGTATCAGCACGCGGGTGCGAGCATCTTAGTTTTCTGGCATAGGCCAAGCCAAACTTAAACGACCAGCGGCGGACCGTTTCATACGAGACATCGATGCCGCGTTGGGACAACATATCCTCGACATCGCGCAGGCTCAGAGGAAAGCGAAAGTACAGCCAGACCGCTTGCTGG
>JAQYVZ010000205.1 GCA_030145205.1 Desulfuromonadales bacterium | reverse complement strand
TGTCGTCTTTGCCGAATCTGTGCTTATATTCGTAAAAGACAAGGCGCGGGCGATCCGGGAATGTGTGCGGGTGACAAAGCCAGGCGGCTACGTGGGGCTGAACGAGGGCCTATGGATCAAGCAGCCGTCTCCTGAGCTGGTAGCACGGGTTAAGGATGCAATCGGCCCTTTTATACCGACCCACGAGACCTGGCAGGCGCTTTGGGCGGCGTCCGGGTTGCAGGAACGAGTGGTGAAAATCTGCCAGGTTGACGCCCGCACGGAAGTCAAGAGTCGAATACAGTGGATCGGTTGGCGGTGGATTCTGAGGGCCTGGGGACGAGCGCTACGTCTGTACATCACGAATCCGGCACTCAGGCATTCGATGAAGGAAGTGTTCGACGTGCCACCGGAAGTGTTTCAGTACGCGGGATACGGGCTGTTCGCCGGTAGGAAGTGAAACGGCTTCTATAGACCTCCAGATAACTCTTTGCCTTGAGTCAAGACACGGGAGGACGAATGATGAAACCTGAAACCGTCTCGCTGCTGTGTGGGCCTGGAACACACGAACCGTTGCGCCTGGCCTCTGAGCCAGGGCCCGATGGAAGTGCACAGGAAGTACTGGTCGGTGTGCACTCCGGGGAAAGATTTCGCGTACGTGACGGAATTCCCCTCTTGCTAGATGAATCGAAAGTCTCCGGATTCAACCGGCGGTATCAAGGGTTATACAACGGGATTGCAGGGCTCTACGATGCCGGTATCAAGCTGTTTGCGTACCTGGCAGGCGGGGGAGAAGAACACTTTCGCGGGGAGTATCTGCGGGAACTGGATGTACAAGACGGCGACCGCGTGCTAGAGGTGTCAATTGGCACGGGGGCGAACCTTCACTACCTGCCGGTGAAGGCAGCTTACTTTGGGTTGGACCTCTCCTGGGGGATGCTGAAAAGATGCCAGAGGAATCTGAAGCGGTGGCGGCGAGAAGCAGAGTTGATTCTGGGCAATGCTGAAGAACTGCCTCTGCACGACGAGTCGTTCGATACGGTTCTCCACGTCGGCGGAATCAATGCTTTCAATGACCCGGCCAAGGCCATCTGCGAAATGACCCGGGTGGCGAGAGCAGGGGCCAAGATCGTGATTGTTGATGAGACTGCCAAACTGATGGAATCTCTCACCTGGATGCCAAGTGTTAGAAGGTGGTTGCAGGAGCATGGCGAAAGGTTCTCGGCCCCAGTTGGGCTGGTTCCGGAGGGGATGAGAGACGTACACGCAAGAGATTTTGCCAAAGGCAACATGTATTGCCTCACCTTCAGAAAGCCCTGAGAGGAACTGCGCGACCGTTATCTAGTTTACGTAAGGGCGGCAATATGTCCGAGATTTCTCTCCAAAATCTGAGTGACGTGGCTGAAACGGGAGGTGTACCGAAAGTTGTGTAAAATTGCCAAAACGCTGGGCCTACAAAGTATTTTACACAGAAATCGCTACACCGCCTCGTGATAGAGGGGAATGCCGGCGTGGCAAGTGCCAAGCCTGCAAT
>JAQYVZ010000204.1 GCA_030145205.1 Desulfuromonadales bacterium | reverse complement strand
TATAAGGTCGAGCCGCTGACGATGGCCTTGATCTGGCCGCTCTCGATTTCGAGATGGCAGACCGAGCCGTTTCGGACGTAGGTGCGCCCCCGGGGCAGACGGTTGGCGTAATCGCTGAACGACTCCATGTGGTCGCACCAGCCCTTGCCCCAGAACGATGCAGCGATCTTGCGCCCGCTCACTTCTACCGGTTGCACATCGAGCCCTTTCTTTTTCATCTTTTCCATTTGCTTGCGGGCCTTGGCCCTCCGCTCCGCCACGGTTACATAAGGAGCCCAACCGGAATACCTCATGTTAGTACTCTCCTGTCTGAATCAGTAGATTGATAAGGGGACTGTCGATTCTCTGCGACCTTGCCGATGTAAAGGGGTGAGGAGTGAGGCGTAACCCCCCCCTGCAAAAACAGAGCATTACGCTTTTTCTCCTCACCCTTAACGCCTCACGGTTCAGGTCATATCGCTGCCTTGTCCAGATCAAGGGCGACCAGGCGCAGCAAAGCTTCGTCATTCATCTCGGTCAGCAGGGTTTCGGCGCCTTCCAGCAATTCGGTCGCCAGGTCGGCCTTGGCGGTGATCAGCGCATCGATCTTTTCTTCCACCGTTCCCTTGCAGGCGAACTTGTGCACCACCACGTTTTTCTTCTGGCCGATGCGAAAGGCCCGATCGGTCGCCTGATTTTCCACCGCCGGATTCCACCAGCGGTCAAAATGGATGACATGACTGGCAGCAGTCAGGTTGAGGCCCGTCCCGCCGGCCTTGAGGGAGAGGACAAAAAAGGGCGGTCCTTCTTCGTGCTGGAATCGCTCCACGAGCTTTTTCCGCTCCGCCACCGGGGTCCCGCCGTGCAACACCAGGCCGGGGCGGCCAAAGACCTGGGCCAGAAATGCAGCCAGCGGGGTGGTCATCGTCTTAAACTGGGTAAAGACCAAAAGCTTTTCCTGGCGTGCCGCAATCTCTTCGGCAAGTTCCCGCAGCCGCCCGAATTTGCCGCTGCGTGCTTCGGTGAAATCGCCATCGCCGAGGGCTTGATCCGGGTGGTTGCAGATCTGCTTGAAGCGCAGCAGCGACGAGAGAATCAGGCCCCGCCGTTTCATCCCCTGTTGCTGCTCTTGGAGCGCAGCGGCCAGATCCTTCACCGCCTGAGCGTAGAGCCGGACCTGGAATTTGCTGAGTCCACACCAGGCCGTCATCTCGACCTTATCGGGCAAATCGCTGATCACCTTCCGATCAGTCTTGAGGCGGCGCAGGATATACGGCTGTACCAGGGTGCGCAAAGGCGCATAGGAGGGAGGTTCGCTCTTTTCCAGCGAAGCGATGAACTTTTTAAACCGGGTCGCCGATCCCAGCAGGCCGGGGCTGATGAAATCGAACAGTGACCAGAGGTCGGAAAGCCGGTTTTCCACCGGCGTCCCGGTCAAGGCGATCCGTGCCCTTCCCGACAGGGTTTTGACCGCCTTGGTCTGTTGGGTGCCGGGATTTTTGATCGCCTGCGCCTCGTCGAGAACGATCAGGTTCCAG
>JAQYVZ010000027.1 GCA_030145205.1 Desulfuromonadales bacterium | reverse complement strand
TCGGCATGCAGGTCGATACCGCAATAAAAATCGTGCTGTTTCGTGTAAAATCTCATGGTGCAGGCTCCTTTCTTTGAGGTTTTCCGATTCTCAAAGGATACCGGATGGTCCGGTATCTGGGAGGGGGCCTGCACTAGTATCAAATCACTAAAGCGGTCTGGTTGATACATCGGCGGTTCGCGTAAAGGTTTCTACACACTTGAAAAGGACCAGCTCCAGCCCGCTTAGCTTGGTCCGTTAGATGAAAAAAGCGAGTTCCGGGGACACCTTACTTATTTCGTGTTGTAGCAGTGACTAAGAAACCGTCAGGAAAAGTGCAACGAGAAAGGGACCATTCATACGTTGTTCACCCTCACCCCAACCCTCTCCTTTAGGCCCTGTGGGTCCGTCAAGGGAGAGGGAGCCACGCATAAGTTACGAGGACACTGTTACGGGGGCTTACACAGAAGTGTCCCGCAAGAGTGTCGCTGTAATCCGCGCAGATAAAGCAGAATACGAGTTTTCTGGTACTCTGAAAGAAAGGTGTTTTTTCTGAGACAGAACATCAACCTTGGCGCGGATAGCTCTCAAACATGAAAAACCCTTGGTACAGATTCCTGCTTTTCATTGTCCTCATTCTGGGGACCAACATCATTTTTTTACTTATTTTCCCAGCGGAACCACCCGAGCCGGTCGCTGAAATCGCCTACAGTGTCTTCAAGGAGAAGCTCGAAAGCGATCAGGTTGCAACTGTGGTGATGCAGGGCGACGAACTGAGCGGGCATTTCGTGGACGGCGTTTCGTTGCCAGCGAACCAGCTGTTGAACCCCCGACCTGGAGAGGAGCTGCTTTTCTCCCGTTTCCGGACGACGCTGCCGCCGGTTGAAGACCCCGAGCTGCTTGCCCAGTTGCAGCAGCACGAGGTTCTGGTCGAAGCCAGGCGGGCGGCAGAACCCTCATTGCTGGAAAAATTTCTGATCGCCCTGTTGCCATGGGTACTGATCGTCGGTGTCTGGGTGTATTTCATGAGCAAGATGCGTCAGCAGGGCGGGATGGGTGGCGGTCTGCTTACCAAGTTCAAAAAATCAGGTGCCCAGCTTTATTCCCAGCAACAATCCCGGGTGACTTTTGAGGATGTCGCCGGCCTGCGCGAGGCCAAGCAGGAACTCCAGGAGATCATCATTTACCTGAGGGAGCCCCTGAAATTCACAAAGCTTGGTGGGAAGGTCCCCCGGGGCTTTTTACTGGTCGGCCCTCCAGGGACCGGTAAGACCTTGATGGCACGGGCTGTGGCGGGTGAGGCCGAAGTGCCTTTTTTCAGCATCTCAGCTTCGCAGTTTATCGAGATGTTTGTCGGTGTTGGAGCCAGCCGGGTGCGTGACCTGTTTGAAAACGCGAAAAAGAACGCGCCCAGCATCATCTTCGTCGATGAGCTGGATGCAGTTGGTCGCGCCCGCGGGACCGGCCTGGGGGGCGGTCATGATGAGCGTGAACAAACCCTGAACCAGCTACTTTCGGAACTGGATGGCTTTACCCCGCATGACGAGGTGATCGTGTTGGCCGCGACCAACCGTCCGGATGTACTCGATACAGCCCTGCTCCGGCCGGGGCGTTTCGACCGGCAGGTGGTCATTGAACGGCCTGACTGGCGGGACCGGGGCGCGATTCTCGAAGTGCACACGCGGAACATGCCCCTGGCCGATGATGTCGCACTTGAAGTGATTGCCAAGGGGACTCCCGGCATGGTCGGCGCCGATCTGCAGGGGATGGTCAACGAAGCGGCTCTGATTGCCGCCCGCGAAGATGTCGAACAGGTCGCCATGCGTCACTTCGAAAAGGCCAAGGACCGACAATACCTCGGTATGGAGCGTCAGTTGATCATGACCGACGAGGAACGAAAGATCACGGCGGTTCATGAAGCCGGGCATGCCCTGGTTGCGCACTGCCTGCCGGGCGCCGACCCCGTCCACAAAATCACCGTCATCCCGCGCGGGCAGGCGCTCGGTGTCACTCAGCAGCTGCCGGAGGACGATCGTTATCATTTTCGCTTCAGTTACCTGCTGGGTCGGATGGTTGTCATGCTCGGTGGCAGATGTGCCGAAAAGGAGTTCTTCGGAGAGTTCTCAACGGGGGCGCAGAATGACCTGAAGCAGGTGATGGACCTGGCTGAAAAAATGGTCTGCCAATGGGGGATGAGCGAGCGCTTGGGCCCGCTCAGTTACTCGCGCGGCGAAGAACATCCCTTTCTCGGCATGAAATTGGCCTCTGATAAAACCTTCAGCGAGCGAACGGCCTGGATCATCGACCAGGAGATCAAGGAGATGGTCCAGACCGCCGAGACGTGCGCGGCGGGGGTCGTTGCTGCCAACCATGATGTCCTGGAGGCACTTGCGAAAAAGTTACTTGAAGAGGAAACTATCGACAGGGAACTCTTCAAGACGTTTATGGACGGCCGCCAACTGGTCCTTCCGGAAGAGGGCTGCCCGGATTTCGGGAACACCTGATTCATACAGTAGCCACCCTCACCCCAGCCCTCTCCTTTAGGCCCTGTGGGTCCGTCAAGGGAGAGGGAGTACCTCCCAGGGAGAGTTCAGTAGTAAGACAAAGGGGCTGCTCCGTAGAATCGGAACAGCCCCTTTGTCATCTCATTTATGTCTTGCCGGATCAGGTCAAAAACCCGAACTTCTTCATCCGGTAGCGGAAAGCATCGATCCCCAGGTTCAGCTTCTTGGCGGCCTTCGACTGGTTGCCTTCAGCAATCTCCAGCGACTGCCGGATCAGCTCTCGTTCAATATCTTCGATATCAACCCCTTCCGGCGGAATCCGCAGGCTCATCGGCCCGGAGCTGGTGCCGCCAGCCCGTGAGACCAATTCGTTCGGCAGATGTTCCAGCATCAGCGTTTCTTCGCTCTCGAGGATGATCGCCCGCTCGATGATATTGCGCAGCTCACGGACGTTGCCCGGCCATTCGTATTCCAGCAGGAATTTGCTGGCCATCTTCGAAACGCCTTTGACGCTCTTGCCGAACTCGCGGTTATAGTGCCCGATGAAGAAATCGACCAGCGGCGTGATATCTTCAGGACGCTCACGCAAGGGCGGCAGGTAAATCGGGATGACCTGGAGGCGGTAGTAGAGGTCGTTCCGGAAGCTCTTTTCCTCAATCTTCTGGAGCAGCTCCTGGTTGGTCGCCGAAACGATCCGCACGTCGACCGGGATCTCCTTGGTGCCGCCGATCCGCCGGAAGGTGCGCTCTTCGAGCACCCGCAGCAGCTTGGCCTGCATACCGACATCCATATCGCCGATCTCATCGAGGAACAGGGTGCCGCCATCGGCGATTTCGAACAGGCCTTTTTTCTGAGACTTGGCGTCGGTGAACGCGCCCTTCTCGTGGCCCATCAATTCGCTCTCGAGCAGGGTCTCCGGCATGGCGGCACAGTTAATCGCCATGAACGGCTTGTCGGCACGGGAACTTTCGAAATGGATGGCGCGCGCGATCAGCTCCTTGCCGGTGCCGCTCTCGCCCTGGATCAGGACGGTGCTCGCATCACTCTGGGCGACCTTGCGTACCATTTCCAGGACCTGATGCATGTGCGAACTGCCACCGATAATTTTATCGATACCGTACTTGCTCGACTGGGTGGAACGCAGGTGGGCAACTTCCTTGCGCAGCTCCTTGGTTTCCAGAGCCTTCTTGATGATGATCGACAGTTCGTCCAGGTTGAACGGCTTGTTGATGTAATCGTAGGCACCCATGCGCATCGCCTTGACCGCCGTCTCCAGCACACCCAGGGCGGTGACCATGATCACCAGGATATCTTCGTCGATATCCTTGACCCGCTCCAGCACTTCGAGGCCGTCCAGCCCCGGCAGCTGAATATCGAGTAGGATCAGTTCAGGAGCATCCTCCTGCACCATCCGTAGTGCGTCTTCCCCACTGGCCGCAGTCACCACATCGTAGCCCTGCTTGAGCAGGGACTGCTCCAGCGACCAGCGGATCAGATGTTCATCATCGACAACCAGTATTTTCGGCTTACGCACGACTAATTCCCCTTCTGTTCAAAATTGGTCAACGGTCGAACCGGCAGGGTAAGGGTCACCCGCGTGCCGTCGCCGCTGCGACTCGTAATCTCGATGGTTCCGCCCTGTTGCTCCATCAACTGGCGACAGATCGCCAGGCCAAGGCCGGTGCCTTGGTTTTTGGTGGTAAAGAAAGGTGTGAATATTTTCTGCAGCGTCTTCTCCGGAATACCGGGACCGCTGTCACCCACCAGCACTTTGACATACTCTTTGTCGCCCTGGCTGCTCAATTCGGTCTGCAACAACAGGGTCCCGCCTTTTGTCATCGCCTGGATAGCATTAATGATGACGTTAAAAAAGACCTGTTGCAACTGTTTTTCGTCCACCCAGACCGGGGGCAGGTTGCGGGTGAACTCTTTGACCTGGTGAACATTGCTCGCTTCGGGATGCTGAGCCACAAAAAACAGAGTTTTTTTAAGGAGTTCGTTCGCATCGACCAGGTCGAATGCCGGGTCACCCGGCTTGCCGAAATAAAGCAAGTCGGTGGCGGCCTTATCGAGCCGCGCAATCTGTTCAAGCACCTTGCTGACCACCTCACGGCGGGGGTCTTCGTCTGTAAAGTCCAAGGCCAGCACGGTAATGGCACCGCTGATCGCGGCCAACGGATTCTTGATCTCGTGGGCGATGCCCGCCGACATCTCGCCGACAGAAGCCAAACGATCCACCCGCTCCATCTGCTGCTGATGCCAGCTATTGAGCTCCTCGTTGGCCAACTGCTGACGCTCGACCATCGAGTTGAAGCTGACCATCAGGCTCCCGATCTCGTCAGTCCGACGGGTCTCGAAGCGGGTCGTCAGATCGCCCGACTCCACCTGGGCCATCTTTTCGGTGATCAAACTGATCGGATGGCAGACAAAGCGGTGCACGATCAACGAGATACCACCGGTCAGAAGAACGATCATGACCAGCATCGACAGGATGAAAAACTGCGACGAATCGATCATCTGATCATTCATTGCGGCCAGTGAATAATCGACGTTGAGCACCCCAATGACTTTTTCAGCCGGGTCGTGGCAACCGAGACAACGCTCTTCAAAATAGATCGGCCTGACGACACCAAGGACCTCACCATCCGGTCCGGCAAATGTCGTATGCACTTCTCCCTGGCGGAAGGCCTCCAGATCGTAGGCGTTCACCATCTGCCCGATTTCCGCCGGAGCCGCCGAGTTGAGAATCCGGCCATTGGGATGAAAAATGCGCACCCCGATCAACAGAGGATCATGCACAACCTCTTCAAAGATCTTCTGGACTTCCTGGCTTTTGCCGATGCTCATGGCACCGACAATCGACCGCTCGACCACCGACAGCATCAGGTCAGCAGCGGACTGGCTGGAGCTGGTGATATGCTGATGTTCACGGTGGATGTGTACAAAGGACACCGCACCGATTGCAAAGGAAAACAACAGGAAGGAGAAGACGATGATGCGACCGATCAGGCTGCTGTAGAACAAGGGCGAACCTCTGGATGCGACTACGATTATTGAGACGATGCTGCAGAAGTCGACGACTTGACCGTTTTCGATGTCGTCCGTCCGGGCTGGTAAACGAACTCCCACTCCCGGTAGCTGTCCTTCTTGGCGAAGGCTTCCTCTTCCTTCGGGAAACCGTCCTGCCGAAAAGGCTTCAGGGTGCTGCTGCTGCGAACCCCGGCAATACCTCCTTCCGGGGACTTGATGATTTCCCAGTCCTCCCCGGTCATCGGGTCTTTGTACAAGCGCCGCAAGTGGCGGACCGGCTGCGGAAAACGTGGATCCTTCAGCAGGTCTTCCAGCTTGGCAGGGTACCTGTTTTTGGGGCCCTGCTTGACATGATAATAGCCTTCAATAGCCTGTCGATACTGCGCGCCACACCAGAGCAGGTCGGCTTCTTTGGAGCGCTGTACCAGGCTGCGCCAGCTCTGCCCGGCGATCCCGGTTGCCAGGCCGAGAATCGTCACAGCCACCAGGACCAGCAGCAGCGCTGCGCCGCGCTGAGACTCCCGGCGGCGGCAGAACACATAACCCGGCCGTTTACTTTTCATCACCCATCAGGTAGGACAGCACAATTTCATCCAGGCTCGCTGCGACCGAGGGGCTCTTCGCCACCGGCTTCGGTTGCGGTGCTGCCTGCTTCGGTTGCGGTGCTGCCTGCTTCGGTTGCGGTGCCGCCTGTTTCGGCGCGAGTACCGCTGTTTCCCGGGGCGACCGGGTCGCCTCGACCGGCTCAGTTTCAACCTTGGCCGGATCAACAGGAGTTTCGGGGACGGCTGCTTTGGGGGCAGGCGCTTCGGCAGGGGCGGCCTTTTTTCCGGTTCTGGCTTGGTAACGGGCGATCACATCATCAAACTCACCATTCTTGAGGCTGCGCAACATTCCCTTATGCTGTTCTTTCATCAGGTCCTCGACCACCTTTTCCAGCTGGTCGGCCTTGGTGATGTCGGCATAGGAGGTTTTACGCGACGCCAGAATCGTCCCGCCATGATACAGCAGGGTGATAATGTTCGGACTGCCCAACCCGCCATCTTCCGTCTGGATATGGTAGGTCACGCTCTTGTATTGAAAATTGTGGTTAAATCCTACGACCATGTTCCTCTTCCTCACACTCCAAGAAAGATTGTTGCACAACCCAGGCTTCCAGACAAGGGGTGCTCACTGCGTTTTAGCGGTTGAACCCAGGATCTGCTTCACTTTCGCGACCGCCTCCATGGCATCGGCGGCATAGACATCCGCACCGATGCTGTCGGCGTATTCCTGGGTGACCACCGCCCCACCGACCATGGTGAACACCTTGATGCCCGCCTCACGCAGTTGGCCGAGAGTGATATCCATCTGGTGCAGGGTCGTCGTCATCAGGGCCGACAACCCAACGGCATCCACCTTTTGTTCGAGGGCGACCTCGAGAATCTTTGCGGCCGGCACATTTTTCCCCAGGTCAATCACCTCGAAACCGTGGTTTTCCAGAAGGGTGCACAAGATATTCTTACCGATATCGTGGATATCGCCTTCGACCGTCGCCATCAGAATCTTGCCGAGAGACGGACCGCTCTGTCCCCCCAGCATTTCCTTCAGATGCGCAAAAGCCGCCTGCATGGTCTCCGCCGACTGCATCACCTGCGGCAGGAAAATCCGGTTGTCGGCAAACCGCCGACCAACCTCTTCCAGGCCGGGCAGCAGGCCATCGTTACTGATCTGCATCGCCGGCACGCCCTCCCGCAGGGCTTCATCGACCAACGACACGATGCCATCGAGGTCCCCGGCAATAATCGCGGTAGCAAGCCGCTGAAAAACATCCGCCTCTTCCTGAACAGGTGCGGCTGCCGCGGAGTCAATCTGGGCGTGCTCAGCATAATGCGCGATATATTCTTCTGCCCGTACATCCTGGCAGAGCAGGACGCGTGCAGCCCGAAAGGCATCCATCATCCGAACATCTTTCGGGTTGATGATCGCCGCCTTCAGCCCCGCCTCGAGTGCCATGGCGAAAAACGCCGCAGACAACACCGGTCGCGCCGGCAGGCCGAAGGAGATGTTGCTGACCCCCAGGGCGGTTGCCAGGCCAAGCTCATCGCGCACCAGACGCAGCGCCCGCAAAGTCTCCAGGGCCCGCTTCTGTTCAGCCGAGACGGTCAGGGTCAGACAGTCGATAACCAAGTCCTGGTCGGGCAGGCCGACAGCGCGGGCAGCGTCACGAATCCGCCGGGCGATTTCCAGCCGGCCTTCCGCGGTTTCCGGGATCCCCTTCTCATCCAAGGTCAGGCCGATGACCGCCGCACCATAGCGATGCGCCAGGGGCAGAACCCGTTCCAGGCTGCGCGCTTCTCCCGTCACCGAGTTGATCAGCACCTTGCCATCGGCCGCCTTCAGCCCGCGCTCCAGGGCGACCGGGTCGGAGGTATCCAGCACCAGGGGCGTCGTCACCGCACCGCTGGCCGCGAACACGGCCCGTTCCAGGGCCTGCGCCTCGTCAATGCCGGGCAGCCCGCAGTTCAGGTCGAGCAGATCGGCGCCGGCCGCAACCTGCTCGCGGGCCTCCTTGCGGATATATGCGGTCTTGCCGGAACGCAGCTCTTCGCTGTAGCCTTTTTTGCCGGTCGGGTTGATGCGTTCGCCGATCAGGGCGCAGGACGCGGCACCGCCAATCTCCACGCAGGCGGCGCGGCTCGACAAAGCCCCGCGGCGCGGCGGCGGCGTCCAGCTGGCATCCAGCCCGGCCAAAGCCTGGCGCATGACCCGGATGTGTTGCGGGGTGGTGCCGCAGCAGCCGCCGATCACCCGCGCGCCCATCTCGAGCAGGCGGCTGTGATAAGCGGTCATCTCCTCCGGGGTGCCGGGGAACACGGTCTCGCCATCTTGCAGCACCGGCAAACCGGCATTGGCCTGGGCAATCAGCGGTTTCGATGAAACCGTGCGCATCGCCTGCAGGATCGAGAAAATACCGTCAATGCCCAAACCGCAATTCGAACCAAGGACATCGACCTGCAACGCGTCCAACGTCACGGCGGCCGCTTCGGGAGGCGTTCCCAGCACGGTCCGTCCGGCATCGTCGAAGGTCATCTGGGCGATGATCGGCAGGTCGCAGACATCGTGGCAAGCGATCACCCCGGCCCGCAGCTCCCGAATATCCAGAAAAGTCTCGAAATTGATCAGATCGGCGCCGGCATCAGCCAGCGCGGCAATCTGCTCGGCAAAGATTTCGACCATTTCGTCGAAGCTGGCGTCGCCGACCGGCTCGAGAAAACGCCCGGTCGGGCCGACCGATCCGGCGACAAAGGTCTCCGGCGTGCACGCCTGCCGCGCCAGCTCCACCGCTTTACGGTTGATTTCGACGACCCGATCCTCCAGACCGTAATGCGCCAGTTTGGCGCGGGAACCACCAAAAGTGTTGGTCTCAACGATATCGGCACCCGCCTCAACATATTCGCGATGAATGCCGGTCACCACCTCCGGGTGCTGCAGATTCATCTCCTCCGGGCAACCGCCGGGAGCAAGACCGCGCTCTTGCAGCATGGTTCCCATCGCTCCGTCAAGGATCAGGACCCGCTGTTGTATGGTCTGTCTGAAACGGTTCACCTTATTCGCTCCTTGCAGGGACATTGGACAGATCACCCGCGGCTGCGGACATTTCCTGGACCAGGCTGAAATCAGGAGTGATCGGCTGGCGCAAGTCAACGTGGCCCTTGATCGTCTCGATCGGTGCACCGTCGACCAGGAAGTTAAACTGACGCAGATGAGGGAAGTTAGCCGCCAGCGTGTCCACCAGAGCATAAATGCTCAAGAGTTCACTGCGGGTCCCGCCCGGATGCGCCGTGACAAATGCAGCGTTAAAATCCAGCGAGGCCAGAGAGCCGTCCATGCTGAGTGCCTGCAGTACGACGGCGGTCGGCAGGACCGCGGCAGTCGCGTCGGCCGGTCCAGCAGCCAAAGCGGCAACGACCGCCTGAATGCACTCGGTTTCATCAAAACAACCCTCAACCAGCCGGTGCTCCGCGACCAGGCGGCTGCCATCCGGAGCGGAGAAATAAAGAATTACTTCGCGCACCGTCGGCTCCTGCTGGGTATCGGCCTGTGTTGAAGAAACGTCTTCTTCCGGCTGCTGGTCACATCCGGTCAGCAGCCAGGCACAACTCAGCAGCAAGCCAACCATGAACCCGATTGACGTGAGCAGCCTGACGGACCGGCTGTATGCTCCTTGCGATTTGCGATTGTCTGTTCTGGTCATAAACTCAATCCAGTGAAATTGTCGTAACCCGATCAAGGGTGTCGCCAAGAAAAGCGCCGCCCACTTTTTCGAAACGATCAGGGATATCGGTCACAAAAAAACGGGGAGGCTCCTGCGATGGTTGGCGGCGCCTCAGATCATCACGCTGCAACAGGGTGGCGACCGTCTTGGCCGTCTCCTCTGCTGAATCAATCAATTTTACGCTACTTCCGGCGACTTTTTGAAGAGTCTTTTTCAGCAATGGGTAGTGTGTACAGCCGAGCACCAGGGTGTCGATCCCCTGGCTGAGCAGGGGCGCCAGGTATTCCTGCGCGGCGATCCGGGCAATTTCATGGTCCGCCCACCCTTCTTCCGCCAGTGGCACAAACAGCGGACACGCGGCCGCAGAGATTGACACATCGGCCCGGCCCTGCCGGATTGCCTTTTCGTAAGCCTGGCTGCGAACCGTGCCCTCGGTCCCGATAACACCAATTCTGCCCTGCTGCGACACTTCAAGAGCTCGCCGTGCACCCGGCTCAATCACGCCGACAACCGGAACTGGAAAACGCTCGGCAAGATACTCCAGGGCAACGGCAGAGGCCGTGTTGCAGGCCACCACGATCAACTTGACCCGTTGTTCCATGAGAAAATGTGCCGCTTCAACCGCGTAACGACGGACTGTCGGCGCACTTTTTGTTCCATACGGGACCCTGGCCGTATCGCCAAGGTAGACCAGATCCTCGTCGGGCAGGCAATGTCGCAAAGCACGCAGAACCGTTAAACCGCCCACGCCTGAATCAAATACACCAACAGCACGTTCCGACACGTCAAAACCCTCGCTTTCCCAAGATGTTAAGGGGTGACTACTGTAGAGAGGAGGCGAAAAAAAGTCAAGAAATATGGGGTGTTTTCCCCTTTGTAAGCAGGGACAAAAGCTGGTATTATTCATCATTGTTGTCAGCGTTGGAACAAGGATTGCTTAAGTTTCAATGGACATGAGAGGGAGATCGCTGTGGACTTCAGTCAGGCCATCGAATTTATAAAGCAGTTCGAAACGCACCGGGTGATGAAAACCCTGGAGACGCTCAACTTGCAGGAGTTGGTCCGGAACCCCTATTTTCTCGGCGGGACCGGGACTCTGGCCATTATTGCATTCCTGATGCACTGGCGCCTGCTACTTACCGTAATTTTGGCAATTACCGGCTTTATCGCGCTGCTCGCCTACACCTTCGAGCAAGGCGTCTCCCTGGATGGGGGCGTCGGCAGCGACTCCCTGATGATCTTCGTCATCGGCGGCGCAGCCCTGGTTTTTCTGGTAATCTACATGCTGTTTATCCGGAGTGAATAACACTCCCGAACTCTATAAAAAACCGGCGCGACATCCTGGGAGGGGAGACCTTCCGAAAACTGGATGACAGCAACCGCCGATGAGGAACCCATGGCAAACCCTATTAAAAAACGTGATTTACTGCTGATCGGTCTGGCAGTCATCATACTCGCTTTTCTCTGGCAAGCCCCCCCGGAATCAACCAGCCGGGTCCCCTTCGACGATGATCACAAACCGTATTACGAACTGGTAAAAACGGATGGCAAGAAGGCAGCTGAAAAATTTTGCGCCGACTGTCACAACGAGGATGATCTCCCCTTCTCCGCAGAACATCCGTCGAAATCCCGCTGCCTGTTCTGCCATAAAATGCAGCGCCCCTGATTTCCGTCATTTCACCGGATCATCACGCGGAAGCGCCTGACCAACCACGCCTGACCGGCACAACCTTGCGGCCAGACTGCGCCAAAAGGGGGCTCCGGTTTCTGGTACGCTTATTGCTTTTCACAGGAGAGCAATAGGAAATCAGGACCGGTATTCAGGAGTACATCAATGAACAACAAGAACAGCACGACATACCGCCGGAAACCACTTGATACACTGCTTTACCTGCTGACGGGCAGCGCCATGCTGCTCTGCAGTATTTCATTTTTGAGTTGGCTGAGATTCTAGCGCATCGCGCATAAAAAAACCCCGCAACACCGGAGGGGATGGGTCACGGGGCAATAACAAAACTGGGATTATCCTGTCATAAATCAGAACGACACGCAACAATATTTTACTGTTTTTCGATGAGATCCGTGACCCATCCCCGACAAAATAAAAAAAGGCCGCCCCTAAAAGGGCGGCCTTTTTTTATTAAAAGCTCTGTCTGAACGAAAGAAATTGTCCGAAAGAAACAGGGGGCTCTTCAAAAGCCCCGGTATCCTGACATTCCTCATCGACACCGGCATGTCACTCTTGCAGCAGGGTTTGCGAAACTAGCCCCGGCTTTTACCCGGCAACAACAGGTTAAGCAGGACGCCGACGATCCCGGCCAAGCCGATGCCGCCAAGCTTGACCACGGCCAGATCGAAGTTCATACCGCCAATGCCGAAAACCAGGATGATAGCGACAATCGCAAGGTTGCGCGGCTCCATCAGGTCGGTCCCGGCCCTGACCAAGGTGTTGATGCCGATCACTGCGATGGCACCAAACAGCAACACCATGATGCCTCCCATAACTGGCACCGGGATGGTGTTGAGGAACCCACCGAGTTTACCGACAAAGGCGAGGACGACGGCGGTAATTGCCGCCCAGGTCATGATCGCCGGGTTGAAGGCGCGGGTCAGGGCGACTGCGCCGGAAACTTCCGAGTAGGTCGTGTTCGGCGGACCACCCAAAAAGGCAGCAAAGCTGGTGGCAATTCCATCACCGAGCAGGGTGTTTTTGATGCCCGGTTCTTCGACGTAGTCCTTGCCGGTGATACCGCCGATCGCCAGCACGTCCCCAAAGTGCTCGATCGCCGGGGCGATCGCCACCGGGACAATGAACAGGATCGCTTCCAGATTCCAGACCGGGAAAGTAAAGTCAGGGAATGCGAACCAAGGCGCGGTAGCAACCTTTTCTATCGAGATCAGCGTCGGGCCGGTCCAGTTTTGTAAGCTACCCGGGTCAAAGGCTGCCTGCGTTGCCGCGGAAAAACCACTCAAGTCGAGGCCCAAAGAGGTGACATAGCCTGCAGTAATACCACAGAGAATCGGGATCAGCCTGAACAGCCCCTTGCCGAGCAGGGAAACGATGATTGTGACTGCCAGCGAGACCCCGGCAATGATGAACGCTGTGGTTTCCGGCACCAGCCAGGCAGAGCCGTCGCCGGTCCGACCGGAGGCCATATGTACAGCGACCGGCGCCAGCACCAGACCGATGACCATGATCACCGGGCCGGTCACCACCGGCGGCAGGACTTTATGCAAAAGTTCGGAACCAAAAACCCTGACCAGCAGGCTCAGAATCACATAGAGCAGACCAGCAGCAAACAGGCCGCACATGGTGCCGGGGATACCCCACTGCTGCACCCCGTAGATGATTGGCGCGATAAAAGCGAAACTGGAGGCGAGAAAAACCGGCACCTTGCCACGGGTGATCACCTGAAAAACCAAAGTGCCAACCCCCGCGGTAAACAGGGCAACGTTGGCATTCAGCCCGGTCAGCAAGGGCACCAGCACCAGTGCGCCGAAGGCGACAAACAGCATCTGAGCACCAAGCAGGGCGTCCCTTAGTCGAAAGTTGTAATCAGTCGGCAAATTTTCTTGGCTCATGCAAACGCCTCCTTGAGGATGGAATCTTTACGATCGTTCGTACTGTGGGCATGTGTACACCTGCCCGGGTCCAGTTGTGACCGAAGCCTGTAATTACTTGGTTCCGAAAATCTTGTCGCCGGCATCACCGAGGCCCGGCAGGATATAGCCTTGCTCGTTCAGCCTTTCATCAATGCCCGCAACATAGATATCAACATCGGGGTGGACCTCCTGCAGACGTTGCAGCCCTTCGGGAGCGGCGACCAGGAAAAGACCGCGAATTTGCGTACAACCGGTCTCTTTCAGCATATCGATTGTGGCGATCAAACTGCCGCCGGTGGCCAGCATCGGATCGAGGATCAACGCCATGCGGCTCTCCATCTCACCCGTCAGCTTTTTAAAATAAGGAACCGGCTCCAGCGTCTCCTCGTCGCGATAGAGGCCAACGACGCTGACCCTGGCACTCGGAATCAGATCGAGCACACCATCCATCATGCCGAGGCCGGCCCGGAGGATCGGGACAACCGTAATTTTCTTCCCCTTGATCTGGTCGATTTCCACGGGGCCGGCCCAGCCGGAGATCGTGATTTTTTCTGTTTCCAGATCCTTGGTCGCCTCGTAGGTCAGCAGACGCGCGACCTCTGATGCCAACTCACGAAAATCCTTGGTACTGATATCCACCCTTCGCATCAATCCAAGCTTGTGTTTGACCAGGGGATGAACCGCTTCAATAACAGCCACGCCAACCTCCTCTTCTTTGCTTTCCATTGTCTCATCAAATTCTTAATGAAAGAGAATATCCGGACGAGGCGACGGGGTCAATCAGCAAATCAGTACGCCTCACTGAACCGGATCAACACGATTGAAACAGGTGACTGCGCGCGTCGAATCTGCGATGATGTCTACATGTCCGAGGAGTCATCGCATACCTCCATGGAGGAGTTTGACCTTCTACCGGAAGAAGAGTCCTGGCGACCGCTGCCGCCCGGTCTGGACACCGCCGACCCGCGGGTTTTTCTCTCCAGGCAGCAGGTCCGCAGCTGGTCGCTGGTCCTCAAGGCACGGCAGGTCCCTTGCCGGTCTGAGCGTCTCAGGCACCGCTGGCAGTTGCTGGTGCCGGAGGGCGCTTACGCCACGGCTCTGAAGGAGCTGCACCAGTACGAAACCGAGAATCACAACTGGCCGCCGCCCGATCCTGACGCGCCGCCCGTAAACAACAATCTGTTCCCGACCATTTGGGGCCTGATTGCCCTCGGGCTGTTTCATGATGTCACCCTGACAAACATCAGCCTGCCAGGACATTTGTCGGTGGACTGGCTGGAATTGGGCAACGCCCATGCCGGCAAAATTCTCGACGGACAGTGGTGGCGCTGCATTACTGCCTTGACCCTACACTCCAGCTGGCTGCACCTGCTCAGCAACCTGCTGATCGGCGGTGTTTTTATCATCCGCTTGTGTCGGGATCTCGGCGCCGGCCTCGGCTGGAGCCTGCTGCTCGCCAGCGGCGCGGCCGGCAACCTGGTGAATGCCTGGCTGCAATCCCCGGAGCATCGGGCCGTTGGTGCCTCGACAGCGATTTTCGGGGCGGTGGGTCTGATTGCCGCGATCAACCTGGTCCGCTTTCGCCACCACCTGCGGCCTCAGAAACGCTGGGCCCTGCCGGTGGCGGCGGCGCTCGGCCTGCTGGCGATGCTGGGCGCCGGCGGCGAGAACACCGATCTGGGGGCCCATCTGTTCGGCTTCCTTTGTGGATTGATCTTCGGTGCCGGCAGTGAATCCCTAGCAGAGACTTTCGGCAGACCGGGTAAAAGTCTGAATGCGGGTCTCAGCCTCTGCAGCATCGCATTGGTCGTTGTGGCCTGGTATACGGCCCTTTATACAGGTAGCTGAGGCAGGTCATGACGACGCGCTTGACGCTGCCCCGATAGGCGCTACATTTTAAGCTGACATTGTGAAGGCTCATGTTTCAGTTGCATTTTTATCATAAGGGAGCATTTTATGAAAAACTGGCCGTTCTGGATCGGTTGTCTGGCCGCGATCGTGGTGATCATCCTCTACCTGCAATTTTTTCGCACCGACCAGCCGGAACCGGTCAGCATCCCCGCCCCGGCCGTTCAACCTGCGGCACCACAACCGACACACCCGATTGAAGAAGCGACCGTTGACGTCGGCACAACGGAGCCGATTATTGATGCGAGTCAGCCTTTACCTGAACTGCAGCAAAGCGATAAAACGGTCGGCGAGGTCCTTGAACGCCTATTCTCCGAACAGAACCTCGGCCGATTTTTTCTACTGGAGCATATTATCGAGCGCTTCGTGGTGATGGTCGACAACCTGCCGCGCCAGGACCTGCCGGTTTCCCACCGACCGCTCAAAAAAATCAGCGGCAAGTTCCTGGTTCAAAAGAAGGCGGGTGAGCTCACCATCGCATCAGCCAACTACGATCGCTACACGCCGGTCATCCGCTTGCTCGAAAAAGCGGATGCGCAGCAGGTTGTTACCGTCTATGCGACTTTCTATCCCCTGTTTCAGGAAGCCTATGCGGCCCTCGGCTACCCGGACCGCTATTTCAACGACCGTCTGATCGAGGTGATTGACCACCTGCTGCAGACCCCGATCGTTCAGGACCCGGTCCGTCTGATTCAACCGAAGGCGCTCTACCTGTTTGCCGACCCTGCCCTTGAAGATTTCTCGGCGGGGCGGAAGGTCCTGATTCGAATCGGGTCGGGCAACGCCGAACGGATCAAGCAGATTCTGCGCGTCTATCGCAAACAACTGGTCGCGGCCGAGGTCGCGAATTAATGGTGCCACACAAGGATAGCGCCCAGAAACGGGCAGACCGCATTCAGGCGTTCACCGAGGAGTTGGCAGAGCGCGCTCGCATCGACGAACAGGAAGCTCGGGGGGAGAGGGACCAAAGCCCCTGCGCTACCAGGTGGAGTTGCATTATGGTTCCCCCTTTGAGCCGTGGATAAACGGGATTTCTCCTCAAAGGGGATAATCCCGCCTCTCGCATTTGCTGACTTCCGCATTCGACCGGAATCGGGTATGGTATCTGCGCACCATGACCTGATCCCGAGAGAAACTGATGTCGACCCACACCTCCCGCACAGCAGCCTTGTTTGCGGTCTGCAGCGCACATTTCCTGATGCCCTTCATGATGTCGGCCGTGGCCGTGGCTCTGCCCGCGATCGGCCGGGAGTTTCACCCGAGCGCAATCCAGCTCGGCCTGGTGGAAACGACCTATGTGCTGTCGGCGTCGATCTTCCTGCTGGCCATGGGCCGGATGGGCGACATCCACGGCCGCAAGCGGATCTTCCAGATCGGCATCGTGATCTTCACCCTGGTTGGCGGCCTGCTGTCACAAGCCTGGTCGATCGAAGCGATGATCGGTCTGCGCTTTTTGCAAGGCATGGGCGGATCGATGGTCATGGCGACCACCATGGCGATTGTCGTCTCGATCTTCCCCCCCGAAGAGCGCGGCAAGGCGCTCGGCATCGCCATCGCCAGCGTCTATGCCGGTATCTCCTGCGGGCCCTTTTTCGGTGGCATGCTGGTCAACGCCTTCGGCTGGCGTTCCCTCTTCTATCTGAGCGTCCCTTTGGGGGCATTGACCTTTTTTATCGCGGCAACAAAACTCCAGGGCGAGTGGGCCGAAGCCAAAGGGGAGCCCTTTGACTGGTGGGGCAGCCTGATCTATGCCGCCAGCCTGCTGCTGCTAATTACCGGGTCGTCCAACCTTGACCTGGGCCTCTGGGCTTGGGTACTTGGCGCAGTCGGCACCGCCGGACTGGGCGTGTTTCTGTTATTCGAGGCGCGGATTGACCACCCGATTCTCAACATCGCCCTGCTGCGCGACAACCGAGTATTCGCCCTCTCCAACCTGGCTGCCATGCTCAACTATGCGGCGACCTTCGGTATCACCTTTTTCCTGAGTCTCTACCTGCAGTACGTCAAAGGCATGAATCCGCGCGAGGCAGGGATGGTGCTGATGATCCAGCCGATCGTGCAGGCGTCATTCTCCCCCCTCTGTGGCCGACTTGCCGACCGCTACCCGGCGGCCAAGGTCGCCACCCTCGGCATGGCCCTTTGCGCAGTCGGTGTCGGCATCGCTGCCACCATCGGCCAGGCCACACCGCTCTGGATGATCATGATCATGCTGGGAGTGCTCGGCTTCGGTTTCGCCCTCTTCTCCTCCCCCAACGTCAGCGTCATCATGGGCAGCGTGCCGGCGCGTTACCTCGGCGTCGCCTCCGGTTTGAACGGCAGCGTACGCACCTTGGGGATGATGTCGAGCATGACCATTATCACCATTATCTTCTCGATCTTCATGAAGGGGCATGCGGTGGCGCCAGAAACTTTACCGGCGTTTTTGACCAGCATGCAGACGGCTTTGTTGATTTTCTGTGGATTGTGCGGGGTGGGGATATTTTGTTCGTTTGCTCGGTTTGAGAGATAAAGCTCTGCGGGTTTCGGCCCGCTTGCCATATCAAAGAAATATTTCCCTTTACAGAATCAAAACCGGCGGGTCTCGTCCCGCCAGCCGACATCCTCTTTTGCTGGCTCAAAAGAGGATGCAGAAAAGGGCCTTTTAAAGGCTCAAGTTTGTCAGGGTAAGGTGTACTGTCTCCGAACAACACGTCACTGGATCTCGACCGGCAGTGATGCTGCCACCTTCTTGCTGCGAGGCTGATGGAGATAAACAAGGACCGTTGATCGTTATCCGAAAAGGGCGTAAAAAGCAACGGTAGCAAGAATAAGTGGCCCCAGAGGGATGGGCCACGCTCGACTGTGTTGAGCAGCAGCAGATATGTATGATGAGCAGCGTAGGAGAGGATTGTTGATGACGCGCAAGTTCGCGCATGCCCCCTGCCAGGGGACTTTAAGGCTCTTTTCTGCTTACTCTTTTGAGCCAGCAAAAGAGTAAGGCGTCCGGCGGGACGCAACCCGCAGACTTTTAGGTTTTATCTTTCAGAAAGAAAAAGCCCGGTGGGTTGAATCTCACCGGGCTTAACAAACTGTATTCCTAAAAACGAACCCTTACCAAGGCATCCCCAACCCCAACCTCTCCAACTTACCACGAAACTCCCGCGCCTCACGCGACAGCTTCACCTCCCCCTCTTTCTCAGACAGCCAGCCAATCTCAAAGGCCAGCGCCCGGGCATCTTCCTCTTTACCCTGCGCCACCAGCGCAATCAGCTGAGCCTCAGCATCGGAGAGATAGAGGCTGTTAAAGCGGTAATCGAGGAACGCTTCCCAAGTATGCGGCACCCACTTGCTGACGATCTGCTCACCGATCAGCTTGGCGTACTCGCGGATCTCGAACTGGGCGTGTTCATCCATGCGCAGCGCCAGAAAATGCAGCAGGTTGTGCAGATCAACCTTCCAGTAAGCCTCGGTGTAGGTCCCAAGCGGCAAATCCTTGCGTGCCTGTTCGCGAGCCACACCCTGATCAATCCGGCTCTGGTAAACATCCTTGCACTGCTGCTGGAGCTCTACTTCCTGGGCACTCAGTTGAGCACCCGTCTCGGCATCGATGCCCGTACCGCTGCCCTGCTTGTTGATCTCCGACTGGGAGCGCCACTCGTCGGGCGCAGTCGTCCGGGCCGCATCGATCGCCACCGAGTAGCGGGTCGAGTATTCGTTGACGCTCGCCGTCCGATGACGAATCCACTGCCGCCAGCAGTCCATCGGCACCCGCACATGCAGCTTCAGCTCGCACATCTCGAACGGCGTGGTGTGGCGATGACGTAGCAGGTAACGGATCAGACCACGGTCTTCGCTGACCTTCTTGGTGCCGGCCCCGTAGGAGACCCGCGCCGCCTGTACAATGGAGCTGTCGGTCCCCATGTAATCAATCACACGAATGAACCCGTCATCGAGCACGGGGAAAGTCACACCGAGAATTTCATCAAGCTCGGGACATTGGGGGCGGGACAGGATTTCAGATTGGTTGGTCATGAACATTCTCCAGCGTTTTTTAATCGTCGTTTTTTGAACGCCTATTAGGCCTCAACTCACAGGTCAGATTCAAGACATTTCCTTCTTCTCGTCATTACAATCCACCCAGAATCAGAAAGACGGCCGATTGGCCGCCTTTCCGGTGAAACACTGCCAAACCCCTACTTCAAGAAAATCAGTTTGGCCTGACACAACGGCTACGTTGAATAGAAGACGCAGAAGCTATTTCAGAGAGCTCGTGCTGAGTGATTGGTTCGTTTGTACTCTCAAGAACAAACCCTGCGGGGCAAGTTTCATTGTAAACCTTTTTAACAACCGCTGTAGACGAACAGTTCAGCGCAAAAATCAGCTCGCTGGCTCTCTCCTCAACCCGGCCCTTCATCTGCTCCACTCTCTGGTCATCCATAAGACCATCCGTGAAAACGGCAGGGTTCGGATCCAACGTTGCCTTGATCGTAACCGGAATGCGGAAGTTAACCTTCCCTGACGATGAACTTCGACAAGCATTCAATACGTTCTCCACCGTCGTTATAGATACTTTACGCTCAATCGGATTAAAAATGACAGGCAAGCCAGAAGGATTTGGGAATTGCCCGGTCACATGATCATGCGGAGTTGTCAGTTCAAGCTGCCTTAGCACCCACAAAGGGCCACCTTCAACCCCTGCATTTATTTCTGTGAGGATGACCCCATCATTTCGCAAGTAAAGATTTGGACCGCTCACCTTACCATTGAAACTTGCTGACATCTCGCGTTGCGTTGGTGGAAACAACTTCGGAACCGTCGGTGTTCCGCTACTAGAACCATTTGTAAAAAAATCCGCTGCAGCCTCCGCGCCATCGACTATATTATTCGGATCAACATACTGACCGTACTGACCGACCCAAGCACCAGCATCGTCCAATGCATCCTCCACAACGTCTGGAGTCACTGCACTGCCTAAGTCTCGCAGACCTTCACCCAAATCCATAGCACCCTCGTTGAGAGCATCCCCGGCAGCACTCGCAGCATCCGAGACAGCATCCGAGGCAGCATTCGCTGCATCTGATACCCAATTCGCATTGGCCACCCTTGGAATGGAAAGGAGTAAGCAGAATACAACAAAAAATACTGGCAGCACCTGTTGCAATAAAGGGAGATGCGATTTATGACGCGATGATTCTCTTATCGTTTGAGATATTTTCATGTTGTTCGCCCTCACAGTCATTATGGCCTCACACAGTTCTTCTCGCCTTCACGGTTATTATCGGAAGGAAGATAGGTTCGTGAGTTCGTTCCTTCGATAACGAAACCCTCCGGGCACTCATACTTGAACCCCGAGAAGGACAGAGTCGAAGCCGTAGCCTCGCGCATGTCACAATTGACCGTCACCGGATAATTGCCAATCGACTGCCTCTTTGAATCAACAGTATTGTCAGTCTCACAAACCCACGTTGCCTGCACATTGGGATTGAACCATGTTAGCTGATCGGTCCCACCATCCGGACAAAGTTGCTCAAGGATTTCGTCATTAACCACCGGCACCGCACTAAATAGAATCTGCCGATCCGCAGCGCTGCCACTCGGAAAAGTCATGTCCGGACCTTTAAGGGAATCGATGGTTGACACGTTGGCCCTTGTCAAGCTACTCCCCTCGGGGCAAACGATCTCCGCTTCAATTGAATTGGCAAAGACCACATGTCCGTCATGCGACAGCCAAAGCCCGCCATCAGCCTTGACCAATTTACTTCCGGAAATATCAATCGTGCCAGGCTTCAGCTCACCGACCAAGGTTGCACCAGTCATTTTCAGATCCACCTTTGTACTCGACACCGGCACAACGGTCTGAGGTTTGGCCGCAGACTCCGCAATCCCACCAGGCATCCCAACCCCGCCGCTCATGGTTCCTGCCGCTGCCGCAGCCATCGCGGCAACATTGCCACATGTGCCTATCTCGAAATTGCCGCTCTGACTTTTGATTGTGAGACCTTGGCCATCCCGGCCTACCAGCTCCACCTGATAAGTCCCGGGAGCCGTGGACACGTTCCAGGCAAAGGATTGGTCAAGCACCATCGTACTCTCGACAATGGTTTTAACGGGCGAACCATTGGAGAGCAGCAAGATTTTCAAGTCTTTGTAGGTCGAGCCTGAACTTCGCCAGGTGATATTCTGCGATTCACTCACACACCAGCTATCATCTGCCATCGGACTCGTCACAGCCAAACTGCCGGTGTTGTTCACCTCCACCTTACCCTGCAAGCCAGCCTGTGCCAAAGCAACACCGGAACCCTGAGCTGCCGGTTTCAGGCCCGTCATTTTGGCTTGAGAGGCTAACTGGACAGTCTTTGTCGGCAAGACTTTTGGCGTACCGGTCCCAGCCGAGCCCTCTGATCCTCCAGCAAGCAAATCGTCCAGAGTCGGTGAACCGGGTCGTGGGAAAGTTCCTCCGCCCATATGGATTTCTTCCAGGCCACCCTCCTCTTCGGACCCGGCTGGCAAACCTGCAACACGCCCGGAGGTCTGTAAGGGCGCTTGCTGCAAGCCTCCGGCAGAGGCTGGCATCTGAACTGCCGGCAGAGCAACCCGGCTGGCGACCTGACGGTCGGCCGGAAGATGTGAAGGGTCAATGCTCGGTCCCGACGAGCCACTGCCACCATCGCCCGGTCCAGAAAGAATATCGCTCAAGGCCTGACCATCCAAAGTGTTCGGACCCTTCGCGAAAGGATCAAACCGCTTGGTGGCAAACAAACCGCCAACGGCAGAGACCACCTTGGTTGTTCCCTTTTCCACCTTGATTTTATGAACCGGGGTGTCCTTGAGATCGAAGGGAACTTTCCATGTGTAGGTCCCATTGTCGGGCACCGTCGCAATCAATTTGCTACTTTGTCCGTTGGTCAGCAGCAAAAGTTTTACGGGGCCGGGGATCTTAGGGTCAGGAATCCACTTGATCGAGGTATCCACGGTGCGATACAACGTTTGTCCGGTCCCCGGGCGCAGCACCCGGAGAAGCGTCGGTTGCTGTATCTGGAGTTTGCCTGCCAGCCCCGCAGTTGCAACATTATTCGCTGCCGGCGCCACCGCTGACGAAACAGGGTTGACCACCTTGATGGTTGACGTCACCTGGAGACTGAAAGTTGTCGGGGGAACGTCGATCCGGGTCACTCCGACCATCACCCTGAGGGTGTAGGTTCCCGGAGTTGCATTTTTGAGAGCACCAATTCGGAGCGGTCGCGAGGCAGGGGATCCGCCCAGAAGTTGCAAACTCACTCCTGTAGCGGGTTGATTGTTTCGCAAAAGCTGCGCGCTGCTTGCCTTGTCGAGGCCGCTGCCTCCCAATGTGATCTGCCTGGCTGGGGCGCCAGCCTCAAGCTTGAGAGTGCGCGGATTGACCAGGGTGACACGGGTTGCAGCGACAACCGGGATCACTGATCCAATCGCCGGTTTGACAACCTGCGGTGTCACCGGCTTGACAACTTGTAGCGTTACCGGCTTGACAGCCTGTGGCGTTACAGGCGTGAGCGGACTGACCGCCTTGAGCTGTATCGGTGCTGCAAACGCGGGAGAACAGAAGGCACAGACCAGAACAAGTGCCAGAATGGTAACAATCCTTTGCCTCGACATAGACGTCCCCTTCAAAACAGGATGGATACATTCATCAAGCCCGAGACGGACCCGAAAAGTGAATTCTTGATGCGATTATTTGGGCCCCAGAGCGGCCCCGTCGGTGCCCCAGATCGGAGCACCGTCTGTTCCCCAGATCCCGACCTGACCGTTAAGTTGTTTTGAAATCGTCGCACCGGACGGGAACATTTGTCGGCTGCCATTCCTGTTCACCAGAAGGAGCTGCCGACCCTGCATGGTCAAGATGCCGCCGTTCTGTACGGGCAACCTTTGTCCTGGCTTGAGCGTCGCCGTGCCTGGCGTGCGTGCAATACTCTGCGGACTGAGCGGGTTGTTGCGTTCATCGATACAGCACTTCTCCATGGAAAGGGGGTTGGTGCGTTCGTCGGCTTCCGCCTTTTCCATCATCAATGGATTGGTGCGCTCATCAGCCTCAGCCTTCTCCATCATCAAAGGGTTGGTGCGTTCATCCGCTTCGGCTTTTTCCATGGCCTGCACTTGCATACCTGTTCCGAAACAAATCCATACGAAGGTCACCAGCAGCACATTAAATCGCATCGCCATATCGCACTCCTTTTACTGTCCGGGATCACATTGAGAGGAACAAAGTCCTACTCTCTAATGCACATATGTTTTTCCCCTTTGGGGGATTCGTGAACTCTCCTGCCAGTGGCTTCGATAATAAAACCTTCAGGGCACTCATAATGGAAAAGGCTTGGTGATACGGAAGCCTTTGTCGTGCCTGCCTCGGGGACATCTTCACACGTCAGGCCAATGGCAACCTGAACGGTTGTCTCAGGTTTTTGCATCCCGCCGTCACCAAAGACCGTGCCGCTGTCAATATAACTTGTAGCATCGCAGGTGGCCTGGATACGCACCCATGCGTTGAACGATGTCTTCCCCTGCTGACAAGCGTCCACAAGGGCTCTTTCAGTCACAAGGGTAAAACCTGGGACTTTCACCCCTCGGGCATGTCTGCTTCCGCACACGAAATCTATAGTGGCTTGAGGGTCACCCGCCATCGAGTCAGATGCACTCACGTTAGGCCTTATACATCGTAACCCCACCATATTCTCCCATCCTGAGCTGAGATCGACGGCACCCCAGCCATCTATGAACACATAATCTTCTGGACAATGCATATTGAGTGTCAGTGCATCGTCAAACTCAACGTTTCCACCGAGAATCTTTATTCCCGGCGATGTCGAAACAACTCGTTCTTCAACAATTTTCACCCAGAGATCTCCAGATTCGATCCCCTGACCTGTCGCAGGATTGATCACGTAATGCGCGGCAAAACTTGAGCCGCAGATCAAGAGGACTAAAAATGCGCCGGCCATGAGCACCCAGCAGGTTTTCGTGAATTTGCTTTGATTGTCAGCCATAGTTATTCTCCCCTCCTATTGTCCCGGTTGTCTACACAGCATGGGGTCATTTGCATCACGTGACCGACTTTTGAGGCTCTTTTTGCTCGTTCCATCGATGACGTACGGATCTGGGCAGATATGTTCCCACTCGACAACCGTCTGTGGCGCCTGATGGGGCAGCCGCGTATCGCAGGTCAACTGAACCGGGTACGGCAACGAAGCTTCAACTCTGACAGGAGGCACTTCTGGTGCTTCACAAGTCAGTTCTGCGACAATATTGACGGTGATATCCGAGGAGTGAAGTACATCCGGGTCTGTACAATGAAACGATTTTATCGCCGTAGCAGACGCCAGCTCAAAATCATGAAACATTTTTTGTGCTTTTTGAGTGTTGCCGGTCCACTGTTCGGAGGCAGCTAAACCTCCAAGCGTGAAAAGATCCAGTTTTCGCAGGGAACTACCGGTCGGGCATTCTGCGACAAGTGTTATGGGAGTTCCAACCTTCAAAGAATCGGGGCTCTTTGTTGTGAGACCATGGCTTGCATATGTGATTGCATCAACAACATATTTTGCCAGGCCCTTGCTTGGAGGCTCCAGAAGTTTGACGCTTCCAAGGGTTAATGGCTGAGGGTTCACTCCTGGTGCGGAGAAACCACCCCCAGTCGGGATGACAGGAGTCCCGCCTCCCAATGTCGCCTGCTCACCCTGCGGCAGCACACCCGCCTGGGTCACATCACACACTGAAATATTGAACTGACCACTGTCACCAAACTTGGTGCTGTCGGCCACCTTCTGCACCCGGATCGTGTAGTTGGGGCTCCCCAGAGCCGGATCGTCCGGAATCAGCCAGTCGTACTGCCCTATATCGGTCGTGCTGTTGGCAATCACCTTGACGTCCTGGTTGTAGGCCCTCAGGGTAATTTTAACCGGACCGAGATCGCTCGTATCCCGGCTCCACTGAATCGGCTGGGTCTTGCCCTTGCATGAGACGTAGCCAGCTGCCGGACGCGTTACCTGCATCAATGACTTGTTCATTAACATCGGGTTGAGCGCCGAACCCGCCGCATTCGCCAGGTTACCGTTTTGGACTGTTGGAACTTTCGGTGCTACCGGCTTTATGGGCATCGTTTTGACAGAGCGAATCGGCGCCACCGGCTTGACAGTCATCGGGTTGGTCGGCTGAACAGCCATGGTCGGCTGTGCCACTGCAGGAGCGCTACCGGCGAGCTTTGCGACTGCGGGAGTACTGCTGGCGAGCCTTGCCGCAGGAGCCAGAGTTTGAACAGCCTTGGCCACCAACACGCTGAACGTGGTAAGCGGCACATCGATACGCGTCATTCCGGCCACCAGGCGTAAGGAGTAGTTGCCAGCCGCGGCACTCGATGTCGCGCTGATCCGCACCGGCCGCATCCCTGGTGAACCGCCGAGCAATTGTACGTTCATACCGGTGGCTGGCCGGTTGTTCTGCAGCAGTTGGGCGCTGGTCGCCTTGTCAAGCGCGCTGCCGGCCAGAGAGACCTGCTTGGCCGGATCTCCAGATTGCAACTTCAAAACGCGCGGATTAACTGCCGACACACCGGTCTTGGCAACCACCGGCACAACCGTTTTCATAACGGGCTGCAAAGCTGTTGGCGTAGCTGGCTTTACCGAACTGATCGGACTGACCGGCTTGAGCTGCAGCGGCGCCGCGAAGGCAACCGAACAGACACCGATCATCATTATGAACAGAGTTATCCCTCTTCCCCAATTCATCATCCCGCCTCCTTAATCACAAAATCGTGTCAATTATTCGAATACAAAATGAGAGAGTTCACTGACCCCCATCAGGTTGCCGTCTGCATCAAAGCTCTTCACCCACCAGCGATACGCCTTGCCGGCAGAAAAACTGTCGGTGAGGATCGTCTCAGGCAGGTCGTAGGCTGTCCCCTTGGTGAATGCGGCTGCGATCGGCTTTTCACTGTCAATAATGAAGAACTCCACCAGGTAGGTGGTCGCACTCCCAGCCGTTTCCCAGTTGAACGTCACCGGCGCAAACGGCAGCTCGGCGTGGTTGCGCGGCTCGGCGGTGCGCAGCGGGGCGAGATCAGCCGTCGCTTCTTCTGCCGTCACGTAATAGAGCGCCGCCGGGAAGGGGATCTCATTCTCGGGATCGGTGATCACCAGCCGCACCCGATGCGTCCCTTCGACAAAGGTCGGCAGGAAAGGTACTGCCGGCGAGGTCAGCCGGATGCTCTTGCCATAGATCAGGTGCTGGTTGACCGGTGCCAAGAAACGTCCGTCGACTTCCCAGTAGCCTCTCAATAGCCCGGAGCCATCAAACCGCAGATCGGCCACGACACGCAGACCCGGCTGGTTACGGCTGACCGTGGTTTCCGCCCGACCATTGTCGAACGAAAGTTGCATTCGGGTAATGGTCAATTCTGTCGTCACGGGTGTGTCGATATTTATTGAGAGATCTTTTTCCTCAATCTGAGCGACAGGGTTGCAGCTGTCCTCAGCGTTGACCGCGAAAACAGAGAGCCCATAGGTTGTGGGGGTTCCCATAATCAAACCGGTCGGGGTAATCATTAATCCATTGGGAAGAAAACCTGCACCATCCTCAAGCGCCCAGGTCACGGGGGCAACCCCGCCGCTTGACAGCAATTGGGCGCTGTAGGGCTGACCGACGATGCCGGCAGGCAACGCTGATGTCGCGACATTCAACGCCGGACAGGAGACAGATAAAGCCAGGAGTTTGACCGTCGTTGTCGGCCCGCAGCTGTCAGTCACTTCAAAGGAAACATTCGCGCTAATTGCCTGCGTCGGAGTCCCGCTGATCAGGCCCGTCGGCGACAAGGTCAGCCCTGTCGGAAGGGGGTCTCCATCCGCACCCACGCTCCAGGACACGGGGAAGACACCACCGCTGGAAAGCAGCTGAGCACTGTAAAACTGCCCAACCGTTGCGGGCGGCAACGCCGCCGTGGTAATCACCTGCGTCGGGCAATTGACGACGAGTGTGGCTTCCCACATGGATCCTCCGAGGCTGGTATCGGGCGTCGCCTGAACCAAGTAGCTGGCGGCAAACGCAGGAGGCGACGTGTAAATGTGGGTCGCTGTCCGAATCTGGTCAGTAGTAACGGCAGCAAAGGCCAGAATGCTCGGCGCGCTGCCATCACCAAAATCGACTGAGACTGTGCTGGGTGTAAGGGCACCATCTACCGTTACGGTCGCCGTTACAAGCTGGCCAGCAGTCGCCGGGCTGGGAAGAACAGTAAAGCCTTCAATCTCTGCTTTGGCAACAGAGCTCACCGACAACAAGACCAGAAACAGCCCTAATATTGAAAGAATTCGTTTCATTGCCAGTTCTCCTTAAAATGCAAAGCCCATGCTGGAAGAAAGCACCAGGAACAGGGCAAATTCATCATCGTCCCGGTCAGACACCTTATCGTCGGTCCGGTTGTACAATCCACGGATCCCCACCGAAGGGTTCAGAAACCCGGCCCATTCCTGCAGGAAGTGATAAGCAACCTGCGCATTGGCGCTGTACATATCCATCTCCATGGTGTCGTTGCTGGTTTCCATCCGGTTGAAGGTTCCGGCCAACTCGTAGGAAACCACGCCGTTCAGCAAATTGCCGCGCAGATCGAGAGTCGCCGTCAAGGTATCCGTGTCCACATCGGTGGTTTCATCAGTGGACCGATTGAACATCAAGTTGGGGGAAAACGACAAGGTCTCCGCGTAGTAGGTCGGGATAAAGCTGTAGGTCTGGTTAGTGGTGTCGTAATCGCTTTCGGTCTTATCGTCTTGCAGCGAGTAGTTGGCATTGAAGCCGAAGTTCCATGGGCCCTTGAGATAGTTGACGCGGGCGCCGTACATGCTGGTATCGATACGGTACGACAACCCGCCCTCCGGCACCATGGTGCTATCCATGATGGTCTTCTGGAAACTGAGTCCCATCGGCAGGGTCGGGAAACGGTTGAAGGAGTAATCAGCCGAAAGAGTCGAGGTCTCCATCTGCGGCAAACGGCTATCCTCTTCGACGTTGTCCTCATAGCGGGAGGCACTCACGTTGAGGGCATGGTTGGTCTTCTGAACGCCGCCCATCAGGGTAAAGCCTTCCCGGTCGCGCTGCAGCCCCGGGTTGCCGATCACCTCGTAATCCGGCCCGGTATACTCGTAAACAGCCTGGTAAGAATAGCTGCCTGCGTAGCCGTTGGCACGCAGGGTCCAGGCCTTGTCTTTTTCGCCTGAAAATTCGTCCGCCGTATTTCCATCAAAATCGGACCGATCATATTCGCCTTCAAGATTCAGCTTGCCGTCGAGCAGTTGGTACTGCAGCAGGAAACCGAGAACATCGCCTTCCCGTTCGCCACTGTCCGCATCATAGATGCCGAAGGAGTTGCTCTCCTCGACGCCGGTCACGTAAATCGCCCTTAGCTTCAGAGAGTTATCCAGCAGGCTGAAGCCGCCGGAGACACCCTTGATATTTTTGGAGGAGTCAAACTCCAGGCCGCTACCCTCCTGAATGCCAAACAGCTGCTCACTGTCCACCACAAAACCATCCAGCGATAACCCCTTGTAGTTGAAGCGAGTCTGCACACCGCGGCGCGCCAGGCCCATCACGGTATTCTGGGTTTCTTGGATCTGCAGGTCGCCGGCATTGATCTGCAAGGTCAGGTCATCCTTCTGATATTGACCGCTGATCAGGTAATTGACTAGGTCCATCCCCTTCTTTTCCGGGGCGTAGATCGACGTACTCCGATCGAGCCAGCGCAGGTTGGTCGTCATCCCCATCTGCCAGTTGCCCTGCGTGAAGGTCGTGGTATTGCCGAGGTTGGCCGCAACATTGCGATGCGGCACCTGGTGCAGGTGATCCGACTTGTCCAGCACCTGCTCGTAGACAGCCGAAATCTGTGTATTACTGGAAATCTTGGTTAATGTGCTGAAGGAAAAAATCTGTTCTGCGGCACTACCATCGGCAGCATAAATCACCAGGTAGAGCTGGTGCGGCCCGTTGGGCAGCGGCTGGATCGGCTTATAGGAAAAGCCGGTCGAGGTGAAATCGAGAGCGCCGGTGACATCAATGCCGTCGAGCATGACCAGCAGATTCTGATTCGAGACGGGCACGCCCACGTCACAGGCAACCGGGGGCTTGCTGGTCGTGGCTTCAACGCCCTCCCCCGGCGAGACAAAGGCAATGCCCGCAGCACTGACTGTTCCCGCAACAAGGCCCGACAGAATCAGGCCACCGACAAACAGCACAACAACCCGACCCCAATTTCGAGACAACTCTCCCGACATAGCGCCTCCTCCCACAAGTTACTGATGCATGACTGGAAGCGACACCACCCCATACGACCGGGAGACTTCATGCTTCCGAAATTATGGTTGTAATGAAAAGTTAGAAAAACTGGGAGGCGTACCTATAAGCATCCGCCCTCTCCCGCACATAAAATCTAATCTCCCGGGGATATTCTGCGGAGGCGACAGAAACCGATCAGAATACACATTGCTTCACCGGGAAGAATCATTTAAATCATTGAATATAGGGAAGTATTAAATCATAACCGGTACTGATGTCAAGCAAGCCCAGATTATTATTTGAGCTTTTTTCTGGTATTTCCCGTTGAATGGCAATGATTCCAGAGATCTCCAGAACAACTAACCTTTCTTTATCCGGATCGTTCCGCCAATGACAATGCCGTGGTCTTCACAAAAACCGGCATTGACTTCGACAACATACCGAGCCGGCGCCGATGATCGACAAGAACGGAGCGACAGGGGCTGCGTCCGGGCAACAACACTGACAATCTCGCCGGTTCGGTTTACAAAAATCATATCGAGAGGAATATAGGTGTTCTTCATCCAGAAGGAGCGTAGTCGCTCTTGTTCATAGACGAACAACATGCCAGCATCTGGAGGCAGCCCGCGACGGAACATCAGTCCTTTTTGTCGTTCGTCTTTGTCCTCAACGATTTCAACGGTGACCTGTACCAACTCTTGACCGGTACTCGACAGGAAACGAACGTGGCCATCCTCCCGAAGAGGAGTATCAAGCAGCGGTTCCTCTGAAACGGTTTCAGCCGCCACAAAACCCGTTTGCATCAAAACAGCCAGCAGGACCAAAGGCAACCCCGCCAACAGCCCTCCAAGAACAGACCTGGGCCTGCTCATTTCATCCGCGGCAAACTTTTCATCTGCGCAGGACTCATCGCCCCTCCCTGGAGCGTCACCGGTGTCCCGCTCTGCAAGGTGAAGGTGCCGTTCGCCAGACTGCGCTCTCCTGTCGGCCCGACCAGGAACCAGACCTGGCGACCTGCAAAGGTACCCTCCTGCAACTGCCGGCCATCACGCAGCAATAAAGAACTTTCTGCCGCCGGCGTTCGTACAGTTTGCTCAACCGGACTCGGCCGCAGCATCGGGTTGGGCCGAGCCTGGACCGGTTCTTCCTCTTCATCTTCAGGTTGGGCCAGACAGATTGTCGGTGGCAGTGCACTGACAAAGAGAAACAGTGTCAACACCAGACAACAGAGCCATTCCAGCTTTCTCATGGGAACCTCCTATCGCACTCTCCATTTGCCTTACGATAGTTTAAGGCTATCGGGTACCCAGGAAAAATCAACCATTCTCAGAAAAGGAATGCTCTCCGTGATGCCATTTTGTCTCAATGAAAACCGTGCCCCAATTCGCTGAATCTGCTAGAATTTAATTTCAGCCGATAACATGTCCATAAAACCGTTGCGTGGAAGGACCCCTCATGGAAAACCAGCTGCCAACGACACCAGACCCACAGCCACCGGTCAAACCGGGCAGTAGCAATTGGCTCAAAATTCTTGGCATCGTCGTGATTGCCAGCCTGATCTCGACCCTGGTCGCAGTCCTGGTGATCAAGACTTACCTGTTTCCGAACGAGTTCCGGCCGGTAACCCTCAGTTCCGGTGAGGAGCAGGCTCTCGATGAGAAACTCGATCGTCTCGACCCGCTGCGCCGCACGCGAACCCTGCATAAAGACCGCGCTCCGGAGGTTCAGAATGGCCGGTTAGTACCGGAACGTTACTCGGAAGAGGGCGCCAGCCGTGAGATCGTCTTGACGGAACGGGAACTCAACGCCCTGCTGGCCAGGAACACCGACCTGGCCACCCACCTGGCCATTGACCTGTCAGACGACCTGGCCAGCGCCAAATTGCTGATTCCGTTGGACGAGGACTTCCCGCTGTTCGGCGGCAAAACCTTGAAAGTGACGGCGGGACTGGAACTGGCTTATGCTGACAGCCGACCGGTTGTTGCCTTAAGAGGCATCAGCGTCTGGGGTGTGCCACTGCCGAATGCCTGGCTCGGCAATATCAAGAATGTCGATCTGGTCCGTGAGTTCGGCGGGAAAGAGGGCTTTTGGAAAGCGTTTTCCGACGGGGTTGATGAGATCAAGGTCAATGAACAACAACTGAAAATCAAGCTGAAAGAGTAATCCCTCTCTTTCAATCAAAAAGGGCAGCCAACCGGCTGCCCTTTTTTTGTAAAACTATTTCGTCACCACCCAGACAGCGTGGATCACACCCGGCAGGTAGAAGAAGAGACACAGGATGATATTGATCACCAGGTCTTTGCCCGCCCCGCTCTTCAGGAACACCCCCAACGGCGGCAGCAGAATAGCCAGAATAACCAGCAAGATCTTGTTGTCCATAGCAACCCCTCTCAATCTGTAAGTTATCGATCTACATCCCGCACCGAAGCGCAGGGTGCCTTGTGAGTTTAGTAGATTACTATATAACCGTGATCCGAAGCAATTTTAGATATTTCCAGTACGTCCTTGAGCTGGTAACTTTCGCCGTCGAGAACAAAAGTGTAGCCGCCCTCCGGATTTTCTTTTGCCAGATCAATCAGGTATTCAAAGCTAGCTGTTTTAACCGTTTCCATTTTATCCTTCCTTTCGATGGACCGCCAGAGGGCCCCAGGCCTGATCGATACACATCAGTTCCATGGCGTTGACATTGACATGACCGGGCAAGTTGGCGACGAAAAAGACGGCCTCGGCAATATCCGCCGGACTCAAGGCCTCGGCTCCCGCATAAACCTTGGCTGCAGACTCGTCATCTCCCTTGAAACGCACCTGGGAGAACTCGCTCTCGGCCATGCCCGGATCGATTTCGGTCACCCGCACCCGGGTGCCAAGCAGGTCGGTGCGCAGATTGCGGCTGAACTGCTGCACAAACGCTTTGGTCCCACCGTAGACGTTGCCGCCCGGATAAGGCCAGCTGCCGGCCGTGGAGCCGATGTTGATCACATGGCCACAGTTGCGTTCGACCATGCCGGGCAGGATCGCGCGGGTGCAGTACATCACCCCCTTGACGTTGGTGTCCACCATGGTCTCCCAGTCATCGAGGTCGACCTCCCAGGCCGGCTCAAGGCCAAGCGCCAGGCCGGCGTTGTTCAGCAACACATCGATGTCCGACAATCCAGCGAGCTGCGCATGAACGGCCTCACGGTCGCGCACATCGAGGGCGATCACCTGGCGAACGGCCTCCCCCAGCTCTGCCTGGAGTGCCTCGAGACGTTCGGCACGACGACCGGTCAGGATCAACTGCCAGCCTTCGGCGGCAAACCGGCGGGCACAGGCTTCACCGAAGCCGGCAGTGGCGCCGGTGATCAGGATGGTTTTTGGCATAGGGTCCTCTCGTGTTTCGAGTCGGGGACAGCCCCGTTAACTGCCGGGACAGTCCCCTTACTGTCTTGCGAGGCGGATATTTTCGATCTCCGTTTCGAAGTTGCTGCGGAACGGGTTGATGTCCAGCCCGCCGCGCCGGGTGTAGCGGGCATATACGGTCAGTTGCTCCGGTTGGCAATAGCGCTGCAGGTCAACAAAGATTCGCTCGACGCATTGTTCATGAAACTCATTGTGCTGGCGGAACGAGATCAGGTAGCGTAACAGCGCCGCCTCGTCAATCTTCGGGCCGCGGTAGCGGATCATCAGGCTGCCCCAGTCCGGCTGGCTGGTCACCAGGCAATTGCTTTTCAACAGGTGACTGTGCAGGGTTTCATCAACCGTTCGGTTGCCGTCGGCCGCCCCCTTCAGTACACCAGCGTCCAGATCGTAGCGGTCAATCTCCAGGTCCTGCTCATCAATGCAGCGTCCCGGCAACTGTCCGAATTGCAACTGCTCAAACTGTCCAGCCTCCAGCAAACTCACCTCAACGGACGTGCCAGCCGCTGCGCTCAGATCCTGCTTCATCAACGTCGCCGCCGCCTCAGGGTCAGGACAATGGGTCTGGTTAAAGGAATTCAGGTAGAGCTTGAATGATTTGGATTCAATCAGATTGGGAGAGGTACAGGGGAAACGGAACTCCCCCATGGCCACGACCGGCTTGCCGAGCGGGGTCAACCAGGAGAGCTCATACGCGTTCCAGAGATCAACTCCGTAAAACGGCAGGTCTCCGGTGACACCGATCTCATCCCGTTTCAACTGCCGGGGGAAGGGACAAAGCAGAGCAGGATCATACTCCGCTTTATAAGGCGTCTGCTTGCCGAGCGGCAAGCTGGCTTCAAAGTCATTCATAACAGTCTCACTCGACTAACAGGATGGCATAACGGTTCATTGCCTGCAACGAATCGGTCAGGACCTCGATCGGGTACCCGGCGCTACGCACCGTGGCGAACACATCGACCCCCAGGGATTCCGGACCTGGCCGTGACTCGCTCGGGCGGAGACAGGTCGTTCGTTCCGCAGTACACTCTTTGCACAACTGGCATTCATCCATAAAGGTCTGGAACGCTTTATGGTAACCGGCCAGAAAGACGCTGCGTTCGACCTCCAGTAACCTGCTGTTAACCTTGGCCGACCATTGGCCGCGGCTCTCCGGATCATCGAGCTGTTCATGAATGCGGAACAGTACGGCGGTGCGATAACCCCCGAAGAACTCCCGGCACACGGCCACCTCGGGGACATTGGGCGGACAGGATGCATTCCTGCCGTAGGAAGAGCAGCCGAAGGTGCATTTGAACCGCACCCACTGGGCCACCACAATCTGGTCGGCGTTAATCCATTTGAAATCGGCAAACCCTGTCTGCCGAAAAACCTCTTCCAGCCCTGAATGGCTTTTCATTCAAACACCTCTGCTCAGCACCTGTTCGGCAGGTCCTGCCCGAAAAACTTGATTTTATACAAGACCGGTCCTGTAGAACAAGGACAAAAGCCGGGGTCATCAGCCGATTCCTTTCAGGGTCCGCTTATGTTATCCTCACGCGCATGTCAAACCGCGGCCTGACGATTACAATAAATGCTCTGCTCTGTCTGCTCGTCATCCTGACGCTCTCCAGTTGCTCTGCGCCCGACTATCGGCCCAGGCCACAGGCGACGCCGCCGGCTGATCCTGTCTCCGTCCTGCTTCCCACTGAAACGCCGCCTCCTGCCGCGGCGCCTTTGCAAAAGATGGGCTACTCCATTCAGGTGGGCGCTTTTGCCAACCTGGACAACGCGGTCCGGCTCGAAGCCCTGCTCAAGCAACGCGGCATCGATGCCTACTATTTCCGGCATGAGTCCGGTTTGTACAAAGTGCGTTTCGGCAATCATACGACCTATAAACCAGCCCGGGCAGAGGCAGAAAAACTGCAAGGCCAGGGGCTGATCGGTAATTTCTTCATTGTCTACCCGGAAGATTACGCGGCCGCGCGCATTAAGAAAACCGGCAAGGGGAACATCCGTACCGAGCTGGTAAAAACCGCCCGCCGCTTTATCGGCATCCCCTACCGCTGGGGCGGCACCACGGCGGAGAACGGCTTCGACTGTAGCGGCCTGACCATGGTCTGCTACCGCCTCAACGGCCTCAATCTGCCACGGGTCTCGCGCAACCAGTTCAAGGCCGGCCGGTGGGTTCCCAAGGCGAAGCTGCAACCGGGCGACCTGGTCTTTTTTGCTACCAAGGGGGGCAAACGAATCACCCATGTCGGCATGTATATCGGCGGCGGCAATTTTATTCATGCGCCGCGCACCGGCAAGGATGTCCGGATCGAGAAGATGTCCAACACGTTTTTTACAAAGACCTACATGGGAGGGAGAACCTATCTCTAAGCCGGGTAACGCATGAACCCTACCCGATCAATCCTGCCGCAAAAACGATCACAAGTCCCAAGGCAAAGCCACTGGCAGCGACCAATGGCCAGCGCAGTTTGGCGTTGCGTGAGCAATCAAATGAAATATCGCCCTTGATCTCGATCAGTTCCTTGAATATTTCCACGTAACAAACCATCGTGAACAACCCGAAAACGTTGCTGAGAAACACACCAAGAAACGGGATCAAGGAGAGGATTGCCGTAGCAATGGCAACCACCAGCCCAGCCAACAGAACCCGGCCCAATACCGCCCAGCCAAAACCTTCAAGATAGGCTTTGCTCTTGAGCAGAGCCTCCATCCCACGCAAGTCTTCGCGCGCCAGAATGAACGGCGCGAACAGGAACCAAAAGGCAAACAGCAAGCCGGGGACAACACAAAGCAACGATCCGCCGGCAATCATGAACGAGACCAGCAAGTAAACCCACAGGAATGAGCCCAAACGCTGCAACCCGCAACCAAGGGACTGCAAGATTCCAAGGTCCTCGTCGACAAGAGCGTAAATCGACGCAGCGCCGGCCCAGGTCATCATAATAAAAGCATAGGCCCCCATGAGTGCGACCCGCACGTAATGAACCAACATGCTACCTTCACTCAATCGAGCAGCATACTGACCAAGCGCCGTCAGACCCCAGAGGCCGAGACCGGCCAGACAAAGAACCAGCAGGCCTATTCCGATCAGGCAAAGAATCCGCCGCACAAAAGTCTGCCAACTCTTGTCGAACAACTCGGCCACTCCAGAGAGGGTCTTGCGACGGAGTGGCTCAAGAACAGGGGTGGGCAAGAGCGATGGTGCCAGGGTCGGGTGTTGTTCTGGACGAACCAAAGTTTCATCGTGCTGCAACTGGTCGCCATGAAAGGTGAACTTCTTGCTACATTGCGGGCAAGTCACCTGCACGGTACGCGACGGCACTTTATCGCGAGGAAGGTTGCGACGCACGCTGCAATGCGGGCAGACAATTGTCAGCTGGTCGTCATCGGCAGGGAACTGTTGCTCAACGGGAGATTGCTCCTCGGCAGGTTGCGGTGTCGGTTCTGGCTCGGCCGCGACCGGAGTCTCCGGCGGAGCAGCCGACGGCAAAGGAAAGGTCTCTCGACATTTCGGACAGGCGACCCGCTTTTTCCCCGGCGGAATCCGGTCAGCGGGGATCTCCTTGCTGAAACCGCAAGCAGGGCAGGACAACTTGATCATCAGTGGGCTCCTGAACTGGTCAACCTGGTGAACAAACCAATAAGAACTTCTTATTCAGGTTTTATGCCAGTCGATGCCCCAACCTAACCTCCTGATTTATAGAGGGTCTCGCAAAAAAACATCCTGTACCATCCTGTCTACCTGTCATTTTTTGTCATAACGAGCGCACTTTTTTCATGAAAGAAGGTGCAAACGGGATTCATTGCCCCGGCAAGTCATGCAATAATTCAAGTAAACCCTGCATAAGCTGCAGCGGGGTTGGCGGGCAACCCGGGATCACAGCATCCACCGGGATGACATTGGCGACAGCGCCGCAGCTGGCATAGCTCTCACCGAATTCACCACCACAGGCAGCACAATCCCCCATAGCGACGACCAACTTCGGGGATGGCGTCGCATCGTAAGTCCTCTGAAGCGCAGCTTGCATGTTGCGCGACACAACCCCGGTCACCAGCAACAAGTCAGCGTGCCGCGGCGAAGCCACAAAGTGGATACCAAACCGCTCAATATCGTAATAACTGTTATTAACAGCATGCATTTCCAGTTCACAGCCATTACACGATCCGGCATCGACCATGCGAATGGCAAGACTGCCGCTAAACCGGGCAGCAATTTCTGCCTGACAGGCAGAGCCAAGTTCGGCGACCGTCTGGTCAGGGCTTGGAAGCGGCTCTGTCAGGCGACCTGTACTGCGAATTCGATTGAAGATGCGAAACATGGCAAAGGTGTCCTTGATCCAAAAATTTACAGGTCGTGCCCGGCGTAAGAGCCATTCACAGATTTATTGCACACGGGAAAATCTGGCACGATATTGCCGAGAATCAGTCGTTCCAATGCCGGCCAATTAAGCCAACTTGGATCACGTGGGAAATAACGCATAACCCGACCCGTTTCGTCGAGACGTACGTACGCCACGGTTTCTCCCCGCCATCCCTCGACCAGGCCAAGTCCTTCACAACAACGCGCAAAGGGACCACAATCAATCTGCAGGGGCCCTTCGGGCAGGCTTTTCAAGAGCTGTTCAAGTAATTCGAGAGACACCAGGACTTCATCGCCTCGCACGCGCGTCCGCTTAGCGACATCCCCTTCAAGGTAGGCCGGAACATTAACAACCAGCTGGTCGTAGGGTGCGTAGGGCGCATCGCGCCGCAAATCATCCTGGTGATTACTGGCGCGACCAACGTACCCGAGAGTCCCCAGTTGCTGTGCCAGCTCAACGGACAAAATGCCGGTCGTGCGCAAACGGTCCTGTAGGGAAGGATATTCGAGCAGCATCGGCATCAGCTCTTCAACCCGGACCCGAAGCTCGTTGATTTCCGCGAACAGCTCCGGCAAATGTTCCGGGCTGATATCACAATTGACCCCACCGGAAACGACCCGATCCATCAGTAGACGGTGTCCAAAAATGGCGGCATTGTTCCGTTGCCAGAGTTCACGCAGTCGACTGCACTGAACCAAGGCAAAGGTGAAACCAACGTCGTTGCAGATGGCACCGATATCGCCCAGATGGTTGGCGATCCTTTCACGTTCGCACAAGATCGCCCGCAACGCCAGCGCCCGTGGCGACGGCTCGACTCCCAAGGCCCGCTCAGCCGCCTGACAGGCGGCCCAGCCATGTGCCACGGTACTGTCGCCGGACAGCCTCCCGGCCAACCGGGCCAACCCAGCCAAGTCACGTCCTTCGGCCAGCTTTTCGACACCACGGTGCACGTAGCCAAGGTGCTCTTCCAGGCGCAACACATCCTCACCATCCGCCTGGAATCTGAAGTGCCCCGGCTCAATAATCCCGGCATGGACCGGGCCCACCGGTATTTCGTAGATACCTTCGCCGCTCACCGGCACAAAAGGGTAATCGCAATCAGGCGGTGTTTTGAGCTGCGGCGAACCGGACAGAGGAAAATCCTTACGCAGGGGGAATTCCTTTGCTGACCAGGCCTGATGCCGGGTCCAGCGGCGCGGGTCGGGATGTCCGGTAAAGCGGATGCCGAACATATCCTGAATATGCCGCTCCGGCCTGTTTGCTGCGGGGAAACTTGGCATCTGCGATGGCAGCTCGGGACGACCCTCGGCCAAACGGGTCCGCAGAAGACAGTGTCCATCGCTGCATGCCAAAAGACACACCACATGAAAATCGGGAGACAAATGCTCTGCCCAAGCCGCCGACCAACGCAAGGTGTGCTCCGCGGCAATCTCAGCGGCCTTGCCCCAGTCCTCACCAGCAACATCAAGGCAGACCTGAACCCCGGGCACAGTTGATTTCTGTCCGGTTGTGACAACAGTTCTGGTCAGGTGCGTGACAAACTCAGCGACTTTTCCGGCGGTCACCTGTTCTGGCTGTCTGCGTCTCATAACAGCCCCCTTCCGACCACCATGGCGGTCGCCTGATCGATCCAGTTGGCAAGAACTCCGGGAATTGCGAGGCCGAGCCAGAGGACCAGCAGCAGATGTAAAACGACCGGCCACATATTGGCCTTGACAGCAACCTGCCCTGCGGGAGGTTCACCGAACACCATGGGCTGAACATGGCGGAACAGGCCGGCAAACGCGACACCCAGACCGCAAAGAAGCGGGATGACCAGCCATGGCCAACTCTTAATCGTTGCGGTAAACAGCAGAAATTCACTGGTGAACACCCCGAATGGCGGGAAACCGGCAATCGCCACGGTGCCGATCAAAAAGCTCCAGCCAACGACAGGCTGGGTCCGAATCAAACCGCGAATTTTTTCAATCGACTGGGTTCCGGCGACATGGGCGGCATGACCGACTGTGATGAAGATCGCTGACTTGGTCAAGGAGTGGACAATCATGTGCAACAGGGCGCCAAAGGTCGCCAGGGGACCGCCGATCCCGAACGCAAAGGTCATCAGCCCCATATGCTCAATGGAGGAGTAACTGAACATGCGCTTCACGTCACGCTGACGGTGCAGCAGCAAGCCCGCCAGCGTAAAGGACAGCAGACCGAACCCCATCATCATTTTACCAGCTAGGTTATCGCCAAGAGCCGGGTCAATCAGCATCTTGAAACGGACCACGGCGTACAGCGCAACATTGAGAAGCAGACCGGACAGGATCGCCGACATCGGCGTCGGGCCTTCCGAATGTGCATCAGGCAGCCAGTTATGTAAAGGCGCCAGACCGATCTTGGTGCCGTAACCGACCAACAGGAACACAAACGCCAGGCTCAGCACTGCCGGTTCCAACTCCGCGGCATGCTGGTGGAGGACACTCCATAACAAAGATTCGTCACTACCGGGAAGAATCCGTTCCGCAGCAAAATAAATCAGTACCGTACCGAACAGAGCCTGAGCGATACCAACCCCGCAAAGCAGAAAATATTTCCAGCCCGCTTCGATTGATTCCGGGGTCCGGTAGAGGCTGACCAACAGGACAGTCGCCAGGGTGGCGCCTTCCACAGCAACCCACAGCAGCCCGAGGTTGTTGGTCGACAAGGCCACCAGCATGGTCAACAGAAACCCCTGGTACATCGAATAGTAGAGCCGCATGCGCTTGTCATCGACCCGGCCGATCTCCAGCTCATGCGCCATGTAAGGGCCGGAAAAAACCGCAGTGGTCATACCGACAAACGCATTGAGCAGGATCAGATAGACGTTGAACGCATCGACGTAAAACAGCTTGTCCGGGGACAACAAAGGCCCTTTATTGAAAATATTGAAGGCCAACTGCAGGGAGGTTGCAAAGGTTGCCGTGCTGATCACGAGGTTGATGGCACCGGCCGAACGCCGATGCCCGATCAGTGCGAACAATAAGGTTCCAAACAGGGGAAGCAACAAGGTCAGATAAAGAGCATTCATCAGTCGACCTCGTTAAGGCGGTTCAGATGATCGACATTCAAAGAGCCGATCCCGCTACGGATCTGGAAGAAGAAAATGCCGAACAGAATCGCAGCGACCAGGACATCGAATGCCACCCCCAGCTCAACAACCATCGGCATGCCATAGGTGGCCACGACCGCGGCAAACAGCAGCCCGTTCTCCATCGACATGAAACCGACAACCTGTGCAACGGCCTTGCGCCGGGTGATGATCATCAGCATGCCAATCAAGATGACGGCCAGTGAAATCGCGATCATATTGCGCGTTGAATGCAGCGACAGTTCACGGATCGGCAGGGCAACATAGTAGCTGAACAGCACCAACGCCCCCGCCCCAATCATGATCAACGAGGCGCTTCCGACAGTTTCGACATCGCGTCGAATATCCAGACGAATAACCAGTCTGCGTAGCTGCCACGGGATGAAGAACACCTTGAGCACCAGAGTCAAGGCCGCCGAAATCAACAAGTGATGTCTCCCTGAAACGATCGCGACCAGAACCGTTGCAAGGAACAACAATACCCCCTGCCAGGCGAAGGTATGAATCAACGTGACGATACGTGTCTGGGCCAGAAGCAAAAAAGAGGTAAACAGGATCAGGGCCGCCAGGGTCAAAATCATCTGTTCGGAAAGGGGTAAAACCGCCATCTGCATCTCAGCGCACCTCCAGGATAACGTGGCTCAGCATGCCGAGCAGACACAGGATAAAGGCCAGGCCGAGAAATTGCGGAGCCCGGAACAGCCGCATTTTGGCCAGGCCGGTTTCCGCCACAGCGAGGACAACACCAAGCAGCAGAAGTTTGCCGGTAATCGCAGCCAATCCGACAGCCAGCGTCATCGGGGTCAATGCGATGGCGACACCCCACGGAATAAACAAGTTGGCAATCAGAACCCCGTAGATCATTAATTTGAGCATGGCCGCCCATTCCATCAGGGCCAGGTGCCGACCGGTGTATTCAAGGATCATCGCCTCGTGAATCATGGTCAGTTCAAGATGTGTTGCCGGATTATCCACCGGGATGCGGCCCGTTTCGGCCACGGTGACCAGCAACAATCCCATGCCAGCAAAGATAAACGAGGGGTAAAGCTGTACAGGCCCGACCAGCAGGTTGACGATCATGCTGGCCAGGTTGGTGCTCGACACAGTCATTGCCAGAGTGAACACAGCCATCAGCATAGCCGGCTCAGCCAGCGAAGAGACCATCATCTCCCGGGACGAGCCCATGCCACCGAAAGCTGTTCCGACATCCATACCAGCCAGAGCGAGAAAGAACCGCGCCAGGGCAAAGAAACCGACCAGCACAATCACATCGGCGATCGCCGATGTTGGCAGGCCGACTGCAATCGTGGGCATCACGGAACCTGCCAGAGCGGTGACGCTGAAAACCAGGTAGGGCGCCATCCGAAACACCGGCGAAGCCTGATCGGAAAGAAGAATTTCCTTTTGGAACAGCTTTGAAAGGTCACGATAAGGCTGCCAGGGCGGAGGCCCTTGACGACACTGTAGCTTACACTTGACCCACTTGACCCACCCCGAAAGGAATGGCGCGCCGAAAGCGAGAAGCCCGGCCTGAATAACTGCCAAAGCCCAGCCGTTCATACGATCACCCACAACAGGAAAAGCAGCGTAAAGAAGGAGTAGGCCAGATAAACCCGGATATTACCGCCTTGGATCAGGGCCGCCCGTTTCGCGCTGGCCAGAAGGATGCGTCCGATGACCAGGTAAATTTTCTGCCAGGCCCAGTCCCCGACTTTGAGGTGGTATCCCCCGCCCGGATTGCTGGGTGTTTCTGGCTCAATCCGTTCCTCAATGGGCCAGACCGGCCGAAACACCCGCCGGATCGGCATAGAAAAGGCTGTCGCCGTATATTGCATCCGTGGATTGAGAGGACCAAAGCCACAATCCCAGGTCGCACCGATTCTCATCGGTGTTTTGCGGCGGCGAGGGTGTAGTCTCAGATAGACCAACAACCAGGCGAGACAGATTCCCACCAGGACCATCGGTGCCCCATATGAGGCCGTTTGCGGCCCAACCGGAGTCAACCAGAGCCACCCCCCTGCCGTTGCCTCAGGCAAGCCGGCGCCGAACAGACTCAGTGGGATATGGCTGATAACACCCACGGTCCAGACAGGGAAAATCCCGAACAACAGGCATAGCAGCGCCAGTCCCGTCTGACTGACCAACATCCCGGGAGCTGTTTCCCTGGCGACCAGTGACCGTTGGCTTCGTGCTTGACCAAGGAAGGCCACCCCGAAAACCTTGACGAAGCACGCCGCAGCCAAAGCTCCAGTAAGCGCCAGCACAGCGGCTGCCACGGGGATCAGAGACCCGAGAATACCGCTCTGCAGCGCCGTCCCCTGCAGGGCCGCCTGGAAGGTCAACCACTCGGACACGAAACCATTGAAAGGCGGCAAAGCTGAAATGCTGATGCAGCCGATCAGGAAACAGGCTGCCGTAATCGGCATGCCGCGGATCAATCCGCCCATCTTTCCCAAGTCATGTTCCTGGCTCTGTTGCAGAACGGCACCGGCCCCCAGAAACAGCAGACTCTTGAACAGGGCATGATTGAGCGAATGATAGAGGGCCGCGACCAGGCCAAGAGCTGCCAGACCGGGCAACCCGTTGCTGGCAAAAATCATAGACAGGCCCAGCCCCATATAGATGATGCCGATGTTTTCGACACTGTGATAGGCCAGCAGCCGCTTGAGATCGTGCTGCATCAAGGCATAGAGTACGCCTAAGATCGCCGAAGCACTTCCAACAAACAGGACCAGGACGCCCCACTGCCAATGAATATTGCCGAGCAGACCAAAGCTGAACCGGATAAAGCCATACACAGCCACCTTCAGCATCACGCCCGACATGAGTGCGGAGATATGTGACGGAGCGACCGGGTGAGCCTGGGGCAGCCAGACATGCAAAGGAACGAGGCCCGCCTTCATGCCAAACCCGATGAAAGCAAGGACAAAAGCAATGCTTTCCCAGCCTAGACTCAAAGGCGCGTTTGCCATTGCCGCAAAACTGAACCCGCCACCGAAACCTGCCAGAACACCAAAACCGAGGAGAATAAACAGCCC
>JAQYVZ010000203.1 GCA_030145205.1 Desulfuromonadales bacterium | reverse complement strand
TTCATTCTTTCCTCCTTAACGTTGCGTTACCACTCAACCTTTCCGAGGCCCATTCTCGTACAAGGAAGATTCGTGGTGTTGAGAAACGTGGTAACGATTCTCGCTCTCTACTCACCACCTCCCTTCCGACTCGTGGCCCCGTGGCTGAGCGTTTCACCGCCCAGCCACAAAACTACTAATCCACTCTCCCTCAACCATACATCGACTTGACCGCACCCCAGCTTTCCTCTTCGACCGCGACCGGTTCCTCTGGGCAGAGCTTCGAGGTCAGACCGATTATGTCGAAGAAATCGTTGTCCGGTGCGTAGGTCCCACGCAGAAAACCACTGTCCGGATGAGGTCCGACTACGATCTCGTAATCGATCATCGCCCCGCCCCCGTCCCAGCACGGCTCGAAGGTGACGCACGTGTAGGAACAGAGCAGATTGTACCCGGGCATGTACCCATCGAGCGGCGGCCAGTAAACGATCGAGTGACCGCTGAACGGGTCGCCGACGTGGATCGTCTTGTTGTCCGGATACGACACCGCGGAGATCGAAAACCACGCATTGCTCGGATCATCCGGTGTGATCAGTGAGTACTCGACCGCTGTCACGTACTTATCCGCGTGGTGCAGATACAAGTAAGCATCAAAGTACACGAATTGTGCCGGGCTCACGGCCATCGCCCCGGGTGCATACCCGAAGTAGACGCCCATCGTCGCCGTGGCACCAATCATACTCGGTATCAGGAGAGCAATTACCATTGTAAGCATTATCCTCTTCACAATCTGGCTCCCAGTAAGCACCCCTATGATGTCAACCAATAGGGATTACAAGATTATGCATTCGGTGCTCCTTTAGAAGCACTCGTGCAGATAGTGCTCACCCATGAACGCGAAATCACTCAGGTTACACTTGTCGTCGTCGTTGTAGTCACAGCACGTGTCGTAACCAGGCTCTCCAAGGTTCTTGTTATAGCTGAGACCGAAGACTACGAGATCGGACAGGTTGACCTTGCAATCGGCTGTAAGATCGACGCTCACGATGATGATAATGCGGCACGTCACAGCGGTACAGGCCGGATAGGTAACGATGACCTTACCCTGCACGGCAAGGTAGAGACCGCCCGTGACGATACAGCCACCGCCGGCGATACGGCCGGAAATGGTCGTGCGGCCCGCGCTGTTCGTGAGCGAGTCGGCTACAACCGGATTGGCGCACAGGCACAGCTCCTGGGCCGGATCACACGCCTGCAGCCAGTAGTCTGACCAGGGAACGCCGGATATGCCGCCACCGCTGACATCATTGACATCAACCCAGATGTAGTCGGTGCCTGTTTTACAACCGTCGCGAATGAACTCGAAATCGCCCTGCGGACAGATGCACACCCTCATGGTGGGGCAGCTTACGCCCCAGTCACTGCGACAGTTGTCCACATCGCCCGCAAAGGCGCTGGTTGCGAAGACAAGCAGCAAAGAGAAAAGCAAGACTTTTCCTTTGAACATTGTTTAAACCTCCTAAACCTCCTAAAAGGTTCGGG
>JAQYVZ010000202.1 GCA_030145205.1 Desulfuromonadales bacterium | reverse complement strand
CACCGGCTTCTTGTAGCGGACCTGCAGATCGGCAGTCACACCGAAGGTGTTCTGGTCGTAAAAGGACATGATCGCCCGCCCGATCGTCTCGTCGAGTATGGCCGCTGAAATGCCGCCATGGGTCACCCCTGGATAGCTCTGGTGTTCTGCGCGCGGCTGAAACAGGCCGATCACTTCGTTGTCAGTGGTCTGGTAGAAACGGGTCTTGAGCCCGAACTGGTTTTCGGTGCCGCAGACCATGCAGTTTTTGGAAATATTCTGACTTTGGGTTACTTTGTGATTCATCGCGATTCCTCGGCTGCGGGAGCCTGTTAAAACAAGGTACTGCCGGAGTCCAATAATTCCCCCTCCGGCTTGTCCTGGGTAATGAGATCGATTCGTTTCTGCTGTTCCTCTGAATAAACAACCAACTGCTTCAATTGCCAACCTTCAATTTCTTTGACGGCAAAAACATGAGTGGTGGCTTCACCTTTGGGGCCGTCTATTGTGTAACTCAAAACCGCCCTGCCCGTCCCGCCGCCGGTATGGATGTTGCCGGTGACAAACAAGCCGGGAGAAACCGGCTCGCCGATGAGTTCAATGACCTGCGGATCGTTTTGCAGCGCTTCCAGCGAGAGCGTGTAGGCGTCGCTGTATTTCAAGATGCCAGTGATAAAAAAGGAGAGCGCCGGGAACACAACAACGATAAGCAGCAAACCGGTGATCGCCCATTTTTTCTGAGTCGATTTGAAATGCTCGACACTCTTCCAGGTTCGATTTTGCCAGGCCCAGGTGTTGCCTTTCGCTCCAAGGACAAACGGCATCACCATGCCGACGAGAGGGACAAACATGAGCAGGGCGATAAAGGTGTTGTTGCCGATGCCCCAAATCCAGTTAAGAAAGAACGCGCCCCAGTTCCAGCCCCTGATTTCTTCCGGAACGGGCGTGCCTTTGCCCTGGCCGGAGCCGTTTTCACGTATAAATTCAAAATCCAAGTTCCACTCCTATCGGTCTTCCGTCTGACGATAAGGTTTAACGATTACTCCAGTTTAAAGCTAACAATGGTATCAACGCAGAGACAAGCCACATCAGATCTTCGCGGATCAGGCAAAAGCGTTAAGGCCACGGCATGCCGTGCCCCTACGAAATCAAGAAAAGCAGAGGCTGAGATTAACGTATATAGGGCGCAGAGCCGCAGGGAAAACCGGAAAAGAAACTCCCTCTTGCCCTCCCCCGTCATTAACTGATAAATTAACGGGATTTTCAAATCCGAAATAATACGCCACAGGAGATTTCATGAACAATTCTGATTCCAATAAAGATGATCAACTCGTCGCGGAGATGCGCAAAGAAGAAGATGCTCGCCAGGCCGGATACCGTGAAAAAGCTCTGAAGCTCTTCCCCCACGTCTGCGGCCGATGCACCCGCGAATTTGAAGGCAAAAAGCAGCGCGAGATAACAGTGCACCACAAAGACTTCAACCACGACTACATTCCGCCCGACGGCAGCAATTGGAAACTGCTGTGCATCTATTGCCACGAACA
>JAQYVZ010000002.1 GCA_030145205.1 Desulfuromonadales bacterium | reverse complement strand
GAGAGGGTCAGGGTGAGGGGGATCCGTGCTTCTGTTTTTGACCTTTCCCCGTCAAGATCGCTGAACGAAGGTGGATTGATTTGGATAACGAGGGCAAACTGTTTGAGGCGAAGCCGAGTTTTTGCCATCGCCAAATTAATCCACAGTAGAGAAGAAACCCGCCGTCGCCGAAGGCTATGGCGGGCGCTCTTGCCGGGCGTGTTTCTTTGCGTCCTTTCTTTTGCACGAGCAAAGAAAGGATGGCGTGGTCCGGGGGCGCAACCCCGGTTAGAAAGCAAAAAAGACCAAGAGCTCAAGCAGTGCCGGGGAGCACATCCCAAGCTATCAACCCATCTTCTCGCCGAAGACATCTCCGCAAAGTCTCTACCAAGTAGATTTCCCCTTTTCTTCTGGTAAACTTTTCACTCTTGAGATATCTCATTCTGCCAAAGTCAAGGAGAGCGTAATGAACAGAGTTCTAGGTCTGTTGTTGGGGGTGTTGCTGGTCACCGTGGTTGCCTGGGCTGAGGATGAAAGCTGCGTCGTTTGCCACGATGAGTCAACACCGGGGCAGGTAGCCGACTGGCGGGTCAGCGCCCATGCTGAAAACGGGATCAGCTGTTCCGATTGTCATGGCTCAGAGCACAACAGCAAGGAAGATGTCACCAAGGCGGCCTTTCCCGACGAGAGAGTGTGCGAGCAGTGTCACGAGGAGCAGTTTGCGCAGTTCTCCAAAGGGAAGCATAATCATGGCTGGACGTCGTTGAACGCCATGCCAATTACCCATGTAGAGCCGGACGAGCTGATGGAAGGTGGTCGCGGCTGTGGCGGTTGCCATAACATGGGGATCAAAACGGATGAGCAGAAGGCCGAGCAGCTGGCCAAGGGTTATCGGTATCAGAATAACTCCTGCGACGAATGCCACACCCGCCACAGTTTCTCCAAGAAGGAAGCCAAAGATCCACGTGCCTGTCAGCAGTGTCACATGGGGTACGACCACCCCCAGTGGGAGATGTGGAGCAGCTCCAAGCACGGCAGTCGTTGGATGGCCAGAAATAACGGCAACCTGCCGGAAGGTGCTCCGGCACCGACCTGCCAGGAGTGTCATATGACCGATGGCGATCATAATAACCATACGGCCTGGGGTTTCCTTGGCGTGCGTTTGCCTCTACCGGAAGATCCGCAGTGGAAGGCCGACCAGATTACGATCCTGATGGCCCTCGGTGTTTTGAACCCCGAGACCGGCGAGCCGACAGCTCGCCTCGATGCTGTCAAGGCTGTTGATCTGGCGCGACTGACCAAGGAAGACTTTGACCGCGAGCGCGAGAAGATGGTCGCTAACTGTACGAAGTGCCATTCCGAGTCCTATGCCCGGTTCCAGTTCATGATGGGGGACCAAATGATGCAGAAGGCTGATGTGCTGATGGCCAAAGCAATTCGCATTGTCGCCGCCCTTTATAAAGATGGGATCATTCCGAAGCCAGATGATTATGCCTTCGCATACCCCGATTTCCTCTATTTTATGCGCACCAACGGTGCCAAGATCGACGGGATGTCGCATATCGATCAGGTCCTGTTTGAGATGTACATGAAGCATCGTATGCGGACCTACCAGGGACAGTTCCACTTTAACCCGGATTACGCTTACTGGTACGGTTGGGCGATGATGACCAAGGCGCTGGGCAAGATTGAAGAGCTCGACCATGTGATGCGCGCAACCCACGCAAAAGCACATTGAAAAGAAAGAGATTAATGGATGAAAGAGCCGTCAAGTGTTTTTGGCGGCTCTTTCAAATTGCAAGAATAACTTGAAGATGTCCCTATAGCTGGTGAAAGGTCAGTAAGGCTTTCCTCGATTTACAAAGTTTGACAAAATGGCCTGCCGAGGTATATTTAAGCGGTTTTGCACATGCTTCTCAAGGGGGAGGTTCATATGAAAAGATTTTTTTTAGCTTTGGTCGGGGTTCTGGTTTTCTCGGGAATTTCTTATGCCCAGAATATTGGCCCGGGGACCCCTGCCAGAAACTTTCCAGAAAATATCTCAACACCGAACTTTGGCATTGGTTATAATTTTAATCAGGCCGAATGGGATGGGTTTGATATTGAAAGTCAACGAGCTTATGCTCATTTCGGGGCGGTTTTTGGTGATATAGCCACACCCTATTATGAAGTTTTCTGCCGACTTGGTGCCGCAAATCTCGAGTTTGATGACTTTGATGGCGGAGCCGAACCTTTATATGCCGCCGGAATGAGAGTAGAGTTTAAGCAAGGTCGAATTTTCGGGTGGGGTGGTGTCTTCCAGGCTCTTTATATGAATTCTTTCGAGGACAGCATCCAAATCGAAGGCGAGTCATACGATGTAACACTTGAGGACAATTGGGAAGTTGATGTGGCTTTCCCAATACATGCAAGGATACCCAATGGGTTGGTTTACTTGGGTCCAGTCTACTACCACTCTACGTCAGACCTTACTTTAAATGGACCGATTCCCTTCGAAGGGAATATCGATGAGGAACACGATGTTGGGGTTTTTGGTGGTGTGGCTTTAAGATTTCGAAATGTTTCTCTTGAACTTGAAGCAAAGTACAAGAGCGACATCTCCGCCGGAGCTCTTCTGACATTTACTTTCTGATTGTCAACTTTGTCGTTAATAATAAATCGTAGAAGGGCCAATCTAATGGATTGGCCCTTCTTTTCTAAATCAGCGGGCAAAATGATGATGAAAACTCTTTATATCCACAAGGTCGGAACGATCTCTCCCGATACGCTCGATTTGGTTATTATGCGTATTGACATTTCCGATTGATTCGATTGGTTTGATGAAAATTATCAATTTGACTTTGTAAGTCAAATTCCCTATTGATATGCGGGAAATGTCGCCACTCGGGCGGCATTTTGTCGGAGACGCTCCGATCTCGTTTTTCGCATCAACAGGGTCTTATGCAAACTGTTCTGCCTCAGCACATTAATCAAGCCGACTGTCGCCCTGCACTTGTAGAGTCTCTGACGAAAGTTTCGGATCAATGTACCCGTTGCCAACGTTGCGTGTTCGAGTGTGCTTTCCTGAAGCAGTACGGTGACCCCAAAACTATCGCCGACAGTTTTGACCCGGATAATCGTTTTTTTCTTCAGCTTCCCTATGAATGCAATCTTTGTTCGCACTGTACCGCGGTCTGCCCCAGCGGTATCGCCCCGCAAGCACTGTTTCTGGAGATGCGGCGTGAGGCTGTCGCACGTGGTGTTGATGATCTCCCGGAACATCGTGGCTTACGCCGCTATGAGCAGATCGGTACGTCGCAACGCTACAGTTGGTACGGCCTGCCGGAGGGCTGCGACACAGTGTTTTTCCCCGGCTGTTCTCTGACGGGTTCCCGTCCTGATACGACCTTAAAGACCTACGAACTTCTACAGGCGGTGAATCCCTCAGTCGGGATTGTCCTGGATTGCTGCACCAAACCCTCTCACGACCTGGGCAACAACGATTATTTTCAGACCATGTTCAGGGAGATGACCTCATTTTTTCACAAGCATGGTGTTACACATGTCCTGACTGCTTGCCCTAATTGTCATAGCGTCTTTAAGGAGTATGGCCAAGGCCTGACGACCCGGTCTGTCTACGAGGTCTTGAACAATCAAGAACGTCAGAACGGCGAGAGCTTGGACGGCACAGTGGTTGTTCATGACCCCTGCGTGGCCCGCTTTGACCAGACAAGCCAAGAGGCTGTGCGTGAACTGATTGAAAAAACGGGCCTCGAGGTCAAGGAATCGAAACACAGTCGAGATAAGACGGTCTGTTGTGGCCAAGGGGGCGGCGCCTCATGTATGGCGCCCGACAAGACTCAGGCCTGGACGGCTAAGTGTCTTGATGACGCCAATGGAGAGCTCCTGATCAGTTACTGTGCCAGCTGTACCCGGGTGTTTGCAGAACATACGTCGGCAAGTCATCTTCTCGATCTGCTCATTACCCCGGCTGATGCGTTTGCCGGCCAGGTCAGGGGGGCAAAAGCACCCATGACTTATCTGAATCGACTGAAGGTGAAGAAACAGCTACGCCGCACTCTGAACGCTGCGGTCAGTCGGGAACGGACATATCGTGCAAATGACGCAACGGAAAAGACCAGGTTTGCTAAGCGGGCGTTGTTTGGTTTGCTGCCGGTCGCTTTGGGATTGCTGCTGTTGAGCCGCGGGATCTGGTGAGTATGCGTGCTGTGTGTCTGGATGTTCGGAGCGAGAGGGGCTTGCTGGTCGGTCCGGTGGCCCGTCAAGCCTATCATCTGTTGCGCCTCTTGCTAGTGGGGATTTTTCTCTGGTCGGGGCTCTCCAAGATGGTGCAGCCTGAGGTTTTTGCCGGGACGGTTGGAGCTTACGGTTTGTTGCCGGATTTTTGGGTCGCACCCGCCGCACTCGGATTGATCGGCTTGGAGGTCATTGCCGCACTTGGGCTGCTACTGGAACGGCGGGGTGCTTTGACCGTGATCAGTTTAATGATGCTGCTGTTTGTCGCTGTTCTGTCGTATGGCATTGTCCTCGGTCTCGATATCGACTGCGGCTGCTTCGGGCCGGACGATCCGGAGGCGAATGCTTTTCATGATCTGCGCGGAGCCTTGTTTCGTGACCTTTTACTGATGCTTGCCATTGGGTACCTGTACCTGTGGCGTTATCTCAATCGTCTGGTGCCGCGACCCTGGTTTCGTTCAGTGAGCTGCCCGGACAGAATAAGGGAGGTTTGAATGTTGAAAAAATGCGGTCTTCTGATGGGTGTCCTGTGTGTGACCCTGATGATCTCAACTCCTGCTTGGAGCTTTGACAATAAGTTCGAAAAAGAGGTTAAGATGGAAACCTCGGCCGTGAAACTGTTGCGTGAAGTACAGCGCGGTGGCTACGGCGTGGTGAAGACGGATGAACTGAAAGCCTGGATCGATGAAGGCAAAGAGATGGTGATCGTCGACACCATGCCTTTTGAAGCCAGCTACAAGAAGATGCACGTGCCGGGTGCCGAACAATTCCTGTTCCCGATCCCTGAAATGGGCACTTGGGATGCGAAGGAGACTGACGGGAAGTCGGTTGAAGATTTCGAAACGCTGCTCGGCTCCGACAAAAACAAGGCGATCGTCATTTACTGTGGCTTCGTCAAGTGCACCCGTAGTCACAATGGTGCGGCTTGGGCGAAGAAGCTTGGTTACACGAATGTTTATCGCTATCCGGGCGGTATTTTTGCCTGGAAAGGTGCGGATTATCCGATCGAGAAATAATGGTTTGACGTGGGAGGAGTGGGGAGAAAGGGCCGGAGTGGGGACTTCCGGCCTTTTCTTTTTTAGATTCTATCGGAATTTCTTGATTTATCTGTTGTGGGCTGCATCACGATCCAGCATGAAGATTGAGTCCATTTCGAAAACAGGCTAAAGTAAACAGGAATGATTGACGTTGGAAGACCTTGATGAGGAGTCTCACGATGCGCGCAATGATGTTCTCGTTCCATAAAATACTTCTGCTGATTTGCCTCCTTCTGGTTGCAGTGTTGTCTGTCGCTGGCGCCGCAGAACAGGGTCCGACGGCCAAGGAAACCGAGGCTGTCGCAGCCGCTAAAGTTTTTCTTTCCATGGTCGACCGGGGTGAGTATGTACAGAGTTGGGAGCAGGCGTCCAGCTTGTTTGCCGAGCGTATCCCGAAAGAGGACTGGGTTGAGGGAATTAGCCGTTTCCGCCCAACGTTCGGTGCGGTTCAGGAGCGAACGTTGAAGGGCAGTCATTTTGCCCGAAGCCTGCCGGGGGCGCCCGACGGCGAGTATGTGCTGATCCTGTTCACTAGCACGTTCGAGCAGAAAGTCTCAGCGGTCGAGACGATCACGATGATGCTTGATGTTGACAAACAGTGGCGGGCCGCCGGCTACTATATCGAATAGTCTTTTGACCGATCAGATATTCGGCATCGGCAATTGCCCCCAGGCGTTGTTGCCGGAGACCTTGCTGACAAACAGCACCTCACCGGAATCAGAATCAATGTCGACCACCAGCGCTGGTAGACGGGTTGTGCCGATACGCAGACCTTCTCCTACTGCCGCCGGTTGCCCTTCCAGGGAAATTGTCTCGACAAAAATCACCCTCTCATAGTCATAGACCCGGTGAGTGCTGCCGATGGTCTGGAAAAACTTGTATCCCAATCTGAAAAACTTGACCAGCCCGCCATTGTGGGCCTGTCCCTTGCCGTCGCGCAGGTGAGGGTAGCGGTTCAGCATCTGTTCGGAATAGCGTGGTCCCTCCTGCAGAATCAGCCCGGTCAAAAAGAAATCAGCCGGCATGACGTAGGCGAGGTGGGTCTGATGCTCACCGATGAACTGTTGAACTTCAGCCGAACTTATTGCGGCGGCATGAAGCTCCGCAAGATCTTCTGCCGGTCGCGGGTAGACAGAAATCAGCTGTAATTCTCCAATCTGAGTTTGCGGTAAATGATCAAGGCTGTAGCTGCGCAAGCCGAAAGCTGCAGCAATGCTTATCCCCATCACAACCAGATAGCAAAGAGACAGGGCCAGACCTTTTGGTTTAAGCCAGCCAAACAGAACCCGGAAAAGTGTGCGGCCCGGCTCGCCCGGCAGGAACATCCAGGTGGACGCCATGTAGCTTTCGTAACTGCCCGGCTGCTCGCGTTTCATGCGCCACTCTTCGTTGCGCGCCAGCAGGTAGTAGACGAACAGCATGGTCACGTAGAAGATCAAGACGATAAAACGGGGCCAGTAAAGCAGCAGGCCGAGCCCGGAGATTGCCAGGGCGAGGTATTGCGGGTGGCGCAGTCGGGCATAGGGCCCGAATGAGACCACGCCCCTGCCCGTCAGGCGGCCATAGTACAAGGGCGCCGCCGCCAGGAAGAACAGTAATAGGCCGATGACGAACATGGACTGCAGGTAGGCCAGGCCGTTCAGTAGGGGGATGTCGACGAAGACCATATGCGGCAAGAAAAACTCAGTGGTCCAGGCCGTTGCGGAATGTTGGGAGAGCCATTCGAGGACAGGCCCGTACACGCCGTAAAAGTAGAGTGCAAACGGGGTGATCATGAACAGCACTTCCAGGGCAATCAGCAGATAGGCGAAGGTGGTCGCCCACAGCAGAAAACGTTCACTCGTTGCATTTGACATAAGCCCACTCCATCTCTGGGTCGCAATCATATAGATTTAGTGTAGCGTATTTTGAAAAATCAGGTTTTTTGAGCCACAAACTTGGAGTGTTGCGTGATTGACTCTATAAATCTGTGAAGAGGGGATACACATTTTCCGTTAAATTGAGTATGCTGTGCTCGTTTGCGATATTGGGAACCCATTCCACGCTTACTTGAGACAATAACATCATGGAAATTCATCTTTTGATGACCTACCTGGCGGCGATTACGCTGCTGACAATAACGCCTGGCGTGGATACCATGCTGATCATTCGGAATGCTGCACGTGGCGGTTGGCAGGACGGGTTTGTTACCAGCTTCGGGATCTGCTCCGGTTTGTTTGTGCATGCAGCCATTTCGGCCGTAGGGATCTCAGTGATCCTGCTGCAAACGGCCTGGTTGTTCAGTGCTCTGAAACTGCTCGGTGCAGGCTACCTGGTGTGGTTGGGTATCTCGAACTGGCGCGGTGTCCTTGGCGGCACATCCATGCTCTGTGATTGCTCGATGGCTGTCGTGGGAGGCGCGTTTGATGCGAAGCGCTCTTTACGGGAGGGGCTTCTGTCAAATGTTCTTAATCCCAAGGCGGTTATTTTCTATATGGCTTTTTTGCCGCATTTCATCAACCCGGAGGGGTCGGCACTGTTGCAGTCCCTGTTGTTGGCCGGATGTCACTTTCTGATTGCCATGGTCTGGCAATGCGTCCTCTCTGTGACTGTTAACCGGGCGAGGGTTTGGTTGCAAAAGCCTGGTTTTAATAAGATTTTTGGAGGAGCGACGGGGTCAGTCATGGTCCTGTTGGGCCTGCGATTGGCACTGGAAGATTAGCGGTGTCGTTTCGCGTGTTTCTGTGTCGATTGTCGAAAAGTTGATGAACTTGTTTTGTCATTGAGGTTTCCATGAAAAATATTCTGTTGGGTTTACTGCTTCTGTTTGTCTTGCCGAATGTCGCGTGGAGTGAACCGGTACGGGAACAGGGGATCTCTATGCAGATGTTGCCGGAACGGGTTGCAAGAGTTGAGGGTCGCCCCTGGGGGTTTTGGGTCGATTATGCCGATTACCTGATGCCGGAGGCCAGACAACCGGTTTTGCAGTCTGCCATTCAATTTTCTTCTTACGTGAAAAAACAGAAACCTGATGTTCTTGCTAATGGCGTCTGGATTCTACTGTTCAACCCGGCGTCCTACAAGGATCAAGAGGTTGAACTTCTACGTAAGGTAAAAAGCTATTGCAGGAAGAATGAATTGGATCTGTTTGTTGGCTACACGACCGATCAACCGGTTCGCTGGCGACGCCAATAAAAAAGGACAGGCCTAGCCTGTCCCTTCAGTGATTACTTTACTTCCTTTTCAAACGAGCCCCGCTCTGGTGGTCTCCGGGCAATCTGCTGATCAATGCAGGACCGGGACCAGCGCCCCGCCGAAAATTACTTCCTCAGGCCACTTAAGCTTCAGGCTGGCGTTGGAGTGCGCCATCACCACGATCCGGCCTTTGTCGGAGACCGTGTACTCGTTGCCGACGTGCAGGATGTGGTCGTTGTTGTCTCCCTCACGTGTAATCCACAAATGGCCGGTCAGACATTCGATGACCACGCCTTTCGGCAATTTGCCAAGCCCTGCAACTTCTTTATCTTGTAGTAAAATTTCCATGAGTGGTCTCCTTTACAGGAATTATCTTAAATTCATGGTTATTTGACTTATACAGTAGAATCGATTATTAGTAAAATTAAACTATCTACAGCATAGGAGTAGCAGGACTAATGTTTCCTGACCTTAATCGCCTCAAGGTGTTTTACTACATCTATGCAAACAACAGCATCGTCGATGCCGCCCGTCACTTGAATATCACCCAGTCTGCAGTCAGTCAGCAGCTCAAAAAGTTGGAAGGAGAGCTGAAGGCCCATTTATTTACGCGCCTGCACAAGCGCCTGGTGCCGACGCCAGAGGCGGACAGCCTGTACGCGATCCTGCAACCTTTTTTCAAAAACCTCGAAGATGCTGTACGCGCTATCAGCGAGGGCAGGGAGGTTCCTTCCGGCCATTTACGCATCGGGGCGCCGGTCGAGTTTGGCAAGACCTATTTCCCGGCGATCATTGCGTCCTTCCGCCGAGAGTTTCCCGATGTCACATTCAGCCTCTCTCTAGGAGACCCCTCAGACCTGATTCCTCAATTAAGTCGCGGCGACCTTGACTTTGCGATGGTTGATGTCTTTCTGGCTCAGAGTCCGGCCCTGGGGGATTTGAGTATCTATAGCATCAGACGTATTGTGAGCGAAGAGGTGATTCTGGCGGGTTCAAGGGACTATTGCGAGCAGGTGCTGGGAATGGATTTCACCTCGGAGAAATTGCAATCGGCGGAATTTATTACCTATAAACATGATGCTCTGGCCCTGAGAAACTGGTTTCGACATCATTTCAAGATGATTTCGCCGAGTATCAATATCGTTTTGACGGTTGACAGCTTGCAGGCGGTGATTTCAGGAATTGAAAACCAGATGGGGCTTGGCATTGTTGCATCGCACCTGGTTTATGACAAAATTCGCGAGGGCAGTATCATGCCGATAACGACAGACCGGCCAACACTTGTCAACCGGATCTCCCTAGTGCAGCTACAGGACAAGGTGCCAAGTTTGACGGAGAAAACCTTCCTGCGCCACATGATGCGTGAGATCAAGCGGATTGGCGTGTTGAAAGACTATTCGAAAGTCGCTGAAAGCATTCGTGCGTCATGACCCGGTTCAGCGCAGCTCTGTTCCGCAACTGCTATCGCAAAAGGGCGGGGTTGCAGTCTGGCCGCACGTGCAGATAAAGACCTGCTGTTTTTCGCGAATTTCAAAGCGGATCGGGGCCGGGGTGTTGCTGCTGTGGTTGCCATCGCAGAAAGGCAAGTTCTGAGAACGACCGCAGGTGCAGCGATAGTAAATGCCCGGTTCAAGAGTGATCCGGATCGGCATACCGGTCGGTTCGTCTGAATGACTCATTGAAAGTTCTCCCTGAGGTCTATACAAGGTCATGCTTGCATTGCGTTATTTTTCACTGTCGGATGCATCAATCCAGTTTATAATACCACTTCATGCAAGCAATTGATGAACCAATATTCTCTGTTTTTTTGTTGGAAAGGATGAGCAATGCGCGTCGAAACTGATTTCAAGCTGGGCTTCAAGGATGTTTTGATTCGTCCGAAGCGTTCTACCTTGAAAAGCCGGGTACATGTCGACTTGGAGAGACAGTTCACTTTTCTGCACAGTAAGCGGCAATGGCGCGGTGTGCCGGTGATCGCGGCGAATATGGATACCATTGGTACCTTCGCGACGGCTGAAATTCTGACTTCTCACCAGCTGCTGACAGCCGTACATAAACACTACAGTCTCGAAGATTGGGATGCCTTCCTGGCGGATAAAGAGCAAGACATCTATGAGCGCGTTATGGTCAGCACCGGTGCAACCGAAGATGATATGCTCAGACTGAGTCAGATCCTCGGGAAATATCCGGGTCTTTCCTTTATCTGCATTGATGTCGCCAATGGGTACGCTGAATCGTTTGTCGATTTTGTGGCTGAGGTTCGTCATAATTTCCCTGACAAGACGATTGTGGCCGGCAATGTCGTCACGGGTGAAATGGTCGAACAGCTGCTGCTGTCGGGTGCCGATATTGTCAAAGTCGGCATTGGCCCCGGTTCGGTATGTACCACCCGACTCAAAACCGGCATTGGTTATCCGCAACTTTCAGCAGTCATCGAATGTGCCGATGCGGCCCACGGTCTTGGTGGGCGGATTATTTCGGATGGCGGCTGCAAGTGTCCCGGTGATGTGGCCAAGGCTTTTGGTGCCGGAGCTGATTTCGTCATGCTGGGTGGGATGCTGGCCGGACACGATGAAAGCGGCGGCCAACTGGTCGAACGTGACGGACAGCAGTACAAGCTGTATTACGGCATGAGCTCTGAAACGGCTATGGAGAAACACGCTGGTGGTGTCGCTGAGTATCGCGCTTCAGAAGGGAAGACGGTCGAGGTGCCCTATCGAGGGCCGATTGAAGCAACCATCAGGGACGTTCTCGGGGGACTGCGGTCGACCTGTACCTACGTTGGCGCGTCCGCATTGAAAGAGCTGACCAAACGCACCACCTTTATCTGTGTGCGGGAGCAGGAGAACACGATTTTCGATTAACTGATTTACTTCTCCTCCTCTCTCCTGGCGGGAAAGGGTTGAGATGAGGGGGTAATGTTCAAGTCAACCTCATCCTGACCCTCTTTCCTCAAAGTAGTTGGAAAGTTCTTGAGATCTCTTATGTCCAAAATTCCACGCAAGCCGGGTAAGCCGGCCAAGAAATACAGTCAGGCGGCCCGCCTGCATGATGTGATCCGGATTCTCGAAGCGCGCTACGGTGCAACCGTGGATGAACTGGCTGAAGAGTGCGAAGTGACCCGAAGAACCATTTACCGTGACCTGACGGCGATCGGTGACGCCGGTTACCCTTTGATTGCGGAACGTGCGGATGATGGTTGCGTGGTCTACCGGTTTTTGACCGGTTTTAAGCAGATACCACCGTTAACCTTCTCCCTCACCGAGTTGATGACCCTTTATCTTTGTCGCGATCAGCTCGGTTTTCTGGAGGGTACCCCGTTTCAGGATGACCTTGAGGAGGTGTTTGCCAGAATCCGTTCCAGTCTGCCGCCGCGCAGTGTTGCCCATCTCGAACGGATCACCGAGGCGATGACGCCACGTTTTCAGGGGAAGCGAGATTACCGGAGCCAGCGGGAGATTCTGGAGCACCTGCGTCAGGCCCTTTTGTTCCAGTATCAGGTTGAAATGGATTACACGCCGGCTCTGCGTCAGACGGAAACCTACGTGTTTGATCCCTATACGCTGTTGTTTTACCAGGGTGCGCTTTATCTTGGCGGCTATGCTCATAATCGTTCTGCGCTACGGCTGTTCCTGGTGGATCGTATTAAAACTGTGACTGTTACGCAAAATCGGTTCGATGTTCCTGATGATTTTTCCGTCGAAGACTTAACCGGCAGTGCGTTCGGCTTGATTGATGAAGAGCCGATGCAGGTATCTGTCCGGTTCGGTTCGGAAGTGGCACATCTTGTTCGGGAACGGACCTGGCACCCGTCCCAGAAGCTGGTGGTTGATGTTGATGGTAGCGTGCGCCTCTCCTTTGAAGCTGGTGGTAGCCGCGAAATTCTGGCCTGGTTATATGGTTTCCTGCCTCATGTCGAAGTCCTTGCGCCGGAGACACTCCGAACGTCTTTCCTGAATGGTTTGCGGGAAGCTCTCGATATTAACAAAGCATAGTCCTTTATAGCGGCCCTTGCCGGGTTGTGTGCCTTCAAATTCACACGTGTGACATATTCTGTCTCGTGCCTGCGCGAAGCTCATCCTGCACGCAGTTATTCAACCAGGAGGTGCTCATGCTTTATCTCGATATTTTGAGTCATGATGGCGGCCAGATGTATCTCGATATTCAATCGGTTGAGGCACATGGTCAGGGTTTGGCCGGTGTTTCCATGCAGGGTGTTTTGGGTGATGGTTGCCATGAAGTTGAGATTCTCGTAGAGTTCGTCCACGGCGACGTTTCGCTGACTTTTATCGGTCGCGAGGTGCCCTTTGCTGTCGCCAACGGGGCCGGCGATGACTTCTCTGATGTCCTTCGTCGAGAGCTTAGAAAAGAACTGCATCACGTTGGCGCCCACGACCTCAATTTCAATCAATCTGGCGGTGTTGACATTGCTTTTTAATCACGCCTGCGGTACAACATGTCCAGACCCTGAGATGGAGCCCGCATGCGTAGCCTTGTTCTTGCCTCGACCAGTCCATACCGTCTGCAACTCATGCGTCAGCTGGAGCTGACTTTTCAGGTTGCTGCGCCTACGTACAAGGAGAGACTCGATCCTGAGATTGCTCCGGAACTGTTTGTCAAACACCAGGCATTACAAAAGGCGATGAGCCTGCGTGAGCGTTACCCTGATGCTCTGATCATTGGTTCTGATCAGGTCTTTGTCGACGCCCGGCAACGCATGCTCGGTAAGCCGGGTGGGGCCGAAGAGGCTGTCGCGCAGCTTATGGAAATGCAGGGACGCCGGCACACATTTTACACCGGAGTCGCCCTGTTGGATAGTTTGTCGGGGGAACAACAGGTTGAATTCGAGACCTTCTCCGTTGTGCTGCGCAGCCTCACCGAAGAGCAGGTGCGTCATTATGTCTCTCGTGAGAATCCGGTCGACTGTGCCGGATCCTTCAAAATAGAAGGACTGGGCATTGCGCTTATGGAAAGCATGGAGGGCAGGGACTACACCTCGTTGATCGGTCTGCCCCTGATCCGCCTGGTTGAGATGCTGGGGCATTTTGGCATCCACACACTTTAACCCCTGCTGATAATGACCTTTGTCGGCGGCCCCTGGTTCATTTGGGCTGAACAGCCCCCACAATTGAGATAACCGCTTTATGCAACACGCCAATTTTGTGCATCTGCACGTGCATTCCCAATACAGCCTGCTTGACGGCGCTATCCGGGTTAATGACCTGGTTGAAAAAGCCCGCGAATGCCGCATGCCTGCGTTGGCTCTGACTGATCATGGCAACATGTTCGGCGCTGTCGAATTTTACTCGAAAGCACACGCCGCTGGCGTTAAGCCGATCATTGGCTGCGAGGTTTATGTCGCACCTGGCTCTCGCCATGATAAGGGTGGCGTCAGCAGTTCGAGCGATGCGTCCGGGCATTTGATTCTCCTTTGCAAGAACCAGACAGGTTATCGCAACCTTTGCCGGATGGTTTCCAAGGCCTACCAGGAAGGTTTCTACTACCGACCGCGGATCGACTGGAACCTTCTGACAGAGTATAACGACGGTCTGATCGCCTTGACTGCCTGTCTTGGTGGTGAGATTCCGACCCTGATTACCCGCAACCGGCATGAAGATGCTCGCAAACGGCTAGGAGAGATGTCCCGCGTTTTTGACCGTGATCGCCTCTACCTGGAGCTGCAGGAAAATTTCATTCCTGAACAAGGGGTTGTGAATGCAAGCTTAAAGGAGTTTTCCAAAGAACTCGGCCTCCCTCTGGTGGCAACCAACGACTGCCATTACCTTTCTCGCCAAGATGCCTACGCGCATGAGGTTCTACTCTGCATCCAGACCGGAAAGACGATGGACGATCCGACGCGGATGCGGTTCGCGAACGATGAGTTCTACGTCAAAACCCCTGCAGAAATGGCCGAACTTTTCAAGGACACGCCCGAAGCGATCAGTAATACTGTGGCTATCGCCGAGCGCTGCAATCTGGAGTTGCAGGTTGGGGGGGACAATTACCACTTCCCAGTGTATCCGGTCGATGAAGGAAAGACCCTGGCGCAGATGATGGAAGAGGATGCTGCGCGCGGTCTGGAAGAACGCCTGCCGGAAGTTCGCAAACACAACCCCGCGTTTGATGAAGAGGATATGGCCATTTACCAGGCCCGCCTCGAAGAGGAACTGGGGATTATCAATCAGATGGGATTCCCGGGGTACTTTCTGATCGTGGCCGACTTTATCAACTGGGCCAAGGATCACAATATCCCGGTCGGTCCGGGTCGCGGCAGCGCCGCCGGCAGCCTGGTCGCCTACGCCCTGCGGATTACCGATATTGACCCGATCCCCTACAACCTGCTTTTTGAACGGTTTTTGAATCCCGAGCGTATTTCGATGCCTGATATCGACGTCGACTTCTGCATCAGGGGCCGTGAGGATGTGATCAACTACGTGCGTGACAAGTATGGCCGCGACAATGTCGCCCAGATCATCACGTTCGGATCGATGTTGGCGCGTGCGGTTATCCGCGATGTTGGTCGTGGCATGGGGTTGGCGTACGGTGAAGTGGACAAGATTGCCAAGCTGATTCCCAACCCGGTCGGCAAGAAAGTCAAGCTTGTCGATGCGCTTAAACAGGAGCCGCGTCTGAAGGAGCTGTTGGGTAATGACGCTCGGGTCAAGAAGCTGTTTGATGTCGCTCTGGCCCTGGAAGGGCTGACCCGGCATGCGTCGACCCATGCGGCCGGTGTGGTGGTGACACCACGACCTCTGACCGATTATCTGCCTCTGTATGTTGATCCGAAGTCTCACGGCCAGGTGACGCAATTTGACATGAATTTTGTTGAGAAAATCGGCCTGGTCAAGTTCGATTTCCTCGGCTTGAAAACTTTGACCGTCATCGACAATGCGGTGCGCTTGATCCGCGAGGGTCGTGACCCGGAGTTTGATCTCGCCCTGATCCCCTCCGACGACGAAAAATCGTTTCATCTGCTCAGCCGCGGTGAAACCACTGGTGTGTTCCAGCTTGAATCGTCCGGGATGAAAGAGTACCTGATCAAGCTGCAGCCGTCCTGCTTTGAAGACCTGATTGCGATGGTGGCGCTGTATCGTCCCGGTCCGCTGGGTTCAGGCATGGTCGATTCGTTTATCAAACGAAAACATGGCCAGGAAAAGTTTGGGTATGCCTTCCCCGACCTTGAGCCGATCCTGAAGGATACCTATGGTGTCATTGTTTACCAGGAGCAGGTCATGCAGATCTCTCAGGTACTCGGTGGCTACACTCTGGGCGGAGCTGACCTTCTGCGTCGTGCCATGGGTAAGAAGAAGCCGGAAGAGATGGCCAAGCAGAAGAAGGCCTTCATGGCGGGTGCCAAGGAAAAGAAGCTCGATCACAAAAAAGCAGAAACGGTTTTCGAGCAGATGGAAAAGTTCGCCGAGTACGGCTTCAATAAGTCGCATTCGGCTGCATATGCTTTTATTGCCTATCAGACGGCCTATCTGAAGGCGCATTATCCGGTTGAGTTCCTGACGGCCCTGCTGACCGAAGATATGGAGAATACGGACAAGGTCATAAAGAACATCAACGAGATCCGCACGATGGAGATTGCCATCCTGCCGCCGGATATTAACAACTCCTGCCGGGATTTCACAGTTCACGAGAAAGATATTCGGTTCGGTCTCGGCGCGGTCAAGGGTGTCGGCGGTGCAGCAGTCGAAGCGATTATGGAAGGTCGTGAAGAAGGTGGTGCCTTTGTCTCTCTGCAGGATTTTTGTGAGCGGGTGGATTTGCGCCGTGTTAATAAACGGGTTGTCGAAGCCTTGATCAAGTGCGGAGCCCTTGATTCTCTGGGTGGCAAGCGATCTCAGTTTATGGCCGTTTTTGAAGAGGCGATGGATGCCGGCCAGAAGCTGCAGCGCGAGAAAGAGCTCGGACAGGAGTCTCTGTTCGGCAGCGAGCAGATTGTGACCCAGAAGAACGGGCAGGCTTACGGTCAGTTGCCGGATGTGGATGAGTGGGCGGAGAACCTGCTGCTGACTTACGAGAAAGAGTCCCTTGGCTTCTATATTACCGGGCATCCCCTGGCGCGGCACAGTGCAGCCATCAAGCGATTCGCAACCTGCGATACGGCGAGTCTGGCAGAGCGCACAGATAAGGAAGAGGTGACCCTGTGCGGGATCATCAACAGCAAGAAAATGCTGACGACCAAGAAGGGTGACCGCATGGCCTTTGTCACCCTGGAAGATTTGAATGGTTTTGCTGAACTGGTTGTGTTTCCGGAAGCTTATACCCAGGCTGCGGACCTGCTGGCCAGCGAGGACCCTCTGCTGGTCAAGGGAGTCGTTGATGTTGGCGAAGATGCGAACAAGATTCTGGTGAACGAGATTTTTTCCCTGAAGGACGTCAAGGAGCGCTTGACCCAGGTGGTTCACTTTCGACTGACCACGCCCGGGCTCGAAGATCGTCAACTGCAATCGCTCAAGCAGATCATGTTGCGCTATCCGGGCGAGTGTGAAGGGCGTATCCATATGGTGATTCCCAACCGCAGCGAAACAGTCGTGCGGCTGCCCGATGGCTTGAAGATCCAGGCATGTGACGAAATGATGGATGACGTTGAAAGACTGTTCGGGTATAATGTTGTGACTTTCGAATAGTTTTGTCCTTCGTAGGTACGAAGGTGATCCGATACACAGGAGAGCTGAATGCAATTTTTTCTCGATTTTGAAAAACCCCTGATCGAACTGCAGCAGAAGATCAAGGAGTTGCGTGAGTATTCGTCCGGGACGGTTGATTTTTCATCTGAAATCAAAAAGTTGGAGAAGAAAGCCAGCAAGCTGCGCGATGAGATCTTCTCAAATTTGAATCGCTGGCAACGGACCCAATTGGCCCGCCATCAGAATCGTCCTTATACGCTGGATTACATTGAGCACGTTTTCACGGATTGGTTCGAAGTCCATGGAGATCGCAACTATCGTGACGACCCTGCGCTGGTCTGTGGTTTTGCCCGGCTAAACGGCGAGCCCTGTGCGATTATTGGTCATCAGAAAGGCCGCGATACCAAGGAGAAAGTTTACCGGAACTTCGGTATGCCGCATCCGGAAGGTTACCGCAAGGCTCTGCGCGTCATGCAGATGGCTGAGCAGTTCAATCTGCCGATTTTTACTTTTGTCGACACCCCGGGAGCATTCCCCGGGATCGGGGCGGAAGAGCGCGGCCAGGCTGAGGCGATTGCCCGCAATCTACGTGAAATGGCAGCATTGACGGTCCCGGTCATCGTGACGGTGACTGGCGAGGGTGGCTCTGGCGGTGCCTTGGCGATTGCTGTTGGTAACAAGGTCATGATGATGCAGTATTCGGTCTACGCGGTCATTTCACCGGAAGGCTGTGCGGCCATCCTCTGGAATGACGGTACATTGGGACCGCAAGCGGCCGAAGCGCTGAAGCTGACTTCATCTGATATTAACGAACTGGACTGCGTGATTGATGATGTGGTGCCAGAGCCGGAAGGGGGAGCCCACAATAACCCTGCCGAGGCAGCGGCTCAGCTCAAGGAGTATCTGGTTAAGCATTTGGCTGAACTGCAGCAGCTGTCGCCGGATGGGCTGGTTGAGCAGCGTTATCAGAAGTTCCGTGCCATGACGCGCGTCAACGAATAAAACACGCGAATTTATACGAGGCTTATGTCCCTCTCCCGGTCGGGAGGGGGATTTTTGTATCAACCCGGTTTCTGAGGAGGCGCAATGACTGATCATCCGTCAGTCGTCGGTCTGGGGCAGTGTTCTCTCGATTTTCTGGGGACCCTGACCGGTTTTCCAGAGCGGGACCAGAAGGTTGAATTGGATGACGTCTTGATCCAGGGCGGCGGGCCAACAGCAACGGCACTCGTCACTCTGGCGCGTTTGGGGATCGCCACCACTTTTCTGGGACGGGTTGGTGGTGACGAGGCTGGCAGCAAGATCCGCAGCGGCCTGCTGGCCGAAGGAGTGACCTGCCAAGGTCTGTTGGTCGATACCGACGCTACCAGTCAGCTCGCGTTCTGCGCGGCTGATCAGAATGCCGGCCGTACTATCTTCTGGCATCGCGGAACGGCCCGACCACTCGCAGCTCATGAGATCGATGTCGAACAGATTGCCGCGGGATCCGTTCTGCTGCTCGACGGTCTCCACGCTGAAGCCTCTTTGACCGCAGCCAGAATGGCGCGCCGGCAGGGAGTGACAACTGTTCTGGATGGTGGCAGTTGGCGGGATAACTCTGCGGAGCTGCTGCCGTGGATTGACCACCTTGTCGTCAGCGAAAAGTTTGCCCGTCAATATGGTGGGACAGATTTAAACGCTGCCGTCTCGGCACTGGCCGAGTTTGGTGCAGTCGCTGTTACGGTGACTTCAGGAGCAGCAGGCAGCCTCACGTGTGCCGCGGATGGCACCCGTTTCACGATGCCGGCCTTCCCGATTAACGCAGTGGACACAACCGGATGTGGAGATGTTTTTCACGGGGGGTATATCTATGGTCTACTGCAGGCTTGGCCACTCTTTGAGACTGTGCGTTTTGCGGCGGCGTGCGCCGCTTTGAAAACACGGGCCTTGGGGGGCCGAACGGCCATCCCGCGGCTTGCTGAAGTTCAGGCCTTCCTGAAGGAACAGACTGTTGTCCGGCCGGTTTTTTGTTGACCAGCAAGCCTCTTGCCAAGCCTTCTTTCCATCGTGGGAGCGTGAATCCAACTCGCGATTATTTTCATGTTACAATGCGACAAGTTTATGACACGGAGGGATGTCGTTATGCACCGTTTTGTCTGGTTGGTCGTCTGCCTCGCCCTGATCTGGTTGCCCGGATGCGGCGGTCCGGCGTACAAGGTTGAAGTGATTAAAACTCCCGGGCTAAAGGGGACGCAGCAGCCTTACGAAGTGAATGGCCAACGCTATAATCCTTTGCCCAGCGCAGCAGGTTTTGTGCAGGATGGCGTTGCCAGTTGGTACGGCAAGGATTTTCATGGCCGCAAGACCAGCAACGGCGAAATCTACGACATGTACGCCATGACTGCAGCGCACAAGACTTTGCCGATGAATGTCCATGTCAAAGTCACCAATCTCAGCAATCAGCGCTCCACGGTTGTTCGTGTCAACGACCGCGGCCCCTTTGTCGACAAGCGGATCATTGATCTTTCTTATTCTGCGGCAAAGGAGCTGGGTGTTGTCGGTCCAGGTACGGCGCCGGTGCGGGTCGAGGCCCTTGGTTACCGGGAGCCGGCAACTTCTTCAGCCAATATCACGTATCGTCAGCCGGACTCCTATGAAGTTGGCCCATTTATGGTTCAGGTCGGGGCCTTTACCGTTTCCGAAAATGCACAGCGCCTGGCGGCGCAGTTGAAGGATCGTTTCGGTGCGGCTAAGGTTGTTGAAGCTTGGGTCCATGGCAAGCAGTTCTACCGGGTACGGGCAGGGCGCTACGATACGCTGGCGCAGGCAACCGACGCCCTGTCCCAGTTTGCGAGCGGCGGCTATCACAACTGTTTCGTTGTTGCTGCGAACTGACCCGGCGTTACCGGAACCTTTGCCCGGATTGATGCGACGAGAGGGTGGTGCATGATTTCTTTTGAACCGATCGGTGTTATCAGGACGCCCTATCTGGACAGTGCGCCCTTTCAGCCGCAGGATGATGATGATCAGGAGTTCTACCTTGAGCTGAAGTCGTCTTTTCTGGATGCATTGTCGGAGCTGGAAAAGTTCCGTTATCTCTATGTCCTGTTCCATATTGATCGGCTCGACCGTCCGGTAAAAATGCATGTGTCGCCGCCCTGGGCCAAGGGCCGAACCGTCGGCTTGTTTGCAAGTCGTTCTCCGGTGCGGCCCAACCCGATTGGTTTAAGCGTTGTCCGGATAAAAAAGATCGAAGGAACAAAGATTTATACATCAGGCCTTGATGTGTTTGATCAAACGCCGTTGCTCGACATAAAGCCGTATATCAAGGATCTAGACACCAAGCTGGATGCAAACTACGGTTGGCTGGAGGAGCCAGAAGAGAGGGATCATCTGGTCAGGCATATCAAGGGGGAACCGCACGAACATTAAGGCGGATGTCTCAGGAAGGAAGAACGAGAATGGACAAGGGGAGGTTTTTGAAAAGCGGTGAGCAGGGCTATCGTGCTGTGATCGAAAAAATCAGCATGGAAACCCTGGTGCATGGCGACAAGACGCTGATGGCCGAGTTTCGCCTGGAAGCTGGAGCTGAATTGCCGCAGCATGACCATCCCCATGAGCAGACCGGCTATCTGGTGTCCGGTCGAATGGACCTGATTGTTGGAGGTGAAACTTGGGCATTGGAGCCGGGAGATAGCTGGTGCATCGCAGGCGGCGTTCCACACCGGGCTGTTGTGTACGAAGATTCAGTGGCGATCGAGGTCTTTTCGCCGGTGCGGGAGGATTATCTCCACTGAAAGTTCTTTCAACTGCGTGATCCGGTGAGCGTTGTCGCGTCAGATCATCCGCTTTTTTTCTGCAATTCTTCCCTGATAAATTTCTTTTGCGCCGGGGTCAGACGGTGTGAAGCGAGCAAGTTGCGAACCTGGGTTTTACTCATTTGGGGCAGGAACAGGGTGAACCAGATGCGCGGGGTCTGGCTGTTTCTGAGTATGGCCTGACGCAGGTTCGGGCGCATTTTCCATTTCGGGTGTCTAGCAACCAAGGAGATGGTGTTCGCGCGAGCTGTCGAGCCGTTGAGAAATTGCAGGATGGCAACTTCGCGCAGGCGTGGGTTGTTCAGGCAGACCTCCACCAGGGGCAGTTCTCCTGACTTCAGCAATTCTGCAGCGACATCTGCGGTCGCGCGACGTGCCAGGGTGAGTCTTTGGCCGAGTTCGGTTGTCGGCAGACGTTTCAAAATGGCACGTTCCAGGGCGAATTTCTGATCTGGTGTGACGCCGGGCAGGTAGCAGAGGTTAACCAATTCGAACAGATGCAGGTTTGGTAGGATACTTAAGACGATGGCACTTGGTGTATTTGGATTCTTGATGATGCAGATTTGCAGTTGACGGCTTTTTTTGAGCTGATCGAGCTGATAGATGGTTTTCAGAGTTGCTTCATTCAGATCGCGTCGCTTCAGCAGTGCCCGGAGGTGATCATCATTCAGGTGCGGGTTGCGCAGCAAGACCTGAATGATCTCGGGAGAAGGCTCCTGAACCAGCTGAAAAAGTTCTTCCGTGTGCGCCGTCAAGGCCCGTCGCAGTTTCTCAACAGTCTGCTTGTCCAGCTTTTTAGAGGAAACGTCATCCTGAGACATGTCGGTCCTCGTTGCTCAACGGCTCAGTCAGTCTGACAGGTATTCGGCAAGAAAGTCATCCTTGAAGCGGAGATAGTCATCCTCTTCGATAGCCTTACGGGCGCCGGCAACCATATTCAGATAGAAACGGACATTGTGGATGGCCGCGAGGGTCGCCGACAGAATCTCATTGGCGCTGAAAAGATGGTGCAGATAGGCGCGCGTGAAGTTCTTGCAGCAATAACAGTCGCAGGACGGATCGACCGGGAAAAAGTCGCGCCGGTAGCGTCGGTTGGTCAGCCGGATCTTGCCGCGTCGGGTGAAAAGTGTTGCGCTGCGAGCATAGCGGGTCGGAATCACACAGTCGAACATGTCCATACCGCGTTCGATACTCTCCAGAATATCTTCAGGTAGACCGACTCCCATCAGGTACCGGGGTTTTTCTTGCGGGAGGAAAGGTTCCGTATATTCAACAACTTTCTTGAGCAGCTCCAGACCTTCACCGACGCTGACACCGCCAATCGCATAGCCTGGAAAATTCATGGACGTCAGGGCCTTGGCGCAATCGCGTCGCAAGTCATCGTAAACACCGCCCTGGACAATCCCGAAGAGGGCCTGATCCTCCCGCCGATGGTGTTTCTGGCAAGCCTCGGCCCAGCGCAAGGTTTTCTTGATTGATTTCGCCGCGTACGCATGGGTAGACGGGTAGGGGATGCATTCGTCAAAAGCCATGATGATGTCTGCCCCAAGAGCATTCTGGATCGACATCGCTTCCTGAGGGCCGATGAAGATGCGCTTGCCGGTAACCTCGTCTTTAAAATGGACACCCTGCTCTCCGATCTCCTTGTTGGGCAGAGAGAAAACCTGAAAGCCGCCACTGTCAGTCAGGATCGGTTTGGGCCACTGCATGAAGGAATGGAGACCTCCCGCTTTTTCAACCAGACCTTCTCCCGGCTTGAGATGGAGATGATAAGTGTTGGCCAGGATGATCTGTGCCTCGGTTTCCAATGCCTGGGCCGGAGTCATCGCCTTGAGGGCGCCGTGAGTACCAACCGGCATGAAAATCGGGGTTTCAATCACACCGTGCGGAGTGGTAACGCGCCCACGTCTGGCTCGTGTCTGCCGATCATTTTTAAGAAGTTCGAATTTGAGCATGGGACCTGTAATGTCGGCAAGGGCTGAATGTCAGCACTCGACGTGTCGGTAAATTTAGCCTGTTGAAAAAGATGGCGCGGAGGTTGCAGTTCATTACAAAAGAGTTGCAGAGACCGCTGCTCGAAAGTTGTTCGGACTCTATCAGAATTGAATGCCAGCGGCAATGCCTTGATGTAAGAGAGAGATTAAGATGGAACCTGTTCTTCCTCAAGAACTGCAGCAGGTCGATTTTGCACGCGTACGTTTTGTTCTTGAATTCCAGGAGACATGTTCATTGGATGCAGCACGCTTTCTGGGGTTGCGGAGCCAGTTGAACAGCGTGGCCAAGCGTTTTTACGCTGAGCAGGATGCTGTTGGCAGGCGACGTTATAAGGCCCTGTTCGACCCTGAGGCGGGCAGTGATCCGGTTGCGGTTAGAAAATTTCAAAAACCTGCTCCGCCGTTTGTTGTCCTGCTTGCTCCTTTTGCCCCCTATACGGCCGATGCGGGTGACTGTTTTGCCCTTGAGCTGCTCTTTCTTGGCACCTCGATACCGCTTATTGGCGATTTTTTATCTGTGTTGTCACAGTTGGGGCGTGCCGGTCTGAATGAAAGCTCGGGACGTTTTGTGGTTGTTGAGGCGTTTGCATCGGGTGAAGATGACGTGAGTCAGTCAATCTGGCGTGCCGATGTTCCTGTAGAATCGATTGCGCCACCACTGGATACGCTCGGTTCCTGGATAGAGCGCCAGGACCCGCATTCTGGTTTGTTGAGCTTGACTTTCAATACACCGACCCGGCTTTTGAGTGGTGGTCGTCTGTTGCGCAGGCCCGATTTTGTGCAGCTTTTTCCGTTCATGCTCAGACGGGTGACGTCGATGCTGTATGCACATGCAGACTGCGAGCCTTGGGTGGACATTGACGCTCTCTTCCAGATGGCCAGAGAGGTTGAGGTTTGTCGACGTTCTTTTCTCTGGCAGGACTGGAAGGAGCTTGGCAGGAACCGGTCGATTCGCCAGATTGGCGGCTTTACTGGGACTTTATGCCTCGACGGTGATGCTCTAGGGGAGATTTTCTGGGTGATTGCCGCGGCCGGACTTTTGGGTGTCGGGAAAGGTGCGGCCTATGGTGCCGGACGTTTTCGACTGACAGCAGGTGAATGTTGAGACTCCTTGCAACTTGCCGGGCGGGCAGAGTTCGCTATAATTAATTAAAATGTTAGTAATTTCGAGGAGGTGATTGCTATGACTGATGCATGGGAAGAGCGTAAGAGGGCGATTGAAAACGAATACTTTTACAAACTGGCCAAAGAGCAGATTGCCAAACTCAAACAGGATGCCAAGGAACATCTGACTCGCGAATTGTGCCACAATCGTTGCCCAAAATGTGGTGATATGATTGTCGCCATGGAATTTCGCGGGGTGCCGCTCGACAAATGTGAAAATTGCGGCGGGGTCTGGCTGGGGCCAAAGGACTTGCAGTTGCTGGCAGAGAAGGATCACCGAACCTGGTTTGACCGTTGGTTTAAAGAGGCAGAATAAATGATGCTATGTGTCGCGGCACAGGGATTGATTTTCTAGATGCAGTTGAACCTGTTTCGAAATATTCTGGTCGGTTTTGTCGCCTTGGTGATCGCTCAGCTGCTAGTTATGTTGCTGGCAATCACCATGATGGGACAGATTGCGGACAAACTTCAGAACGAGCAGGCCACTGTTGTCGAGCAAGCCGTTGGTTCGGGTGTTGTTGACGCTGGACCTGACCTGGAGATGTTAGCCAAGTCGGCTCGTCGCGGGCAGCTGATGGTTCTGGTGTTTGGCTTGGCCGGCTTACTGATCGGCCTGATTGCCATGATTGTCGCATCCAACTATGCCACCAGGCTTCTGGGGCGGCTGAAAGAGGCAACCAGGCAGCTTGCCGATGTTGTTCTCGACGATGAACTGACGGAGTCCACCTCAGATTCCGTGGATGACCTGGAACTTGAAATCCGCCAGATGATGCGCAACATCCAGGACAGTCAGAGATTGTGTCTGGATGCCAGCCCGCTGACCCGCCTACCGGGTAACCGGGCAATTGAACAGGTCCTCAAGGAGAAAATGAGCCGTGATGAGCGCTTCGCACTCTGTTACGTTGACCTGGATGATTTCAAGGCCTTCAACGATACGTATGGCTACGCTCGGGGCAGTGAGCTTATCAAGCTGACGGGTGAGATTGTTCACAATGCCAAGGCGATGCACGCCAACCCGGAAGATTTTGTCGGCCATATCGGTGGCGACGATTTTGTGCTGGTGGTTGCCTCGGAGCTGGCACAGCCGGTTTGCGAATCGATTATCACTGAGTTTGATCGGGTGATTCCTGAGTTTTACAATGAAGACGACCGCATGCGCGGCTATATCGAATGCAGTGACCGTTATGGCGTCGTACGTCAATTCCCGTTGATGACCATATCGATAGCTGTTGTCTCGGATTCCCGCCGTGAATTCTGTTCTCCAATCGAGATCGCTCAGATAGCAACCGAAATCAAGGATTATGTCAAATCTCTGCCTGGTAGCAATTATCTGCTTGATCGGCGAACCAGCATGCGGGCCGAACCCTGATGGGATTTTGAGACGCGCTTCCGGACTTCAGTCTGGGGGGTATTGCCGACAAATGATCCGTTACAGATTATCGTCATCGTTCTGTTTTGGAGGACTATTTCTTTTGGTCAATAGAGGGGGCTTGTGATATAATTCACACACCTCAATAGCAATAAGGGGTTTCTTAAAGGCAAAGGAGGAAGACGTTATGACAGTCTCTGATCCGCCGGGCCACTTAGGAGAAATCTACTCAAATTTAAAACTCGAGAATTTCTGGATTGCTGAAGTCAAGTGATCCGATCAAGGCTCCCCCGACGGGAGCACTCGCAGAATGTAAATGATACTAAAACGCCCCGGAGATTTTCCGGGGCGTTTTGTTTCGTACAGACTTTGCCGTTGTACATAAAAAACGCCTGAAGCATCTGCTCCAGGCGTTTTCTGCTGGTTTATGAAGGCATCCTAGATGCAGTAGAACACATCCTTGCCGTTGAATACGGCGAGGTCGCCGAGTTCGTCTTCGATGCGCAACAGCTGATTGTACTTGCAAATGCGGTCGGTTCGGCATAGGGAACCGGTCTTGATCTGGCCGGCGTTGGTCGCGACGGCCAGGTCGGCGATCGTGGTATCTTCGGTTTCGCCGCTACGGTGAGAGACGACCGCAGTATAGCCAGCGCGTTTGGCCATCTCGATCGCGTCCAGAGTCTCGGTCAGAGTGCCGATCTGGTTTACTTTGATCAAGATGGAGTTGGCGATGCCTTTCTCGATACCTTCAGCAAGAATCTTGGTGTTGGTGACGAACAGATCGTCGCCGACGATCTGGATGCGGTCTCCGAGGCGCTCGGTCATCAGTTTCCAGCCATCCCAGTCATTTTCGGCCATGCCGTCCTCGATCGAAATGATTGGGTAGCGGTCGACCAGGTCCACGTAGAAATCTACCATGTCCGCGGCGGTCTTCTCCGGCTGGGCTTCGTTCTCCAGAATGTATTTGCCATCCTTGAAGAGTTCCGAAGAGGCGACGTCGAGGGCCAGCAGGACATCGTCGCCTGCCTTGTAGCCGGCCGCCTTGATCGCTTCCATAATAACGGACAGGGCTTCTTCGTTGCTCTTCAGGTCGGGAGCAAAGCCGCCTTCGTCGCCAACAGCCGTGTTGTAGCCCTTGTCTTGCAGAACCTTCTTCAGAGCATGAAAAATCTCGGCGCCCATGCGCAACGCTTCCCGGAAATTCGCGGCACCGGCCGGCATGATCATGAATTCCTGGATATCCACATTGTTGTCGGCATGCTCGCCGCCGTTGATGATGTTCATCATCGGCAGGGGGAGTTCCTTGGCGTTGGCACCGCCGATGTACTGATAGAGGGGCAGGCCGGCATCTTCGGCAGCAGCCTTGGCGACGGCCATGGAGATGCCGAGCAGGGCGTTAGCACCGAGGTTGCTCTTGAAGTCGGTACCGTCAAGTTCAAGCAACTTGCGGTCGATACCGGTCTGGTCGGAGGCCTCCCAGCCGAGCAGGGATTCGGCGATCGTTTCATTGACGTTGTCAACCGCCTTGAGGACGCCTTTGCCGAGATAGCGTTCCTTGTCGCCATCCCTGAGTTCCAGGGCTTCACGCTCGCCGGTCGATGCGCCGCTCGGAACGGCAGCGCGTCCCATGACGCCACTTTCGAGGTACACTTCTACTTCCACAGTTGGATTGCCGCGTGAATCAATAATTTCGCGGGCATAAACATCAATGATTTCGCTCATGAATTTTCCCCTTGTTGCAACGTGATTTGATCCTGATTATGGGTGCTGAAGTGGCTTCTTTTATAGCATAATGATTGAGAATTGAAACCCCTTTTCTCATGGTGTAAAATCCCCCTTTGATGGAGACATGATTGATTTCATCTTCACCTTAATGCTATCTTTCCAGTCTGTCTTTCGCAAACCTGACTTTTAACCTCGTATCAAGGGGATCGTTTGGACGAGAGTTTTCATAGGCACGAATTCGTGCCCGCCGATGCGCAGCTTACTCCGGCCCTGTTTGGTCAACAGAACAGACATCTGCGGCAGATTGAGCGCCTGACCGGGATTCGTGCCAGTTCCAAGGGGACGACCGTTTTTCTCGAGGGCAGTGAAGCGCAGATTCGTTTCGTTGTCGCGCTGCTGGAGGGCTTGTCCGAGTTACTGCAGAAGGGCTTTGCCGTACGACAAGCGGATATTGAATACGCGGAACGTATTCTGCGCGTCGATGTCAACGCGAATCTGGCTGACATCTTCCTTGACACGGTCGTTACTTCTTCCCGCAACAAGTCGATCGCTCCCAAGACTCTTGCCCAGAAGGCCTACGTTGAAGCCATGCGCTCCAACGACGTGGTGTTCGGGGTCGGCCCTGCCGGGACCGGCAAGACCTACCTGGCCATGGCGATGGCCGTTGCCTGCCTTCAGAAAAAGGAAGTCAGCCGGATTCTGTTGGTTCGGCCCGCCGTCGAAGCAGGCGAGAAGCTCGGGTTTCTGCCCGGTGACATTGCTGAAAAAGTCAACCCATACCTGCGTCCGCTTTATGATGCCTTGTATGATCTGATTGATTTTGATCGTGGCCAGACCTTGATCGATCATGGCGTCATTGAAGTTGCGCCGCTGGCATTTATGCGCGGTCGCACCCTTAATGATGCCTTTGTGATTCTTGATGAAGCCCAGAATACCACAACGGAACAGATGAAGATGTTCCTGACGCGTCTCGGTTTTGGCAGCCGTGCTGTCGTAACTGGTGATATTACCCAGATCGATTTGCCGTCCGGGAAGGAGTCGGGACTGGTTCAGGCGACTCACGTCCTGAAGCAGGTCAAGCGGATTGCGTTTACCCGCTTCACGGATCTGGACGTTGTCCGTCACCCGATCGTTCAGGCGATCGTCAAGGCATACGAAACCGCATGATGACAAAATCTGAAAAGAAGTCAGACGGCACTTCCTGCAGTCGCTTTTCCCTGTCTCCCGCGTTAGAGCGCCTTGGCGTTACACCGCGACAGCAGCGGGTGTGCCTGATGATTCTGCTGGTCTGCCTTCTGGTGTTTATTATTGTCCCAAAAGGTGTTTTGACCCGCATCGATTATGCCCCCGGCGATGTCGCCCGGCGGGATATCAAGGCTTCGCGCGACACCTTGTTCCCCGATGAAAAGTTGACTGCGGAAAAACGGCTTGAAGCGGAGAATGCTGTGCCGGTGCTGTATGATTTCGATCCTACAGCCAGTGTGACGGTCTCTGATCAGCTGTTAGGTGTATTTACGCAAATTGATCCCGAACTGATGCGCAACAGCAGCATTGAAGAAATCCGGGAGAGCGCCCAGGCGAATCTGGGTACGGTACTCGACACGCTTGACTGGCAGGCATTCCTGTCGCTGGCGGAAAATGGGGCCGCACTCCAGCAAGTCCGGCAGATGGTTGCCCGCTCTTACCGCCAGAAAGTGGTCGCCAATCTCGGGTTGTTCGAATCGGATCGGGCACGTGGCGTTGTTTTCCGGAACCTCGATACACAGCAGGACTCACTTGACGACGGTTCCGCGCCGGTAGTCGGTCTGGACACCTTGCAGCAGTCCCTGACGGCGGAACTTCAGACGAGCTCTCTTGAGTCGCCTCATCAGAAGGTCTTTCAAGAGCTTCTGCCAAAATTCCTGCGTCCGAATATCTCGTTTAACCAGAATGAATACGAGCATCGCAAAGAGCTTGCCCGGGCGAGCGCCCAGCCAGTCTTGCTGCAGATCAAGAAAGGAGAGATGATTGTCCGGGAAGGCGACCGGATCACCCCGGAGCATCTCGTGAAAATCTCCGCCATGGAGGAGGGCCGCGGAACCTGGACCTTATGGCGCAATGCCGCTGGTCTGCTGTTGAGTAGTATTTTACTGATTTTTATTGGCCACCGTTTCGCATGGCGCAATATCCGCAAGTACCGGACCGAGAACCGCGACTTGACGTTTATGATGACGATTCTGATTCTGTCGGTTCTGCTGCTCAAGATTGGGATCTTTATCGCCTCGGCTCTCGGCAGCGCTTTCCCATATGTTGAGCATACCGCCTATTATTATGTTCTGCCTTTTGCTGTCGGCACCATGCTGGTGCGGATTGTTCTCAATTCTGAGGTGGCGCTGGTTTTTGCAGCCATTTCCGCGATCCTGGCGGGCCTGCTGTTCGGTAATAGTTTTGTCATCTTCGTGTTCGCTTTTTTGAGCAGCCTGGGCGCTGCGCATTGGGTCCGCCAGGTGACAGAGCGTTCATCACTGTTTCGGGCCGGGTTCCGTCTGTCGTTGTTCAATATCCTGATTATCTTTGGTCTGCACCTGTTGACGACCAAGCCTTTCGACCTGCAGTTGCTGTACAAACTCGGGTTCGGCGCCGTCGGTGGCGTAACGGTCGCTGTGATCGTCACCGGTCTCGTGCCGTTGGTGGAATCGATTTTCTGCTATACGACCAACGTTAAACTGCTGGAACTCGCCAACATGAACAACCCGTTGCTGCGTGATCTGATGATCCATGCGCCCGGCACCTACCATCACTCCATCGTGGTCGGTAACCTGGCTGAGTCTGCAGCGGAAACCATTGGAGCCAACCCCCTCCTGGCTCGAGTTGCGGCTTATTATCACGATATCGGTAAGATCAGAAAACCGCTCTATTTTGTCGAAAATATTTCGACGCATGAGAACCGCCATGACAAACTCGCCCCGTCGATGAGCGCTCTGATTCTGCAGGCGCACGTCAAGGATGGTGTCGATATGGCACGGGATGCACGTTTGGGGCAGAGACTCGTCGATATCATCCAGCAGCATCATGGCACCAGCCTGATGAAATTTTTCTACGAAAAAGCGAAGAACAGCGAAGATCCGGATGTTCAGCAGGCCAAAGAGAGCGATTACCGCTACCTTGGCCCCAAACCCCAGACGCGGGAAGCGGCGCTGATTATGCTGGCGGATGCAGTCGAAGCTGCCGGCCGGACTCTTGTTGATCCGACTCCGGCCCGTATCCAGGGTATGGTGCAGAAAATCATCAACAAGATCTTTATTGACGGTCAGCTCGATGAGTGTGAACTGACCCTGAAGAATCTTCACAATATCGCGAAGAGTTTTAACCTTATTTTGAGTGGGACCTTTCACCACCGGGTCGATTACCCCGAGCCCGTATCGAAGGAGCGTTCTGCAGACAAGGCGACAGGAAAAGTCGATGAAGATCACGATAGAAAACCGGCAAAGGAAACTAAAGATCAGAAAGATACCCCTCCGCAAGGCAGCGCAGAAGATCTTAAGCGTCTCGGGATGTCCTGATGCGCAGTTGTCGATTCTGGTTGTGGATGACGCGCAGATTCAGATGATCAACCGTGACTACCTGCAGCGCGACAAACCGACCAATGTGATTTCGTTCGCCATGCAGGAAGGAGAGGGGGCCGGTGTCCAGCCAGATCTGCTCGGTGATGTGGTCATTTCGGCGGAAACCGCCATGCGGGACGCCGCAGAGGTGGGACGGAGCTTTGAAAGCGAACTTTATTTCCTGCTGTTGCATGGGACTCTGCATCTGCTCGGTTACGACCATGAGCGTGGTAGTCTTGCCGAAGCGCAGCGTATGGAAGCGCGGGAGCAGGAGGTCTTTACCATCCTGTACAACACCTTTGAACTAGCATGTGATTAACGGAACTCAGAGAAGAGGATAGATATCTTGGACGAACCGCATCAATCCGAAACCTTATTCAGTCGCATCAAGCGCGCCTTGACCAGGCAGCGACGGGCCTTGACCGAAAAGGAGCTTTTGGAGGCAATTGACAGCTCTGAGGAAGAGGGCCTGCTCACTGAAACCGAAGGCGACATGTTGCAGTCGATCTTCGAGTTCGGAGATACGATTGTCCGCGAAGTCATGGTGCCGAGGACTAATATGATCTGCTGCCCAGTCGACGCCAGTTTGGACGAACTGCGTGCCAGAATCCTGGACACCGGTCATTCACGGGTGCCGATTTTTGAAGGGTCGCCGGACCGTATTCTCGGCGTGGTTTATGCCAAGGATCTGCTGCGCTACTGGGGCTCCGACTGCCGGGATCTGGCGTTACAGGATGTGATGCGCAGCCCTTATTTCATCCCTGAGACCAACCGGCTCGATGCTTTACTGGATATGTTTCGCTCCGAGCGGGTGCATATTGCAATTGTGGTCGACGAATACGGCGGAACTTCCGGATTGATAACGATCGAAGATCTGCTCGAGGAAATTGTCGGTGAAATTCGTGATGAATACGATGTCGAGACCGATCTGCTTGAGCCTCAGGAGGACGGTTCTGTTCTGATTGATGCACGCGCCAACGTTGAAGAACTGGAAGAGCACTTTAACCTCGAAATCCCTCGGGATAAATTCGATACGGTGGGTGGGTACCTGTTCCACCTGATCGGCAGCGTACCGGCACCGGGGGAACAGACCTGCGCTGATGGCCTGAAACTGCTGGTTGTTGAGTCTGATGAGCGACGTATCAGCAAGGTGCAGGTCTGGCGAGACCGGGGTGTTGCTGCAGATTCAGGAGTGCGTTAAACGATGCAGCGGCACTGGCCGATTAACGGTTTTCTCGCCGCAGCCTGTTCGGGATTACTGCTGGCACTCTCTTTTCCGACTCCGGCCTATGCTATTCTAGCCTGGGTCGCCCTGGTTCCGCTTCTCGCGACGAGCGAGGAACATCCCTTTAAAAAAGGCTGTCTGGCCGGCTTCGTTTTTTTTGCGATCGTTCTTTATTGGCTGAATATCGTGATGACCACTTACGGTGGTCTGTCAATGGCCCTGTCCGTCGCCGCCTACCTGCTGCTGGTTGCCTATCTGTCACTCTATTTCGGAACAGCTGTCTGGCTTGCCTGTCGTCTCAAACGGGTCAAAGGCCTTTCGTTCGCTCTGACTCTGCCGGTCATCTGGGTTGGACTCGAGTTTGTGCGGGCTTTCCTGCTGACCGGATTTCCTTGGGCAACCGTTGGGTATTCACAGCAAAACCTGCAGATGATTCAGTCGGCGGACCTCTTTGGTGTGTACGGATTGAGCTACTTGGTCCTATTCACCAATGCCGTTGTCGCCGAAGGTGTCCTGGCGTTGCGGGAGTCGCGCCGGTTGCCCTATGGTGCTGTTCTGATCATGGTCTGCCTGCTGGTTCTGAATGCTGGCTACGGCATCTTCCGTCTCGAACAGCCTCTCGATGAGCGCGAGGCGCAGGCGACCGTCGCTGTTATCCAGGGGAATATTGATCAGTCGATCAAGTGGAACCCGGCTTATCTGGAAAGCTCCATTGCAACCTATCGGCAGTTGTCTCTGCAAGCCGATACTCAGACAGCGACCGACCTGGTGATCTGGCCTGAGGCGGCGACGCCTTTCTACTTTCAAAATGGCGGCCCGCTGGCCGGAAAAGTCCACGCGTTGCCACGCCAGTTGGACAGTTATCTGCTATTTGGCAGTCCTGCCTACCAGGGAGGTGACGGCAACCGTTCTTTTCTGAACAGCGCTTTTTTGCTTTCACCGAGCGGGGAGGTTGCCGGTCGCAGCGATAAGATCCATTTGGTCCCCTTCGGGGAATATGTTCCGATGAGTGCCCTGCTGCCTTTTATTAATAAGCTTGTTGTTGGTATCGGCGATTTTTCTCCCGGTGAGGTAACTTCATTGGAGATGGCCGATCAGCAACTCGGCGTCCTGGTCTGCTATGAGGCTATTTTCCCGGAACTGGCCCAGCGTTTTGTCAAAGATGGCAGCGATCTGCTGATCAATATCACCAACGATGCCTGGTTTGGACGGTCTTCGGCGCCGGCCCAGCATCTGGCCATGGTCCGCTTCCGGGCCATCGAAAACCGCGTCTGGATTGCCCGGGCTGCAAACACCGGGATTTCTGCGTTTGTAACCCCATCCGGGCAGATTCTGCATCCCAGTTCCCTTTTCGAGAGGGCATATCTGGTCTCAAAGGTCGGTTTCGGCGCCGAGCCCGGTTGGTACGCCAGGGCGGGGAATCTGTTTCCCGCCATCTTCCTGTTCATCAGCATTCTGTGGTTGTTTCAAACCAGGCCTGGGCGCCCAACTCCAAACTGACTTTAAGTTGCTGACTTTATAACTCTTTTGTCTTTTGGACTTGAGCAGTCAACGGGGCGTAAATTCACAGTTCATCCTTGTTTATCAGTACGACAATCGGTATAATCACCCGCTTGAACTTTATCTGAGGAGATTGCGGATGTTTCGCGAAGAAAAAGAAGCCCTGGCCAAACTGGATGAAAAGCTCGTTGAGCTGAGGAGGTATCTTTGACATTGATACCAAGCGGGAGCGGGTATCCGAGCTCGATGCTCAGGTTGCCGAACCTGATTTCTGGAATGACAATGAACATGCCCAAACCATCCTGAAGGAGCGAACATTGCTTCAAAAAGTGGTGTCCAACTGGGACCGAGCCAGCCAGGAACATGATGACCTGCTGGTGCTGGTGGAATTGGGTGAAGAAGGTGAAGACGAGGACACGCTGGCGGAAGTGAAAGCCCTGCTGCCTGAACTGGAAAAACTGGTCGGGCGCATGGAGTTTGCTCGGATGTTGTCTGGTGAACACGACGCAAACAGCGCGACCGTGAGCATCAACGCCGGTGCCGGTGGCACGGAAGCCCAGGATTGGGCCGAGATGCTGTTGCGCATGTACCTGCGCTGGTGTGAACGTAAAGGGTTTAAAACGGAAATTACTGAATATCAGGCGGGCGACGAAGCTGGCGTCAAGGGGGTAACCTTTGCTGTCGATGGCGACTACGCTTTCGGTTACCTCAAGGCGGAACGTGGTATTCACCGTCTGGTGCGAATTTCTCCCTTTGATGCCAACGCGAAGCGCCATACCTCCTTCTGCTCGGTTTTTGTCTTCCCTGAATTGTCTGACGATGTTGATATCGAGATCGTCGACAAGGATCTGAAGGTTGATACCTATCGCGCCAGTGGTGCCGGTGGTCAGCATGTCAATAAAACCGATTCCGCTATCAGAATTACTCACTTACCGACTGGTATCGTGGTGAGCTGCCAGAACCAGCGCTCTCAACATAAAAATAGGGACATTGCCATGAAGCAGCTGAAGGCGCGTCTCTACGAAGTTGAAATGCAGAAGAAGGAAGAAGAGGCAGCGAACATCGCCGGAGACAAAAAAGATATCGCCTGGGGCAGTCAGATCCGTTCTTATGTCCTGCATCCCTACAGGATGGTGAAGGATCATCGGACCGGCTATGAGGTCGGCAATACGGATCGGGTGCTGGATGGGGATATCGACGGATTTATCGAAGCGTATTTGTTGAGTTGATTAAGAGGCCTGAGTGCTGTGCAAGAAGCGGTGAAGTCACCCGAAATTGTGGCACATCACTGAAATGGATTGAGGAATTTATATGGAAAACCAGAATGACCTGATCGCCCAGCGCCGGGCCAAGATTGACGATTTACGCAGCCAGGGGGTCAACCCCTTTGCCAATGATTTTAGGATTGATGCCGTCGCTGCGGAGATTCATGAGAAGCATGCGGATGACGATGCCGAGCAGCTCGCATTGCTTGATGCCAGTTATGCGATCGCCGGTCGGATCATGGCCAAGCGCGATTTCGGCAAGGCAGCTTTCATTCAGGTGCAGGATCGGACCGGACGTATCCAGGCTTATATTGCCAAGAAAGAGTTGGGTGATGAAGCCTTTGGGCTTTTCTCAAAGGTGGATGTTGGCGACATCGTTGGCCTGAATGGAACCGCTTTCAGGACCAAAACCGGCGAGCTCTCTCTGCGTGCTGAAACCTTCAGGGTTTTGACCAAGTCGGTTCTGCCGCTGCCGGAGAAATGGCATGGCCTGACTGACGTTGAAACACGTTATCGGCAGCGCTACCTTGACCTGATTGTCAATCAGGATGTTCGCGAGGTGTTTCGCATGCGCAGCCAGATTATTACGCTGATGCGTGAGTTCATGACCTCGCGCAGCTTTCTAGAGGTGGAAACCCCGATGATGCAGCCGATCGCCGGCGGCGCCACGGCCAAGCCGTTTGTGACGCATCATAACACACTGAAAATGGACTTGTTCCTGCGTATTGCTCCGGAACTCTACCTGAAGCGCCTGGTCGTTGGTGGCTTTGACCGGGTGTTCGAAATCAACCGGAATTTCCGAAATGAGGGAATCTCGATTCAGCACAATCCCGAATTCACCATGATGGAGTTTTACCAGGCTTATGCAACCTACGAAGACATGATGGATCTGACTGAGGAGATGATCTGTCAGGTCGCTGAACAGGTTGTCGGCAGCCTGAAGTTTGCATACGGCGACAAAGAGGTTGACCTCAGCCGCCCCTGGCAGCGTCTGACGGTTAAAGAGGCTGTTCTCAGGTATGGCGACATTGATGCCACCGACCTGGATGATCGCGATTGCTTGTTGGCGTATGCTAAACGGCTCGGCCTGGAGCTGGATAAAAACATCGGCTACGGCAAGCTTTTGACCGAGGTTTTTGATGAAGTTGCCGAGCCTCAATTGTGGCAGCCGACATTCATCACTCAGTACCCGACCGAAATCTCCCCGCTGTCGCGCAAGAACGACCAGGATCCGTCGGTCGTTGATCGGTTCGAGCTGTTTGTGGTCGGCCGTGAGCTGGCGAACGCCTTTTCCGAGCTCAACGACCCGGTTGATCAGCGTGAGCGTTTTGAAGCTCAACTCGCCGAGAAGGAAGCAGGTGACGAAGAGGCCCACGCGATGGATGATGACTATATCCGCGCCCTTGAATACGGTTTGCCGCCGACGGCCGGTGAGGGTATCGGCATCGACCGCCTGGTCATGCTGCTGACTAATTCCGCGTCAATACGCGACGTCATCCTTTTTCCGCAACTTCGTCCAGAGAGCGTGAGGTCCTGAAGGGTTTAGCCTTCGCGTGACATTATGAATTTTGAACTTTTCGTCAGCCTCCGCTACATGCGGGCCAAGCGCAAACAGACCTTCATTTCTGTAATCTCGTTTATCTCGATTGCCGGCGTGACTCTGGGTGTTGCTGCGCTGATTCTCGTCCTGGCGGTCATGACCGGCTTCCACGATGGTGTCCGCAAGCAGATCCTTGGCAACATACCACATGTCCTGATTCAGAAGCATGCTGAGGGTTTTGACCAGCACGAGGAAATGATTGAAGAGGTGCGCGCCTTTTCGCCCCATGTGCAAAGTGCTGTCCCATATATCACCAAGGAAGCGATGTTGTTGTCGCAGGGCAATGTTGCTGCGGTCAACGTGAAGGGGGTCGCTCGAACGAATAAAATCTTCAAGCAGGCAATGTTTACACGTGACCAGAGCCCAGCTGAAGAGCTCTTGTTTGACAGGCAGGAAGGTCTGCCCGGGGTAATTATCGGGCTTGATACGGCCACCACCCTTGGTGTCTCGGTTGGCGACTCAATCAACGTGATTCCGCCGATGTTTACCCTCACCCCGTTCGGGCTGATTCCAAAGATGAAGCCTTTTGAGGTGGTTGGTGTTTTCAAGAAGCGGGGCGGTTTTGTCGACACCTACTACGCCTATATCGACCTGGCCGGAGCTCAGGCCTTTTTTGATATGGCCGGCGCGGTGTCGGGCATCGAGATTGAAGTTGATAATTTTGACCAGGCCAGTCCGGTTGCCAGTCAACTGCGTGAGCAATATGACTACCCCTATGTTGTCCGCTCTTGGGAGGAAATGTTCGGCGCCTTGTTGTCGGCGCTGCGCCTGGAGAAGTTGGGCCTATTCATTGTCTTGGGAATTATCGTTCTGGTTGCCGCATTCAATATTGCGACATCTCTGATCATGGTTGTCATGGAGAAGCACCGCGACATCGCGATTCTGCGCTCCATGGGGGCGTCAGCGCGCAGCATTATGCAGATCTTTGTCCTGGAAGGGTTGATTGTCGGATTTCTTGGGACCTTGTTCGGGACCGGTCTGGGGCTGCTGTTGGCGAAAAATGCCGATCCGGTGATCAAGTGGCTGGAGCGGACCTTTGGTGTCAGGATTTTCGACCAAGCTGTTTACGGCATGGACCACTTCCCGTCTGTCGTCAATTCGAGTGATGTGCTCGCAGTCATCGCCGTTGCCATGATCATCTCCCTTCTGGCGACCATCTATCCGGCCTGGCGCGCTGCGAAAATGGATCCGGCGGAAGCCCTTCGTTACGAGTAACGTGCAATGATTGTTGTCGAAGGACTCAATAAAAGCTTCACTAGCGAGCGGGGCACAGTACATGTGCTGCGTGATGTCAGCCTGTCGATTGGTGCCGGAGAGCGGGTTGCCGTTGTCGGCGCATCAGGTGCTGGTAAAACGACCCTCATGCACTTGCTGGGCGGGCTTGATCGCCCTACCAGCGGCCGGGTCAGCTTTGAGGGAAAAGAAATATTTGATTATTCTCTCGCTGAACTGGACGCTTTTCGCAATCGTTCCGTTGGCTTTGTCTTCCAATTCCATCAGCTGTTGCCGGAATTTACCGCTCTGGAAAATGTTATGATGCCGGCTCGGATCGGTCGGATTCCCCCTGCGGAAGCGCAGGTTCAGGCAAATAATCTGCTTGAAGCCGTGGGATTGTCGCACCGTCTGCATCACAAGCCTGGTCAGCTGTCCGGTGGAGAGCAGCAGCGTGTGGCCATTGCCCGGGCCTTGGTCATGGGGCCGCGTCTGCTGCTGGCTGACGAACCGACCGGTAACCTGGACAGCGCAACCTCCGATGAAATCGTGGCGCTCTTGAACCAGTTGCACGACGAGCACAATCTGACCATGGTTCTTGTGACCCACAGTGAAAAACTTGCGGCAGGCATGGATCGCATCATTCATATGGAAGACGGTTGCCTCAACGGGGCCTGAGATAAGATAAAAACATAAAGAAATTAGGTATTTTTTTGCTTTTACCTTTTGGTTTCATCACCTATAATAAACAGCTTTAAACCCATCACCTTGCGCGGAGTGATATTGAAATGATCAAGAGGGCTCTTCTGCTGTTGTTCTGTCTGTCTCTGGCGGTTCCTGCTTTGGCTGACTCCAATTACCTGCTTAGTGAGATTGTGGTAGACGGCAATCAGCGGGTCAAGGAGCAAGCCATTCTCGATGCTCTGGACATCAAAACCGGCCAATCAGTGCAGCCGGATGATATTGATGCGGCAATCCAGGCGATCTACAAGATTGGTCGTTTCTCTGATGTCACTGCTTCGGTTGCCGAGGAGAACGGTGCGCAGATTCTGACCTTCACCGTCGAAGAGCGCCCATTGGTGCGCAAAATTCGCTTTGAGGGTAACGACAAGCTCAAGTCGGATAAGCTGCGTAAGGCCGTATCCTTCAGGACTCCTGGTATCTACGATCCCAAAGAGATTAACCGGAGCGTTGAAGAGATCAAGGTCGCCTACATCATGGAGGGCTATTATGCCGCCGAGGTGACGGTTGACAGCAACGTCGGCACGGATAATGTCGCTTTGGTCACATTCCGGATTGATGAAGGTAAACTGGTCAGGATCAAACACATCGAGTTTGTCGGCAACACGCTCTTTGATCGTGGTGATTTGATGGATCAGATGGAAACTCGGGAGAAATGGTTTCTCTCCTGGTTGACCGGGCGAGGCAAGTATAACGAATTGATGCTCTCTCAGGATATCGATCGCATCACTGACAGCTATTACAACGAAGGCTATGTACGGGTCAACGTTCGCAAGCCCGTGCTTTCACTGGTTGATGACGAACGCCACATGCTGGTTCTGATCACCATTGATGAAGGTGATCAATACAAGGTTGGCGAGATTGCCGCTCAGGGCGACCTGATTACTCGTGAAGGGGAAATTCTCAATCTGCTGCCGCTGCAGCCGGGTGAAGTCTTCTCCCGGAAACAGCTCCGGACCGGGGTGGATCAGGTGACCGATCTGTATGCCAATCAGGGCTACGCCTACACTAATGTTACCCCGCTGACCCGGGTCAATGACGAAACCCGCCGGGTCGATGTCAACCTCGAAATCGAACAGGGTCCGCAGGTGACTGTCGAACGGATCGATATCTCAGGGAATACCACGACGCGCGACAAAGTGGTTCGCCGTGAGATGAAGCTGGTGGAAGGTGAACTGTTCAATGCGGCGGCTTTGAAAAGGAGCCGGGCACGAATCAATAATCTTGGTTACTTCGAAGCGGTCGACATCACAACCAATGAAGGCACCGATCGCGAACATGTCACTATCGATGTCGCCGTCAAGGAGCGCCCGACCGGAACTTTCAGTATCGGCGCTGGCTATTCGTCAGTTGATGGGTTCGTTGGCCAGGGTTCGATCACTCAGGAGAACTTTCTCGGTCGCGGCTGGAAGATGAGCCTGGCCGCCTCAATCGGCGGCGAGAGTACAACCTATCAGGTCGGTCTCACGGATCCTTATTTCCTCGATATGAACCTGACGCTCGGCTTCGAATTGTATCAGACAGATCGTGAATGGAGCGATTTCAGCCGCAGTGCCACGGGTGGCGCTATCAAGGTTGGCCGTTCCATTGGTGAATATTCGCGGATTCTGTTTGTTTACCGTTTTGAAGCGAAAGACATCTACGACGTTGATCCGACTGCGGCCTGGGATATCCAGCAGGAAGAGGGCACATCGACCATCTCATCAATAACCAGTACCTTCAGTCGTAACACGACGGACTATCGCCCCGACCCGACTCGTGGGGGGGTGTTGGACACGTCTTGGGAGTTTGCAGGACTTGGCGGTACGGAAAAGTTCAGCAAGTACCTGCTTGATTACCGGCATTTCTGGCCGGCTTTCTGGGGAACCACCTTCTCAGCGCATGGCCGGGTTGGTTACGTGCATGCCTACGGCAGCGAAGAGATTCCGCTGGACGAACGCTTCTACCTCGGCGGTATTAACACGCTACGAGGTTTCGATTCTCGCGAGGTTGGGCCCCAAGATCCTGTCACCGGTGATTATATTGGTGGCGACAAAGAGACCTATTTCAACTTTGAATTTCTTTTCCCGTTGGCAAAGGATGTGGGTATGAAGGGGGTGGTCTTCTTTGATATCGGCAATGCCTGGGGCGAAGATGAAGACTGGTTCGAAGAGTGGCGTTACAGCACTGGCGCCGGGATCCGTTGGCTCAGTCCTCTCGGACCGCTGCGTCTTGAATGGGGATATAATCTGGATCCGAAAGATGGGGAAGACACCTCGCGCATCGAGTTTATGGTTGGACGCTTTTTCTAGCAAATACCTGGATGTTGTAAATTCAGGTCATCATTTTCGCATTAAAGGAGACATTGTATGAAACGGATGTTGCTGCTTGCTTTGGTTGTTCTTGGACTGATCGCTTCGCCTGTCCTTGCTGCTGACTTCAAGGTCGGGGTGGTTGATCTTCAAAAGGCCCTGAATCTCTCGGTAGCCGGCAAGGATGCCAAGGAAAAGATTAAAGTCAAATTCATGAGTATGGACGCTGAAGTCAAGACTCTGGAAGCGGAGCTGACCAAGCTCAAGGAAGATGCCGAAAAGCAGGCCATGGCGCTGTCTGAAAAAGCGCGTACTGCGAAAGAGCGTGAGTACCAGCAGAAAGTTAAGGATTACCAGCGTTTCAAAAAAGACGCTCAGGACGAACTGCAGCGCGAAGATGGCGAGTTCACCCGCGTTATTATCGAGGGCCTGCTGAAATCGGTTCAGGAGATGGGCAAGAAACAGGGTTACACGGTCATTCTCGAGAAAACCGAGAGTGCTGTGATCTACAGTGATAAGACTGTCGACCTGACTGACCAGCTGATCAAGGCATTTGACGCGAAAAAATAAGTAAGAAACTCATGACTGAAAATGACAGGAGGCGAACCGCCTCTCTTGGCGAATTGGCAGACCTGGTTGGTGGGCGCGTCAGTGGCGACTCTTCAACTTTGATCTATGGCGTGGCTTCCCTCGATTCTGCTGGATCGGGGGAAATCACGTTTTTGTCCAATCCGAAACTGAAGGCGCTTCTGCCGGAAAGCCAGGCCGCGGCCATCGTGGTGGTCGCCGCGTTGGATGGTGTGGTCGATAAGCCTCTGCTGCTGGTTGACAATCCCTACCTGGCCTTTGCGCGACTGCTGACATTCTTCCGGGTCCCCGAATTTAAAGCTCTTGGGGTCTCCCCACAGGCAGAGGTCCATCCCGAGGCGGATGTCGCTGACGATGTGACGATTTCTGCCGGATGTGTTGTCGGTGCCGGCGCCCGTATCGCTGGCGGCACCACTCTACACCCGAACGTGGTTGTTTATCCTGAGGCTGTCATCGGCACTGACTGTATCTTGCATGCCGGTTGCATCGTGCGGGAAGAGTGTCAGATTGGTGACCGCGTCATTCTGCAGCCTGGTGCGATCATCGGTTCCGACGGCTTCGGCTTTGCCCCTGATGGTGAGCGTTATTGCAAGATTCCGCAGGTTGGACGGGTGGTCCTTGAGGATGATGTCGAGATCGGTGCTTGTGCAACCATTGATCGCGGCACCTTGGGTGATACCCGTATCTGCCGTGGGGCCAAGCTCGACAACCTGGTCCATATCGCTCATAATGTGCAGATCGGCGAGGACAGCATTCTGGTTGCCCAGGTTGGCGTTGCCGGTAGTGCGCGGATCGGTCGCCACTGTACGTTTGGCGGTCAGGTTGCCGTGGCTGGCCATGTCAAGCTCGGCGACAATGTGACCATTGCCGGGCGCGGCGGGGTAACGAAAGACGTTGCTGACGGGGCCGCTTTGGCTGGTTTGCCGGCGATCCCCCACCGTGACTGGCTCAAGGCGTCCACGAGCATGGTTCATTTACCTGAGATGCGTCGAGAGCTGGCCCAGCTCAAGAAACAGGTCGCTGAATTGACCAAAATGATGAACAGTCAGGATGAAGAAAAATGATACTGAATTCCCTAGAACTCATGGAGTATCTGCCGCACCGGTATCCTTTCCTGTTGGTAGACAAAATCCTGGATTTTGTCGAAGGAGAGAGCATTGTCGGCATGAAGAACGTGACGATTAATGAGCCTTTCTTCCAGGGGCATTTTCCTGGACACCCGATTATGCCAGGCGTGCTGATTCTCGAGGCGATGGCTCAGGTGGGAGGCGTCTTCGCGCAGTTGTGTCGTGACAAAGCAACGCAAGAGGAGGTTCCCTATTTCGTCGGGATTGACAAAGCACGGTTTCGCAAGCCGGTTCTGCCGGGAGATACACTGCGTTTTGAGTTGAAGTTAACCAAATTAAGACGCGGCATCTACTCGTTTAACGGCAAGGCGTATGTCGAAGATCAACTGGTTACCGATGCTGAACTCAAGGCAACATTCGCTCCCAAATAGAGGACTGTCATGATACATCCGAGTGCTATCATTCATCCTTCGACCATCCTTGGTGAAGACGTATCGGTTGGGCCTTTCTCCGTCATCGGTGAAGATGTCAGAATCGGAGCTGGGACTGAGATCGGCGCACATGTTGTGGTCGATCGCTGGACAGAAATCGGTGAAGGCAATCAGATCTTCCAATTTGCTTCGATCGGTGCCGCGCCCCAGGATCTCAAATACGACGGAGAAGAAACCCACCTGAAGATCGGTGACCGCAATCGTGTCCGTGAGTTTGTGACCTTGAACAGGGGCACGCCGGGCGGCGGTGGTGTGACGCAGATCGGCAACGACAACCTGTTCATGGCTTACTCACATGTCGCCCACGATTGTCATGTTGGCCAACAGGTCATTCTGGCCAATGGTGCAACTCTGGCGGGCCATGTTGAGGTCGAAGATAGCGCGATTCTCGGTGGCCTGGCAGCCGTCCACCAATTCTGCCGCATCGGTTGTCACACCATGATCAGCGGCGGGGCCATGGTCACTCAGGATATTCTGCCCTACACGGTTGCGCAGGGAGACCGCGCGAAGATGATGGGACTGAACCTGGTCGGCCTGAAACGCCGTGGCTTCTCATCGGACACTATCCGCGGCATCAAGCACGCCTATCGGCTCCTGCTGCGCTCCGGATTGCGCATGGAAGAGGCCCTGCAGCAGATTGAGACGGAACTGGAGCTGACTCCTGAACTGCAGCATTTCGTCGATGCAGTCAAAAACAGCCAGCGGGGCATTGCCCGTTGAAGGATAAAGAGACTATGAATGTTCTGCGCGCTGCAGTGATTGGTGTCGGCTATCTGGGTCGCTTTCATGCCCAGAAGTATCACGCCCACCCCGACGTAGATCTGGTCGGCGTGGTCGATAACGACACCGCGCGTGCTGCTGAAGTTGCTGCTGAGTGTGAGACCAGGGCCTTTGCGTCTGTCGATGAGATTCTCGGTGACGTTGATCTGGTGTCGATCGTTGTGCCGACCCAGTTCCACTATGAGGTTGCCCGGCAATGTCTTGAGGCAGATTGTCATATCCTGCTCGAAAAACCGGTGACCCAGACGGTCGAAGAAGCGGAGAAGTTGATTGTCCTGGCGCAAGAGAAGGGGCTGGTGTTTCAGGTAGGGCATCTGGAACGGTTTAACCCTGCTGTGATCGCGTTGAAAGGGGTGCTGAAAAACCCTGAGTTTATTGAAACTCACAGGTTGTCGCCATTCAAGCCGCGCGGCACTGATGTTAATGTGGTCCTTGATCTGATGATCCACGATATCGACATCCTGCTCAGTATGGTTCAGCATGAACTGAAGTCGATTAACTCCGTGGGGGTCCCGGTGCTGTCCAACCAAGTTGATATCGCGAATGCCCGCCTGCAATTTGCAAATGGCTGCGTTGCCAATGTCACTGCCAGCCGGGTCAGCCGTGAGCCGATGCGGAAAATGCGTATTTTTCAACAGGATGCCTATATCTCTATCGATTTCCAGGAGCGCAAGATTGCTGTTTACCGGAAAACACCAGGCGTGACACTGGTGCCGGGACTGCCGGACGTCGGTTTTGAGGAACTGAGCTTTGAGCAGGGAGATCCTTTGCGGGATGAGATTCACGCTTTTATTAATTCTGTTTGTACCGGTGAGGCCCCCGTTGTCTCAGGCGAGGATGGCAAGTATGCCCTTGAGGTTGCGATGCAGATTTCGCAAAAGCTCTGGCATGAGGTGACGGACTAAAGCGGTTTCTCTGAATGATTGGTTGGCAACAGGCGAGGGGCGTAGCGACGCGCTCGCCTGTCCTGCTTTAATGAAGACTGTTTTTTTGAACGTTATTGAATAGATCGAACTGATAAGGATGATGAAAATGCAGATACCGATGGTTGATCTTAAAATCCAGTATCACCAGTTGCAGGCGGAAATCGATGAGGCTGTCAAGGCCGTTCTTGATTCGGCCTATTTTATTCTGGGACCTCAAGGCACAGCCTTTGAGCAGGAAATTGCGAATTACCTTGGCGTCAAACACGCGATCGGTGTTGCATCGGGAACCGACGCACTGCACCTGGCATTGCGGGCGGCCGGTCTTGGCCCGGGCGACGAGGTCATTACGAGTCCTTTTACCTTTATTGCAACCGCCGAGGCCATCGCCTATGTCGGTGCAACCCCGGTGTTCGTTGATATTGACCCGAAAACATTCAATATCGATGTCGCCCAGGTGGCTGCTGCTGTGACACCAGCGACAAAAGCAATCCTGCCGGTTCACCTGTTCGGCCAACCGGCCGATTTGGTGCCGCTCAAGCAATTGTGTGACGATCTGGACCTGCTGCTGATTGAAGATTGCGCACAGTCCTGTGGTGCCCTCTACGGTGACAAGATGACCGGTACATGGGGCGATCTGGGCTGCTACTCCTTCTTCCCGAGTAAAAACCTCGGTTGTTTTGGCGATGGCGGTCTGGTGGTGACGGACCGTGACGATCTTGCCGAAGAGGTCAAAGTCCTGCGTAACCATGGCAGCCGTGAACGATATCACCACGCGATTATTGGCTATAATAGCCGCCTTGATGATCTTCAGGCTGCCATTCTGCGAGTTAAGCTCAAACACCTTGATCGCTTTAACATGCAACGTCGCGAGAATGCACACCGCTATTCAGAGGGGTTGACCAAGCTTGGTCTGGTTGCTCCTTTTGAAGATGGCAAGGGGGTGCATGTCTACCATCAGTACACTTTGTTGACGGACCAGCGTGAAGCCATTCAGAAAGAGTTGGCTGCTGCCGGTGTTGCGTCGGCCGTTTACTACCCAATTCCGCTGCATCAGCAGGAAGTTTTTGCTTCCGTGTGCAGTGATGTGTCCTTGCCCGTCAGTGAATCTGTGGCGGAGAAGGTGCTGTCGTTGCCGATCTACCCGGAACTCACAGCCGACCAGGTGGATCTGGCGCTTGAGGCAATTGCGCGAGCAGTTGCAAGTTAAGAGCTTATAGTGAGTTTAAAACGACGCATCATGATCGTGACCGGAGAGGCCTCCGGTGACCTGCACGGCGCCAAGTTGATCAAGGCCACCCGGACTATGAATGGCGACGTCGATTTTTTCGGGGTCGGCGGGCCGCGGATGAGTGCCGAAGGGTGCGATATTCTGATCCCTGGAGAAGATCTGGCAGTTATGGGGTTGGTTGAAGTGTTGGGCCATTTCCCCGTGATCTGGAAAGCTTTTCAGCGTCTCAAGCGGATCTTGCATGGGGATCAGCGTCCAGACGCCCTGGTGTTGATCGACTTCCCGGAGTTCAACCTGCGGCTCGCGAAGCAGGCACAGCGGGCAGGGGTGCCGGTGCTCTATTATGTCAGTCCGCAGGTCTGGGCCTGGCGACGCGGCCGGGTAAAGAAGATTGCCCAAGTGGTGGACCGGCTGGCGGCGATTTTTCCGTTTGAGCCAGAGCTGTATCAGGATCAGGATATTCAGGTTGAATATGTCGGCCATCCGCTGCTTGATGAGGTTGACTCGTCGCAGGAGCGTTCGGATATTCTGGAGCGTCTGGAAATTCTGCCGGGCACCAAAGTGGTTGGACTCTTCCCAGGCAGTCGCCAGACGGAACTGAAATATATGCTGGAGACGCTGGTTGCTGCTGGACGATTGATCCACGCGCGCAGACCGGATATCCGTTTCCTGGTGCCGATCGCGGCTGGTTTGCAACCTGAGGCAATCAGGACGCGTTTCCCGAAAGACCTGCCGGTCGACTTTGTCTCATCAGATGAGATGTCGATCTACGCGACAGCACGAGCCTGTGACGCGATTCTTACGGTCTCAGGCACCGTGACTCTGCAAATTGCTTTGACCGGTACGCCGATGGCGATTCTTTATAAATTGTCGCCACTTTCCTACGCCATCGGCAAGCACCTGGTGTGCGTTGAGCATATCGGTCTGGCCAATATTGTTGCGGGCAAAGGGGTGGTCCGCGAGTTCATTCAGGATGATGCGACCCCGGAAAATCTCGCGACTGAGGCTTTGATGTTGATTGAAGATGAAGAGTACGCCAAGGGGATTCGCGAAGAACTGGCTTCGGTGCAGCACAGGCTGGGACAGCCGGGGTGCTCAGAGCGGGTTGCCCGTATGCTTCTGGAGATGACCTCTTCGGTGGCGGAGAAGAAGAATGACCCAAGATAAGCCGCAAGGCAGACAATTTACGACCCTGCGGCGGCTACTCGGTTACGTCAAGCCGTACAAGGGCCGGATTGCTATCTCCATGATCGCCTCGATTGGTGTGGCAAGCACAGATGCGGCGATGGCCAAGCTGGTTCAGCCGTTTATCGACCGTTTGATTATTGCCGGCGATACCGAGTTGGCTCGCCTTGTTCCGTATATCGTGATCGGTCTGGCGACCTTTAAAGGGGTCTCCATGTATATCCAGCGTTATTTCATCAAAACCGCTGGCCAGCTGGTTCTGCAGGATCTGCGCAACACTATGTATGCCAAGCTGCTTTACCTGCCGATGCGGTTTTATGCAAAAACGTCGATCGGTGTCTTGATGTCGCGTGTGCTTAATGATGTCAATGTTATGCAGTCGACAGTCAGCAGTGTCCTGGTTGAGGTCGTAAAGGATGTTTTTACTCTGATCGGGTTGGCGTCGATTGCCCTGTACACTGACTGGAAAATGACACTTGTGGCGATGCTGGTTCTGCCAGTGATTGGTGGGCCGACCGTTTATGTCGGCAAGAAAATCAAGGCTTATACAAAGCGTGGTCAGCACGCCATGGGGCAACTGTCTGCCGTGCTCGAGCAATCGTTTTCCGGTATTAAAGTGATCAAGTCGTTCTGCTCGGAAGAGCGCGAAGTCGATAATTTCAAGCAGTCTAACTTCTCCTATTACAAGTTTTTGAAAAAAGTCTACAAATACGATTCCAGCTCCTCGCCGGTGACGGAAATTATCACCTCATTCGGAGTCGCTGCCATTCTCTGGTACGGCTTGTCGCGTGCAATCGAAGGGGCCATGACCCAGGGCGAGCTGTTCTCGGTGTTGACCGCCATTTTGCTGATGTACGCACCCTTCAAGAAGCTGGTCAAAGTCAATAACCAGCTGCAGCAGGCAATGGCTGCTGGGGAGCGGGTGTTTGATATCATGGATGAGCCGAACGAGATTGTCGACAAACCTCAGGCTCTCCAAATCGGCCGTGCACAAGGTGCGGTGACTTTTGACAAGGTCGACTTCACGTATGGTGAGGAAACGGTTCTTGACGACTTCAACCTGGAGGTGACTCCGGGAGAGACGGTTGCGATTGTTGGACCGAGCGGTGCCGGCAAGTCGACGTTGATTGCCTTACTGAGCCGTTTTTATGAGCCGACCACAGGACATATTTATCTGGATGGTCATGACCTTAACGACCTGACCCAGCAAAGTCTTCGCAGCAACCTGGCCTTGGTCGACCAGGAAACCTTCCTGTTCAATGGCAGCCTGCGCGACAATATCTGCTATGGTTATCCCGAGGCTTCGGATGAGGAGTTGCGCGAGGCGACACGCAAGGCATATGCAGAGCAGTTTATCGACAACCTGCAAGATGGTTTCGACACCGTGGTTGGTGACCGGGGTGTGCGTCTCTCCGGTGGACAGCGTCAGCGGATTGCAATCGCCCGTGCGATCCTCGCCGACGCTCCGGTCCTGCTGCTGGATGAAGCAACGAGTGCTCTCGACACCGAAAGCGAGGCGATGGTGCAAAAAGCGCTGGCGAATCTGATGCAAGGACGGACGACTTTTGTGATTGCCCATCGGCTGTCGACCGTCATCTCTGCGGATCGCATTCTTGTGCTGGACAATGGCCGCATCGGTGAATCCGGAACGCACCAGGAGCTGCTCAACCAGGACGGCCTTTATAAACGCCTTTATGAGTCTCAGTTGAAGTGATATGCCCAGGAAACCACGCTTTAAAGATCGTTTGCTCCTTGCTATTGCGCCTCCTTTGGCGGCGGGGCTGATCCGGCTGATCGGTCGTTTGACACGCTTCGATTATCTGGGAATGGAACATGTCGAGGCCATCTGGCAGACCGGGAAATACGTTGTCTTGGCCTTCTGGCACGAGCAACTGCTGCTGATGGTGTACGGATACCGGGGGCCGGGCGCGAAGATCCTGATCAGCGCTTCAAAGGATGGCGAACTGATTGCGCGGACCATTCAGCGGTTCGGACAGGGAACGGTGCGTGGTTCTTCCTCGCGCGGCGGTCGGGCGGCGTTCCGCAGCCTGGTTGCGCTGGGAGAAGAACAGGTTGATCTCGTGATTACGCCGGATGGTCCAAAGGGACCACGGCACGAGCTGAAAGACGGTCTGATCCAGTTGGCTCGTCTGACGGGACGGCCGGTCGTACCGATGGCATTTGTCTGCAGTCGTGGTAAGCGGTTTGCGTCATGGGACAAGTTCCTGTTGCCCCTGCCGTTTGGACAAGGCGTATTTTCTTTCGGTGAGCCGGTTTATTTTGATAAGACAGAAGGGGTCGACGTGTTTCGTGACCGAGTGCAGAAAGCGATGACATTGAACCAACAAAAGGCGATAGCCAGGCTGGAGGCGAAGGGTGCATCTGCTGTATAACCTGCTACTTCTGCTGGTCAGCCCGTTTCTGCTGCCCGTTGCTCTTATTAAAGGCCTCCCCTACGGCGACACCCTGGGAAGTTTGCGGGAACGTATGGGATTCCTGCCGAAGAAGGCGGTCGAATCTCTGAATGGCAGTCGGGTCTTTTGGGTCCATGCAGTTTCTGTGGGCGAAGTCAGAGCTTCGCAACCGTTGATTCGTGCGCTGAAGCAGAGTGACCCTGCTATCAAAATCGTGCTGTCCTGCATGACGTTTACGGGAAACCAGATAGCGCGAGATGTTGCTGAGGCTGATCTGGTGGTTTTTTTCCCATTTGATCTCCCTTCCATCGTTAATCGGACTCTGGGACGCATCAAACCAGCTGCGATCGTGATTATTGAAACGGAAATCTGGCCAAACTTTATCCGTTGTGCCCGTGAAAAAAACATTCCGCTTATTTTGGCAAATGGCCGGATTTCGAGAAAATCATTTTCCCGCTATCTTCTGGTCCGTAATGTTGTTTCCGGGTTGCTGAAAAGTTTTTCGGTGATCTGCGTGCAGGATGTCGTCAGCGCCCGGCGCATCCGGAAAATCGGGGCTCCGGTTGATCGGATTCATGTCACCGGCAATATGAAATTCGACTTAGGCGTTGAGCCTCTCGATCAGAACTCTTTTGCTGCCCAACTGGGTGAAACCGGTTTGCTGGAAAATCACTTTGTCTGGGTCGCCGGGTCAACCCGCAGTGGTGAACCTGAACAGCTGATCGATTGTCACCGTCGGTTCCATGAGAATGGCTTGCCAAGTTTCATGATTCTTGCGCCGCGTCATCCGAGTCGTTGCAGTGCGGTCGCCGAACTTCTCAGCAGCGCGGGTATCCCTTTTGCCTTACGTTCCGAATTGGAGCATGCGCGGGATCTTCCAGAGCATTGTCAGGTTCTGCTGGTTGACACGGTTGGCGAACTGAAAGATTTTTATGCCATTGCTGAAGTCGTCTTTGTCGGTGGCAGCTTGGTCCCCACGGGGGGGCATAATATTCTTGAACCCTCCTGCCTTGGCAAGCCGGTCCTGTTTGGCCCGCATATGTTCAATTTTCAGGAGATCTCGCAACTGGTTCTGGATGCTGGCGGCGGCTACATGGTCGCCGATATACGGGAATTGCGCCAATTGCTTGAACAGTTGCGGCACGACAGGAACCTTCGCCAGAAAATGGGTCAGGCTGGTCAGCAGTTGATCAGTCGTAATGTTGGCGCCACCAAGCTCACTATGACGAAAATTGAAGAGCTGACAGGGGCCTGAAATGGCACGTCTCGAACAGTTCCATCGAAGACTGGTCCTCTCCGGGCCTGCCAATGCGCTGGAGAGGCTGCTCTTTGTCGCTCTGGTCGGTTTGAGCTGGATCTATGGCGGGGTGATTTTTCTCCGTAATCAGCTTTACCGGTTCGGTTTCTTTCCGGTCTACAAGAACCGTTTATCGGTGGTTGCCGTTGGCAACATTGCCGCTGGCGGTACCGGTAAGACGCCATTTGTCGACTTCCTGCTGCATTGGTTTGCAAATCATGGAGTGAAGGCGGTCGTGGTCAGTCGTGGTTACGGTGGCAGCTTTACGGGTAAAGTCGGTGTCGTTTCCTCAGGGAGCGGGCCGCAGATGGGGGCTTCAGTCTGTGGTGACGAGCCATACCTGCTTTCATTCAAGCACCCGCAGACGCCGGTGTATATCTCACCGAGCAGAAAGGACGCCCTGCAGTTGCTTGAGCGGGATATGACTGTCGATGTCGTGGTGCTGGATGACGCGTTTCAGCATCGCCAGGTCGCCAGAGATTTGAATATTGTCTTGCTGGATGCTGCCCGGCCGCTCGGTAATGGCCATTTGTTGCCCGCCGGTCTGCTGCGCGAGAAAAGGGCATCTCTGTCGCGTGCGGACTTGTTAGTGCTGACCCGTGTCAATCGAGAACAGCCGGAATCGTTCACGACTGAGCTCCCCCTGTGTCGGGCCAGTCACCGGCTGGCGGATCATGTGTCTAGTCTGCATGGCAGCGCTACAACTCTGCAGGCCCTGCGCGGACAACACGGTTTTGCTTTTGCCGGCATCGCTGCACCGGAGCAGTTTTACCAGGCGCTTGCAGATGCGGGGGTTACTTTGCAAGCGACACATTCTTTTAAGGACCATTACGCTTATGATCAGCAGACGGTTGCACAGCTTGAAGAGCAAGCTGCCGCTGCGGACTTCCTGATAACGACTGAAAAGGACGCTGTGAAGCTTGCCGGCCTGAGCTGGCAAAAAAACTGCTATGTGACACAGCTTGAACTCGACTTCTTGGATGATGCCCCTTTAGTCGACCAACTACAGGGGATTGTGAACAAGGTGAACCATGAAAAATGTGAATGATGAATTGCTGCAGATTCTGGCTTGTCCGCAATGTAAAGGACCAGTCGAGCTGGTTGAGCCCCAGGGTATTGTCTGTCGGGCTTGTCAATTGGTCTATCCGATTCGGGATGACATTCCGGTGATGCTGATTGATGAGGCGATGCCCCTTGACGAGTCGTAGCCGCAGCCTTGCCGACAAAACACCAGGTAAAGTCCTGATCCGTGCGACCAACTGGATCGGTGATGGCGTGATGATGACTCCGGCACTCGGCGTGGTACGACAGACCTGGCCGGATGCCGAGATCGTGGTGGCCGCCAACCCGCTGGTTGCCCAGTTGTTTACACATCACCCCTGGTGCGATCGCGTGCTGGTCTACGAAAAGTCCGGGCGTCACAAGGGGTTGGGCGGTTTGCGCCGGTTTATCCGGGAGCTTCGCCGGGAAGACTTCGATGTGGCGATCCTGTTTCAGAAGGCATTTGAGGCGGCTTTGCTTGCTTTTGGGGCCGGTGTCCCGGTGCGGGCCGGCTTTAAAACGGATCTGCGCGGGATCTTGTTGACTCACAAGACGCCCCTGACAGACGGCATCAAGCGGCTTCACCATTCTCGACATTATCTCGAGATGCTCAAAGCCTTCGGCCTTTGCGGGAGTGACTTGCCACCGACCCTGGAACTGACCGCCGAGGAGGAAAAGAGAGCGTTTGACCTGTCAAGTTTTCAGCGTTGGTTGGTGTTGAACCCGGGGGCAGCTTATGGATCGGCCAAGCGCTGGTATCCTGAACGCTTTGCCGAGGTCGGCAATCAACTGGCCAAAAAACTGGATGTTGGTGTTGTCGTGGTGGGTGGCCCTGGGGAGGCGGCCATTGGTACGGACATCGAGCAGCAGCTGTCCTGTCCGTCTGTCAACCTGGTTGGCAAGACCACGGTCCGTGAGATGATGGCTGTAATCGGCAAGAGCTGCCTGGCGATCAGCAACGACTCAGGGCCGATGCATATTGCTGCGGCCTTCGATGTGCCGACGGTTGCGATTTTCGGCCCGACGGACCATAAGACGACTTATCCTTATGCACGCTGTGCCAAGGTCGTTCACTCCGGAGCTGAATGTGCCCCCTGCTTGAAGCGGACCTGTCCAATTGACCATCATTGCATGTTGGATGTTACTGCGGATCAAGTTGTCTTGGCGGCGACAGAACTTCTTGATTTGAAAAGGGACTGTTCTCGATAGTTACTTTTCTTCTATGATCGCCGTATATGTCAGGGGCTGCTTGGTCAGACCAGGCAACAACGAGACTTTCTGGATGGCGACAACGTGCTCTGTCTGAAAAATAGCATTTCATTTCGGTAGATTATCACTCAATCTTATACAATAACGTCAATGAATAAAAAAATAAAACTGGCCTTCTGTTTGTTCAAATTCTTCCCTTTTGGAGGGTTGCAGCTGGACTTTGCGAACATTTCCAAAGAGTGTGTCAAGCGAGGCTATGATGTCGATGTGTATACCATGTCATGGGATGGGGATAGCCCGGCAGGTTTAAACGTACACATTGTCCCTGTCTCAGGGTGGTCCAATCATCGGCGCTACCTCTCCTTTGCACAAAAGGTCAACGAACTAATACAAAAGAAAGCCTATGATGCAGTTATCGGCTTTAATAAAATGCCGGGGCTGGATTTGTACTTTGCCGCGGATGCATCATATGCAGCCAAAATGAAGCGCCGTAGCTTTTTCTCTCGCATGACCCGCCGCTATCGTGCCTTGATGTCTCTGGAGGCTGCAGTATTCAGTAAAGACTCAAAAACCCAGATTCTTACATTATCAACATGGCAAACCGATTTTTATAATCAGTTTTATCAGACGGCGGTTGATCGTTTTCACATATTGCCGCCGGGTATTTCAAAAGCGTGTATTCCGCCTGCAGATTATGATGAGGTGCGCGCACAGAAAAGAAAGCAATTAGGGGTTGATCCGGATAAAACTCTCATTTTAATGGTCTGTTCAAATTTTAAAATCAAAGGGGTGGCGAGAGCAATCAGGGCGCTCTCTTCCTTGCCTGCCGACCTGTTAGGGCAGACAGCCCTCTTTGTCGCGGGTGGGGATAATCCCAAATCGTATCAAAAACTGGCGAAAAAAAATGGGGTGGCTGATAACGTCACGTTTCTCGGGGCAAGAAAGGATGTGCCAAACCTCCTCATGGCATCGGATCTTTTGCTCCATCCTGCTTCTATTGAAAATGCAGGATTGGTCCTTGTGGAAGCTTTGACTGCGCACCTGCCCGTGATAACGACGGCCAGCTGCGGCTATGCTTTTCATGTGGTAGATGCAAATGCCGGCTTCGTGATTCCATCGCCTTTTGAGCAGCAGGCTCTTGATGCGGCATTATTGTCGGTGCTCACGTCTCGTGATGCCGATACGTTTCGTGATAATGCAAAGGCTTACATCGATAGAACAGATGTTTTCAGTTGCGCCCAAAAAGCAGTTGATATTATTGAAAAGGTGGCATCATGATTTGTTTACCAAAAGAATGGGCGAAATACTGGCAAACCGAGGAGGAGGCGCTGGAGACGCTGTTTACCATTGACGGCGATGTCTACAGGGAGAAGGATGGGAGAAGGACCCTTCGTTTCGAGTTAGACGGAAAATATTACTACGGGAAATTTCACAGCGGAGTCGGGTGGAAAAAAATCATCAAAAACCTGTTGCAGTTCCGCCGTCCACCGGTTCTGAGTGCCCAGAGCGAATGGCGTGCTATTCAAAAGCTGGACAGTCTTGGGATTGAAACAACTCCGCTGGTGGGATATGGAAAAACAGGCTGGAATCCGGGCCAGATAAAATCCTTTGTTATAACGGATGAACTTAAAGATACGGTCAGCCTTGAAACATTATGCAAAGACTGGGCAACTCAATCTCCACCCCCTGAGGTTAAGAAAGCAATCATCACGAAAGTAGCGCAGATTGCCAGGACCATTCATGAAAATGGCCTGAACCATAGAGATTTTTATATCTGTCACTTTCTGCTCGATATTTCAAAGGGTGGTGAGCAGATTGACCCTGATCATATCCGACTCTTTCTGATTGATCTGCATCGTGTGCAGATCCGGAAGAAAGCGCCATGGCGGTGGCGTGTCAAGGACGTTTCGGGGCTGTTGTTCTCAAGTATGGATATCGGTCTCAGCAAAGAAGACCTGTTGTATTTTGCTGGTCTCTACCACAATACTTCAGGTGAAATGTCTATCGCAAACAACCGGTTTTTCTGGTGGATCGTTAAACGGCGCGCTGTGCAGCTGTATAAAAAAGAATTTCACAAAAATCCACCGGCTCTGTGGTAGGTCATGGACTCATCAAAGACGAAAAGCATTGTCATCGGTCGTGAACAGTTGTCGCTTCCTTTTGACCTGCGGCTGAACCAAAACAATGTCCGTTTGACCTGCGACGCAGTTCTGCGATTTGTTCCTGGCAGGCGCGCGGTGTTTTCAGGGACCTGCAATGGCCAACCGGTCGTGGCAAAGTTTTTTTTCAAACCGTTCCGGTATCAGGTCCACGTCAAAAAGGAGCTTGACGGCTATGACCTGTTCCGGCAGCTGCGGTTGCCAACGGCATCGATTTTACATTCTGAATACTGTCATGATATCAACGCTCATGTCCTGGTTTTTGAGTACATTGAGTCGTCGATTGATCTTGAAACGATTTTCAAATGTGAATCGCTGGTCGTATCGTACCAAGCATCCCTCCGGGCGCTGGTCGAGTTTGTCGGTCGGATGCATGAAAACGGTATCATGCATACTGACCTGCACCCCAATAATTTTTTATTAAAAGAAGAGACCCTCTACGCGATTGACGGGTCGGCCGTGAAAAAGGTTCGTGACAAGCCTCTGGATGCAGAGACAAGTCTGGAAAATTTGTCCATTCTTTTGAGTAAGCTGAACATGCCGGACGAAACTTTTTATCACGATCTGGTTGATGTTTATAGAAACAGTCGTCGCGATTTTGGGAAGACCCCTGAGATTGCTGCGAAGCTTGAAACGTTAATGGAGACCAGTCGACAACGTACGGTGAACAGATATCTGAAAAAAATTTATCGGAACTCTACCCAGATTCTCTGCAGAAAATCGTTTTCCGATTTTATGCTGTGTCAGCGCAGTCATTATACACCGGCAATGGCCGCTTTTTTGGAGAACCCGGATGCGGTGTTTCATGACTCCGACAACAAAATTCTCAAGGCCGGCAATACTGCGACCGTTGTCCGCTGTACCATTGATGGCCTCGAACTGGTGGTGAAGCGCTACAATATGAAAAACATGGGCCATGCCCTGAGACGTGCATTTAAAAAAACCCGGGCAGACATGTCATGGCGAAACGCACACCTTTTAATGACAAACGGGATCAAGACTTGCCGACCTATTGCGATGAAGGAACGACGGTTCGGGCCTTTCCGGAATAAAGCGTATTTTGTCTGTGAATATCTGAGTGGAGAGGATGCCTTACATTATTTTCAAACGGCCGGTACCGAAGATAAATCAAGGACGGCCCAACTGATCATTCGTCTTTTTGCAACGCTTGAATCCTTGATGATCAGCCATGGAGATATGAAGGCCACCAATATCATTATCCGGAACAAGGAACCATGGTTGATCGATCTTGACAGCATGAGACAGCACAAAAGAAAAGCAGGCTTTTCCCGTGCCCGGGAAAAAGATGTCAATCGATTTATCAGGAACTGGCAGCATCGTTCCGATATCCTCGCTTTTTTTGAGCGATTGAAGGCCTAGAGGAGACGGAAAATCAGACCGCACAACAAATGGCGAAAGCTTGAAAAATCGACTTTTGACGAATTGGTAGACCAAGGCCAGATCCTGACAAAAGACCGATTTGGCGACAAAGTGATACGGCTCGAGGATGGCCGTATTGTGAAATTGTTCCGGCGGAAAAGGATGGTGTCGTCTGCGCTGATTTGGCCCTACGCCAAGCGCTTTGTCAGTGCTGTGCACAATTTGAGGAATAAAAATATTCCCACGCTTCAGGTTCTGGATGCCTTCAGGGTACCCTCGATCAAGCGGGATATCGTTGTGTACCAGCCTCTCGAGGGGCTTTCTCTCAGGAGTTTAATCAGGAAGAAGACCGATACGAAAAAGTTGATGTTGGAATTAGCGCGTTTTTTCGCCCAGCTGCATGAGCAAGGCATCTATTTTCGCTCCATTCATTTTAATAATGTGATTGTCACTGGGGAGGGAAGTTTCGGGCTCATTGATGTCGCAGATCTTCATTTTTCTTCTGCACCCTTGTCCATATCAAAGCGGGTTAGAAATTTTAACCACATCCTCCACTGTAAAGAGGACCGGGAAGCATTCGCTCTGGTTACCGTTGATGCTTTTCTGGGCGAATATGTAAAAAACGCCGCTTTCAAGTCGGAACAAAAAGCGGCCATCTTTACGGAGAAAGCCTCACGGTTTTGTGCCGAAAAAATGGCAGGTCTTGCTGAATAAAGGTCGTGGACAGCAAGCTTACTGCCGATCAGTGCGGGGTTTTTCGCTGAGTTGAACCTCTGGTCCCATCATTCCCTCCCGGGGCAGAGCCGTTAACATCTGGCCGGCATGTCGATAGGCAGTCACCTCTGGCTATAACCTGGAAATCTGATCAAACATCTCGTGGATTTGCTCGCGGGTTTTTGCAACATGTTGATCGAGATGACTGCGAAGGCGAGTTTGCTCTTCCCATTGCGGGCGTGCATCGTCTAGGGATGTAACGGCTTGCAAGACAAGCTCCGGGGATAGACCGAAATCCGCGTAAAGCGATTCAACTTTACGTGTATTGGATGACAGACAGCAGACAGGGGTCCCCAAAAGCAGCGCAAAACATGCCGCGTGGAATCTGCCTGTAATTATTCCTGAGGAAGCCTGGATCTTCGCAGCAAAGGTGTCGGGGGTGTCTAGGTGGTTAAACTGATAATCACAGAAACGCGACAGTTTCCACCTGAGAATAGGGGAGGTCCGGACCCGTTCGTGGAAGCCGCTGCCCATGGGGGCAAACGGCAGCCGGTTTTTAATAGCAAGTTTTGCAAGCGCCATGCATTTTCCGGCACGCACCGAATCTGATATCAGCGGGGTGTCTTGCCCAGGAGATGATTGGCTGTGGGAGATTGGTGTCGCGAAAATCATGTCTGCCACAGTTTGTACTTTGAGAGTCGGGTGAGCCTTGCGGATTTCAGCTGAGCTGTGGCTGTCCCGGCAGAAAACAAGGTCAAAATCGGCAAGATGCTGCAGCCCGATCGGGTTGTTGTCCCAGAGCGAATTATAGAGGACCATTTTAAGGCCTGCCGCCTTGCCCATGTTGGCCGCTTTGAGCAGGGCCAGGGCGCGTGGTTTGTCATCATGGAGCGTTCCTTCTCCATTGAGTAAAATCAGATCGGCTGTGTCGAGCAGTGGGGCAATCTGGTTCTCCGCCTCCATGGCGGCTCTGGTTTTGACCGAATGGATGATCTCAATATTGTAACGCTCGCACAGCGCGCGTGTGTTCCTGATAACAAGCTCGCATCCGATGTGTCGTCCGGCATCGGTGTCGTTGAGAAGTATGGCTTTCATTTGTCATCCGCCAGTTGAAGGTTGAGAGCGTTTTCAAAGCTCAGTTTCGGAATGACATCGTTCGGAAGACGGCTGTTCAAGGAAAGATTCCAGACGCGGGTGGGCAGATTGAGCTGTGACAGAAACTGAAAGGACGGCAAAATGGTCTTTTCATAATCTTTAAACAGGCTGGAATTACATGCCTGAGGCCCGGATTCGTAGGCACGAATGGGTTGTCCCTGTGGATTGCCCAGGTCCATACCAAGAATAAATATATTCCTGGCTTGTAGGAAGTTGGCAATCTGGCAGGCACTGTAGGTGATCGTCTTTGCCGCAAAGACCCCTTTCCTGATGTCGTGACTCCAGCCGACTTTGGGGTTGTTGTCGCTGATAAGGAGGTCGGGGTCGTTTGAGCCACATCGAAGCAGATCGTTTGAATCGATTCTCGGAATACCGTAGTAGCGATTGACAATCTCAAAGAATGAGATCTTGCCTGTGGCGATCAGCTCTGGTGCCCTCTCGCAAATTCGGGCAAGGCCGTTGAATGAAAAAAAGCAATGTGCCCCTGACGCGATGGCTTCCTTGACCAGGTCCATTCGATCAGAAAAGAAGTTGTGATCTGAGCTGGCATAGTAGGTGGGGACAATGCCGTGCTGCTGACAGATGGCGATTGCACCGTTGACCCCCATCACTTTTTTGTCCTTGAGCCGTGAAAGGTCAAGCTCTTTCACGGATGGCCCTGTCGCAAGAACCCATATGTCGTCTTTTACCAGGGTTTCTGTTTCCGGGAAAGGATGAGTCTCTCCGAGCTTTTCCCCTTTCCAGAAAATCTCCCAGACCTGGGGGTGGGCGGTGGGTTGCAGCCTGAAGGCTGCGCCCGCGATGCTCATATGCTTGAATTTTTCCCCGTAGATGATTCGTAATAATTTGCGGGATAATTTGGAGCGGGGGGGGAGTGATCGCACAAGGTTGGCGGCTATTGCCCGGGCCATTGACATCTCCAGTGAACGAGGAGCTTCAAGACATGTTTTTTGAATGTCGACCGGCATATTAACACCTTAATTCGTTACAAATGGCAGGATATTGATCGCCATACACTGCCTGAAGGTGGTGCTGAGCTTCCATGGCATTATCGCTGGCATGGAGGACGGCCCTCTTGTGGCCGTTGCCCGAAAATTTCTGATTGATGGTTTCCCGGATATCGTTTTTGTAAAGCACCTTGGCGTTGCTGATAAGGGGGTATTTTTTGCGTCGGGGGTCATTCAACGCAAAGATCTCGGGCGTATCGTCCCGGCACACAAGGACCACAGTGGGGGGGATGGTTTCTGTCCCGTTATGCTCCATCCAGTTCCCCCCTCTGGTAGACCGCAACGTTCGAGAAGCCATGGCCTCATCGAGCGGAACCGTTTTTAAAATACTGAAATGTTCTTCAATCAGGGCGATGGTGGCCTCCCTGATTTCTTTGCTTTCAGTCGCATCAGAACGCAGCATAAAGACGATCAGGTCAGGATCGTTTTCGGCGTATGGCCGGAAGATCTCTTCCTCTTGTTCTGCCAGATAGCGCATCCATCCTTTTTCTTTGGGCCAGCGAACCATCAGGTCATACGGCATCCCCCAGTCATGCTGTTGGAGATAACGGTGGAGCCCGATCAGGGTGTACGGTTTTGGGAGTTCAATCTGGAGACTGTCGCCGAGTCGCTCAAGCAGCTCCTGGTAAGGTCTCTTGGCAGGCAGAGAGACAGGGAAGTCGTCTGTGCCTGACGGGATGCCGGAAGTGGTCGCCTTGTGGTAAGTCAGGTGATAGGCAAGGGACTTGAAGTGCAAATCAGCGGGTGGAACATAAAAGTTGTCGTCGTAAATTTCACGATTGGATAAAATCTCCCAGGCCATCACGGGAGGGTAATAGGGCATTTTTTTGAAACCGGTCCCTCGTTTGCCGGTCGGACTGTAAAAATCACATTTAATGTTTCCGTGATGCTGAGAGGCGAGCTCGACGACCTCATCAAGCCTCGTATGATCAATCAGGAAATCAATATCTTCGATACATTGTTCTTCTTGAGCAATGCTGCGCGGAACTTCATCAAACCAGCGAAGGACAGTATACGGTATCTCTCGGGTGTTGAGATTGTGAAAGAAACTTGAAAGGTTTCCTACCCTGAGTCTTAACGTTTTACCCCGTTTGCGTGCCTTTCTCCAGCGCTGCTTATGGCTGAAGTGACGGAATTTCTGACCGAAATTAAACATGATGGTATTGGGTCATCCTTATTGTGCTTCGTTGCAAGGCATGGAGACCTTGAGACTCAGTCGGCTTTTTGCGCTTGCCCGCTGTCGGGACTGCAAGCCACTGACGTTCTGACGAAATATCTGCCAGTCCACATCAGGGCGACATTGGTTATACAGCTCTTTCAGCCATACCGTCCAGTCCGGGGTGCCGGTTTCTGTCATGTCGGTATAGCGCAGAAATTGGGCTGCCTGGAGGGTGAGTTGATCAACCTGTTCAGGTTGGTGAAACGAGCAGTACTGCCAATCGATCACCACGGTTTTTTCTCTTGATGGAGATATCATCAAATTATGGGCTGTGGTGTCGATATGATTGGCCCCGGCTTGAAACAGTTGCTGAATGACCGGTATTGACAGGCTTAAAATCGGCAGTTTTTCCTGGGGGCTTTGCTGGGCCAGGTCATGAAGGGTCTGGTAGTCCTTCATGTCCTGGATAAGCACGCCATTCGCTTTGACGGTGCCCAGGGAGTGGTATTGAAAATAGCCATGAAACTCTGGGGTCGGCAGGTTCAGCTGTGCCGCATGGATATAATTCAGTGCTTCAGACAGGCCGTATCGCTTGTATTTGAGACGCGATTCGATTTTCTGCAGAGGAAACGCTTTGACGATCAGGCCGGGGGGCGTGACATGATTGCGGGTGATGCGGAGCACACACCGTCTTAGCCCCTGCTTGAGAATCTGGAGGTCATCGCCGCAGGGATTGTCGAGCGAACGGATGATTCTTGTCAGTCTTTCGTCGAGTCTGATGGTGTCACTCCAGAGGCGCACTCCTCCTTTTCTCTGGAGGGTGTAATTGGCGTTGAGTGTCGATTCCATCATGAGTGCGGTTATAGATGAGGGGGGCATTTTTGTCAAAGGAAAGAAAGGGCGGCCGACATCGGGTTTCTTGCCGGAACTTTGGGAAAAAGCTCTTTTGAGGGCTGATCGTATTTTTTCGTAAAGGTCGCTGGTCCAGACGATTGTCTTAATGGACCTGTCCGGCCCCGGGTGCGACTTTATTGCTGCTGATAAGATTGAAGAACGTTTGATCGATGGACAAAAGATCTTTTTCCAGAACGGGGTCATCGCCTTCAGTTTTCTTTTTGAGTGAATGAGAGAGATACCCGTCCCGGGTTACCAGATACTCGATATTGCCTCTTTTTAAAAAGGCAAACCGGTTTGAAACACTCGTGTCGAAAACAGAGTGGGAAATCGTACTGAAACTGTCGCGCCAGTTGTTGAAATCGATGATGGACGGCAGGATGTCGGCTTGAGACACGACTTCATCAATGACCGCCGGCTTCAGGAGTTTAGGCGCGTAAATGACCAGTGGTATTTCAAACCGAACCAGTTTCCCCTTTTGAGGCAAATCAATATTCTTCATATTGATTTCAGTTCCGGTTTTAAATATTTCTGCATGGTCTGCGGTTAAAATGAAAATGGTGTTGTCAAACCAGCTCTCCTTTTCAGCCTCGGCCATAAACTCGCCCAGCATATCATCCGAGTAGTAAAGGGTGTTTAAGAATCCATTGAATGTCATTTCATGATGCGGTTGAAATTTTTCCCATTTTTCCCCAGGACTCACATATTGGATATGGGTCGAAGCGGTAAAAGAAAACGTCATAAATGGTTCTTGGGTCTGGTTGAGTTTCTGATGCAAAAATCGAAACATATTCCCATCCCATGTGCCGAATGACGGAGGAGTATGTGTCTGCTCTTCCTGGTTTGTCGGAAAATCTTCTGCCCCGTAATACTCGTCAAAGCCCGCCAGAGTCGATATGGATCCAACCCGATAAGACGACCTTTTTGAACTCTGCATAGAGATCGTACGATACTGATGATTTTTGGCGATCTTTCCCAGATAAGTTAAGTTGGATAACTCAAGTCCGCTACCCAAAGAATTCACCCCGATAGGTATTGTGTGCCCGGTCATTAATGAGGTTATGCCTTCTATGCTGCGTTGCCCGTTTGCATAGCACTTTGTGAATTTCAGGCCTTGACTGGCCAGCTTATCGAAGTTGGGTGTTGCACCGAGGCCGATATTCCCATTGAACGAATCAATATATCTTGAGCTCCAGCTTTCTAACAGAATGATGACAATATTATGGTTTTTCTCTTCACCTTCAGGGATATATTCTCTTAGAAGCGGATAATCATCAGAGATAAAACGACTCGCCTCACTTGACAATAATTGCTTTACACGAGTCGTGGCCTCATTTTTAGGAAGAAATCGACGCTTTATATTCTTTGATCCATTGGCAGACCTGTAAAGAGAGTAAAATCCATTAATTGCTAGGTTCCCGCTGGCCAGTTTATCTGTTGTAAACGCATCGGCAATGCCGAAGGGTTTGTCGACGATTTTACCGCGGACGCCAAGGACCAAAACAATGAGGATCAAAAATGAGAAACCAAAAAGTTTCAGTGAGAATTTATTTTCGCTGGTGGGGATATTGACAATTTTTTTCCACACCATGAAAAACACTATAAAGACAATAAATGCTGCAATGTTCTCAATAAGATAGGAACCAAAAGCCATATCCAGAATAAAGTTCAGATCTGTGCCTGTAGCGGATAGCAGCTCATTGGAAACATGGCGTCCAACATGCTCAAAGTAAATGACATCGCCAAGACTGATATACAGTATTGGTAGCAAAATTAGGAACCATAGGTAAAAAAGAACTTTCTTAAATCTGTTAATAAATGAAAAAGGGATGATCAATGCAAAGATGATTATACCTGCGTATGTATTCAGCGTAATAATATCGATCCGCATCCCCATGAGTAAGGATGAAAGAATTTCGAAAGTTGACAGTTCAGAAAAACTATTCGGATATTTAAAGAATAGAAACAATCGAATGAAGCTGAAAATAATCAGACTGAGAACGTATATCACGATCGTCTGTTTGTACAGACTACCTTTGATAAATTTGTTCAAAACATCACCTGAATAAATGCTGGCAGAATATCCTTTTATTCCGACCTGAATTCAACTCGTAAGTGCAGCTTTACACGGATTGTTTAGCGGACAAGATGCGATAGCATTTGTGCCACTTGGACTTCTCGGTCAGGATAGCCCAAATGAGAGACTATCCGCAACCTGCCCAAGGGCAAGAGACCAGATTTACGCTTTCAAGAGAGCAGGTCATTCACAGACATGCATGCCTGCTTGAAAGTTGAATCCTCTTGATGATCCTAAGTCGGATGGTAGAAATACAACGGTGTGGGAATTCTCTCAGTGAGTGGCTTGTTCTTGCAGTAATACAAAAAGTCAGAATTGGAGCATAGGATAAAGATGTTAAAGAAACAGTCTCCCATGTCTTTACAAATCATGCGTCGTCGCGTCCGTAGTTGAGCAGGAAGTCCTCTACTCCTCGTGCTTTACGTCTTTTGGTGTCCCAATGGTGACCGAATAGTGGCAGTTCTTTGATGATCTCCTCGTTGGAGGTCCCAAACCGTTGCTTGAGGAAGACTGCGACCATCATGCCGGTGCGGATAACACCGGCTTCACAGTGGACCAATACGGGATAACAGGCAGGCTCCATGACGATATCCAGGAATGCCTGGATCTGCTCCGCATCAGGGGGGGTGTCAAACTCCATGGGGATGTTGACCAGGCTCACATTGTTTTGTTTGCAAAAAAGGGTTTCTTTTTCGTACCAGTCACCCAGTTTTGCTTCCTTTTCTGTTCTCAAGTTGATGATGGTTTTAATCTTGTATTTGTGTCTGACCAGAAACAACCCGACGCTTCCCAGCGTGCCGCTACGATAAATTTCCCCCGGGACCACCACCTTGAAGTGATAGTATACTTTGTGCCGGCCATACAAAAGAAGACCTACGGTTACAAAAGCTAAAGTCAGTGATAGCCCAAAAATCAGTCCAGACATTTTTTTATCTCTTTTAGTTTGAAATTATCCAGCCAATGCGCAATTGGTTTTCATTGCTGCCTAATCATGTGATTGTGGCGTATAGCTTTTTTTCGTTTTATATGCAAGTTAAGATTTTTTTTTCTCAGAGCGCCTGGAGAGGAGGTTTGAAATGCGCTGGATCCACAGCGCCTTTTGGTCCTTCATCTCAGGGTTTTCCATAAGGTAAGCATTGAAACACCTGAGACGATCCGTTCGGGTGGTCAGGTGGGTCATTGAAAGGCAGAGCTGGGCCAGGTTTTTTAGTCTTCTTGCGTCTGGGAGTTGCCTGAATTGCCGTGTTCGCTCATTGTCAATAAATTCGAAATGCCATTCTCCGGGTGTTTTGCTATCGATCCCCATGTTGTTCAGGCGCAGGTCCCCATGGAAGATGCCTGCCGCATGCAGTTGACCAACGGTCTGTCCCAAATCTTGAAGCAGGCTTCTTTTGGTTTTAAGAACTGCCCCTGAGGCGTTGGGCCCCGGAAAGGATGCCAGCCAGTAATCGCGGCCGCCCTGTTGGGCTATCATGGATTCTGTGACGATGAAGTTGGCCGATCCCTTTTTCCCGGCGACGACCACTCGCGGGGTTCCAAATCCGTTTTCTTCGAGTAAACGGTGCCCCCTGAATGTTCTTTCTGCCCGCGTTCCTTTGAAAACGTCCTTTATGGGTTCCCAGAAGTTGCGTGGTAGAAAGTCCTTGTGGAAATAAACTTTATGGTTGAATTCAAGGCGATGCACTCGTGCGAGCTTGGAACTCTTAACCCTTGCTGTGCAGGGGACGTCTTTCCCTTCCGAAAGATGACAGCACAATTCAATAAACTCATTTTTGGGCAGGTCTTTCCATACGATGAGTTTAAACCCGCGAAGGCTGTAACGGGTGTAATTGTTATCGATGATGCCCCAATGATTGGTAAAGATTTCTATTCTCCTTTTTGCGTGTTACATCCGGATCATTCTGCTATCATCTAACACTTGGCTTTGCAAGGCCGGACAGACCTTGCTCGCCCCGTTTTTTAGGCGTCAGGTGCTTGTCGTTCAAGAGCGACGGTTAGCTTCTTTTGAACGTCCTCAGGTTGGATTATTTCCATAACTGCCGGGTTCCTGACCCGCTGTCCCCATCGGACTTCTGCCACGCCTTTCCCGAGCTCTTCATAGACTGCCTGCGGATAGCAGTTGACCGTCAACTCCCGGTTCAGGTAAGGGCCTGTCCGGTTCGGGTTGGAGCTGGCATATAGACCGATCACCGGTGTCCCGACCGCGTTGGCCAGGTGGGCTGGGCCGGTATCCGGGGCGATTGCAACAACGGCTTCATCCAGGACCGCCAAGAGCTCTTTGAGGTTGGTCCGGCCGACCAGGTTGCATGGCTTATGTGTGGACGCCGCTACGATCTGCTCGGCATAGTCCCGTTCCATGGCGGATGGCCCGCCAGTCAGGACCGTGTTTAATCCGTATTTTTCTGAAGCAAAATCGATGATTTTAGCGTATGATGTGACGTCCCAATTGCGGAAGTTATGGGCTCGGACACTGGAACAGGGGTTGATCGCCATGAAAGGCTGCTTGCATGTAAGCAGCTCTTTTGCTTTGACCCGTGCCGAATCGGGTATCGGAAGATTCCAGGCGATCTCCGAGGTGGCCAGTCCGAGGGCTTTGGGGAATTCGAGAAAGCTGTCCAGAACGTGCTGGTGCGGGACGGTTGCGATCTGGTTGTTGGTGAAAAGCCACTGTAATCCACGGGCGCGTTGGCGATCAAAGCCGAGTTTATAAGGTGACTTTATTGTCAGGCTGGCCAAACTGGCGCGTAGTGAGGCTTGGAGGTTCAGCAGAAGTTCAAATTGCCTGCCCCTGAGGGCCTTCTTCAGGTCAAGCAGTGCTTTCCATCCACAGGATTTGTCATAAACGATAAACTCGATGCCGGGGATGTCCTTCACGAGGGCCAATTCGGTTTTGCCTATAATCCAGGTGATTTCAGTCTCGGGCCAGTTGCGCTGCAGGACGCGCAGTGTCGGCAAAACGTGACTGACGTCCCCGATGGCAGAAAGCCTGAGAATGCAGAGAGTTTGAGGCGGAGTATTAAGTGGCTTTGTCATTTGGTAATAAATCCGAAGTCGTCAAAGAAGGTTCTGCGATAATCCTCTTCGATCCGCGACTGATCGCTAAACCGTGCCTCGACCTGTTTGACCCGGAATGGTTGGCCAATGAGTCCCGGCTGGTTGGTGATGCTGTCGGCCGCGGCACGGCTTGGTTTTTTCAAGACCAAGGCCGGGACTGGGTGCTACGTCATTTTCGCAGAGGCGGTTGGATCAGCCGGTTGGCCGATGACCTCTATTTTGGTGCCAATCCAGAAAATAGCCGGATGTTCCGGGAATGGCGTTTGCTTGCCGAACTCTTTTCCTGTGGATTACCTGTGCCCCGACCGGTTGCCGCAGTTTACAGGCCCAGTGGTCTTTTCTATCGTGGTGATTTGATTACTGAACGACTCCCTGACTGCATGACTCTTGCAGATCGATTGCAGCACGGCTCTTTGGAAAGTGAAGCCTGGAGCCGGATTGGCACCACCCTCAAATCCTTTCATTTACATGGTGTGTATCACGCCGACATGAATGCCCGCAATATTTTAATTGATTCGGACAATTCGGTCTTTTTGATCGATTTTGATCGTGGCGCATTGCGTTCGCCGGGCAATTGGCAGGAGATGACCCTGAACCGCTTGTTGCGCTCGTTGCGGAAGATTGACAGCCAGGTCACTGAATTTGCTTTTTCGATGGATGAATGGAAGCTGTTGTTGGTTGGTTATGCTGGGGTACGGACACGGAATGACTGAGATCGAGAAGTATTTCAACCTGTCGGATGTCGGCGCTCAGTTTCCTGATAAAGTGACCCGCTTGAGCTGTGATGGTGAAGTTTATTTTCTGAAACGCCGAGTCAGCGATCGATTGGTGCGCAGGAAGCTGATGCGGCTTGTCCAGCGGTTTTTGTTAAAAATACTTCGCTTGAAGATACTGGCTCCAACGACCAATGTGCGAAAATCATCAGCGTATGAGCCAAAAAAGCTTATCAAGCTTGCTGACCTTGGTCTGAACGTCCCCAAGGTTCTATTTTTCAATGACGACTATTTCATCATGTCAGATTGTGGCATGACTCTGAAAGGATTTGCGAAACGTAACCCTGATCTGGCGAACGATTACTTACAGCAAGCAATACGCCACCTGGCTGAACTGCATAACAGTGGCCACGCACATGGTGGTGCACAAATACGTAACTTTGCAGTCAAAGATGGCCAGATTTGCTTGTTTGACTTCGAAGAGATTATCCCGAAAAAATATTGCGAAGAGATGCAGTTCAGGGATATTCTTGTTTTTTTAATTTCTTTGTCGAGGTCAAAGCGATTAATCGTAGATTATCGCGGCCTTCTCGAGGCCTACGATCAGGTTGCCGAGGCTAAAGGGCGTGTCCAGCGGTTGCTCCTTATGGGCCGACGCTACAGATGGCTGGCAGGCTTGGCAAAGAGTCGTTTTCCGACCTTGTTTGGCATGGACGTTTATTATCTTTCGATGTTGATCGGCCATCTGCTTGCATTGCAGGGCGATCAAAGTGAGGTGACATATGATTGAAGCTTATCTAAAGGACCATGTCGCCGTAATCCGGGCGGTCTCGGACGACTGTGCTGATGCGATCGAGGCGATGATCGAAACGATTGTTACCGTCCTTCGCGACGGCGGTAAATTGCTGATCGCCGGCAATGGCGGCTCTGCGGCTGATGCACAACATTTCGCGGCCGAGATGGTGGGCCGGTTTCAGTTGGAGCGGAAGGCGATCCCGGCGATCGCTCTGACGACTGATACATCGATTTTGACTGCAGTTGGCAACGACTACGGCTTTGGTCGGGTGTTTGCGCGTCAGGTGGAGGCCTTGGCCCAGCCGGGTGATCTCTTCCTGGGAATCAGCACCAGCGGCCAGTCAGAGAATATCTTGCAGGCGATGGAGTCAGCTCGCCAGGCCGATTGCCGGACTCTTTGCCTGTCGGGCAAGGATGGCGGACCGATGGCTGCCCAGGCGGATCTGGCCTTGGTGGTGCCTTCAACGGAGACCCCACACATTCAGGAAGCCCACCTGACAATCATTCACATTATGTGCAAAGAGATCGAGCAGCGCCTCGTTGCGGGAGCCTAATGATGAAACAGCGTCAGTACCGTCCTCTCGACCTCTCCAATGTTAAAACCTACTCGGTTCATGATCGCCCCAACAAGGTGCGGGTCGAAGAGCATTTTGCTGAACCGCCGAAGCCCGGGTGCTCCTTTCAGGAGTTTTTTGACAGCCTGCCGAACCTGCTTGGTGCGGAAAACCTGAGGCAAGTCGTGTCGACCGTGGTTGCCGCCAGACAGCAGGGACGTCCGGTGGTGCTTGCTATGGGGGCGCACGTCATCAAGTGCGGTCTGCAGCCGGTTCTCAAGCGACTTTGTGAGGAGGGTGTGATTACGGCGGTTGCCGTCAATGGAGCCACCGTTATTCATGACTTCGAGGTCGCCATGATCGGCGGAACTTCTGAGGATGTCGGCAATGTCCTGCATTCCGGAGAGTTCGGTTTCGCCCGCGAAACTGCAGAAGGGATCAACTCTGCACTGGACGAAGGCATGGCCGCTGGTATCGGTTTTGGTCAGGCGGTTGGTGAAGCTATCCTGAGCCGGGAGCTGCCTTACGCCGAACAGAGTCTGCTGGCCACCTGTGTGCAGAATGAGATTCCAATTACAGTGCATGTGGCGGTTGGGACGGATATCATCCATCAGAATCCTTCGACCAAAGGCGCTGTTGTCGGTGAAATGAGCTATCGGGATTTCCGGTTGCTTGCCGATGTCGTGAGCGATCTGAGCGACGGCGTCTGGTTGAATGTCGGCTCGGCGGTGATTATGCCGGAGGTGTTCCTCAAGGCTCTGTCGATTGCTCAGAACCTCGGCCATCATGTGGATGGCTTTACGACGGCCAATTTCGATATGCAGCAGCATTATCGCCCCAGCCTGAATGTCGTCAGTCGGCCGACGTCAGGCTCCGGGCGCGGCTACCAGATTACCGGCCATCATGAAATCAATATCCCGCTGTTCGCGCATGCGGTTCTTGAATTGATGGGACAGGGACAGGAATAATGACTCGGTTTGATGTGAAAACTGCGGTAGGTGCGCTGTCGAATGCGACGGTGCTGGTGGTTGGCGACCTGATGCTGGATGAGTATCTCTGGGGGAAGACCGAACGGGTCTCGCCGGAGGCACCGGTGCCGATTGTGGATGTCGCCCGTGAAGAGCTTCGCCTGGGCGGTGCCGGCAACGTTGTCAATAACCTGGCGACCCTGGGATGCCAGGTTAAGGTTATCAGTGTACTGGGTGATGATGCGGATGGCGAACAGATCAAAATGCTGTTGGCCGCGAAGGGGATCGACCTGTCGGGAGTTCTTGTCGACGAGGGCCGTGTCACCAGCCGCAAAACCCGGATTGTCGCGACCGGCCAGCAGATGATCAGGGTTGACCGGGAAAGTCGCCAGGATGTTTGCGGTGCCATTGCCGAGGCGATGTTAAACCGGTACGCGGCGTTACTTGATAATGGCGTCCAGGCCGTCATTCTGTCCGACTACGGCAAAGGCTCCCTGCCCGATGAGCTTCTACGTCAGTTTATTGATCTCGCCCGTTCCAGGAAGATTCCGGCTCTGGCGGATCCCAAAGGGTATGATTACTCCAGGTATTCTGGCGCCGCAGTCATTACGCCGAACCGCAAGGAAGCGAGTGAGGCTTCCGGGCGCGTGCTGGACTCGGAAGACGCCATTGTCGCTTTGGGCACCGAGATGCGCCGCGACCTGTCTCTCGACGCATTACTGATCACCCGCAGCGAAGAGGGAATGAGCTTGTTCCGGGAGGAGGGCGTCACCCACCTGCAAGCGCAGGCGCGCGAAGTTTATGACGTCTCCGGTGCCGGGGATACGGTCATTGCCGTGTTTGGCGCGGCCTTGGGAGCCGGTCTTGGCTTCAATGCAGCGGCAGAGATGGCCAACCTCGCCGCCGGCGTGGTTGTTGGCAAAATCGGAACCTCGACGGTCACCTGCACAGAGATCCTGACAGCAGCGAACGAGCCCCCGTCCGAGGCGGACCGGAAGATCCGGAACCGGAACGAACTGGGAGAGATTCTCGAAAAGCAGCGTCAGGCTGGGCGAAAGATTGTTTTCACCAACGGCTGCTTCGATCTGCTGCATGTTGGCCATGTCAAGTATTTGCAGGCCGCTCGCCGGTTGGGTGACCTGCTCGTGCTCGGTCTGAACTCGGATGCGTCGATCAAGCGGTTGAAGGGGGAGAGCCGTCCCTTGATCAACCAGGAGGAGCGGTCACATGTTTTGGCGGCCCTCGGATGTATCGATTATGTCGTCGTTTTCGACGAAGATACGCCGCTGCAGCTACTTGAGGTGTTGCGCCCTGATGTCCTGGTCAAGGGCGGTGACTATACGCCAGAGACGGTGGTCGGCCGAGAACTGGTTGAGAGCTATGGTGGCCGGGTTGAGCTGATCACCTTTGTCGATGGCAAATCGACCACCGGGATCATTGACAGGATTCTGGCGCAATGTCGTGAGGATCGGTCGTGAACAGCGACGAGGGGATGCGCAAGGCCATTTTTCTCGACCGGGACGGCACCATCAACGTCGAGAAGGATTATCTGTACAGGATCGAGGAGTTTGATTTTATCGAAGGTGTCCCGGCGGCAATCAAACGTTTCAACGAGGCCGGTTACCTGGTGATTGTGGTCACCAACCAGTCGGGTGTCGCGCGGGGCTATTACTCACCTCAGGATGTCGACCGGCTGCATCTCCATATTCAGGAACTGTTGCGGGCATCCGGGGCGCGAGTCGATGCGTTTTACATGTGCCCCCATCATCCTACCCAGGGACAGGGCGAGTACCGGAGAACCTGTGATTGTCGCAAAGGTGAACCCGGTATGCTGCTGCAAGCTGCATCTGAGCACGCCCTTGACCTGCAGGGTTCCTGGATTGTCGGCGACAAACGGGCTGACGTCGAGGCTGGTGTGCGGGCGGGTTGCCGGTCAGCGCTGGTACGGACGGGATACGGCCAGATTGAGCAGGGCCGCCTGGATGAGTTTGCCGAGTCGACCCCGGTGGTTGACGATCTGACTGCAGCAGCCGATCTGATTTTGGGTAGAGGAGAAGACAATACCGCGCAATAGAAGACCATTCTTTCTCAGGATTCATTGAATTATGCAGTATGAAAGTCGCAGCCGGTCAATCTTCAAGGCGATCTCCTAGAGGACCCTGGCGACGATCACCACGGCGGTGATCGTGTTTGTGTTTACCGGAGAGATTGCCCTGGCCTTGACGGTCGGCCTTCTCGAAGTCTTTGCGAAGATGGCGCTCTACTTCGTACGCGAGCGCGTCTGGCAAAAACTGCATTTCGGTAAGCGGGATGTGCCGGCCTTCGTGGTCTGGTTTACCGGATTGCCGGCGTCTGGCAAAAAACAGCTGGCGAACGCCGTGTTCAAACAACTCGAAAAAGAACGGTTGAAGATCGAAAGACTGGACAGTCATGACATTCGACCACTGTTCCCGACAGTCGGTTTTACGCCCGAAGATGTTGATCGGCATATCCGCCGGGCGGGTCATCTGGCATCGGTGCTTGAGAAGAATGGCGTGATCGTGATAGCCTCGTTTGCTTCACCGTTCCGTGAGAGTCGCGACTTTGCCCGGAGCCTGTCCCGTAATTTTGTCGAAGTTTACATGAAAACAACTCTCAGCGCACAGAAAGGGCCGACTTATGATGCATAGCATGACCGGTTACGGTAAGGGAGAGGTCCGTCGGGACAGTCTGGCTGTGTCTGTCGAAGTCAGGGCCGTCAATCATCGCTACGCTGACATTTCGGTCAAGCTGCCGCGTAGTGTTATGGCGTTCGAAAATGGTTTGCGTAAGCAGGTCGGCAAAGTCTTGCGGCGCGGCAAGATCGATGTTTTTATCAACTTCGAGTTAACAGGTGAGGCGCAATCCGTACCGGTCTTGAATCATGACCTGGCTCGGACCTATCATGACCTGTTTGTGGAATTACAGCGGGAGTTGCAAATCGAGGGCGGTGTTACAACGGAATACCTGGCGAGCCAGAAAGATGTTATTCAGGTTCGGGAGGTTGAAATCGATGATGCCTTGCTCGGCGAATGTCTGGATCAGGCCCTACAGCTTGCGCTGGGGCAGCATCTTGAGATGCGGCGAGTTGAGGGTGAAGAGACCTGTCGCGATATTGCTGAACGGCTTGACGTCGCCGAATCCCTGTTGGGTGACGTCCTGGCCCGGGCGCCACAGGTTCCTCTGGAATGGCAGGATCGGCTGAAAGAGCGTCTGGAACGCTTGCCGGCGAATCTCGAACTTGACCCACAGCGCGTCGCCCAGGAGATTGCGGTCTTTGCTGATCGCTGTGATATCAGCGAAGAGGTTGCCCGGTTCAAAAGTCACCTTGTGCAGTTCCGAGCTTTGCTCGATGATGATGAACCGGTTGGTCGTCGCATGGATTTTCTGGTGCAGGAACTGAACCGGGAAGTGAACACCATGGGGTCCAAAGCCAATGACGCTGAGTTGACGCGCTGCGTTGTCGCCCTGAAGGCGGAGTTGGAGAAGGTACGGGAGCAGGTCCAGAATGTTGAGTAGGTTGGAAGACCCGAAGCGGGGAGTGTGCCGGTGAAAAGAGAAGGTGTCCTTTACGTAATTTCTGCCCCCTCCGGGGCCGGGAAGACGACGATCTGCAAGATGATCAAGTCGCATGAGCCAGAGCTCCGGCAATCGATTTCCTATACAACGCGTGCGATGCGTGCAGGTGAGGAAGAGGGCGTCGATTATCATTTCGTCACACGTGAGACATTCGATCGTATGGTGAGCGAGGGCGCTTTTGCCGAATGGGCTGAGGTGCACGGCAACTGTTACGGGACGGCCAGGGCCACGTTGGAGGAAGCGAGGCTTGCTGGAGCAGACATTCTTCTCGATATTGATTTTCAGGGAGCCGCCCAGCTGCGCATCAGCGATGTTGATGGGGTCTTTATCTTTGTCTTGCCACCATCTTTGAATGAGCTGCGCAAGCGTCTCGAGGGGCGTAATACGGAAAGCCACGACGTTATTGAACAGCGCATGACGAATGCTACAGAAGAGATCGCTCATGCGGCGCAGTTCGATTACCTGGTTGTGAATGATGTTTTTGACAAGGCCGTGGAAGAGGTCAGGGCGATCATGTTGGCAGAATCGGTTCGGACGTCACGCCTGATGTCCGATCTGCCGAAAGAATTCAGCTTGAAATAGTTGCGCGAGATCGTTATCCTGTTGCGAAGATATTAAAAATGTTCTGCTGCTGGCAGACTTTGCAGAAGTGAGGAAAAATGGCACGAATTACCGTTGAAGATTGTTTGAATGTTGTCCCTAACCGGTTTTTGTTGGCAATGGTTGCTGCGAAGCGTTCCAAGCAGCTTTATAAAGGGTCTGAGCCACTGATTGAAAACAAGTCCGGCAATCGTAAAATCGTGCTGGCTTTGCGCGAAGTTGCTGCTGGCAAGGTTGTTTACGATATTCCGACCCGTCATCAGGGCTGATCGCCGGATCTGACCCCTGTGATTGTTGTCAACTGGAGTTTCTCGGATGCCGGCCCCTACAGGCCGGCATCATTTTGCTTTCTATTCGATGCGGTGGGCATCTGACATGATACGCATCGACGACATCCTCGACGCTGTCAGGAGTTACCACAGCGACGCCGACCTGGACGCTATCCGTAAGGCTTACGTCTTTTCCGCTAAGGTCCACCTGGGCCAGACCCGTCTATCCGGCGATCCCTACATGACGCACCTCCTTGAGGTCGCTTACATTCTGACCCGGCTGCATATGGATGTACCGACTGTCGTGACAGGGTTGCTGCACGATACTCTGGAAGATACCCTCACAACTGAAGAAGAGCTGCGAGAGCTGTTTGGTCCCGAAGTTGCCGCTATGGTGGATGGTGTCACCAAGATTGGCAAATACGCTTTCAGGACCAGTGAAGAGCGCCAGGCCGAGAATTTTCGGAAAATGCTGTTGGCCATGGCGCGCGATTTACGGGTCATTATGATCAAGCTGGCGGATCGCCTTCACAATATGCGTACGCTTGCTCATCAGGCGGAGAAAGCCAGATTGCGGATAGCTGGTGAGACGCGTGATATCTATGCGCCGCTGGCCAATCGTCTCGGTATCAGCTGGATCAAGAGTGAGCTCGAAGACCTCGCCTTTGCCTATCTTGAACCAGATGAATATCAGCTTCTGGCGGATAAAATTGCGCAGCAGCAGGCAGAACGCGACACCTACGTCACCCGGGTCAAACAACGTCTGGAAACTCTGCTTGCCGAGCACAAAATCAATGGTCTGGTCCAGGGGCGTCTGAAGCATCTTTACTCAATCCACAACAAGATGGTCCTGCAGCAGCTTGAGTACGAGCAAGTTCACGATGTGATCGCGTTTCGGATTGTCGTGCCGTCCTTGCCTGACTGCTATGCCATGCTTGGCGTGATTCATTCCTGCTGGAAGCCGGTTGCCGGCAGATTTAAGGACTATGTTGCGATGCCGAAGGCCAATATGTACCAGTCGTTGCATACGACGGTCATGGGCCCAGGCGGCCAGCGGATGGAAGTGCAGATTCGTACGGATGAAATGCACCGGATTGCAGAAGAGGGGATTGCTGCCCATTGGCAGTATAAGGAAGGCGGCGGATCCTCCCGCAACGGCGATATGGCACGCTTCAGTTGGCTGCGTGGCTTGCTCGAGTGGCAGCAAGAGTTAAAAGACTCGAGCGAGTTCATGAATACGGTCAAGGTGGAGCTGTTTCCCGAAGAAGTTTATGTGTTTACACCCAACGGCGACGTCAAGGAGTTGCCGAAAGACAGTACCCCGGTCGATTTCGCCTATAGTGTTCACTCGGACATCGGCCATCACTGTACCGGCGCGAAGGTCAACGGCCGGCTGGTGCCTTTGAAGACGATCCTGCGCAATGGCGATAGTATCGAGGTGATGACATCTCCCAACCAGACCCCGAGCAAGGACTGGCTGCGTTTTGTTAAGTCATCCAAAGCACGCAATCGAATCCGCTATTGGGTCAAAGAGCAGGAGCGGCAGAGAAGCTTGGAGATCGGCAAGGAGATTCTTGAGAAGGATTTGCGCAAGTACAACTACAGCTTTAATCGCGCGTTCGCTCTTGATAGCATGGAGAAGACTCTGGCAGATCTTGGTCTCAAAAGCACGGAAGACCTGCTGGCTGCGATTGGCTACGGCAAGTTGACCTCTGGGCAGGTTTTGAACCGTTTGTTGCCTGAGGGCGACAGAAAGAGCGTCACGAAGCCTGGTCGGTTGACAAAGGTGCTCGAGAAGATTCGTAAGAAACCAACGGGCGCCGTCCGAGTGCAGGGGATGGATGACATCATGGTCCGGTTCGCCAAATGCTGTAAACCTCTGGCCGGGGATCCGATTGTCGGATTTATCTCGCGGGGGAAGGGTGTGACGGTCCATGTCTCGGATTGTCCTCATGTTCTGGAAACCGACCCGGCGCGGCGCATTGATGTGACCTGGGATACCGGTAAGGAAAGTTCACGGCCGGCAACCATCAAAATCTACAGCAATGACCAGAAGGGGATGTTGGCGAATCTCAGTAGTGCCGTCAGTCAATGTGAGGCGAATATTATTCGTGCGAATGCGTTTTCAACGGCTGAAGGCCGTGGTGTTTTCAGCTTTGAAGTTGAAGTGCGTGACCTCGATCATCTGAAGCGGGTCATGGATGTGATTCGTAAGGTCAAGGGTGTCCACAAGGTCGAACGTGTTCTGTTCGGGCAGTAACCGGGGATTTGGGAGGTTGAAATGAATAAACAGGCGGTCGTTACCGATCAGGCGCCAGCAGCAATCGGCCCTTATTCTCAGGCAATACGAATCGGGGATATGTTTTATTTCTCTGGCCAGATTCCGCTTGATCCGCAAACAGGTGAAATTGTTGCCGGAGATATCGCGATCCAGACGGAGCGAGTTATGCAGAATATAGCTGCTCTACTCGGCGCGGCAGACCTCGATTTTGCCCATGTCGTCAAGACCACGATTTATCTGGTTGATATGGGCGATTTCGCGGCGGTTAATGAAGTTTATGGGCGCTATTTTCCTTCGCCGGCGCCAGCACGGGCCTGCGTTGAGGTTTCTGCTCTCCCGAAAGGCGTCTCGGTTGAGATTGAGTGGATTGCTGCTGTGTAATTGTTTGATCCAACCAGGATAGCCTGAGCCTTGCTGGGGTTTCCTCTTTGCTTGATGTCTGCCGGGTGTTTCTACGCCTGGCGTGTTCTCTTCAAATCGGGCCGCATTTGCGTGCCCTTTCTTTTTTGTCTTGCCTGGTCTTTTCGAGGGATGTGCCCTCACTGTTTCACGATGGTAGCGGCGGATGCCTGTCGTAGTGTGCTTTTGGGCCGAGCACCGCCATTCACGCCTGTGTTCATCTCCCATTATCGCTCTCTATCTTGTTGTTTTATATATGAAATCCCGTAGTCATTACATATAAAACAATATTTTACATAACAAATCATAACCCTGTTATATTACCGCCAGGGTCCGTTATATCGGGCGGCATTAGGTCTTTTTGTGAGGTGAACTCTCTGTAAAAAAATACATTTGTTTATGATGTAACTTTATGAAATTACATGTAGAAATTGGCTCTTTATGTTTTTTGTAAAATATATGGTTGACAGAAATAAAACACTGCTTTACAGTTTGATACAACTTGCGGGGCAGGGAGCTTGAGACGGTAAGTCTAAAACACTTTTACACGGTGTTCTCTTTCCAGACTACTTTTTACCCAGAATGGAGAGACCTTTGTCAATCAGAAGAAAAGACAGCTACTCAATTCAGTCTGTTGACAATGCGTTGGACGTGCTTGAAGCCATCTGTGAAGAAGATGAAGAGATTCGGGTGTCTCATTTGAGTGAGCGCCTCGGTATGACGAAGATGAGTCTCTTCCGTTACCTGGCAACTTTTGAAAATCGCGGGTATGTCGAGAAGGTCAAAAACTCACATCGCTATCGTCTCGGCTTATCTGCCTATGAAATCGGTCAGAAGTTTCTCTCGCGCATGGGTCTGCTGCGTAAGGCGAAGCCGGTGATCGAACAGTTGGCTCGAAACTGCAACGAAGCTCTTTACCTGGTTGTGGCTCGTGGCAAGGAAATCCTGATGCTGGATATGGTTGACACCACTCATCAAGTCAGAATTGCTCCCCTGGTCGGTTGCCGCTACCCGATGGAGAAAACCTCGGCCGGCCGTGTCATGCTGGCTCACAGTGCGCATTATCGTAATAATTTTGACTCCAAGGACATCAGGTCGTTCGAAGATGAACTTGCAGATATTGCCAAATGTGGTTGTGCTCTTGATGACGATGGCTTTGGCGAAGGAATCGCTTCTCTGTCAGTGCCGTTGATCGATGCCCAGGGTCAAATCCCTGGCTGTCTGTGCATGGTCGGTCCTGACTTTCGTCTTGAGTCTCAGCGAGTTAACGACGACTTGCTGCCTAGCTTGGTGGATGCGGGCCTTGTTGTTTCTTCGCAGCTTGGCTATGTCGGGCATATCAGCAATAAGTTGTTATACTAGATTTGATAATAAACACAATATATCGAAAGGAGGTGTTCTTAACATCTTTCAGCAGTATGGGGGGTCTTAGGCAGACCCCGCAACAACTCTTGGTTTCGAGTGAAACCACCATTTTTTAGAGGAGGTAACTGATGGACACATCTGCAGAAGCCTATTGGAAGACAGTCTTAACCCTTATTGCACAAGTTCTGGCCGTTTGGTTCCTGGTCTCCTATGGCTGTGGAATCCTTTTCGCTAGTGCTCTCAACAACATCATGTTGGGTGGCTACCCGCTGGGATTCTGGTTCTCGCAGCAGGGCTCAATGTACGCTTTCGTCGCACTGATTTTCATCTATGCATGGCGGATGGGGAAAATCGACGAAAAATTTGACGTTCACGAAGACTAGGAGGTTATAAATGTCTCTTCAAACGATGACTTATCTTGTTGTTGGTTTTACCTTCGCGATCTACATCGGTATCGCCATCTGGGCGCGTGCGGGTAGTACCAGTGAGTTTTATGTAGCGGGTGGTAGTGTCCATCCCGTTCTGAATGGTATGGCGACTGGCGCCGACTGGATGTCCGCAGCTTCCTTTATCTCCATGGCCGGCTTGATCGCCAACATGGGCTACGGCGGCAGTCTCTTCCTGATGGGCTGGACCGGTGGTTATGTCCTCCTGGCCATGCTGCTGGCACCATATCTGAGGAAATTCGGTAAATTTACCGTTCCCCAGTTTGTTGGTGACCGTTTCTACTCCAAGGGTGCCAGCTCTGTTGCAGTTCTTTGCTTGCTGGCCGCTTCCCTGACCTATATCATCGGTCAGATGACCGGCGTTGGTGTTGCCTTCTCCCGCTTCCTGGGCGTCTCCAACACTACGGGCGTCTTCATCGGTATGGGTATCGTGTTTATGTACGCGGTGTTCGGCGGCATGAAAGGCATCACCTACACTCAGGTCGCCCAGTACTGCGTCCTGATCCTGGCCTATACCATTCCGGCAATCTTTATCTCCCTGCAGCTGACCGGCAACCCGATTCCGCAACTTGGTCTGGGTAGCGAGTATCTCGACACGGGCCATTCCTTGCTCAACAAGGTTGACCAGGTTGTTACCGAGCTCGGTTTTGCTAAGTACACTACGAACGTTCGGATGAGTATCCTCAACCAGTTCGTTTACACCGTCTCCCTGATGATCGGTACTGCGGGCCTGCCGCACGTCATCATCCGTTTCTTCACGGTTCCCAAGGTTAAGGACGCACGTGCCTCTGCTGGTTGGGCGCTGGTTTTTATCGCGATCCTGTACACCACCGCTCCTGCCGTGGCCGCCATGGCTCGCCTGAACCTGCACGCCACCGTTAACAAGGCTGTCACCCAGGATCGTGAGACTGCCGATTTCTTTGCCGCTGAAAACCAGCTGGTTTGGGATGAGCGCCCGGCATGGATGGATCGTTGGGCAGTCACCGGTCTGCTCAAGTTTGAAGACAAAAACGGCGACGGCCGGGTCCAGTACTACAATGACAAAACCAAAGACGCGGCGGTTGTTGCCAAGGTTGAAGCTGCCGGCTGGGCGGGCAGTGAGCTGAAAGTTAATCGTGACATCATGGTTCTCGCCAACCCGGAAATCGCCTTGCTGCCTAACTGGGTTATCGCACTGGTTGCTGCCGGTGGTCTGGCTGCTGCATTGTCGACCGCTGCCGGTCTGCTGCTGGCGATCTCTTCGGCGATCTCGCATGACCTTCTCAAGGACATGTGGATGCCTGATCTCTCCGAGAAGGGCGAACTGATGGCAGGTAAGATCGCCATGGCTTGCTCCATCGTTGTCGCCGGTTACCTCGGCCTCAATCCGCCTGACTTTGCTGCCGGTACCGTGGCCATCGCCTTCGGTTTGGCTGCTAGCTCGATCTTCCCCTGTCTGATGATGGGTATCTTCAATAAGAAGATGAACAAAGAAGGCGCGATTGCTGGTATGCTCGCCGGTCTCGGCATCACCATGTTCTACGTGTTTGCTCACAAGGGTATCTTCTTCATCAAGTCGACGGCATTTGTTAATTCCGTTGGCGGCCCGAACTTCTTCCTCGGCATCGAGCCGAATGCGTTTGGTGCAATTGGTGCGGTAGTTAACTTCGCGGTTGCTTATGTGGTCAGCAAGATCACTCCTGAGTGCCCCGAGCATATCACTCACATGGTGGAAGACGTGCGTATCCCGCGTGGCTCCAAGGCTGTTGATGGATCGCATGCTCACTAACCAATTTGATTGCTCCTAGGAGCTCATTGACTGTTTGTGAAGCCCCGCCAGTCACGCTGGCGGGGCACTTTTTTGAAAATTATATTGATTACGCAGACAACCTCGGGTAAAAAAAACAGGCTGTCTTTGATAGCAGGACTTTTTAAGGCGCTGGCGACACCAAGAACAGCGCTTCATATGGATGCTTAACAGGAGTTGTTGATGCCTTTTGATGTTTTTACTGTCATGTCATGGATTTTGTTTTTGGCCCTTTTCCCCATGTCCTTCATCTGGTTTCGTCGCGCCTGGCGGATTTTTGTTAAGCATGATTATTCAGAGGTCGCCCTGAAACGGGGAGAACTGCCTCCTGATCCCAAGAAATGGTCAAAAGCTACGGGGCTGGTCAATCTGATAGCAGGTAGTGCCGCGTTGTGGGTGATTATTGGTGTCCCTCTCTGGATTGCCACCGGCCTGGTTATCGGACCGTTTACTAACTACCAGGGGTGGAGTTCTGTCGCCGGCTCGACTATCTGGATGAAGATTTTTGCTGATTATATTGTTAGCCGGCAAGCACATCCTTTTACGCTCGGTAAGAAAAAGCTCAAAGGGGAAGCCACCAAGAAGAAGGGCAAGAAATGATGCCTGCCCCTTGCATGCTTTGAACGGACTTTTTCTTCCCCCATGCTTGTGCTATCATCACTAAGCATGGAGAAAAAGGCTCCCTGTGGGAGCCTTTTTTTTATGTGTTGAAATCGGCAGATACATTCTCAATCCTGTTGCGAGGGGCCTATGGGCTTAATTAATCGTCTGAAGGATGTAGAACCGTTCAATCAACTTCCCGATGAAACCTTCGAGGAGTTTGCCCACGCTGCCATTCTGGAGCTCTTTCCCGCACACACACATATCTTCAACCAACACGATCCGCCAACCGGCTATCTCTATGTGATCAAGGAAGGGTTGGTTGAAATTGTCGCCTTGACACCGGGTGGCGTCGAAATGGTGGTTGACTACCGCAAAGACGGCAGTTTCTTTGGCGGTACCCCGATTTTCACTAATGAATCCTACACGGCTGGCGCGCGAACGGTCAAAGAGACGGAATGTTATCTGATTCCTGCTGAACTGATCGCCAAGGCGGCCCAGAACTATCCGCACATTACAGAACATTTCACGCGAGCTATCCTTTCGCGGGTACGCAGTCTCTATTCTGATATGGTCGGTGAGCACGCCGAGAAGGCGCTTACCCGGGTTGAAGCTTATCCTTTTCAGAAGCGCCTCTCTGAGATTATGTCCACACCGGTTGAAACCTGTGGTCTCGATACTCCGGTCAAGGAGCTTGCCTGCCGCCTGATTCTGAAAGGAATCGGTGCCATGCTGGTCTGCGACACGACCGGTCGGCTTGCGGGCATTATTACCGAGCATGACCTGGTCGCCAAGATTGTCGCTGTTGAAGGAGCAGAGTGCAGCGGTGCGACGGCCGCCGATGTTATGACGCTGCAGCCCTTTACAATGTCGCCTGACACCTACATGTATGAGGCGGCGACCTACATGATGGGGCATAAAATTAAGCATCTGCCGGTTCTGGACCGGGATGAAGTGGTCGGCATGGTCACCCTGCACGACCTGATGAAGTATCGCAGCCAGAAGTCGATGCTGCTGGTCGGCAGCGTCAGGGAAGCCTCCACAATCGATGCTTTGATAACGGCAAAGCTTGAGCTGGTGAAGGTTGCCCGGGTTCTTCTCAGCGAGGCCCGTTCTCCTTTCGAGACGATGGAGATTCTCTCCTATATCCATCACTGCATTATGCAGCGCGGTTTCGAGATTGTTCTGGACGAGATGGAAGAACAGGGCCTGATGCCACCCGATATCCGCTTCTGTCTGTTTATTATGGGCAGCGGTGGACGCAAGGAGATGCTGCTGGACCCCGATCAGGACAATGGCATTATTTATGAGGACTTTGCAGATGAGCTGAAGGATGAAGTGGATGCCTTCTTCGTGCCGTTTACAGAGCGACTGGTACAAGTGTATGCGCAGATCGGCTATCCGCTTTGCAATGGCGAAGTCATGGTTAACAATCCGATCTGGCGTGGTCGTCTCAAGGAATGGCAGGCACGGGTGTCGAACTGGATCAACGTACCAGAACCGAAGAAGGTGATGTACTCAACGATTTTTTTCGACTTTATGCCGCTGGTGGGAGACCCTTCTTTATGCCAGGAGCTGCGCGAGACCGTACACGAGGAACTGCGTAAAACACCACGTTTTCTCTATCACTTGCTTGAGAACGACCTCAACCACAAGGCACCGCTCGGCTTGCTGGGGCGTTTTGTGGTTGAACGGGAAGGGGTGAACAAGGGCAAGCTTTCACTTAAAAAAGCGGGCAGCGTGTTTATTGTCGACTGCATCCGGATGTTTGTGCTGGAGCAGGCTTTTGACGCCGCTTCAAGTATCGAACGGCTTGATGAGTTGGTCAACTTGAATGTTTTTAACCAAGAGACGGCAGAGCACCTCAAGGCAGCTCTGGAAGCCTTCACCTTTCTTCGCTTGCGAAATGAAATTTTCTTGATTGATGAGGGCGAGCCGCCTACCGATTACATTGATCCCCACGTGTTGACAAAGAATGAACAGGACCTGTTGCGTGAGGCATTTCGTGTTGCAGCGAAACTGCAGGATTCCGCCCGAAAACATTTTGGGCGCGGCATGTTGTAGAAGAGGGGGTTGAAGAGAAACAGAAAAAGGGCGGCTGATAGCCGCCCTTTTCAATTCTGTTGTGTTTGCTCCGTTCAGCTGGCCTTGCGGACAGCCCCGGAACGGATGCAGCGGGTACAGACTTTCATCGACTTCACCGCACCATTGGACTCGACCCGGATCTTCTGAAGATTCGGATTGAAAACTTTTTTGGTTTTGTTGTGTGCATGGCTGACATTATTGCCGGTCATTGGTCCCTTGCCACAAACTTCACAAACTCTTGCCATTGCTCAATACCTCCGATTCGTTAAGAACGAAGATTTCTAACATGAAATCCTGATTATTGCAAGGGTTTTTCCCTGTTTTTATCGGCTTTTTCCTTTGGCCTCTGTACTGCCGAGATGATTGAGCAGACTCCAGCCCAGCAGTGCCCCTCCAGCAGCAGGCATGCCCGGATAAAGTATGGAACTGTCAGCACAGAAGAGGTTCTTGCCGAGCTGCAAAGGCAGTGAGAAAAGAGAGTTGGTCTTCACTGTCTGGTTATCATTCGCGCATGCAACAATAGGAGTTTCTGTAACATTGAGATCGTATTTTGCAAAGGGGAGGGCAGATTCCAGGGTCTGCATCAGTTCGGGTGCGGTCAGTTCCCCTGTCGCATCAATATCCCCAATAATGCGATTGGAGTCCTGTTGCAGTAAAACCCGCAGGGGCTGTTTGGCGCCGACGATCACTCTCTCAGCCAGAAGCGGAGAGATTTGACCAGCTAAATCGCTGGTTGAGTAGCGTGTACGACGTGTTGCAGGTTGCGGCAAGAGGTCCTTGATTCCCTGCAATTGACTGCCAGCACGAAGGTCGCCGATCAACAGAGACTTGGCGTGGAAATTCCCGCGTTCCTTAACGCTGCCACCCGTAAATTCGCCGTTTTTGATGTCGATCCGCTCCAGTAATTCCAGTGGTTCGGTGACACCGTGAAACTGCTCAAAGCGTTTATCAAGCAGGATCTTGAATTCCGCTTCATCCAGGCTCTCGGGCCGATTAGCCTGTGTCCAGAGCAGGGCTGCATCAGCCAAGGATAACTCGCTGATCGGTCGCAGTGATAGCCCTTGGAAAAGATTGATAAGGAATTCGCACGCCGCAGGACTGAATGTCTGCAGTTGTTCTGACAATGGAACTTCAAGCTCCTTCAGAGAGAGCTTGTGGCGCAGGCAATGATATCGGAAACGTCCCTGGCTTTTGAGACCAGACCAGGGCAGGCCATGATTGTCCCACAGTAGGGCGTTGAGGTTGCTGCCAGACACCAGGAGGCTGTTGAGAAAGCTTGCCAGCGAGTTCGAGGTATCTCCGAACTCTCGGGTCAACTCCGCTTCAATGGGGATCTCCTGATGGACTGTGACTCTCGACCTGGTCGAAATGACCTGGAAAGGGCTCGGGCTGGTAAAGCAGGCTCGTCCTCCCAGTGCCCCCAGAAGTTTTTCAAGGAAAATCGACGAAAAGAACCAGTGTGAACTGGCTGGTTCGGCAGATTCGAATTGAATAACGCTCAACCCGTTTTTAGCTAACAGGGTGGCAGTCATGCGGGCTGACAAGGTGTTGCCAATGATGGCGATGTCGAATTGACGCTGTTTCATGGAGTCGACTTATTTCCCGGCGGAGCTGCTGTGAGGGATATCCTGTTCAGAGAGCAGAGCGATCCCTTCGTGCTTCAATAAAGCGGCTGTCACACCCATACCCGGCACGCGTTCGCCTTGACGGTAGACCATGTGGACACCACAGGAAGGGCTCCTCTCCTTAAGGAGCGCCGTTTGGCAGCCGGTCAGTCGGCAAATTTCGAGGGTTTCGGTTGCGCCATGTACAAAAGCAGTACTCATCTCCAGCCCCGATCGTGTTGCGACTTTTCCTGAACCGGCAAGAATATTCGTACCGTCACCCTCAGTAAATTGCACTTCATCACGAGGGGTCGCCAAACCAGCGAGCTGCTCGGGACAAACCGGTATGGGCAGGTAGTCGTTGGCACTCAGGTAGTCAAGAACGGCCTTGTCCTGTTTCTGGGCTCCGTCATAGCGGGTGTGCAGGCCGAGCAGGCAAGCGCTCACGAGAATCGGTTCAGGCATGATTTTTTCATTACAGTTAGCTTTAGATAATATGGATTAAATAATTGATTATAAATAATATTATGCTTCAAGGCCTGGGTTTATCAGACTCTCCTCTGTTGGTGGAGAAGGTGGGTCAATCAGAACCTGTCTGCCGTCGATGTGAACCCGTTTCTCGGCAATTAACTGAATAGCTCGGGGGTAGATACGATGTTCTTGTTCGAGAATTCGGGCCGCCAGTGTGTCAGCCGTGTCATCAGGCAGAACCGGGACAACGGCCTGGATGATGATCGGGCCGGTGTCAACGCCGGAATCGACGAAATGAACCGTGCACCCTGAAAAACGCGCACCGTAATCAAGGGCCTGTTGCTGAACGTGCAGGCCCGGGAATGCTGGCAGCAGAGCCGGATGGATGTTGATGACCCGCTGCGGGAAAGCCTCCAGGAACGTCTGGGTGATGATTCGCATAAAACCGGCCAGCACCACCAGCTCGACGCCAGCTGCCTGCAAGGCACCGACCACGGCCTGATCAAAGTCTTCACGGGTTGCATATTCGCGATGATTGATGCAGATGGTCGGGATATCAGCCTCGCGGGCGCGATTCAGGGCGCCAGCGTCGGGGTTGTTGGTCAGGACCAGGGCGATTGAGGCGTCCAGGGAGCCGTCCTGGCAGCGATCGATAATCGTCTGCAGGTTGGTTCCACCTCCAGAGGCCAGGATTCCAAGTCGCAAGGAACGGGACATGAGTCTACCTTTCAGGGTTCAAATCAGACCAGATCAAGCAGCGGCCCGCCTTCTTCACACAATGTGATATCGCCGATCAGGTAAGCGTCTTCATCGAGTCCGCGCAACCGGGTCAGGATATCATCAGCGCAGTCGCCAGGGACAACCAGGACCATGCCGATTCCATAATTAAAGGTTTTGTAGAGCTCCTGCTCATCGAGGTTGCCTTTTTCGCGAAGCAGCTCGAAAATCGCAGGTTTCGGCCATGCGTCCCGCTGTACAATGGCACGACAGTGTTGTGGAAGAACGCGCGGCAAATTCTCGAGCAAGCCTCCACCGGTAATATGCGCCATGCCGCGAATTTCGAAGTCCCGCAAGAGGTTCAGGACTGTTTTGACGTAGATGCGGGTGGGGGTCAGCAGGATGTCACCAAGGGTACCCTCGTATCCGTCCAGTTTCGCATCCAGCCCGCCATCGACACGTTCTTCAACGATCTTGCGGGCCAGGGAATAGCCATTCGAGTGCAGTCCATTGGAGGCGATACCGATTAACTTGTCACCTACCTGGGTGGAAGAGCCGTCGATAATCTTGTCACGCTCCACAACGCCGACGGTAAAGCCGGCCAAGTCGTATTCGCCGTCCGCATAAAACCCGGGCATTTCTGCCGTTTCTCCGCCAATCAGAGCGCAGCCGGCTTGTTTGCAGCCATCAGCGATGCCTTTAACGATGTCAGCGGCGGCTTCGGGTGCGAGACGGCCGGTGCCGAGATAATCGAGGAAAAAGAGCGGTTCCGCACCCTGAACGATGATGTCGTTGACGCACATGGCGACCAGGTCGATGCCGATGGTGTCGTGACGATCAAGCTGGAAGGCCAGTTTGAGCTTGGTGCCGACGCCGTCCGTTGAGGAGACCAGGACCGGGTTGCGATATTTCTCCGTGCTCAGGGAGAAGAGACCGCCGAAACCACCAATGTCGGTCAGGACTTCGGGGCGACTGGTGGACTTGACCAGCGGTTTGATGATGTCAACGAAGCGGTTGCCAGCGTCGATGTCAACACCTGCATCCTTATAGGTCATACGCGTTTTATCGGACAAGAGAGAGCTCCTTCGGTTCGTGGCTTGGGTGAACACTTAAATAAATCACACGGGTATGGGTTGTCAATTGAAAGCTGGTCGTTGACTGTCATCTTTGCTTTACTCGGTCAACGCACTGACATATTATACCCGGGTTCGATCAATGATAACACCTGACGGCAAGAGCCGTCTCTGTTTCACGGTGTTTCCTCTCTCATTATTTTGTCGATCAACGCAGTATGATGATTAGTCTTGTTCTTCCTGCGGGTCATACGATCCGTTCATTGCGGCACGAGGATCTGGCAGACGTTCACGCGATTGAATGTTCCAGCCAGGAACATCCTTGGACGGTTGCCCAGTTTGAGGCGGAACTTGATAATCCGGTTGCGGCAATCGACGTTTATTTTGTTGATCAGGCCGTTGCCGGCTTTATCTGCTCCTGGCTGATTGCCGGAGAACTGCAGATACAAAATATTGCGACGGCGGCGTCCTGGCGACGCCGAGGTGTTGCCGGACGCTTATTGGAACGGGTCCTGGAGAGAAGTTTTTCGACTGGTCTTCAGTCTGCCTGGTTGGAAGTGCGAGCCAGCAATCAGTCAGCGGTAGCGCTTTACCGCCGCTATGGATTTGCTGAACACGACCGGCGCCCAAACTACTACCATGATGGTGAAGATGCTTTGGTGATGTGCCTTTTGGCAGATCATCATGGGGAATAGACAGCTCAGGAGAGAAAGAGTATGAAAAATTACAGGACGAAGATCATCTCCAATCAGGAGGTCTCGCCCGGTTACTACCGGATGAGAATTCTGGCGCCAGGTTTCGGTGCCAAGGCGCGCGCCGGTCAATTTGTGATGTTCCGTGTCCAGCGTTCCTTGCCGCCCTTGCTGCGCCGTCCTTTCGGAATTTTCAAGGTCGGGTTCATGGAACCGGACTGTGATGATATGCCGCCCAAGGAATATGTTGAGATTCTCTACAAGGTTGTTGGTCGCGGAACCACGATTATGGAGGCCCTGCACGAGGGGGACGGCGTGGAACTGCTTGGCCCGCTCGGTAATGGTTTCGATGTGACCGACACGGATGGTGAGATGATTTTGGTTGGCGGCGGGATTGGGTTGGTGCCTCTCTACATGCTGGCCAGTGAGTTGGTGGAACACAGCAGCGTGCGCTTGCTGATGGGAGGTCGTACTCGTGACGACATCCTGGCTGTAACGGAATTTGAGCGTTTAGGGGTTGAGACCTACGTCTCCACTGACGATGGCAGCCTGGGTGAAGAGGGCTTGGTGACCAAGGTTCTGGAGCGGAAACTGCAAAAATATCCGAACGCAAAGGTGTTTGCCTGTGGGCCGATGCCGATGTTGAGAGCTGTGCGCGAGAAGTGTCTGGATTACAACGCGCCTCTACAGGTGTCGCTTGAAGAATTTATGGCGTGTGGTGTCGGAGCCTGTCTCGGGTGTGTTGTAAAGGGTGCCGGACATACGGAGGAAACGCCCAGCTATCTGTGCACCTGTACTGCCGGCCCGGTGTTCAAGGCCGATTATCTGGATTGGGAGAAATTGGGTCAAACTGAAGAAACTGAATGTGGAGGGTGCAGCTAATGGCAATCGAACAGAAGACCCCGACCACACGGCCGAATCTCACTGTTGATCTCGCCGGAATGCGATTGCGCAACCCGGTCATGCCGGCTTCCGGAACCTTTGGTTATGGTGAGGAGTACGCTCCTTTTCTGGATTTGGAGGATATTGGGGCCATCGTGACCAAAGGCTTGTCACTTAAGCCGAAAGCAGGGAACCCGACGCCGCGTATTGCTGAAACGATCAGCGGTATGTTGAACGCTATCGGTCTGCAGAATGTTGGCATTGAGGCATTTCAAAAGCATAAAATACCCTTTCTGCGCACAGTAAACACGCCGGTCATCGCAAATTTTTTTGGCAATACGCTTGAAGAATACGGTGCCGTTGCCGAGCAGCTTGAAGAAATTCCCGAAATTGCCGCAGCCGAGTTGAATATTTCCTGTCCGAACGTCAAACAGGGCGGGATCGTTTTCGGGACAGACCCTCAGGCGGCCAGTGAAGTCGTTCGTCTGGTGCGCAGCAAACTAACTAAGCCGCTGATTGTCAAACTGACGCCTAATGTGACAGACATTACCGTTGTGGCGAAGGCGGTTGAAGACGCAGGAGCTGATGCAATCTGTTGTATCAATACGCTGACTGGTATGTCGATTGACATCCATACACGTAAGCCGCGTCTTGCGAACAAGACAGGAGGCTTGTCTGGCCCGGCAATCCGGCCGGTCGCTGTACGTATGGTTCACCAGGTTGTTCAGGCGGTTTCCGTGCCGGTTATCGGTGTTGGAGGAATCGTTTGCGCAATGGATGCTCTCGAATTCCTGATTGCTGGAGCGACTGCGGTTCAGGTCGGTACTGCCAACTTCGTTGATCCGTCCGCCATGCTGACCGTGATCCGAGGCATCGAGGAGTTCTGTGTCAATGAAGGGCTTGATGACATCAACCAGCTGATCGGCAGTCTCCGCGTTTAACGGTTTTTAGTTTAAATGTGTTTCACGCGGAGTTCGTAGGGGGCGCAAAGTTATTAACCAAACCATGTAAAGTCTTGTGTTTTTGGGTTGGTTTTGCAGTGTGAACTCTGAGTCCTTGAATGAGCGTAGCGATCGGTCGTAAGTCCGATTGTGCGCGCTTGCCTTTCTCGTTTTATCTTTAGATTTATCTGCGTCCTGCGGTAAAATGTAAGAAAATTCATTTCTTAGAGGAAATCGTTGCATGGATGTGATCACGACCCATCTGAATGCGGACTTTGACTGCCTCGGGTCGATGATTGCCGCGAAGCGGCTTTACCCCGATGCGGTGATGGCATTCCCGGGCGGGCAGGAACGCAGCCTGCGTCAGTTTTTTCTGAAAAGTGTCCAGTATGCTTATGGGTTTTGTCGCGCCAAGGAGATCGACCTTGATGCGATTGATCGGCTGATTCTGGTTGATGTCCGGCAGGAAAACCGCATCGGTCGATTTGGCGAGGTGGCGTTACGAGATGACGTCGACCTGCACATTTACGATCATCATGTTGACGTGCCGACCAAACTGAATGGCGTCGTTGAATACATTGAGCCGGTCGGTTCGACGGTGACGGTACTGACCCATCTGTTCATGGTCAGAGAAATCGTGCCGACGGCTGATGAAGCCACCATGATGATGTTGGGTCTCTATGAAGATACCGGCAACCTGACCTTCCATACGACCACGGTTCGTGATTACCAGGCGGCAGCCTATCTGCTCGAACATGGCGCCAACCTTAATGTTGTTTCTGACTTCCTGGCTCATGAATTGACCCCTGATCAGGTTCGTCTGCTTAATGACCTCATCGCCAATCACAACATCCTGAATATTCACGGGATCAATATCAGCATCGCTCATGCGTCCGTAGACCATTTTGTCGCCGATATCGGCAACCTGGCGCACAAGTTCAAAGACATGGAGAACCTCGATGTTCTGATTCTGGCTGTGCGCATGGAGAGTCGGGTGTTCCTGGTGGCGCGTTCGCGCCGCGCCGAGGTTCATGTTGGTGAAATCATCCGGGAATTTGGTGGCGGCGGGCATGCTTCTGCGGCGTCGGCAACTGTCCGTGACCTGACGTTGATCCAGATACTCGAACGACTCCCTGAAATCTTGCAGCGGCACGTTCAGCCACAATGGCAGATCCAACACTTGATGTCCGCGCCGGTTAAGGTCGTGCAGGTCCACGATACGATCGCCGCCGCCCATCGCTTGCTGACGCGTTACAACATCAACGCTCTGGCGGTTATGTCCGGTGAATCAACGGTTGGCATCCTGACAAGACAGCTGGTTGATAAGGCGGTTTACCACGGGCTGAACGACCAGCCTGTCGCTGAGTACATGATCGGTGAGTTTGTCTCCGTGTCGTCGAGTGCGTCTGTCGAAGAATTGAAGGTACTGATTGCCGAGACCAATCAAAGATTTGTTCCGGTGGTTGAAGAAGAACGGCTGGTCGGAGCTGTGACCCGGACGGATTTACTGCGCCATCTGGCAACTCGTTCCGGAACAGCACCTCTGGCCGATGACCCACGCTTAATCAGTTCCGGTGGACGTTATCTTAAAGCTGGCCAGGTCAAGCGCTTGATCCGCAACCGACTCCAGCCACGTATCCAGAAGATGCTTCAGCATATTGGCGCAACCGGCGATCGTATCGGCGTAACGGCTTATGTGGTTGGAGGGTTCGTCCGCGATTTGTTGTTGAACCAGGAAAACCTGGATATTGACGTGGTCGTTGAAGGAGACGGGATTGTTTTTGCGGAGGCGTTTGCAACTGAGCATGATTGCCGCATTCGCGCGCACCGCAAATTTGGTACAGCCGTCGTGATTTTTCCAGACGGGTTCAAACTGGATATCGCTTCGGCCCGGATGGAGTATTACTTGCGACCCGGTGCCTTGCCGGATGTTGAGCATGCTTCGATGCGGCTTGATCTGTTTCGCCGTGATTTCACGATCAACACCATAGCCATTGCCCTGAATGGGGAACGGTTTGGCGAAGTTCAGGATTTTTATGGTGGGCAGAAAGATCTCGATGAAAAAGCAGTTCGTGTGCTCCATAATCTGAGTTTCGTCGAGGATCCGACCCGGGTTTTTCGGGCCGTTCGTTTTGAGCAGCGGCTCGGTTTCAAAATCGGCAAACAGACGGAACATCTGTTGAAGAGCGCTCTTCGTCTCAAGTTCCTTGAGCAGATCAGTGGCTTGCGGGTTTTCAATGAACTCTACCTGATCTTAACAGAGCGTGATCCGCTGCCAGCTGTAGAGAGGATGGCGCAGTTAGGATTGCTGCAGACGATCGACGAATCTCTGGATCGTTGCCAGGTGTTTCGGGGCCTGTTCACTGAAACCCGCAGGACTATGGATTGGTTTGACTTGATGTATACTGGTCAGCCGTGCCGTCGCTGGATCTGCTTCTTTTTGAGTTTGACCGCTTCACTCGGAACGTCTCAGATGAAACGTGTTTGTCAGCGTTTGAATGTTCCTGTTCGCTATCAGCCCCTCCTGTTGGAACAACGTACTGCAGGTCTCTCCGTGTTACGCAAACTGGAGCGTCGCAGGTCATCTGCGCGGCCCCCTCTGTCGAGTGACCTCTATCGTTGGCTTACCCCGCTTGATACAGAAGTCCTTCTGTTTCTTATGGCCTCGACCTCTCAGGAGAGAGTGCGCCAGTGGATATCCCATTTCGTTACCAACCTGCGACATGTGAAACCGCTACTGAGCGGTCATGATCTCAAGCAACTCGGGATTGCTCCCGGACCGGTCTATAAACAGGTCCTGGAAGAGCTTTTATATGCACGGTTGAACGAGCGTGTCGTCACCCTGCAGGATGAAAAGAATTTTGTTCGTCGAAAATATTGCAGCTAGTTCCTTTCCCAGTCTATTTTTCTGTTATTTCAGTAGGTTAAGATTTGTTTGCCGGCAATTGTCAGATTGACTCACGCGAGGCTCTCTGTTAGCATAAACCGTTCTGTATTGGTGCCTGCTTCATGTCAAGTCGGTCCAGCTTTGTGCCGGTTTTTTTATGTCTTATGCGGGGCATTTATTTTGCTTTTTGAAAAATGATGGATGGTATTCTTCTCAAAATATCAATCATGCTGGTTCCGGCACTACTGGCTGTGACTCTGCACGAAGTTGCGCATGGATTTTCGGCCGACAGGCTGGGCGACCCGACTGCGCGTCTTCTGGGACGCCTGACCCTGAATCCGATCAAGCACCTTGATCCGATCGGGACCATTGCCGTGCTGGTCTTCGGTTTCGGTTGGGCAAGGCCCGTACCTGTGAATGCCAATAACCTGCGCGATCCGCGGCGCAGTATGGTCTGGGTTGCTTTGGCCGGCCCGGCGGCGAATCTGCTGTTGGCGATTTTCTGCGCCCTGTTGTTGCGTGCAGTTGCCCTGATTGCAATAACGTTTCCTGAGAGCAATTTGCTTGTTTATGTGAAGCCGGTCGGGTTGATGGCTGCTTTCGGATTGTATATCAATGTCATCCTGTTCATACTTAACCTGTTGCCGATTCCACCACTCGATGGTGGTCGGGTGTTGACCAACCTTCTCCCAGAGAGAAAAGCACAGTTTCTACGCAAAATTGAGCCATTTGGTCTTCTGATCATCGTGTTCCTGATGTTCGGTACATCGCTCTGGCGGACGGTGTTCGGACCGGCAGTTTTTGCTGTGGTCGCCTGGATGGCAGGTCCGCAGATCGGGGTTGTCGAGCAGACCATGCATCTCTTATTCTACAGCTGACACGCATGGAACTTTATCAAATTCACCTCGGCAATTTTAACGGCCCTCTGGACTTGTTACTTCATCTCATTAAGAAGAATGAGATGGATATCTATGATATTCCCATTGCTGCTATCACGGCCCAATACCTTGAAATCCTCGATACAATGCAGACCCTCAACTTGGATGTCGCAGGTGAATTTCTGTTGATGGCTGCCAGCCTCGTCCACGTCAAGTCACGTATGTTGCTACCCAAAATTGTGGAAGAGGATGCAGAAGAGGAGGATGAGGACCCGCGGGCTGAACTGGTCCGGCGGCTGCTTGAATACCAGAAATACAAAGATGCAGCCGGCGAGTTGGAATCACGTCCCAAGTTGAACCAGGATGTATTCAATCGCTTTGAGCCGGAGCCGGAAGTGTATGAAAACACCGATGGCGGTTTTGCTGAAGTCAGTTTGTTCGACCTTCTGTCTGCCTTGAAGGATGTTTTCAGTCAGGGACCCGAACCCGCGTTTCATGACGTAGATGTAGAGCACTTGTCGGTTACGGATCGAATCAATGTCATTCTTGACCGGTTACGGGGTGAGCAGAGCTTGATCTTCTCAGATCTGTTTGCGGAACAGTTTAATCGTCAGGATGTGATCGTAACATTTCTGGCGATGCTCGAATTGGTTCGGATGCGCATGATTCGTTTTATGCAGAACAAGCGTTTCGGTACCATCTGGTTGATGCCTTCGGTGGAAGTAACCCCGGAAGAAATGGAAGTTGGAGACGATAGCCTTGGTTACTCCTGATCTAGTCCCTTTAGTCGAAGCCCTGGTGTTTGCTGCAGACCGACCTTTAAAAGCTGTGCAAATCGCCGAGATTGTTGAGGTTGAGGAATCTGCCGTCTATGCTGTCCTGGAGACGCTGTGCGCTCAGTGCGATACACAGGGCCGAGGTGTTTTCCTGCAGGAAGTCGCTGGCGGCTACCAGTTTCGTACCCGGCCAGAATTTGCAGAATCCCTGCGTAAACTGGGACGGCAGCGCCCTTTCCGTTTTTCACGTGCAGCCTTGGAGACTCTGGCGATTGTGGCCTATCGACAACCGATCACCCGACCCGAGATCGAATATCTGCGCGGCGTTGATTCCGGCAGTGTTATCAAAACGCTGATGGAAAAACATCTGGTGCGAATTCTTGGAAAAAAAGATGTTCCAGGCAAGCCGATGATTTATGGAACGACTCCGGAATTCCTCGAGCTGTTCGGTTTGGCTGATCTGGCATCGTTGCCGACACTGCAGGAGTTTAGTGACCTTGTCGATGACGAGGGGAGCATCAGCCCTGAGTCTGCGGTGGATGAAAATATTGTGACCAAGAGTGATGTGTCTGATGCGAGAGAATCAGAGCAGCATCCTGAAGAGAGTGGAGAATAGCTGGTTTGGAACAGCGACTGCAGAAAATTATTGCCGCGGCTGGACATTGCTCCCGACGTGAAGCGGAGCGTCTGATTGAAGCTGGCCGAGTGTCGGTGAATGGACAGGTTGCGTCACTGGGGGACCGTTGCGACCCACAGGCCGCAGTTGTCGCCATTGACGGCAAGACATTGCCTCGTCAAGAGAAACTTTGCTATTTGCTTATGAATAAGCCGGTTGGGGTCGTGACAACCAGCAAGGACCCGGATGGTCGACGCACGGTTATCGACCTGCTCAGTGAAGTGCCGGTCCGGGTGTTTTCGGTGGGGCGTCTTGACTACAATACCTCCGGGTTGCTGCTTCTGACAAATGACGGTGACCTTGCTAATCGATTAGCTCATCCTAGCCACGAAGTCGATAAAACATATTTGGTCCGGATTCGTGGAAAACTGCGGCGTGAGGACCGCCAGCGACTCGAACGTGGTGTTGAATTAGAAGACGGCATCACCTCGCCGGCGCTGATCCGTCATGTGCGCAGCAAGGGGAGCCATACCTGGTTTGAAATGACCATTCATGAAGGCAGGAACCGGCAGGTTCGCCGCATGTGCGAGGCGCTTGGGTATGATGTCAGTCGCCTGAGTCGCGTCGGATATGCGTTTTTACGCCTGGATGACTTGCCTGTCGGGCACTATCGGGAACTGTCCGAAACGGAGCTCAGATCGCTGAAGAATGAGGTTGCACCTAAGTAGTGCGGCGTTGCATTGGGGGTGAGAGATGAAGCTTGAATTCGATTATAGCTACATGATGGCAGAGTCGGTTGGTCGCGAGCAGGGGACCAGTGACGCCGAACTGGCATCAGAGGTTACTCGTTGTCAGGATATTCATGCCCGGATCAAAACGCGGCGTGAGCAGGGTGAACTGCCATTTTTTGATCTGCCTTTCGCTGCTGCCGAGGTTGATGAAATCCTGCATCTGGCAGACAAGGTGAGACAGCGCTTTGATGATGTTGTCGTTCTGGGAATCGGTGGCTCCGCCCTCGGAACCAAGGCGGTGATGTCGGCACTGCGACCATCCTGGCATAACCTGGTGTCTCCCGGTGATCGCAACGGTCTGCCGCGCCTGTTTGTGCTGGATAATGTTGACCCGGATTACGTTGCGGATCATTTCGAATTGCTCAACCCTGAGCGCACCTGCTTCCTGGTTATCAGCAAATCGGGTTCAACGGTCGAGACGGCCAGTCAGTTTCTCGTAGCGCGAGACTGGCTGAATGCCAACAGCTGCCTGAATTATCGTGAACACTTCATTCTGATTACCGACCCGGAGCATGGTTTGCTGCGCGAACTTGCCGAGCGGGAAGGGATTGAGAGTTGTGCGATTCCTGCCGGCGTCGGTGGTCGTTTCTCTGTTTTTACGCCGGTCAGTTTGTTGCCGTTGGCATGTGCTGGTGTCGACATAGTCTCTCTGCTGAAAGGCGCGGCGGCCATGGCCCCGCAGGTCTGTCATGATGACCTGATGACGAATCCTGCTTACCTGAACGCCGTCCTGCAATACCTTGCCTATCAAAAAGGAGCCAGAATCTCCGTTATGATGCCGTACAGCAACCGCCTGTTTGGCGTTGCGGACTGGTTCCGGCAATTGTGGGCTGAAAGCCTTGGGAAGAAATATGCTCTGGACGGCTCTGTCTGTCATGTCGGGCCGACTCCGATCAATGCTCTCGGCACAACAGATCAGCATTCTCAGGTTCAGCTCTATATGGAAGGGCCTTTCGATAAGCTGGTGATGTTTCTGGCTGTCGGCTGCTTTGATCAGGATTTCACCATGCAGTCCTACCCGGATATGCCTGCCTTACAGTATCTCGAGGGGCATAGCATGGCTGAGCTGATTAACGCTGAACGACGGGCGACTGCAACGGCCCTGGCACGTAACCAGCGTCCGAACCTGACCTTGACTTTGCCCGATGTTTCAGCAGCAAGTGTTGGTGCCTTGTTGTATTGGCTTCAGGTCCAGACGCTGTTCGCTGGCTACCTGTTCGATGTTGATCCCCTCGATCAACCCGGTGTCGAGGAAGGGAAGACCTTGACCTACGCCTTGATGGGACGGGAGGGTTTTTCAGAGAAGCGGGATGAGTTCGAGCAGTTACAGGCAGAGGTGCCGCGCAGGGTTTTATCAGTGGACAGTGTCTCTACTTGAATTTTGACAGTATTTTAAAGGGGTTTTGTCTATTCGTTACCTTGACAGTTTTCCTGTTAATCGTTTAAAATTACCGAATGCCTTCTATTTCAGTAAGATAAGGGTTCTCTTTTGGCAAGCAAAGACAAACTCATAGCGGCTGCGCAAAAATTCCAGGCCAAGGGTCAGATGTCCAAGGCCGTCGGGGAGTACCAGAAACTGGTCAAAGCCTTCCCCAAGGATGTGCGCAACCGGCAGAAACTTGCCGAACTTCTGAGTCGTAACAATCAGAACGAAGAGGCGATCTCTGAATATGAGCTGGTTGCGCGCAACTACTCCGATACCGGCTTTTATCTAAAGGCCATCGCTGTTTACAAGCAGATGCAGAAACTCGATCCGTCCCGTGCCGAGTTTTATGAAAAACTGGCCGATTTGAATGAAAAGCAGGGCCTGGTCGGCAATGCGCTGACCGAGTATCGGAACCTTGTTGCCTATTACGAGAAGAACAACCTCGGCAGCGATGCTATCCCGGTTCTGGAGAAGATGCTCACTCTGGATGCAGGGAATCTGAATGTTCAGGCCAAGCTGATAGATCTCTGGTTTGCTGAAAATCAGGAACAGAAAGCGACCGAGAGCTTTCTGGAGATGGTCGCCAATCTGCAGGCTGGCCAAGAACATGCCAAAATCATCAAGCTGTATGAGCGTTTTCACGATCACCTGACGGATAACGCAGCTGCTAGTCAGCCCCTCGCCGAAGCACTCATGGCTTCTGGGCAGGCTGAAAAAGCCGTCCCTCTGCTCAAGAATCTTTTCAAGGTCGACCCCGAAAACCAGCCCGTTATCCAGTCTCTTGCGGCTGCATATGCGCGTGTTGAAGATCATGAAAATGCCCGTTTAACCTATCGCCACCTACTGAAACTGGCGCCAGAAGATCTGGATGTACACGAGCAGTTCATTCGTTCCTGTCTGGCGGCAGGTGACGCGGACAAGGCGCTTGAAAACCTGGAAGAGATCAAAGATGAATTCTTTCAGAGTGAGCGGGTTGATGTTTTACGTGAACTGTATGAAGCATTGCATGAAACTCTCCCTGACGATACACGTGTTGTCCAGACACTGACTGCCATCTATGAGTTGAGTGGTGAAGAGCTTGAGATGCCGGCAAGTGAGGCTGAACAGGAGCCTTCACCGTCAGATGAGCTGATTGATACGACCATTCAGGTCGATTTTGTCGAAGATGATGTTGAAGCGCTTGATGTCGTTGGCGACAGCGTTGTTCCGGAAGACCTTTCGCCGGAACAGGGCCGCGAACTGACGGATGAGGGTTCACGTGATGTTGGCCTGCCAGATCTTGATCTTGATCTGGAGCTGGATATTGCCCCTTCGCCAGTGGAAGAGACGGTAGATTTCGAGGCCGAGATTCAGACTGAAGTCACTGAAGTGCCGCAGGAAGACCTGCCAGGAGAACCGACACAAGAAATCGAACTTGACCTGGAACTGGAGGGGCTTGATGAGTTGGATTTTGCCGGCCTGGAAGACGAAATTGAGCTACAGTCTGATGTGGAAGGCCTGGAAGAATCTGCAGTGGCTGCTGAAGAACAGCCGGAAGCGGAAGAGTTTAGCGTCGAAGAGGCTGCTGAAGAACAGCTTGACATAGAAGAGTTTGTTGCTGAGGAAATTGCCGAAGAACAGACTGAGGCGGATGAGTTTAACGTCGAAGAGGCCATTGAAGAGCAACTGGCCGAGGACGAATTCGCCGAAGATGAGGTTCTTGAAGAAGCTTCAGGATCAGAAGAGTTTGAGGTTGCTGAAGAGTTCGAGGTTGCTGAAGAGTTCGAGGTTGCTGAAGAGTTCGAGGTTGCTGAAGAGTTCGAGGTTGCTGAGGAACTCGAGGTTGCTGAGGAACTCGAGGTTGCTGAGGAACTCGAGGTTGCTGAGGAATTCGAGGAAGTCGAAGAGCTCGAGGAAGTCGAAGAGCTCGAGGAAGTCGAAGAATTCGAGGAAGTCGAAGAGCTCGAGGAAGTCGAAGAGCTCGAGGAAGTCGAAGAGCTCGAGGAAGTCGAAGAGCTCGAGGAAATTGAGGAACTCGAGGAAATTGAGGAACTCGAGGAAGTTGAAGAACTCGAGGAAGTTGAAGAGCTCGAGGAAGTTGAAGAACTCGAGGAAGTTGAAGAACTCGAGGAAGTTGAAGAACTCGCAGCTCTAAAGTCGGGAGGCGATTTGGGGAAGGACATCAAGACTGCAGTCTTGATGTCGGAGTTGGAGGATGCCGAGTTTTACTTGCAGCAAGACTTGTTTGATGATGCAGAGCGCGTATTGCGTGAGGCCCGCACATTTCATGGCGATCGCCCGGAGATTAGCGCCAAGCTTGCAGAGATCAGTGACAAGAGGGAAGCTGGCACCACCGACGATACCATGGACTTCTCCGACATGATGGCAGAACTGAACGACGATGAGCTGCTTGGTGCGGCTGACTTCCTCGGTGGCGATGTCTTGTCCGGGGCAGGTGAGGATGAGCTGGCGCAGGAGCTGGCAACTGAACTTGATTCCGAAGATACTGAATCGCACTATAACCTTGGTATCGCTTACAAGGAAATGGGGCTGTATGACGATGCTATCGCGGAGTTTGATAAGGCGGCCCAGTCCCCCTCCCGTAAGATCGACTGCCTGACTCTCAAGGGGCAATGTGCCTTGGAAATGGGCGACTATGATACTGCTGAGCAGACTTTGAAACAGGGCCTTGCTCTCGACGATTTAACCCAGGAGGGCCGGGTCACGCTGCACTATGAACTTGGTCTTTTTTATCGTGCCGCCGGACGACTTCTGGAGTCTCTTGAAAGCTTCCAGGTTGTTGCCGACCATGATCTTTTCTTCCGGGATGTCGGTGAAATCGTCAAGGAGTTGCGTGCTGAGTTAGGACTTGATGAGGATACGGATGACGACGACCAGGCGGGTGGAAACCGTGATCGGGTTTCATTCGTTTAGCACAGTTAAGAGACCATGAGCTATATTGAACATTACAGTCTTGAACGTGAGCCATTTTCGAATGCTCCGGATGCCCGCTTTTATTTTAACAGCGAACAGCATGAGCAAGCACTTCTGCGCCTCATGCATGCTGTTAATTCAAATAAGGGTCTTGCGGTCCTGGTCGGCGGTGTCGGCACCGGTAAAACCACCCTGGCGCGGAGAATGCTCGACAGTCTTCCGGAAGACCGTTACGAATCTTCGTTGCTTGTTATGGTGCATTCGGGAATTACCCCGGAATGGATCGTGACGCGCATTGCCATGCAACTCGGCGTCTCTGAACCGTCATCTGATCGCCTGCAACTCCTCAAACAGCTCTATAACCGTCTCCTGGAACTCGATGCAGAAGGGCGCCGTGCCGTTGTGCTGATTGATGAAGCGCAAATGTTGCAGAGCCGTGAACTGATGGAAGAGTTCCGCGGCCTGTTGAACCTCGAGGTTCCCGGCAAGAAACTTCTTAATATTGTGTTCTTCGGTTTACCAGAGGTTGAGGACTGTTTGTCTCTGGACGAGCCTCTTGCACAGCGAGTTGCAGTTAAATACCATCTTAAGTCTCTTACCATAGAAACGACTCTCTCTTATATCAAACATCGACTGCAGATTGCTGGCGCGCGTCGGATGTTATTCAGAACGAACGCCATTCCACTGATTCACCGCTACGCAGGTGGAGTGCCACGTTTGATCAATACGATTAGTGACAACGGACTGTTTGAGGCCTTCTTGCAGAAGAAGAAGGATGTCGACACCCAAGTCATTCACAGTGTCGCGGGAGACTTGGGCCTGCTGCAACAGCCCTTGGCTGAAATGACCCATGACCATGATCGGGATGAGCTGAGTGATATCGAGGATATGCTGGATCAGCTTGAGCAGAAAATCTGATCGGCTTCAGTGCTGACGTCAATCGGCCGGCTCGTCCGGCCTTTTTCTTTTCATGTCAGGATATTATGAGTACGCAGATCAAAATACTCCCTGAAGCTATTGCTAACCAGATTGCGGCCGGTGAAGTGGTCGAGCGGCCCTCATCGGTTGTCAAGGAGCTGGTTGAGAATTCAATAGATGCCGGCGCCAGCGAGATCATTATCGAAATTGAGAACGGTGGCAAGAGAATGGTGCGCGTTACGGATAATGGTTGTGGAATGAACCATGACGACGCCTTCCTTTGCCTGGAGCGGCACGCGACCAGCAAGATTGCCAGTGAAAGCGATTTGTTTGCCTTGCAGAGCATGGGGTTTCGCGGGGAGGCCTTGCCTGCCATTGCATCGGTCAGCCGTTTCCGGCTGCAAACCCGTTTTTCTGAAGAAGAGACTGGCTGGCAAATTTACGCCGAGGGCGGGGTGGTTCGCCAGGCCGAGGCTGTCGGCAGCCCGCCAGGAACGGTTGTTGAAGTCCGTAACCTGTTTTTCAATACGCCTGCGCGCCGAAAGTTTCTGCGGCGGGACGAGACAGAGTTCGGCCATATTGCCGATGTCGTCAGCCGGCTGGCAATGGCGCGTCCGGATATTCACTTTAAACTGATCCACGGCGGCCGTACGCACCTTGAAGCATTACGACATCAACGGTTGGAGGAACGTGTTGCTGCGTTGCTGAGCCGAACGATGGCCGCCGAAATGAAGGTTTTTGAAGCAGAATCAGGTGGCGGTGAAATCGTCACCGGTCTGTTGGGTATGCCATCCCTGAGCCGCTCGAACGGCAATCATATTTATACTTATGTCAATGGCCGGTTTGTTCGGGACCGGGTTGTCCAGCACGCGGTCCTTGAGGCTTATCGAACCCTGCTGGAAAAAAGACGCTATCCGGTTGTGGTCCTCTTCCTCGATTTGCCACCGGAACAGGTCGATGTGAATGTCCACCCGACCAAGCACGAAGTCCGTTTCCGTGAGCAGGGAAGGGTTCACGATTTTCTGCTGCACGCAATTCGTGATGCGCTGCGAAGCCACCTTACTGCAGAGCCTCGTCACTTTTTTTCACTTGATAAACCCTCAGAGCCAAGGCAACCAGAAATCACAGACCCCTCACAGCCCGAGGTTGCTGTGAAAGCTGGGGTCCAGGAGGCCTTTTCTGCCTATCAGCAGTCACCTCGCGTGAAGTGGTCTCCTTCAGAAAAGGGCGAGGCCATCGGCTTTCCTTCGCGCCCACTCCCTGAGGACGCGCAACCCGTGTCTGATGAATGGCGTTTGATTGGTCAGTATCTCGGAAGTTATCTGCTTTGCCAGGTGGGCGAGGACTTGCTTGTTGTTGATCAACATGCCGCTCATGAACGGATTGGGTTTGAACGGTTGAAGGCACAGTTTGCCAGTGCCGGTATTGAACGGCAGGAACTGTTGCTCCCTGTGGTGATCGATCTTGACCATCGGGAGTCGGCCGCGATCAACGAACATCTTGATACACTGAACCGCCTTGGTTTTTATATCGAACTGTTCGGTGGGCGGTCAATTGCTGTGAAGTCTGTACCGCAGTTGCTGGCTGATGCAAACATCGAACGTTTGGTCCGAACCGTTGCGACCGAACTCAGTGTTTCCGGACGAGCTTCTGCGCTGGATGAAGCCTTTGATGAGGTCTTGACTCTGATGGCCTGCCACGGGATGATCCGTGCCAACCAGGTGCTGTCCAGGTTGGAGATGGAGGCTCTGCTGAAAAGCTTGGCAGAGATCGATTTTGGCAGCCATTGTCCGCATGGCCGACCCGTTGTCTGGAAACTTGGCAAAAAGGATGTGGAACGCATGTTTCACCGCCGTTAACAGGGTAGATGATGTCGGATTTGGTCCCATTGCCGATTATTTGCGGGCCGACTGCTGCCGGCAAGACGGGTCTGGCCGCGCAACTGGCCAGAAACTTCCCGTTTGAAGTCGTGTCTGCCGACTCCCGTCAGGTTTATCGCCTGATGGATATAGGGACCGCAAAACCGACTGCCGCAGAGCAGGCACAAGTCAGGCATCACTTGATTGATGTTGTCTGGCCGGATGAAGAATTTAATGCGTCGCTGTTTGTCGATCTTGCGAAACAGGCGATCAGTGAGATTACTTCCCGCGGCCATCGACCTTTGCTGGTTGGCGGGACCGGCCTCTATATTCGGGCCTTGACAGAGGGCTTGGTGCAGGCTCCTGGGGCTGCTCCAGAATTACGCGAACAACTGGCCCGCTGGGCGGATGAAGCGGGCGGTGACGCTTTGCATCGACGTTTGCAAGACGTGGATCCACAGTCAGCAAAACGGTTGCATCCAAATGATCGTCTCAGAATTATCCGGGCACTCGAAGTTTTCGAACAGACCGGCCGAACGTTGTCCGCGTTCCAGGCAGAACACCGTTTTGGCGATCGGCCTTACCGTACTCTGAAGATCGGTTTGACGCTCGAGCGGGAGGAACTGTACTGCAGGGTCGATTCCCGGGCAGAGCAGATGTTTGAATCGGGTCTGTTGGATGAAACCGAACAATTGTTGACGGCGGGCTACAATCGAGAACTGAAGAGCTTGCAGACAATTGGTTACCGGCAGGCGATTGAGTTCCTCAGCGGAGAATGTACACGTGAGGAGGCTTTGGTGGACCTGCAACGGGCAACGCGACGTTATGCTCGGCAGCAACTTACCTGGTTGCGGCAGGATAAATCGATAAAATGGGTTGATTCCTCCGCTGACTTTGATAAAATTCACAAATTCATTGAAGATTTCTATGCAGGTTGAAAAGGAGTGGTTATGGCTAAGTCCCCGTTCAATATTCAGGATCAGTATCTTAACCAGGCACGTAAAGAACGCGTTAAAGTTGTTATCACGATGATGTCCGGTGAAAAGATGGAAGGCTATATCAAGTCTTTCGACAGCTTCTGTGTCCTCGTCGACAGCAACGGCGACCTGTTGTTGTATAAACATGCTGTTTCTGCTATTACGTCCGCAGACGGCAATTTCCGTCTGCACAGCGGTCGCGATTAATCTGACTGAAGCAACTATCAACATTCGAAGGTCTCTTGCTGGTGATTATGCACCACAAGGGACCTTTGTCTTTTAAGAGTAAATCACCATGCTTGAAATTCTGTCTGTTGTCCCTTTCAGTATCGCCGAAGAGTTGGGTATAAAGCCTGGTGATCACCTAAGTGCGATTAACGGGGTCGCTGTCAGGGATATCATTGACTACTGTGTGTGCGACGTCGACTCGAATCTGGTGCTTGATATAGAGCGGGTCAATGGTGAATCCTGGGAGTTTGAAATTGAAAAGAATCCGGATGAACCCGTTGGTCTGGTCTTGCCCCACCCGGAGCCAATGAATTGTGGCAATCAGTGCATTTTCTGTTTTGTTCATCAGTTGCCGCAAGGCATGCGTCCAACGCTCTATGTGAAAGACGAAGATTATCGTTTTTCTTATCTTTACGGGGCATATGTTACTCTCAGCAATATTGCCGAGGAGGATATCTGTCGGATTCTTGAGCAGAAGCTATCCCCCCTGTATGTCTCCGTGCATGCTACGGATGAAGCCGTTCGTGAGCATTTGCTGGGTCGGCAGTCCCCGCCGATCTTGCCCACTCTGCAGCGCTTGGTAGAGGGAGGCATTGACCTGCATACCCAGATCGTGATTTGCCCGGAGATCAATGATGGTGACGTGTTGGAGGAAACCTTCAATGCTCTGTATCGCCTTGGCCCGGGAATCCGTTCGTTGGCCCTGGTGCCGGTCGGCCTGACCGCGTTTCGTGAGCATTTACCAAAGTTGCAACTTTTCAGTAAGGATGAAGCCCGCAGCTTGGTGGACTGGGTTCATGAAAAACAACAAAAATGCCTGGCAGAGACTGGCGGTCGTTTCCTGTTTGCGGCGGATGAATTATATCTCAAGGCCGAATCCCCGTTCCCCGCGCTTGATGAGTATGAAGATCTGCCGCAGATTGAAAACGGCGTCGGACTGGTTGCTCAGTTTCGGGTGCACGCAGCCGAAGTACTTGCGCAGGTGTCTCTTTTGAAACTACCGCGTCTCTCCGTCGTGACAGGTGTCGACGCTGCTGCGGATATCGATGCATTTGCACACGATTTGAAGGTGAGGGCGGGTGTTTCATTGCAGGTTCTGCCTGTTCGTAACGAATTCTTTGGCGGCAACGTGACTGTAGCTGGCTTGATCACTGGTCGGGATCTTTTGCGGCAGCTCTCTACGCGGGATCTCGGCGAGATCCTGCTGCTGCCTGATGTGCTCTTGCGTGAAGGCGAGAGTGTTTTGCTTGATGATGTCACCGTGGCTGACCTTGAAGCGCAACTGAAGGTCAGGGTCGAGGTCTTCCCCTCGGATCCCTATGGGCTATGGGACGTGTTGGATACTCTGCATATGGAATTTAACCTGGATGAGAGCCCCTTATAAGGAGGTGACGGATGTCGGATTATGAAATTTCTTTGAGCCGGGCGCAGCAGGCTCTCGAAAACGGTCATTTCGTCGAAGCTGTTCGGGTCGCCAGAAAATTGGCTGGAGACTATCCTCAGAATGCCGATGTCGCGGCTCTGCTGGGAGAAGCCCTGGTCGAGTCGGGTCTTCTTAAAGAGGGTATACAGGCCCTGGAGTTGGCGGCGTCACTCGAGCCGGAGGATCTGGATGTTCGTTTTGCCCTCAGCGATGCCTGCTTCGAAGCTGGCCAGGTTGAACGCGCGGCGGAGATCTACCGAGGGATTCTGGATCAACATCCACAGCAAGTTGAGGCTCTCGTCAGCCTAGGTCTTCTTTGTTTCCATCAGGAGGATTTTGAACAGGCGGAACATTATTACCGTCTGGCACTTGAAATTGACCCTAATGCTGTTTTTGCTTTGCAATCTCTGGGCGATGTTTGTTTTGCGGCCGGGCGGTTTGACGAGGCGCGCAGCTGTTTGATGAAAGCACTTGAGTTGGAGCCGGATGACCCTCAAACTCATTACAGCTTGGCAGAGTTGCTACATGATCAGGGTGATCTTGAGGCAGCCACTGACTCCTGTCGTAAGGCAATAGGTCTTGACCCTGAATTCTCCCTCGCACATCTGACCCTTGGAAACATCAGTCTGGATCAGGACTTGACTCAGGAAGCCGTCCACTGCTTCCGTAAATTTCTGGAGCTTGAGCACAGTGCTTCCTCCAGCGATATTTGCGATGAGGTCAAAGCCCTGCTCAAAGACCTGGAAGGGGAGCTCTAGCGTTATATTTTTCTGCAATGCACTCTGTTTCGGTTGCTTCCTTTGAGGGTTTGCGGCCTAGGTGCAGTGCTTGCAACGGAGTTGTGCATGGTTCGCGGTCTGGCAATTTTATGCTGTTTTCAGCTACTGGGTGAACTGATCAGTCGAGCTGCTGGCTTGCCAATCCCCGGCAATGTTCTGGGAATGGGTTTGTTGCTGGCGGCACTGGCAGCCAACCTGGTCAAGCTGGATTGGATCGAGCAGGCGGCGGATCTACTGCTCGATAACCTGGCCCTGTTTTTTGTTCCGGCCGGGGTTGGAGTCATGGTGTATTTCCAGTTGATTGCTCGGGAGTGGCTGCCGATCAGTGTCGCGACAATTGTCAGCACGTTCGTTGTCATGGCCGTTACTGGCAAGGTCTCTGACTTGCTCGAGCCGGAAGAGGGTTCTCATGACAAATGAGCTTGTCCAGTCTCCCCTGTTCGGCGTAACCTTGACCCTTGCCGTCTATGCTCTGGCACAGTGGGTTTACTACCGGACACGCAATGTCTGGCTTAACCCGGTCCTCCTTGCGATTGTCGCGATAATCGGTATCCTGATGGCCTGTGACATCAGCTACGCGGACTATTCGCGTGGCGGTGACCTGATCCTGTTCTTGTTGGGACCGTCGGTGGTCGCGCTTGCAGGCCCTCTCTATCAAAAAAAAGATGAAATCCTGAAGCGAAAAATGCCGATTCTTATCGGCGTTTTTGCCGGCGCGGTTGCTTCTATCGTGTCAGCCTGTGGCTTGGCTTTGTTGTTTGGCGGCAGTCGGGATGTTGTCTTGTCTCTGGCGCCAAAGTCGGTCACAACACCAATCGCAATCAGTATTGTCGAAAAGATCGGCGGTGTCGCACCACTTACAGCTGCGCTGGTCGTTATGACCGGCTGTTTGGGCGCCGTCTGTGGCCCCGAGTTCTGCCGTATGATCGGAATCCGCCCCGGTGCTTCAACCGGACTGGCCGTTGGCACTGCGGCACATGGAATCGGTACGGCGCGTATGCTGGAAGTTGATCGTCTGGCTGGTGCTGTCTCGGGCTTGGCGATCGGCTTGAACGGTCTGATGACGACCTTTGTGTTGCCTGCCATATTTCTTCTTTTTGGAGAATGAAGCGGTTGAGAAGCTGTAGCGTGTATGCTGTTTGTAGAAGGATAAAATGTACAAAAATAGACTGTTAGGTGGAAAGACTTAAAGTCAACTATGCTCTCTGTACTGTTCGCAACCGTCCTGGCACTGTCAGCGCTTTACCTCCCTCAGCCGCTGCTGCCCGTTCTGGTCGGCGAGTTCGGCGTCAGCCGTGAAACGGCCGCGTTGCTCACCACAGCCACCTTCCTCCCGCTGAGCCTTGCGCCGTTGTATTACGGTGTCTTGCTTGAAACCTTTCCCGCTCGCAAGATGTTGCGTTGGGCCGTTTTCCTTCTGGCTGTTTCTGAAATCCTGGTGTTCTTCACGGCAACGTTCAACAGCTTGATGGCCCTTCGCCTGATCCAGGGCCTTCTGGTCCCGGCGATGCTGACAGGCTTGATGACATGCACCTCGCGACTTGCGGCGCCCGGTGAACTCCCCAAGGCGATGGCCTGGTACATTTCTGCAACAATTTTTGGTGGTTTCTCCGGCCGGTTTCTCTCCGGCATTATTGCCAGCAGTTTGCATTGGCGTTTTAGTTTTCTTCTTCTGGGGTTCAGCTTGATGATCGCCTGGTTCTGGTTGGGGCGTTTGCCGGATAGCAGTCAGCTTAAGGTTCAGAAGCCAGACCTGCGGGTGATCAGCAAGGTCCTCGCCGATCCAGTGATGAAAATCGGCTACGCCATGGTCTTCTGCTTTTTCCTGGTGTTTGCCGCCATGATGAATTATCTACCGTTCCGATTGACGGAGTTGAGTCCGTTCGCAAATGAATTCCGGATTGGCTCGGCCTATGTCGGCTACCTGTTTGGAATTGTCATGTCGCTTAGCGCTGTCCGACTGCAGAAAAAGTTTGGTGGCGCGCAGCGAGTTATGGTGATTGCCCTGATTTTTTATGGCTGCGCGTTGCTCATTATGATGTTGCCATCGGTTGCTGCTCTGATCGGCGGCATGTTCCTGTTGTGTGGCGCGATGTTCCTGACGCACTCGACAGCCGCCGGTTTTTTGAGCCAGCAGGCCGCCGATCATCAGGCGGTCGCCAATGGGATGTATGTTTCCTTCTATTACGCTGGTGGGGCCATAGGCTCCTATCTGCCGGGTTATGTCTACCGCGGCTATGGTTGGCCCGGTTATATGCTGGTTCTGCTTCTGGTCGTTGGTGCGGCGCTGCTGTTGGCGATTAAGCTGACTCGGACACCGCTCTGATCACGAAAGGACGAGAAACACATTCTTTGGTTGACAGAAGCGCTAAGTCATAGGTATTTTTACGAATTCGTGTTTTAAGAACTTCAGAAAGGGATTGATATGTTGAGCAAAAAAATCGTTGGCCTGTTGTTGTGTTTTTCACTGCTTGTTCTCTCTGCTTGTGCCCCGGAACAAAATGCGGCGCCCGCAGAGCCGACGTTGGATACGCCCAAAAATCGCATCAGTTATACGATCGGTCTGAATATTGGCAAAGATTTTGCCAACCAGGAAATGGATATTGACCCAGACGTTCTGATTGTCGGCATCAAGGATGCCATGACTGGGAAGGACCCCCGTCTCAGTGAAGAAGAGATGGTTGCTGAAATCCAGGCGTTTCAGCAGGCAATGCAGGAGGGTCAGATGGCCAAAGTGCAGGCTCTGGCAGACGAGAACAAGGCCGCGAGTGAAGCCTTCATGGCTGAAAATGCCAAGAAAGAGGGTGTTGTCGTTCTGGAGAGCGGATTGCAGTATAAGGTTGTGACCCCTGGTGATGGTGCTTCGCCAACAGCAGACAGCGTGGTGACAGTGCATTATCGCGGAACCCTGGTGGATGGGACGGAGTTTGATAGCTCTTACAGTCGTGAAGAACCGGCGACTTTCCCGGTTGGTGGAGTCATCCCCGGTTGGTCCGAGGCGCTGCCCCTGATGAAGGTTGGAGCAAAATGGCAATTGGTCGTTCCCGCTGATCTGGCTTACGGTGAGCGTGGTGCAGGTCAGGCGATCGGCCCGAATGCGGCTCTGTTGTTTGACGTTGAATTGATTTCCATTGCAACGGAGTAGTTCTATGTCGGGTACATCGGATCGGGTCGTTAAGACCGGTGACCGGGTCAAGCTTGCCTATGTCGGTTGTTTTGAAGACGGCTCGCAGTTTGATTCCTCTGAAGGGCACGCTCCCCTCGTGTTTACCGTTGGAGCCGGGGAGGTCATCCCCGGCTTTGATAAGGGGATTTTGGGGATGCGGTGTGGTGAGCAGCGCTCTGTCGAAGTTGACCCCGTTGACGGGTACGGCCCCCATGTGTCCGAAATGGTTGTCGAAATTGAACGAAGCATGATCCCCGAGGCTGACCGTCTGGCGGTTGGAAGTTTTCTGGAGGCCAGCATGGAAGATGGTCGGAGCCTGGAGGTTCAGGTCGTTAAATTGACTGAAACGACAGTTGTTTTGGATGGTAATCATCCTCTGGCGGGCAAGACTCTGCACTTTAATATTGAATTGCTTGATTTTGTGTAGTGTTGCCTCTTGTTGAAAGATGTTGAGTCGGACGGCTCTATGGTACAATTCCCACTTTGATGCTTTATACTGAGAGTCTGCGTAAAAGGGGAGGCTGCTGTGTTTAGCAAGAAGATCATCGTTTCAGATGTGCCTGACCTGCTCGCTATTTTAACGGAATCTTTCTTTCAGCGGGAAGGCTTCGGGATGGATTGCGTCATTGATGCTGATGAAGCTTTTCGGCTGATTGAAGCGGATGCGCCAGCCATGGCGATACTTGACCTGTCAAGCTTGGGGGAAAAAGGTCTCGATTGCTGTCGCCGGGTGAAGAGTGACCCGTTGTTGCAGGTCACGCCGATGATCTGTGTTTTGGGGAGTGACCAGGGAGAACTCGAAGAGGCCTGCTGGAAAGCTGGTTCCGACCTGGTTGTGGGCCGGCCGCTTTCGGCTTTGCGTTTACTGGATGAAGCGTGCAGTCTGCTGGGGGTCAGCCGTAGGCTTGCGCGTCGTTTCCCGGTCGGATTTCAACTTGAATTCAGTTTGCTGGAGAACAAGAAACACGTTGGCACAGCTGTTAACCTGAACACGGGTGGGATGTTTCTGGGCAGCGAGTTTATCTATCCGATTGAAACCCGACTGCTGCTCGAGTTTACCCTGCCTGGGTATCGGATGCCTCTGCAATGTTCTGCCAGGGTAGCGTGGGTTAATCATCCAGAATGGATCAAAAAGAATAATATGCCGAGTGGCATGGGTCTGGAATTTTTTGATCTAAGTGGCCCCTCGCAAGCCGCCTTGCACGATTTCCTGGAAAACCTTATGGCTGGGTGATTATTGTAAACGACGCATCCCCGTATATGAAAATGCCCGCCATAATGGCGGGCATTTTTAGTTTCTAACGATTAATTTGTTGCCGACCAGTGACCGTGCAGGTTGCAGTATTCACGAGCGGTCACTTCAGTGGCGATAACCGGGAAGGTGGCTTCAGGGGCTTCGCCGGGATTGAGATGCTGGCGGTAGATCTTGCCGTCTGCGACCAGTTCAATCCATTCGATGTAGTGTGTATCCTCCATCGGGTGGGCAACACTGCCGACCTTAACGGTAATGCTGTCAGCGCCTACTTCGATCACCGGCACATGTTTCTCTTGAGCGGCATCGACGGTGTTTTCTGCCAGCAACTGCATTTTTTGTCCGCAGCAGACCAGGGCGCCAGGGCCACCATGCATCACTTCAACAATGTTTCCACAGAGGTCGCATTTGTAGACATCATTTTGATTTGCCATTTTTATTCTCCTGATTTAGTAGTTATCGGCGATCAGTTCGAAGTAGGCCCGGGAATGTGCGCAGGCAGGGCACATCTCAGGCGGAGTATCGCCGTCATGTTGATAGCCGCAGTTGCGGCAGGTCCAGACGGCACCTGTATCACGATTAAAGACGCGTTCTTTTTCGATGTTTTCCAAAAGCTTCAGATAGCGTGTTTCGTGACGTAGCTCAGCAACGGCAATCGCCACGAAAACCTCAGCCAGTTCCGAAAAACCCTCTTTGCGAGCAGTTTCGGCAAACTCAGGATACATTTCGGTGTGCTCATGGTTTTCGCCGGCAGCCGCTTCCTTAAGGTTCTCAGCCGTACTGCCTATGACGCCGGCCGGGAAACTTGCGGTGATTTCCACTTCGCCGCCTTCCAGCATTTTGAAGAGGCGCTTTGCATGCTCTTTCTCCTGGTTGGCAGTCTCTTCAAAAATGGCCGCGATCTGTTCGAATCCTTCCTTCTTTGCCTGTTTTGCAAAGTAGGTGTAACGGTTGCGGGCCTGGCTTTCTCCCGAGAATGCTGTCAGGATGTTAATCTCTGTCTGTGTGCCTTTGAGCGACATGATATCTCCTTGGGAATAAGATGAATTAATTGAATGCGTCTTTCAATCTATCACACTTTTGTGAAACCGCAATAACTGACTGAAATGGTCAGGATGGCAGCTAAAAAGAAGCCTCCAACAGAGGAGGCTTCTTTCATAAACAGATTATTTCTTGTGGCAGTCGTTACACTTGGTCGGGCCGCCGTCAGTTTTGTGGCAAGTTTTGCAGGTGTCTTTGTGAGCACCAGCTTTGTCGACAGCAATTGCTGCGGGCTCGCCTTCGTGGCACTTGTCACATGCCATTTTGTCACTGTGGCCTTTGTGATCGAAGGTTACGTTGCCTTTTTTGCTTTCGTAGGTAACGACGTCAGCTGCGTAAGCAACGCTGAAAGTGAATGCAACCAGCATCAAAGCGATAACAAGCTTTTTCATGTTTCTCTCTCCTTTACGTAAGTGAATGTATCTAAAATCTTGTGTAATTTATGGAATTTCTTAGCTCACGTCAAGAAAAATCTTTGCCATCTCTCATGTGAATGATACCCTTTAAACAGTCAGTAATTCTGTTTCTTCAACAGATTTTGAGGAGAGAGAAATCATGTTGCGAATGCTTGCTGTTTCGGTGTTGGTTGTGTGTATCGCTGGGTGTATGCCGCAATGGGAGCATACCTCGAAGCGGCCTTCTGAATTTTATCCCGATGACCGTGAATGTCAGATGATTACCGGAGGTGCGTACCAGACCACTGAGCCAGGAAGGGGAGAGTTCCAGAGTTATGAGGACTGTATGTGGGAGCGTGGCTGGCGTAAGAAGAACACTATCTGGTTCTTTGATCCTAAGCCTCGCCAATAAGTACTGAAGCTGACTCTGCTCTTTTTGTCACGTACACAAAAAAACGGGCTGCCAGAGATTGTCTGACAGCCCGCTTGTCATTCTGGAGCCGTTGATCCGACTCGAACGGACGACCTGCTCATTACGAGTGAGCTGCTCTACCAGCTGAGCTACAACGGCAATTGCTTGAACGGGTCACGTTTTTAACATAAAGTGCCGTTCGTTTCAATCAAATTGATACTGATTCTGTTCAGTCTTGTTCTGTTGACTGCCTTTCCTCCGGTCACCTTTACGGCGATCTTCCTGTCGCCTCTCACGCTGCTGCCGCTGCGTCTGCATATGCATGCAGCTGGCTTCGCCCCAGTGTGACGATATCTAGTCCTCCAGAAGATCAATTGTACGCGTTCCAGCCGCCGCCAAGTGCTTTGATCAAGGAGATGCTTGCCTGGTGCTGAAGGTTTGCAACCTGCAACTCTTGGCGCTTGACACCGAGAGCAGTACGTTCGCTGTCAATGACTTCCAGGTAACCAACTAGACCCGCCCGGTAACGTTTCCCAGAAATATCCGCAGCCTCCTGCGCCGAATTGACAGCCTGGTTCAAATAGCCGGCCTGCCGGTCAAGGTGTTGCAGCCCACTTAGGGCGTCTTCAACATCGGCAAAGGCAACCAGGACCTGTTGACGGTAGGTCGCAATGGCCTCTTCGTAAGCAGCCCGTGCCTGCCGAAGTCTGGCGTTGTTGATGCCGCCATCAAAAATCGGCAGCGAAATAGCAGGACCGATGCCCCAGGTTCGATTGTCCCAGTTGAAAATATTACTGGTGTCTGTACTGGCGTACCCAGCAGTGCCAGTCAGGCTGATGGATGGGAAAAAGGCTGTTTTTGCAACGCCGATGCGTGCACTCGCCGCGGCCATGGCGCGCTCGGCCGCAGCAATGTCCGGGCGTCGTTCCAGTAAACTGGAGGGTAGACCAGGATTTACGACAACGGGGTTAAATGCGACATTTGCCGGTTCCAGGGTAAATGTTGTCGGGGTTTGTCCCGTCAAAACGGCCAGAGCGTGTTCGTACTCATCCCGTTGTTTTTGCAAGGCCGCCATTTCTGCCTGCGTTGTGGCAAGTTCGGTTTCTGCCCAGCGGACTGACAGGGCCCCGGATTCCCCATGCTTGAACATACTGTTGACCAGCTTGAGGTTCTCCTGGCGCAGGCGAACCGTTTCCTGCAGAAGCAGAGTCTCGGCGTCCGTTGTCCGAAGATTGAAGTAGACTCGGGCAACGTCGGCCTGCAGGGACAAGAGCAGGTTGTGGAAGTCCGCTTCCGTTGAGCCCAGATCGGCCTGCACCGCTTCTATGGTCCGTCTGATGCGTCCCCATAGGTCGATTTCGTAACTCATGACCATCGGTACGGAGTAGGTTGTGCTTGTCGTGCTCTCACCGTCTGAGGAAAGATCTGCTGCAGTCCGGGATCGGTTTGCTGACGGATTCAGGTCAAACCATGGCAGCAGCGCCGCCTTGTCTATGCCGGCGATGGCGCGGGCCTGCTCTACACGGGCCAGGGCGGATTGCAGGCTCTGGTTGTTTTGTAAAGCGAGCTCTTCCAGGCGGTTCAGCTCGTTATCTTCATAGAGCTTCCACCAGGGTCCTTTTTCAAGGTGGTCCATCGGGGTCGCTTGCTTCCATGGGGTGTTTTGCTTGTAGGCAGCAGGTGTCTCAAATTCCGGGCGTTGGTAATCCGGCCCTAGTGCGCAGGCGGACAGTAGGAGTGTGCTGGCTAAAATGGTGATCAATTTACGAGAGACAGTTTTCATCGTACTTTCCTGTTTTAAAATTCCCGAACCGCAGGGCATCGCGCGGGGGGGAGGATTGTCGTGTCTGACAATTGATGCCGCTGCGGCTCAGAACTGTATTTATAGTGTTAATTCCGGACTGCAGGGCACCTGCGCGGGGGGAGGCTTGTCGTGTCTGACAAGTGGTGCCGCTACAGTCCAGAACTCGATTGCCTTTCTCAGGCGTTGGCTGTGCTCTCCTCTGACATCGTTTCTACGACTGGGTTGCATTCTGTGATTTCTGTTGTCACAGATCTTTTGCGTGCCAGCAACAAGTAGACCGCAGGGACAACAAACAGCGTCAGAATCGTCCCAAGAGTCAATCCGCCAACAATGACCCAGCCAATCTGTGAACGACTTTCTGCGCCAGCGCCGGTGGCCAGCGCCAGTGGCACCGAACCAAGCACCATGGCACCGGTGGTCATCAGGATAGGCCGCAGGCGCAAGGTGGCTGCATCCATCACTGCGTCAAGCTTACTCTTGCCTTGTTCCTGCAGCTGGTTGGCGAACTCGACAATCAGGATGCCGTGCTTGGTAATCAGACCGATCAGGGTAATCAGGCCGACCTGGCTGTAGATGCTGAGGGTGTTGCCGGTCAGCTGCAGAGCGAGCAAGGCGCCGACCATGGACAAGGGCACGGTGAACAGGATGATGAACGGGTCGATGAAGGACTCGAACTGTGCCGCCATCATCAGGTAGATCATCAGCAGGGCGAGGACAAAGGTCAGCAGCAGACCGGCGCTGCTGTCCATAAATTCGCGTGACTGCCCTTTGTAATCGATCCGTGCTGTTTCAGGCAAAACCCGGGCCGCTGCGTCATTCAGGAACGCAAGCGCCTCTCCTTGTGAGTAGCCGGATGCCAGGTTGGCGCTGAGCACGGCCGCACGGCTGCGGTTGAAATGGTTGAGCGACTGAGCCGTAACCCCTTCGTTGATGGTGACCAGGTTGGCAAGCGGGATCATCTGCCCGGCAGCACTGCGGACGTGAATCTTGTTCAGGTCTTCCGGTGTGACACGCAGATCATCCTCGATCTTGACGATGACGTCGTACTGTTCGCCGTCCATCTTGAAACGGGTGACGTCATTGCCGCCCATCAGGGTCTCAATCGTTCGGCCGATACTGGCAACGCTGACGCCCAGGTCGGCGGCCTTGTCGCGATCCACCTCAATCCGGATCTCCGGGGAGTTCAGCTTTAGATCGGTACGGGCCGCGAGGAAATTCGGGTTTTTGCGGACTTCGGCCATCAGCTGGCTGATCTGATCATTCAGCTCTGAATAGCTGTCAGTTGTTTTTATGACAAACTGTACCGGCTGATCCATGAACGGTTGACCCAGGGAAGGTGGCGTAATCGGAAAACCGAGCACCCCGGGGATGCCGAACAACTGCGGAGCCAGCTCGCCGGCAATCTGCAGCGAGGAACGTTCCCGTTCCGACCAATCCTTCAACTCAACAAATGCAAGTCCCTCCGTCACATTGCCACCCATGCCGGAGACGGCAAACACACCATTACTCTCCGGAATTGGTTGCAACAGTGATTCTGCCTGTTTCAGGTAATGATCGGTGTAGTCGGGGCTGGCGCCGTCGGGAGCAATCAGGAAGGTCATGAACACGCCCCGGTCTTCGAGGGGTGACATTTCAGACGGGAGCTGGCCGAACAGGTACCATGTGCCGAACCCTGCGACAACGGCAAGGCTCAAGCCGATCAGGACCGTCTTCAGCGACCAGCCGAGTAGACGACGATAGCCATTTTCAAGGCCGATGAAGAAGTTCTCCATGATGGTGAAAATCTTCATGTGCTTGTCCTGATGACGCAGCATCTTGGCGCACATCATCGGCGTCAGGGTCAGGGCGACAAAGCCGGATACAATCACCGCGCCGGCCAGGGTCAGGGCGAACTCGGTGAAGAGTTTGCCGGTACGGCCTTCCATCATGGCCACGGGGATATAAACAGCGGCCAGGGTCATGGTCATCAGGATGACCGCAAAGCCGATCTCCCGCATTCCCTTGATTGCCGCCTGAGCGGGCTTCAGCCCGTTTTCAACGTGTCGATGCACGTTTTCAAGGACGACAATGGCATCATCAACCACCAGGCCGACCGCCAGAACCATCGCCAGCAGGGTCAGCGTGTTGATGGAAAAGCCGAGTGCCCACATCAGGGTAAAGGAGCCGACCAGGGAAACCGGAATGGTCACCAGCGGGATCAGGGTCGAACGGACACTGCGCAGGAATATAAAGATGATCAGCAGGACCAGCCCGACTGCTTCAAAAATCGAATCGAAAACATTTTCAATGGAACGATCGATAAACACCGAGGAGTCGTAAACAATCTTCGTTCGCATGCCTTCCGGGAGGGATACGTTCAACTCAGGCAAGATCTCCCGCAGGGCTTCGGATATCTCCAGTGGATTGGCTGTTGACTGTTTAACCAGACCGATTGCAACAGCTGAGCTGCCATTGTAACGGAGATTCTCGCGAACCGATTCCGGACCGATTTCAGCACGGCCGACATCTCGCAAGCGGATCATGGTGTTCCCCGATTTTCGGACAATAATTTGCTCAAACTGTTCCGGGGAGTTAAGGCTGGTGTCTGAAAGGACCGTAAATTCACGCGCGGCGCTTTCCAGTCGGCCACCCGGAACCTCGATGTTCTGGGTTCTTATCGCATCCTCGACATCCTGGGGAGTGACTTTCAGAGCAGTCAACTTGGCGGGATCCAGCCAGATCCGCATCGAGTATTTTCGGGCGCCGAGGACCTGGGCTTCGGCAACGCCGTCGATCATTTCAATTTGATCGGTCACATAGCGGTCAACATAATCGGTGACCTCCTCGCTGCTATGCTGGTCGCTGGAAAAGGCCATGTACAGTATCGGGTCGGCGTCTGCTTCAACTTTGGCGATGACCGGCTCTTCAATGTCAAACGGCAGATCGGCGCGGACCCGACCGACCCGGTCGCGAACTTCGGCAGCGGCATCGTCAGCGTTCCTCTCCATTTTGAAGACGATACTGATCTGGCTTTGCTCCTGGCGACTTTCCGAGGTGATCGTTTTGATGCCCTCGATCCCGGAAAGGCTGTCCTCAATAATGGTGGTGACTTCCGTTTCGATGATGTCCGGGCTGGCGCCCTGGTAAACGGTGACGACCGAAATGGTTGGTTCGTCGATGTTCGGATATTCGCGAATCGTCAGCCGATCGTAGGCGACCAGACCGATCAGGACGATGATCAGGCTCATTACGGTCGCCAAGACCGGTCGACGGACGCTGGTTTCTGAGATTTTCATGCTCTGTTCCCTTTATCGTGTCACCCTCACCCAGCCCTTCCTGCAACACGAGAATGGAGGCGTATCCTCGCGTGCGGCAGAAAGGGCAGGGTGAAGCGTTTAAATTTTTGCGAACATGGCCGGGTCTGCCGGGATGGCATGAACCGGACTGCCCGGACCGATCTTCTGGTGACCGCCTGTGACGACGACATCACCAGGCTGAAGGCCGCTGGTGATTTCGACCCAGCCCTTGACACGGCTGCCAGTCTGAACCGGGACCATCTGCGCCGTACCGTCAACGACTTTGAAAACCAGCTTGACCTTCGGTTGAGGAATTAACGCCTGTTCTGGAATGAAGAGCGCATTTTCAGTGGTGGCAACGCTCAACGCAATTTTGACGAACTGACCCGGCAGCAAGGCGCGGTCACTATTGTCGAGCAGAGCCCGTACCTTCAGGCTGCGACTCGATTCGTCGATCTGCGGATCGATGGCGTAAACCTTGCCAGTGAAATCGCGTCCCGGGTAGGCGTCGGAGGTCAGGTTGATCATTTGGCCGACCTTGACTTCCGAAATGGAGCGTTCCGGGATGTCGAACTCGGCCTTGAGACGACGAATCGCTTCCAGATTGATCAGGTGTTGACCCGGTTGTACATAATCGCCAACACTGACCCGGCGCAGACCGAGGTTGCCGTTAAAGGGCGCAAGAATACGGGTTTTGTCCAACTGAGCTTGAGTCAGCCTGACAGTCGCTTCGTCCAGTTGCCATTGAGCGTAGGCCCCGTCTCTTTCACGCTCAGAAACAGCACGGTCCTGGAGAAGGGCTTCTGCACGTTTGTAGTTAGCTGCACTCAAATTGCGGCTGGCCATCGCCCGATCCAACTCTGCCTGGAGAACAGAATTATCTAACTGCACAAGCAGCTTGCCAGTTTTCACCTTACTGCCTTCGTCAAATCCGATATGTGTGATCCGCCCAGCAATTTCTGTTGCGATCACCACGGATTCTTCTGACTGTAGGCTACCGATGGCAGATAGGGTTTGCTCACTGTTCGCCACTTTAACTTCAGTGGTTTCCACCGGCATCGGCGGCATGGCTGGCGGTGCGGCTTTCTCTTCTGCTTCAGAGGCCATCAACGCGGGGCCAAAGAAAAGTCCTGCGGTCAGGGCGAGGAGAAGCAGGGTTGTGATGCTCAGACCAAGAATTTTTGTTCTCGTCAAGCCGAATTTATTATCGAACGTCTCGTTGTAAGTGTTTTTTTGTCTCTGATCCTGTGTTTGCTGATTCATGATGTCCCCGCGACTAGGAGTGAACAATCACTCCGTTTTGAGTTTTTAAAAAATACGTTTTGACTGTATTGGGTGTTTTATAATCGAATACTGTCCCAAGTTGCCTTGATTGTGGTTTGAATCATTTCGTCCGTGATCGTGAAGTATCCCGTTAATTGATCTCTGATAAGCATGGTCATCGGTCCGAAGCAAAGTGCAAACAGCAGATCGTGCGGCAGATCTTTAATAATCTGCTGCTCAATGCCTTTTTCAAAGATCATCACCATCGGTTTGTCACAGGTTTCTTCCTGTGAGCGTTTTTTTTCAATCCCGTAAGGGGAGTTGTAATACTGCTCGAAAAACTTGAAATCGCTCGGGTTGTCGAGCAGGAAGCGAAAGACGATACCAAGTAAATGAAAAAGATTTTCACGAACGGGGGCCTGCTCATCGATATCTTCCCAGGCGGTCGCTCGCAGGCGTTGGTCAACTTCATCATAAAGGGCATTGATCAGGCTGTCTTTATTCTCAAAGTAGCGATAGATGGTCCCTGTACCGACATTCGCCATCTTGGAGATCTGCGATGTTGGTGAACTGTGGAATCCGTTTTCTGCAAAGATTTTCAGGGCGGCGTCCAAGATTGCTTGACGTTTGTCCGTAGGCTTTTTTGTCATGTTTTTCTCCGGTCGGAGTGAACGTTCACTCCGAAAATAGTCAGGACGACTCCGAGTGTCAATAAAAAAAAGACAAAAAAGGTTTTTAGGTCAGGGACGGACCAAATAGCGGTTGAATGTTGCAGTCGGAATTCGCCTGGCAAGTCGAACCAGCAGAGCAGTGCAAAGGAGGGCAAAGACCAGTCGCGCCCAGAGGATACCGGAGAGGTGTCCACCGAGAACCATCATCAGCATGGTGTCTTCAAACACGCTGTGGCACAGGCCCATCAGTGCCATCGAATAGAAGACGTCCTGTTTGGTCAGATTGCCGGTCTGGGCTTCCTGAATGATCAGACCGCCGCCGTAGCTGATACCCAGAGTCATACCGATGATGGTCAGTGGTGCAGCTTCCTTACTGATACCGAGCAGAGAGAGAATCGGTCTCAGAAGTTTGGTCATGAGCGAAATAATGCCGATCTTCTCAAGGATGCGCATAATGAAAAGTAAACAGAGGATAATCAGGAAAATCGACAACAGGTTCCTGACTTCTCCGACCAGCCAGACGATCCAGGATGGGTCCTGTTGTGGTGGGCTCCAGAAGGATTGATTGGCTGTTTGCAGCGTATCTGTGATCCGGTAGAACTGAAACAGCAGCCAGCCAAGAGAGAAGGCCCCTACGAGGCGCAACGTGGCCATGACCCTGAAACGGGTACCGGCTTTCTGCGCGATTCGAAGCTCAATCGGCAAGGCATGGGCAACCAGCATCATGGTGGTCAGTATCGTTACCTGGGCGACAGTCAGGTTGGCGTCCGGGGCTAGTGAAGCAAATACGATCATGCCGCCGTAGAGATGAGTCACCATTGCGGTGGCCCAGACCAGACCCATGCTCCCCGGTAGACCAACCAATTCCATGATCGGTCCGAGTGCCCTGCCGAGCTGGTCTATCAAGCCAAACTCCGTCAAAAGTTTCGTCAGGATACTGATCGGAATCGTGATTTTGAAAAGAGTTAAGCTGGTCCTGATGGCATCGTTCAGGAGCTTTTGTAGGAACTTTAATAGGTTTTGAGGCAGTGTTGGCATGTCGTCCGATGTGGTGAAACGGAATGGCGGGTGTCCATATCCAAGTGTCTACGTTAGTTCATTTGGCGCCGTCTATCCAACCACTTGAAGGTTCATGATGCAAGCTTTTTGCAGCGCAATAAACGTTAAATATCATCATTTGAACCTCCGGACGCCCAATCTGAAATAACATGCTGTACGATGATAAAATTTCTGCAAAGGCTCAAGGAGAAACATAAAAAAACAGGGCCTGGTTGGCTCTGTTTTTTTATGTCGGAAGAAGAAGGGAGAAGAACTCTGTGGAATATGTTTATTCCTCAATCCTGAATGCAGCCATCTCCTCTTGGAGAACGATGATCTCGTGACTCAATTTTTCGACAGCACTATTCAGGGAATTGACGGAAGTGACATTTCCCCTGGCGGAGTCTTTGATGCCATCCACAGCCTGAACAATGTTGGAACTTTCCTCGTTTTGTTGATCGCAGGCTGTTTTCACATGTTGAACCAAACCACTCATCTTTTCCATGGCCTGGCCGATGGCTTGACTGGATTGACTTTGTTCACGAGTTGAGTTTTTGACTTGCTCTGTCAGCTCTGCAATCAACTCTGTGGCTGAGGTGATCGACCTGGCTCCTTGGTCCTGCTGCTTGGTTGCAGAAGCAATCTGCGCGACCATTTCAGAGACCTTTTCCATCGACTCACGCATCAGCTTGCTGGCTTGTGCCTGCTCTACAGTGGTCCTGACAATATGGTCAACCCGTCCTGAGCTGTCCTCTACGCCGGACACAATCTTGCCCAGCATGTTTCCTGATTGCAGTGAAAGCTGTTCTCCTTCACCGACAATTGTTTCAGTTTGTTTGATTGCATTGACCGCTCTAGCTGTTTCCCTTTGAACATCTGCAATCACTTCTTCGATTTTACGGGTTGATTGACTGGTTCGCTCTGATAGCTCACGAATTTCATCGGCGACAACCGCAAATCCTTTACCGTGCTGTCCCGCCTGGGCGGAGATGATAGCGGCATTCAGGGCCAGCAGGTTGGTCTGTTCGGTTATTTCGTCGATAACCGCCAGAATTGATCCGATGTCCTTAACTTTCTCTGCGAGGTTGCCAACGGCCTCAGAGGTAATATGGGATGAACTCTTGATCTGGGTAATCCCGGCGATGGTCTTTTCAACAGAATCCTGGCCCTGTCGGGCGTCCTGAAGAACCTCAGCTGTGGAGCGCGCCGTCTCGTGAGCATGTTCGTCAACTTGTTTGATGGTCGCATCCATTTCAGCAACGGTTGATGATGTTGCGTCCGAAGTCTTTTTCAGTTGCTCGGCGTTGCCGGCAACCTGGGTGACCGCACTGGCCATTTCGTGAATGGAGGAACCGATGCTTTCAACGGCATTCGCCAGGCGCAGGGAGTTTTCGGCAACTTCTTCGATGCTTGAGGCCATTTCCAGAGAGGAAGAGGTGCTGTCTGAAGCAGATACGTTCAAGCTGTCGACATTCTGAGCAACGCTCTCAATAGACGCCCCGATTTCGACAATCGCACCTGAGGTGCTTTCAATGCTCTCTTCCTGGTTTTTTGCGGATGCCGACACGGACTTGGCTGCGTCCGAAACTGCTCCGGAAACGTTTGTGAATTCTTCTGAGGAGGCGCGGACGCGCTTGACCATCTGCCCCAGTTTTTCCGCCATTTCGTCCATTGCTGAAGCAACCTGACCAATTTCATCACCACGGTTGATACAGACACGCTTCGACAGGTTGCCGTGTCCGATGTCAACGATGACATCAACAAGATGTTTCATCGGATTAGCGATGTTCCTGGAAATAATAACAGACAGTGCAAAACCCAGGATCAAGCCGAACAAGGTCAGGTAACGGCTCCATTGAACATTTTTTTCTGAGACCTGGTTGATTTGCTCCAATGTCTCGTACAGCGCCTTAGAAACCAAAACGTTAAGTTCTGCCGCGGCTTTTTCCAGTTCTTGAAAATATTTCTGATATTCATCACGTGATGCAACATACTCGAACAATTCTTGATTGACGGAGTGTTGCACCATCTGCTTGCCGTTTTCGAAACATGCTTCAAACAGGGCGCGGAACTGTTCAAGCTTTTCTGCCAGGATCTGATCCTCTTTGAGTGAGCGAGAAAGTGTTTCCAGATTCGGGAGTAGCACCTCTTTGTTCTGCTCTGCAGATTGAAGCGGGGCCATAACTGCGGCTTCGGCAGCGTTGACAAGTTTGCTCAGGATTTTTTCAGAAAGGTTAATTGCGTTGATTGTATCAATCGCAACTTGGTAGCGAACCTCTTTGACATGATCGACTTGTCGGCTGATTTTGCCGGAATTGGAGATGTTAAACCAACTGACCATCGCCATCAGGGCCAACACTGCGCCAAAACCGATGAGTAATTTCATTGAAATTTTTAATTGGTCAAGCATTGTATTCTCCGTTAGGATTTTTGCCGCAATTTGCAGTTGTCCCCGAAGGTTCCAGTTTTTGGTTATTTAATATTGTCGCGCTTTTGTTGCAATGTCTCCCTCTGCCTGATTACTTTTTAGCAATTTCCGTTGGCAGGCCGCTTTTGACCCACTGTTTCATGCCGCCGGTAACCAAGGTGAGATCATTGAGCCCTTTGGAGGCCAGAAAGCGTGATATCAGGCCGCAGCGTTTTCCACCCTTGTCGAGAATAAACAACTTTTTATCCTTCGGTAGTTCAGCATATTTAACAACGAGATCGTGCATTGACATGTGAAGTCTTTGAGGGCAGGAAATCCAATATTTTGCTGCATCACCATCACGGCGGGTATCTAGTAGGATGATTTCGTTATCCGAATCTAGAAGTTCCTTGAGCTCTTGGACTGAAACGGATGGGACATCAATCTTCGGTAGTGGATCCGTTGTTTCTGTTGGATAACCAGCTTTGATCCATTCAGGCAGCCCACCGCGAAATACATAGACATTTTGATAGCCAGCATTAACCGCCAACCTGGCGGTATCGAGGGAGGCCGTTCAGGTGAAGCCCAGGCAGTAAAATACCAGGGGTTGAGCTTTGTCTGCCGGCAACTCCTCTGAAATGTGCTCGGTCGGAATATGGACTGAACCTTTGATGTGCAGGCTGTTGAATTCGAGAAGGCTCAACGGATAAACCACCAGAGCCTGGTTGGTGTCCATCATTTCCTTGACCTGCTCAGCGGTTACCTCGCTTGGTGATGCACTGAACACCGGAGTAACCGACAACAGGCAGGCGCAGAGGGCTAACGCTAAAAGACATGTTGCTTTCATTAAAGTTGGAACCTTCATTGATGACCTCCCAAAATTGGAAAAAAGTAGCAATGACGATCTGTGAATGAACACAATTGGTGCTCATTAATGTTTTCATCTTGCTCCAAATTAATCTGCATTTCAAGAGGTAAAAAAAAATTAATGAATTCGATTTTTTGAATGATTTTAGTGTGATAGACATAAGTGTTTGATATTACGACATAACTGCTTAACTTTATGGGTGAATATATATGTTGAATACTTTATTAAGAATGAGGAATGTAAATTTTATAAGTTGCATGATGGAGCGGAAAACCCAAGTCCTGAGGTAGGGTGTTAGGTGTGTCTATACTTGATATGCTAAAAGGGAATCGACAGCTGATGAATAAAAAAGCGGGACCCAGATCAGGGGTCCCGCTTGTAGAACAGGCTGGGTGTACAATGAGATGTTTTATCCCCCCAGGTAAGCTTTTTTGACGTCTGGGTTGCCGAGCAACTCCTCACTGGTCCCTTCTGCCGCAATTTCCCCGGTATCCAGTACATAACCTCGATGAGCAAGGTGGAGGGCGAGGTTAGCGTTCTGTTCAACCAGCAGGATCGTCATGCCTTCTTCGTTGAGCTTCTTCAGGGTCCGGAAAAGTTCGTACTTCAGTAGAGGTGCAAGTCCCATGGAAGGTTCGTCTAGCAAAAGGAAGTTGCAGCCGGTCATCAAAGCCCTGCCGACCGCCAGCATCTGTTGTTCTCCACCAGAAAGAGATTCACTGCGTTGTTTCCGGCGTTCATGCAGCCGAGGAAAGAGATCAAAGATGCGCTGATACTCCTCATCGAAATTTGTCCCTTTTTCACGTGAGTAAGTGGCAATTTCAAGATTCTCCATGACAGTCAGGTTGCCGAAAATATGTCGACCTTCAGGAACCAGAGCCATATTGAATTGTTTGACTATGTCACTGGGGCGTGTTTTAAGGATTGATTCACCATGAAATTTGATATCGCCGGCGATCACGCGCGGCGCTTCCGGTGGAGGCAGACGGCAAATGCTGTAGAGGCTTGTCGTTTTGCCGGCACCGTTGGCGCCAATCAAGGTGACAATCTCACCTTCGTTGACATGGAAGCTGATTCCATGCAGCGCCTGGATATTCCCGTACTTGACCTCGAGGTTTTCAATCGAGAGCAGCATCAGATATTATCATCTCCAAGGTAAGCGGATATAACCGCAGGGTGATTGCGGATTTCGTCTGGAGTGCCTTCGGCAATGGTTTCACCGAAATCGATGACCTTGATGTAGGTACACAACTCCATCATGACATCCATATGATGTTCAATCATCCAGATGGTGACATCGAAATGGCCGTGAATCCAGCGGATCAGGCGGATTAACTCCTTGGCGTCAGCGGAGTTAAGACCGGCAGCAGGTTCGTCAAGCAGCAGCAGTTTCGGTTGGCTGGAGAGGGCCCTGGCAATTTCAAGTTTGCGCTGGGTTCCGTATGGCAAGTTCTTGGGTAACTCATTGGCATAATCGTGCAAGCCGAATACTTCGAGTAGTTCATGGGCCTTGTCTTCGACTGCCTTTTCACGTGCTTTGTAGTGTTTGCTGCGGGCAATTGCGTGAAAAAATCCATAATCAAGCTGGTAATGCTGGGCCAGACGAATATTGTCCAGCACGCTCATGTCATTCCAGAGACGGATGTTCTGGAACGTACGTGCCACCCCCATGGATGTTACCTGGTGTGGTTTCTTGCCAGCAGTCTTCTTGCCACAGACCAGAATCTCTCCTTCACTCGGCTGATAAAAACCGCTGGTCAGGTTGAAAACCGTGGTTTTGCCGGCACCGTTTGGACCGATCAGGCCGGTCATCTCTCCTGTGCGCAGCTTGACGTTGAAATCTGAAACGGCTCTCAAACCACCGAACTGCTGAGTGAGACCACGTATTTCGAGGATTGGTGCCGCTTCAGTCTGTGTTTGTGTTTTTGCCATCATTTAAACCTGTAAAACTTCTTCAGCCAGGGGAAGATATCTCCCAGTTCGCGGTTGCCCATGATCCCTTCGGGGCGGAACTGCATGACAACGACCAGCAGCAGCGGGATCATCACCCATTTTATAACGCCCGCCGAGGGCTCCCAGTCCGGGAACACCAAGGTGAAGGGTGACATCAGGCCGTCAATGATGGCCTGGGAACGGAGCACTTCGAGGAGCATCGTGAAGATGACGGCGGAAATGATGGCGCCAGACAGGGACCCCATGCCGCCGAGATAAACCATGACCAGTGCTTCCGTGGATTTGAGAATATTGAAGGACTGCGGGTTCACGTAGCCGATGATGTGGGCGTACAGTCCGCCTGCGCACCCCGCCAGTCCGGCTGCAACCATGAAGTTGATGATTTTGATCTTGTTGGTGTTGACACTCATGATCTCGGCGGCGACTTCGTCCTGGCAGATGGCATTCACTCCCTTTCCATAGGTGGAGGAGATGAACCGCCGGATCACCCAGACCGTGAGGATAGTGAAATTAATCACCCAGAACATCATCCATGGGCCGTCGAAGATGTCGACCATGGCCCAGACCGTATCCTTCATGCCCTGGAAACCGCGAGATCCGCCGATGAAGTCCATGTTCTCCAGAGCGGAGATGATCATGTAGTTTACCGCGATGGAAATGATCGCGAGGTAGTCATCACGCGTCTTGAAGGAAGGAACCGACACCAGAAGCGAGGAGACGGCGGCCACTCCTCCTCCGATCAGAAGGATGATGGGGAAAACGATGAGCACTGAAGCTGCAGGCAGCAACGGGTCGCCGAACTTGGAGCCGAAGCAGAACACGGACAGGACCGACGAAACATAGGCTCCTACGCACATAAAGGCTGCATGGCCGCAGGTAAATTCACCCATGTTGCCATTGACCAGGTTCAAGCTGGTGGCCATCATGATGTTGATACCGATGGTCATGACGACAATCTGGATGTAGCTGTCGATGAATCGGAAGTGGGCCATGCTTAGCAGCAGGATCGCAAAGACGGCAATCAGAATGTTGAGAGAGTATTTTGTCATGATTATTCTCCCAACTATATCTTAGTGGATTGTGGCATGCCGAACAGTCCGGTCGGTTTTACCCACAGAATGAGAAGTAGAATAGTGAAGGCGAAGAGGTCACGGTAGGTCGAGGGGAAGACCGTGACCACGCCAACCTCAATGAAGCCGAGAAGAAAGCCTCCAACAAACGCCCCCTTGATGTCTCCGATGCCACCAACCACCGCGGCAATAAAGGCCTTCCAACCGATGAGCATACCCATGAACGGTTCCAGAACAGGGTAGCTCATGGCGAACAGCAGCCCGGCCAACCCGGCAAAACCTGAACCGAGGACAAAGGTGAAGACGATAATGGTGTCGATGGGGATGCCCATGAGTGGAATGGCAAACTTGTCGTAGGAGATGCCGCGCATGGCCATACCGATGCGGGTCTTGGTGACCACCCATTGCAGGAAGACGAAGACCAGGATGGCGGTCACGATTACAAGAACCTTGAGATTGGTCAGGGTGACGCCGCCAAGATGCCAGATCTGTTTTTCAAGCAACGCGGGAAACTTCAGGCGACTGGCACCCAGCACGGCCAGATTGGAGTACTCAAGGATCAGTCCGCACATCAGGGCAGTGATGACCACGTAAAGGCGATGCGCGCCCTTGCGTCGCAGGGGACGGTAGGCGACCCGTTCCAGAGTCACACCGACCAGCGAAGTCAGGGCCATGGTCAGAGGCACGGTTACGGCGAATGCTATCGCCGGAGAGAGGCCGATGGTCGGGCCCAGCAGGAATCCTGCCACGAAAAATGAGATGTAGGCCCCGACCATGAAGATGTCTCCATGGGCGAAGTTGATCAGCCGCAGCACTCCATAAACCAGGGTGTACCCAAGGGCGATGAGCGCGTAGAAACTTCCCCACTGCAGGGCGTTCAGAATGTTCTGAATAATAAAATCCACGTAGGATCTTCCTTGTTAAAGCGTTGGCTTGGCCGTCTCGCCCGGGGCGACCCGAATTCTGCACAAAAGGACGGGGGTCGAAAGACCCCCGCCTCGTTCTTGTTATATATCATGAGTGCTTACGGGCAGACTGACTCCTCGAAGACGAACGTCCCGGCGTCGGAGATCTTCACGACAACAGCGCATTTGATGGGGTCGCCCTGCTCATCAAACTTGGATGAACCGGTGATGCCGTCAAAGGACTTGATGGCGGCCAGGCCGTCACGGATTGCGGCGCGCATCTTGCGGGGACTGGACTCGACCTTGCCCGCGTTCTTGATGCCTTCCACCAGCAGGCCGATGGAATCCCAGGTCAGGGCCGCGTAATCGGCCGGCTCCGCACCATATTTCTCCATGTAACGGTCGATGAAAACCTTGGTCGCTCCCTTGGCACCGGCTGCAGCGTAATGGGTTGAGAAGTACTGACCGTTGCACTGTTCGCCACAGAGTTTGACCAGATCTGGGGTGCCCCAGGCGTCGGAACCCATGAATGGACCCTTGTAACCGAGATCACGCGCCTGCGGTATGACCAGGGCGACTTGGTTGTAGTTGTCCGGTACAAAGATGAAGTCCGGCTTGGCGGCAATGATGGTTGTCAGTTGGGCAGAAAAATCCTGATCTTTGGTTCCGTGCGATTCAAAGGCCACGACAGGACCGAGCTTTTTGGCTTCCCAGGAAGACTTGAAGATCTCAGCCAGGCCCTTGGAATAGTCATTGGAAACGTCGAATAGGACCGCAGCGGTTTTGGCACTGAATTTCTTGGCTGCAAAGTTAGCAACGACCGGACCCTGGAAGGGGTCGAGAAAAGCCGCACGGAACACCCATGGACGCTCGAAGGTGGTGTCTGGGTTGGTCGACCAAGGGCTGATCATCGGCACGCGGTTGTCGTTAGCGGTACCGCCACCAGGCACGGCCTGCTTGGAGGAGTTGGGGCCGATAATCGCCACGACATCTTCCTGTTCAATCAGTTTAAGGGCAGCGTTGACTGCCGATTCGGCTTTAGACTCGTTATCCATGTAGATGAACTCAAGCATGTACTTCTTGCCGCCAACTTCCAGTCCACCGGCACCGTTGATGTCGGCGAGGTACATTTCAGCGGCGTTTTTGGAACCTTCGCCAACTTCCGGGATGTCACCGGTCAGGGGGATATTGAAGCCGATTTTGATGGTGTCGGCAGCAAATGCCGGAGCAGCCAACAGTACAGTTAGTAAGAGTGCAGCAAACAGATTGAGTCTCTTCATCACATGTCCTCCTCTAGAGTAAAATTCTGTCCGAGTGACCAATGCCAGAACTGGCAGACTAAACACAAAGTATATTTCAGAATCAAACCGCGTTTAATGCAGACATTTCAGTATAATGAGACAGTCAACAGTGTCAAGTCCATAATCTGATTTGTTTGGTCTTCATTACAGACGGAGCGGGTCTTTCAGAAAGTCATCTTGGCATATTGTGAGGTTGAGGATGCACGCCGAGCTTCCTGCAAAGTGTTGATCCCCTTGGCTTGCAATAAGGGTAAAAGCTTGATGAGAATTTCCGCCGTAACAATGGCATCGCCCAGAGCGGTATGGCGCCCAACGATGGTGACGTTCAATCGGTCGGCGATTTCGTCCAGTGAGTGAGTGCCCCAGGTCGGATGCACGATTGAAGAGAGCAGCAGGGTGTCGATAACCGGATGGTCAAAGCGGACGCCGGCGCGGGCCTGTTTCAGTTGCAGGAATTTCATGTCGAAAGCGGCATTGTGCGCGACCAGAACGGCACCTTCGGCAAATTTATGAAAGCGAGGCAAAACCTGTTCGACCACCGGCTGTCCGACCAGCAATTCGGGCTGGATGCCATGGATTTCCACGGAGGCTTGCGGGACGGAGCGTTGTGGATCCACCAGCTGGTCAAAGGTCTCATTGTAAAGCAGACGACTGCGGACGATGCGGATACCACCAATCTGAATGATTTCATCGCCATCAGAAGGTGAAAGACCGGTCGTTTCCGTATCGAAAACCACGAAAGTGCACTCGCGCAACGGTTGGTTGGCTGTCTGTATGCCGATTTCCTGATGAAACAGATCAAACTCGTAATTCACCGGTCTAGCTTCCGGCTGGGCCGGGATTTCGAGTCGCGTCTCTTTATGGGTTGCCGGAATGTCGATGAGAACCCCGAGGCACGTTTCCTGGTCAGTTACTTCCAGATGAATGTTTCCGCCCTGTTGATTCACCATATCGAGAAAGCTGAGTTGTTGACCCTTTGGACCAGTGATCAGGAGTGCGTTCTTCCAATCTTTAATCAGGGGAATCGGCATACCGGCTGGCGCCCAGAGGAGACGCACCGACGCCTGAGCTGAAGCTGTTTTCCGGATGTCGATCTGCATTCGCTTGATGTCTTCGTGAATGCGCAGTACACCGGCCAGGTGTGCGACCGACTGAATAAAGGAGTAGCTGTCCATCTGCAGATGGAGTCCGGCGTCGGCCTGTCCGGTGACTTCGATGGAATAGTGCTTTTTGAGCGACCTCTCAAGAATCGAGAAAAGGTCGTCTGCCAGGACATCTTCCAGACGACTGCTTTCATGCTGAACCCGCGTGTATTCCTCTACCGCATGTGACAGCTGTTGCTGCATTTTGAGAGAGGCCGTATCGATGGTCTTGCCGTAGTTTACCAACTGGTCCGGTTTGAGATTGGGGGTCTGCAAAAGGGTTTGTATCGCAGAACGAATTGGTTCAAGCGATTTCTGTAAATTTTCAGTCAACGACTGTACCAGCATGTCGAGTCGACTGTTGGTGGCAATTTGACGGCTCATGTCTTCGAGGCTCAGAACAAACCCGGACATTTCGTGTCGTTCACCTTGGTGTGCGAAAACCGGAGTCATGCTGATACGCAGGCAGGCGCCGTTGCGTAATGTTGCCATGAAGCTCGAAATCGGGGCTTGTTGCCCCTTATTGACACCCTGCTGCAATAATTCAAGAGCGTTGACAATCAAATCCCTGGAAAGCAATCCGAAAACAGAGCGGCCCAGTCCAACCCAGATGTCACGTGGCTCATGATCCGTTTTCTGAACGTGTCGTGATTGCAACATGGCCTGCGCCTGTGGATTATAAAGCAGAATCTGACCACCAATATTGCAAACCAGTACACCATTGGGAAGCTCTGCCATAAGCGCCGCCAGGCGGTTTCTCTCTTCGTGCAACTGGTTTTTTGCTTCTCGAATCTGGGCACCGACCTCGGTTTGCAGCTTCTGATAGGCTTCAGCAGAATCGTTGATCACCTCAGAGAGGTAAATAATTTCACGGGCTCCTGTCGGTGTGATCCGGTAGGCAGAGTTGACCGTGGTGATCAGGCGTGCTTTTTCGGCTAGCAGGAGTACTGGAATGATATAGAAGCGGAACAGCAGGCTTACCAGGGTGCCAATAATCATCACTAAGGCAAGACCGCCAAGCAGCGGGAAGAGGATCAGTTTGTCGAAGAGCGCCCGGACGACTTCTCGATCACCCGGATCGAGATAGAACCATGACCCAATGAAGCTGCCGAGCAAAATGGCAAAAATCACGGCGATGATTGTTAACAGGAAGGCCCAGTATTTAATTGCTGGTCGCATGGGTTAATCTCGCCCCCAAAAAAAAAACAGGTTGTTGCGAGTCAAGGATAATACCATCAATTGTAGTGAAGTGCGCACGTTTCGTCCATGATCAGGGGTGTTTTTTTTTAGACTGCCAGGGAGTCACACCTCTTCAGGACAACATGCTAAAATGCTTCATGCTGAAAACGAAAGGAGAACATTCATGAATTATCCGATGATACACACATGCATCCGGGTTCTGGATCTGGAGGCGTCGGAACAGTTTTACCAGCAGGCGTTCGGTTTCGAGGTCTCGCGCAAAAAAGATTTTCCTGAGGGCGGCTTTACCTTGAGTTATATGCGGACACTTGGAGAAACCTTCGAGCTGGAATTGACCTATAATTACGACCGCCAGGAACCATACTCTCTTGGTGACGGATATTCGCATCTGGCTGTTGAAGTCGATGATCTGGAAGCATCGCATCAGCGCCATTCCGAGATGGGACTAGCACCGACGCCTTTGAAGGGTTTGGAACAGGGTAAGGCGAGGTTTTATTTTCTGCGGGACCCTGACGGCTATCTGGTTGAAATTGTCAGGACAGCATAATGCCTGTCAGACTGGTGGATTGCTGAGGAGAGCAAGACGTCACCCCTCTTCGAATTTGTAGCCGAGCCCGTAAACGGAGTGGACCAGGGACTGGTCCGGGCGTATGCCTGATAGCTTTTTGCGCAGTTTCTTGATGTGACTGTCGATCGTTCGATCGCTGACGACCCGATGGTCGGGATAAATTCTGTCCATCAGGTGGTCACGTGAATAGATTCGTCCTGGGGTCGCCGCCAGGATGTTCAACAATTGAAATTCCACCACGGTCAAGTCCAGGGTTGCCCCGTTCAAGGTTGCCTTGTGTGTTCCCTCGTCCATGACAAGACCTTGCGGTCTACCGATGGAACCATCCGTGCGACGAAGGACGGCCTTGACCCTGGCGACGACTTCGCGTGGACTGAATGGTTTGCAGATATAGTCATCAGCACCGAGTTCAAGCCCAAGCAATCGGTCGATTTCTTCCACGCGCGCGGTGATCATAATAATCGGCACGCTTGAGAACGGCCGGATTTCCTTACAAATCTCCATGCCATCCTTGCCGGGAAGCATCAGGTCGAGAAGGACCATGTCCGGTTTTTTTTGTCGAACAAAAGAGACAACCTTCAACCCGTTGTCCAGACACGAGACGTTAAAGCCCGCCTGTTGAAGATAATCACGGAGTAGGTCAGCAAGCCGCTGTTCATCTTCGACAACCAGGATATGCTTGCTCTGGGTCATTGCGGCCCCTTTGTGGTTGGTAGAGTGATCTTCAGCGAAAGTCCTCCCAGGGATGATGCTTCTGCCGTCAGGGTGCCGCCGTGCGCCTCAACAATGCTTCGGCAGATCGACAGGCCCAAGCCGGCGCCTCCGGTCGCACGGTTACGGGAAAACTCTGTACGGAAGAGGCGATCGAACAGCTGCGGCAGGTCGTCTGCATGTACACCGGGTGCGGTGTCGTCGAAGATGAGAGAAACTACGTCCTGACCTGGCTCCAGGGAAATTTGCAGCGTTCCACCGTTATGGGTGTAACGGAGACTGTTCTCCAGAAGATTAATGAACATCTGAAGAAGACGTTCCGGGTCGGCAAACACCAGAATCTCTGCTGTTTCATCATAGACAGCATTGAGCTGCAGTTCTTTCCCTGTGAAGCGTGACTTAAACGGCGTCAAGGCTTTTTGGAGAACTTCGACGAGGTTTACCTCCGTTTTCTTATAAGTCAATGCCCCCAGATCGGAGAGGGACAGCTCGTAGAGGTCATTAACCAGTCGGTTGAGGTGCATGACTTCGTCATGCAGGGTTTCGAGTGTCTGTGGCGTGACTTCCCTGACTTTGTCCTGCAGCGCTTCAATCTCACCACGCAGGACGGCCAGCGGGGTCCGCAGTTCGTGAGAGATGTCGGCAGTCCATTGCCGCCGGGCTTTTTCGTTCTGCTCCAGGGTTGCTGCCAGGATATTGAAGTCGCGTGACAGCTGACCGAGTTCGTCTTGTGACTTCCGCTGTGTCCGGATGTCGTAACGCCCGGCAGCCAGTTCCCGGGTTGCTTCTGTCAGCTGGCGTACAGGTCTGATCAGGCGGTCTGCCAGTGGGATGGCTATGAAGGCTGCAGCCATCAGCATGCCGACGGCAATAAGGAAGAAGGCGAGTTTCTGACGCTTGACGAATTCCAGTTGATGAATATCCGAGAGATGAATCTGGGGAGCGAGGCCGAGATAGCCAACCGTTTGATCATTCACTTCGATGGGGTCGATCTGGGCATTTTCTTCGAATTTTCGGAGGCCGAACAGGAGTTTGCGGTCGGCATCAAAGAGCAGTACCCGTGTTTCAAAGAAGCGTTCCGCTTCTGGCGATAGGCCATGCTGAGGTGGAAACTTGCCATCCTTGAAGCTCCTGCTGAGGCGTTCGATAAACTCCGGATTTGTCTGCTTGCCTGGCAGGGTTGAAGCCAGAATCTTCAGCCAGACAACCGGGTTGTCACGAAGGAAGTCCCAATTTTGCTGGTCTTCGTAGACATTCTCAAGCGTGTTGGCTAGCAGCTCGAAACGTGACCTTTCAACCGTGTTGACATAACGCAGAAACCCGCGATCAAAACTCCATTGGCCGAACAGGTGCATACAGAGGACGACAGTGCTGATGCCGCCAAGCAGGGCCAGTGTGAATTTATATTTGAGGCTGACGCGCATAAATGAGTTTTCCCTGTGGAAACGACCTGTTTACGTTCCTAACATAAGTTTTTTATTGAAGACCAGTAGAATCCTCTTCATCGGTTTGATTTCCTTATTTCTTCCACATTTCATGCATGTTTACAGATTATTGTATCCAATATGCTCAAAGGAAAGGACTCTCCAGTGTGTGAGGTGACGCGCGTTTCTCGGCTGCCGGTTTTCGATGCAGACAGGTGCAGTGGGACTCTCTGCTGCTTGCATGAAATTGAAGAATATCTGGGGGGCCTGTCTCTGGAACAGCTGCCCTCCGCCAGACAGAAATTGCTTCGGTTGTTCAGGCAGCTTGAAAGCTCCCTGTTGAAGGAACAGATTGTTTTAGATGAGCTCGGACGCGACATCTTCGGCGCCGAAGATGGCTGGATGTTCGGCTATATCCTCGAAATGATGCGACATGTCCCGGTTGATTCGACATTGCAGCGATGACTTCGTTCCGGCTGGGAGCGTGAGAAAGGATCGGTTCGATGTACAGAATCCTTGTTGTTGATGTCGATGCGGAAAAACTTGCGCAATCCAGAAGGCTTCTCGAGCAGCATGGCTTTGCCGTATTGACAGCGACTGGCGGGCATTCGGCCATGGGCCAGTTGTATGGTGCGTCGATTGATTTAGTCGTGACAGAGGTTGCGTTACCTGATTTCGATGGCTACGATCTGGCGAACTATATCGGACTGGTTCGTTCAGACCTGCCGATTGTGGCTTTTACAGATAAACACAACTTGATTGAAGGGATTTTCGATCAGGTTCTGCATAAATCAACGTCGGATCGTGCCCTGCTGCAGTGCCTGGCTCGGTTGCTCAGCCGGGCACGCATCCCCGCCGCTGAGGTTGACGTTTTGTCGCAGTCCTCAGCTCAAAAAGGACCTTCTTCTCACTGAGGGATGGCTTAATCTTCGGTGGCTTAATGGAATTTGAGCAAGGTGCGGCGGCTACGAGTTGAGACGTGAATCTGAATGGCTGAGGGACGGTCAGCGTCAGGTGCAGGGTAGGTGTTATTCAGACCCCAACCGGACGCAATCTGTTTCATTTCATGAAATGCGTAATGTCGAACCCAGCTTTTCATGTTGTTGGCCACGTCAGCAACTGTGGCATGGACTGAGATCATGGGGGGACTCCAGTGTTCGTGGTGTTGAACGTTAGGTTGTGCGACTTAGGGTTATTGTTTAGCAATATGGTATGAGCAGATCTTGAGGCCTGTCAAGAGCTCAGTTTTTGTAACATACTGTTTTTAAAAGGGAAATGATTGTATCGTTGGGAAATGACTGCAGAATAATCGGGAGTGCAGCGGGATATTTTTTCCTGAAAAATATCCCGTGTAGTTTTTGAGACAGCGTCACGCCGTTTTTTGAGGAAAAACCCTTGATTTTGCGGCTTTTTTGTTTGGTATTTCTGACCTTTTGTTACTCTAGAAGTTCATTCATGATGCTGAAGGCTGCACGGCGACCATCGGCTGCAGCTGTTACAACCAGATCTGCGCCTCGGTGGCAGTCGCCGCCGGCAAAGACCTTGGGGTGGGAGGTTCTGCCGCTGTCCGGTGTGATGGTAACCTCACCCCATTGGCCCAGTTGGATTTCTGACTCTGTTAACCAACCCAAACCCTCAACATCAAAACCTAGCGCCATAATGACAATGTCCGCAGGAACACAATGTTCGCTGCCCGGAACGGCTTCAATGCTTCGACGTTTATTTTCGTCCGGTTCGGTGAGACGGGTTGAAATCATATCAACTCCAGCCAGATCTCCGGCGTCATTGACGACAAATCGCTGGGGGGAAGTTGTGAACATGAAAGTGACCCCCTCTTCGGCAGCGTTCAAATACTCTTTGCGACTGCCTGGCATGCTAGCGTCGTCCCTGCGATAAAGACAAGTCACCGATTCAGCACCTTCGCGTACGGCGGTCCGAACGCAGTCCATTGCGGTATCACCGCCGCCGATCACAACCACGCGCTTACCGAGAACGCCGAAGCGCTCCATCCAGGCTCTGTCCGAAAGGCGCCGCTGGATGTTGGTCAGGAATTCCATTGCGAGAAAGACCTGAGACAGCTCCTGGTTGGGTAATTCCGGAAGCTTGCCGTCAGTAGCTCCAAGGCCAAGAAATACGGCATCATACTGATCAATCAGCTTGTTCAGATCATTACCATGGCCGATTTCAGTGTTCAGATGGAGTTTCATCCCCGTCTGTTCAAGCAGGGTGAAACGCCGCGCAACGGTGTGCTTCTCCAGCTTGAAACCTGGAATCCCGTAGGTGAGCAGACCACCTGGTTGGTCAGCACGTTCAAACATGTCGACCTGGATGCCTGCTCTTAGCAGGAAATGGGCGCAGCTCATGCCGGCGGGGCCAGAACCGATCACAGCGACGCGCTTCTCATGCTTGTTTGTCGGGAAATCCAGTGTGATGCCAGCCTCGAAGGCGAGGTCGGTGATTGAGGCTTCAATTGGACCGATGGTGATTGCACCGTAGCCGTCCTCCAGAGTGCAAGCCCCCTCGCACAGCAGGTTGTGGGGGCAAACCCGGCCCAGAATCTCGGGGAAGGGGGAGGTCTCATTCGAGAGGCGGAAGGCCTTTTCGAGATTCTGCTCCGCAACGGCTTCGAGCCACTGAGGGATCGCGTTGTTCAGCGGGCAACCAATGGTTGTGCAGAAAGGGTCACCGCACTGGACGCAGCGTTCCGCCTGGCGGGCCACTTTGCGTTCGGTGTAGATTTTATAGATTTCCTTGAAATGCTGGATGCGTTTGCTGGCATCCTCCTTCCGCAGGTCTTCCCGATAAGTCTCAACAAAATTTTGCATGATGCTTTCCGATCGAAAAAGAAATGTGTGCAGCGGTTCCTGAAAACGGCCCCAGCTCAATCACTCTCTTTGGGGTTGAGCGGCGAGCTCATGTCCTTGGGAGTCACCATCCAGAAGTAGGCGAGCTCTTCACGGTAATTCTCGAGGATCTGTTTCGCCCGGGGACTCTCCGTTCGATCCTGGTAACTGTTCAGTATCGTTTTCAGGTAGAGCTTTCCTTCGTTGTCATCGTCAACGTCAATGCGGCGTGCTTCGACTAGTTCGCCGTTCAGGTTGTCGATGAAGACCTTCTGGCGGTCGTAAATAAAAGCCACTCCGCCCGTCATACCGGCACCGAAGTTAATGCCGGTTTCACCAAGGATAACGACCGTGCCACCGGTCATGTATTCACACGCATGATCGCCGACTCCTTCGACGACTGCCAGGGCCCCTGAGTTGCGCACGGCAAAGCGTTCACCAGCCGTGCCGGCAGCGAATAGCTTGCCGCCAGTGGCTCCATAGAGGCAGGTGTTGCCGACGGCGGCTGAACCTTCCTGGTAAACGCGCGGCGTAACGATAATACTGCCGTCATTCATTCCTTTGCCGACATAATCGTTGGCCACTCCCTTCAGAAAGATGCTGACTCCGTGCACCAGAAATGCCCCCAGCGATTGGCCGGCCACGCCAGTCAAATTAAGCGTGATCGCCTCTTTCGGGAGACCCTTATCACCATAATAGCGAGCAATCTCGCCGCTGATCAAGGCCCCGACAGACCGATTGAGATTGCAAATTTCCTGGTCGATAACAATTTTACTCTGAGGCGCCCGAATGACAGGCATGACCTGTTCGAGCAGTTCTTTTTCATACGGGTTTTTGTCAAACGGTTCATTCTCCCTTGATTGCAGATTTGGACCCTCAACAAAATTGAGAACCGTACTGAAATCGAATTGACGAGCATCCTCATTGTCAATCAGTGCCAGCAGGTCCGTTCTGCCGATCACATCTGTGAGGCTGTGAAACCCGAGCTGAGCCAGAATCTCACGGACATCTTCGGCAACATTCCGTAAATAGGTGACCACCTTGTCGACGGTGCCGACATAGTGGGCTCTTAACATCTTGTCCTGAGTGGCGACACCCACGGTGCAGCGGTTAAGATGACAGACACGCAGCAGTTTGCAGCCGAGCATCACCAGTAGTGTGGTCCCGAAACCGAAGGTCTCTGCTCCCAGCATCGCAGCCTTAACGATGTCCTTGCCGATTTTCAGACCACCGTCTGTCTGAACCTGCACCAGGGTGCGCAAACCGTTTAACTTGAGGCTCTGGTTGGCTTCCGCAAGTCCAATCTCCCACGGGTTGCCGGCAAACTTGATGGAAGTCTGGGGCGCCGCACCGGTTCCGCCGTCGCTGCCGGAGATGATGATTTTGTCGGCATAGGCTTTGGCGACGCCGGCCGCGATCGTGCCGACCCCCTCACTCGAGACAAGCTTGACTGAAATGCGGGCGTCCGGGTTGATTTGCTTGAGATCGAAAATCAGCTGCGCCAGGTCTTCGATGGAGTAAATGTCGTGATGTGGTGGCGGCGAAATCAACGTCACACCGGGAATCGTATAACGCAAGGACGCAATCAGGGCTGTAACCTTTTCGCCGGGCAGCTGGCCGCCTTCGCCCGGTTTGGCTCCCTGCGCCACCTTGATCTGAATTTCGTCCGCGCTGCGCAAGTAAGCCGGGGTGACGCCGAAACGACCGGAGGCAACCTGCTTGATACGGCTGTTTCGTTCACTTTGCAGGCGTTCGGGGGCTTCGCCGCCTTCGCCGCTATTCGATGCGCCGCCAAGGATTCGCATCGCCTCCGCCAGGGCTTCATGGGCTTCTGGTGAGATCGAACCGAGCGACATGGCGGCTGAGTCGAATCGGCAGGTGATCGCGTCAATAGACTCAACTTCATCGATCGGGATCGGAGCCTGCGGGCTATTCCAGGTCAAAAAGTCACGGATATAGCGCTGACCCCGATTTGCGATCATCTGCTGAAAGGTCAGATAGTCCTTGCGATCTAGTGTCTCTGCGAAGTGGTGCAGGCTGGTAATGCAGCGAGATTGAAAGTCGTGGTACTCACCGCCGGGATTGTCCCGATTTGCACTGCCCAGCTCCAGGGGGTAGATCGGCAGCATGTGGTTTTTCCGAAACACCCGGTCATGTGTTTTGTTGATGCGTTGCTCCAGCTGTTCAAAGCCTAGTCCTGGCAGCAGTGGTGGTGATGCCGGGAAACACGTTCCGACAAGCTCCCGGGAGAGACCGATGATGTCAAACAGGGCCGCATTGCGGTAACTGGATACCGTGCTGATGCCCATTTTCGACATGATCTTGAGGATTCCTTTGGTCAAGGCTTCATAGAGGTTTTTCAGGCCTCGGCGGGTTTCCCGTGCCGACAGTGCATCGTCACGGCACATCTGCAGGCCGGTGGCGTAGAGCAACCAGGGGTAAATCGCTGTCACACCGTAACCGAGCAGCACGCTGGCCTGGTGCGGGTCGGTCACTTCCGCCGTAATGGCAACCAAAGAGACCAGATGACGCAAGTTTTCCTGGCAAAGGCGTTGGTTCAGATGGCCGACAACCATCGCCATCGGCATCAAACGGGTGGTGGCGTCGAGAACCCTGTCGTCGAGAATGATCACTCTGGCTTGCTCGTCACGAACAGCACTGACCACCTGATCGCCGAGTGAAACAAGGCATGTTTTCAGTTCGGAGGTGAAACCGGTCGGAAAACGCTTGTGGCGATAACAGGGCTCAAAGCGAGGCCGTTGCGGGTCGCCGAAAGAGAGCAGGGCGTCGAGGATGTCGTGTGACAGGATCGGCGAGATGTTCTTCAGCCGCGTGCCGCGCTCCGGGGTTTCGATGAGTGGATTGCCAATTTCGCCGAAACCAATCGTTGCCGACATGACGACCTTTTCACGATAGGGGTCGATCGGGGGGTTTGTGACCTGGGCGAATTTCTGACGGAAGAAGTCAGTGAAGTTCCGTTGGACTTCGGAGAACGCAGCAATGGGCGTATCGTCACCCATTGAACCGGTTGGCTCGCGGCCTTCGCGCAGCATCGGCTTGATGGAGTATTCGACCGTTTCATGACTGACGTTGTGATAGCGCTGCCGCTGTGCAAGGTTGTCGAACGAATAATCGTCCAGTTTATCGAACTGCTGCTCGATAAACTCCATCAGGTAGGCAGTGCGCCCCGTCAGCCAGTTGCTATAAGGTTTAGATGACATCAGGTAACGATCGATGTCGCGTGAGAAAAAGACCTGGCCGGTCTCAAGGTCGGCGGCAATCATTTCGCCACTCTGCAGTCGGCCGCGGACCCGGATTTGCTCAGGCGGTGTCCCCAAAACACCATACTCGCTGGTCAGCAGCAGGCGATCATCTGTCGTGATCACATATTTGGCGGGACGCAAACCGTTCCGGTCAAGGACGCAGCCGACATGACGGCCATCTGTCATGCTGACGGCCGCCGGCCCATCCCAGGGCTCCCAGGTTGCTGAAGTGTATTCGTAAAAGGATCTCAGTCGGGCCGGCATGTGGGCGACATTATGCCGGGCCGGGGGGATCAACATGCGGACAGCTTTGAAAAAGTCGACATCATTGGCCAGCAGAAACTCAAACATATTATCGAGGTTGGCGCTGTCACTGACACCATTCTGTAAAATCGGCAGGAGACGCTGAAATTCCGGAGTACTGTAAACCGGACTCTGCATGGCAACCGATTTGGCCAGAGCATTGAAGCGATTGCCGCGAATCGAATTGATTTCCCCATTGTGGGCCAGGCTGCGAAACGGTTGGGCTAGCCGCCATTCAGGTAATGTGTTGGTTGAGAAACGCTGATGAAACAATACGAATTTGCACTTGAATTCTTCTCGCTTTAAGTCGGGATAAAGCGCGCACAAGTAGTCCGGCATGACCAGTCCCTTGTACGCAAGCAGGGTTCTGGAAAATGAGGCAATATAAAAATTCCCCTCGTCAGACAGACGCTGTTCAATCTCTTTTCGTGCAAGAAAAACCAGAGCGTCAAAACGGCGGGTCGCCGTCAGACGGGCAGGGATCACGAAGGCCTGAATGATCGTTGGCATGCGCTCGATGGCATATTGACCCAACGCATCCTGATTGACGGGAACCTCGCGGAACAGGGCTACTTCAAGGTCGTTGGCGAGACAAACTGTTCTGAATACATCCTGTTGCTGCTCCGGATCGGAAAGGAAGAGTGTCGCAATTGCGAAATCATCTGGCAGAAAGACTTGTTTCTCTTCCGCGACGCGTCGCATGAACTCCGTGGGCATCGAACTCAGAATCCCGCAACCGTCTCCTGATTTGCCGTCTGCTGCGACAGCACCGCGGTGCATCATGCGAGACAAGGCATGGATGGCATCCTGAAGCAGTTGGTGACTCGGTTCACTGCGCAAATGGGCCAGAAGCCCCATACCGCAAGCGTCGTGGAACTGTTCTGCGAGATTCATTCGGTCTGCCCTCGACTCGGTTTTGAGTGGTGATGGTCTGAATTCACGGGCACTGTGTTCCTCGATAGTGAGAGACTACAGGCCGCAAGCTTATGAAAAGACTATACTTCATAGGGTGTAAATGCAAGAGGTCTGTCTCAAGATTTTCTATAGATGTCTTACTGTAAATCAGGGAGAATTCCGCATCAAAAGCGCTTTACACCCTGAACCAAGATGCGATAGACTGCTGACAATTCAAATGCAATGGAGGTTTGCGAATGGCTATAAACAAGGTGATTCTCATCGGGAATCTCGGTAAAGATCCTGAATTGCGCTACACGGCTTCTGGAACGGCTGTTGCCTCGTTCTCCCTGGCCACCAGCGAGCGTTTCAAGAATCGTAACGGTGAACAGCAGGAAAGAACGGAATGGCATAATATCGTCGCCTGGGCAAATCTTGCTGAAATCTGCGGCAAGTATCTGGCGAAAGGACGGCAGGTTTACATTGAAGGCCGGATTCAAACGCGCAGCTACGATGATCGTGACGGCAATAAGCGCTACATCACGGAAATCGTTGCCAATGAGATGAAAATGCTGGGTCGTCCGGGAGAATCCGGCGGCTATCAAGACAGTCAGGCTGCACCTGCTGCCGCACCTGCTGCTGCAGAGTCTGGCGGCCCGACGTTCAATCCGGATGATGACATCCCGTTCTGAAAAAGACCTTTTTAGGTTTTGTTGAATTTATCAGGTAATAACTCCGCCGGTTCCGTGCTTTACAGGTCCGGCGGCTGGCTTTGTGAGGTTCGGTTATATGTCCCTTGAACAACGCCGAAATCTTCTGGTCGGATTACTGAATGATGCCGACGAAGAAGTGCGCCTGGCGGCTGCGGCAGCTCTCGAAATGCTGGAATCCTACCAGGAAATGGGGCAGGTTCTGGAGAGTTTGCGTTCCGAGAAGCGGGGTGAGCGCGTCAAGGCAATTTTTGCTATGGAAAAAGTGCTCAGCCCGGATGTTTTTCCGCACCTGATCAACCTGTTAAAAGATCCTGATCCCGATATCCGTTCCGCAGCCATTCAGGTTCTGGGTGTCAAGGCGCATCCGAAGTCGTTGAACAACCTGGTTCGCCATCTCAAGGACCCGGCTCCGGCTGTTCGTGTTCACACTGCTGACGCACTTGGCCATTTCAAGGACACTCGATTGGTTCCGTATCTGTCCGCTGTTCTGAAAGACCCGGATGAGCAGTTGGTGGTTGCCGCGGCGAACTCCCTTGCGACGATCAACGTCTCCGAGGCGGTGCCCCCGCTACTGGCGTTGTGTAAGGATTCACGTGCCGTCGTGCGTTGCGCCGCAGCCAAAGCCCTGGGGAAGCTCCCACTCTAGTCCGGTTCCATTCTTCTTCATAAAAAAACCGCCGTCCCTGAAGCAGGAACGGCGGTTTTTTTGTCTCGAAAGAACTTTTCCGGGCAGGTCAGTCAAGGAAATCGGTTACTTCCAGCCCCTTGCTCGCCGGGTCAACTTCCGCGATGATGCGGCGTGGTTGGTCTGGTCGAATATCCAAGTATTGTTGCTCCTGGACCTGATTGCCGGCGGCATCGAAGATCAGCTTGATGTCAGCCAGACTTGGATCCTTTGCGTCAACCTTGATGACCAGGCCGATCTCATTACTGTCAAGCCTGACCAGACTACCGACTGGGTAGGGGCCGAGAGAGTCGATGAACATCGTCACGTACTCAGGGTTGAGGAAGGAGCCGGCAACCTCCTTGAGACGATTGATTGCGCCGCGGGGTGTGAATGGGCGCTGATAAGAGCGCAGGGTGGTCATGGCATCGTAGGAATCAGCAATCGCGGTCATGTCGACCAGGTTTGATAGTTGGCGATTATCTTCAATATCGGGATAACCGGTACGATCAAACCGGGTGTGATGACAAAGGACGATATCCATGACTTCCTGGGTGACGCCTTCCATTTCTGTAATAATCTCGGCGCCGAAGCCCGGATGCATCTTGATCTCGTCAAACTCACTTTCCGTCAGGCGGCCCGGTTTGGTGATGATTTTGACATCAATTTTGAGTTTCCCCAGATCGTGTAAAAGTCCTCCCAGGCCAAGGACGCGCAGTCGTTCTTCCGACAGGTTGCAGGCTCTGCCGACCGCGAGAGAGAGGACGGACACATTGACAGAGTGGGTGAAAGTATAATTGTCGTAATCCTTCAGCATTGACAGAGCGAAAAGGGCATGCGGCTCGGTCAGGGTGAGCTTTGCCATGCTCTTGACAACCTTCAGCGCTTCCGTAGAGGAGGGGATTTCGCCCATGCGGACGTCATTGAAAATCTGATCGACAACTTTCAACGCCTTGCGGTAAACCTTGCGCGGTTGCCCGGAATCTTCATCGTCATCCTGTGAGGCGATGGCCCGGATGCGCTCAACCCCCTTCTGCTGCAGGGCTTCTACAAAGTCTTCCCCTTTTTCTTCTCCACTGTAAAGAGCCCCGAGAAGCATCTGGATTTCTGCTGCAGACAGTCCGGAGAAAAACTCAATACCGACAATCTGTCGTTCTTCGAGAATCCTGGTCAGTTCCTCAGCCGCCTGGAACTCCTGCATGAACAGGTGGTCCTCAACGAACAGGGTCCCTTCCAATAATCCCATCTTGATTTTCTGTTTGTGTTGCAGCAGGTTGAAGAGTCCGTCGTGCAAGGTCTGGACCTGCTTGCCCGTCGCCGGGTGGTTCACGGCATAGAGACGCAGCCCCTTAATGGCTCCGGCCAGAACCTGAACAATCTGCTTGATCTCATCGATGTTCATGAATTTGCCTTGTCAAGCTGTTGCAACGCCTTGTTAGCGGCACGGGCCACCTCAGGCGATTTGTCGAGAGTTGTTTTTTCAAGGGTGGCACGTGCAGTATCGTCACCAATGTCTCCAAGTGCTGCTGCTGCAAGCACGCGCAGCTCATTGCAGCGCTGGCGCTTGAAGAGGCGACGTCTGGAAACAATCTGTTCAAGTGCCGGGACTGCATCGCTTGACCGGATTTCACCCAGGGAACGAATCGCATCTTTTCGAAGGTCAACGCTGTCGCGGCTCCAGCCCTGTTTCTTGACAATTTTAATAAGCGTCGGGACCGCACTGGCCGCGCGAATCGCTCCCAGGGAGAGCAGCGCCTGACGCCGTAGCTCCTGATCGTCTGCAGCAGTCGTCTGCAGCAGGATGTTGATGGCACGTGGTCCACCGATTTTTGTCAGGGATCGGACAGTCTCCCGACGGACCCGAATATCATTATGCTGTAAAAGCGGGGTCAGGTGAACCAGGCAGTCCGGCCGTCTGATCTCTCCAAGGATGGCGATTGCATTTCTGGCCACATACCAGCGCTCGTCCAGCAAGTGCTCTTGCAGGACCGGTACTGCTGCGGGCCCGGAGAGGATCAAAACCGCCGCCAGCAGCTTGCGGTTGGCGGCAGATTTCTCAAGAGAGAGCAAACTCATAACACGCCGGGTCGCTTTTTCTTCAAGGAAGGCGAGGACCCGGGTCAGCGTCTGTCGTGACTTCTCTGCCGCCTTGGGAGAAAGAAGCGAGGCGACGAGATAGTCAATCATTTCATCGGTTGCCAGCTGGCGGAGAGTATTCAGAGAATACTCCCTGCGTGTTTCTGAAGAAGATTTCGCTGAGGCGAATCGACAAATCAGCACAAACGCCTGCATCACCAGACCGCGATTCTCTTCTGTCAGGCTCAACCGTAGCAAAGGGATGATTTCCTGAAGCAGTTGCCAGAACTTCTGGTCGTCACGTTCCTGTTGCAGTTTCTTTAGAACGGTTTTCAGGTCCTGACTCTGAACCTGGGCGGTTTTCTGGGGAGGCGCCTCCTGAGAAAGCAGGGCAGCAATTGTCTCTTCATCCGGCTCCGGTTGGGCCTCGATCTCCTCTTTTTTCTCCAGAATGGTGTCGAAATCCTGTTCGTTGATCCAAATATTGGTCGTGTGCGTCTTTTCCATAAGGCTTTGCAGCCCGCCAAGTTTCTGGACCTCCTGCGGGTCGATAACCAGAAGATGGATAAAGCGATGCAGTTCTTCAGAGCTGAGTTCAGGAAGCAGGGTCAGGTACTGAATCCTGCGAGCAAAGCAGAAGGTGGCAAACTGGGTCAAAACCTGCTGGGTTTTCGCGACCGGCTGATCATCAAACAGGAAGGCCTCTTTGCGAACCGTCAGACTGAATTGTTGTGTGCCAGCAAGGAGGGGCTGAAGCCCCTTCAGGCTTTCCTCCGCGGCTGCCAGCAAGGCAGGATGCCCGGACGGATAATAGCGTACGGCCTTGATCTGCTTGACAAGTCCGGTCAATGCGCTGGCTATTAATGTGTGAATATCCTGATCCATTTGAACCTAGCCTCATTGCTGCTTAATAAACACAGCTTATAATAGTAAATGATTTAAATACGTTTTGCCAGCCTGAACCTCATGGGCCTGGAGGGCCGGGATGTTTTTGAAGGGACGATTCGGGATTTTCGAGGGTGTATGATAAGCTGCTGCAACAATAAGTCAGTGAACACCTCTGGTCATGCCAGGTGTTGTTCGCCGACCAGGGAAAGACTGTTTTTATGGAGAAGGAATGGTGACCGGGAAAATTCTTGGCGTGACGGGAGGGATTGCTTCCGGCAAAAGTCTGGTGACGTCAATGCTGGCTGAAATGGGCTGGCCTGTTTTAAGTGCAGACCAGATTGCCCGGGATGTGATCAAACCCGGCACGTCTCTGCTCAAGCAGCTTGTCAGCACGTTCGGTGATCAGATTTTGTTACCATCGGGAGATCTCGACCGGGAGGCTCTTGGGGGAATCGTGTTCAATAACATCGAGGCGCGGCAGGAGCTGAATGCCCTGATGCATCCCGCTATCGGCGCTGAGTCGGCCAGACGGTTGTCCGAACTGAGAGATGGCGACCATGAATTGGTTGTTTATGAGGCGCCACTTTTGTTCGAAGCCGGGGCAGAAGCGCGGGTCGATGAAGTCTTGGTCGTTTTCGTTGCTCCGGAGATCCAGATCAAGAGGCTTTGTGCTCGCGATGGCCTCGATCGGGATACCGCCCTGTCTCGAATTCATGCGCACTGGTCACAGCAGAAGAAAATCGCCCGGGCAGATTACGTGATCGATAATTCAGGGCCTCCAGTTGACACCCGCAGACAGGTGGAGGCTTTATGTCGCTACCTTACGGGATGTCACTCAACTCCTTGATAAATTCCCCGATCAGCCTGAAGACAGTTTCCTGTTGGGGACTGTCCTTGTCGGTCAGTACGTGCGGGGTCTCCGGGCCGAAGCGCAGGTAGACTTTTGCCTGGCTGCCGAGCTTTTCGTAAAGGCGTCGACCGCTTTCAATGTCGACCGTCTGATCTCCTTCAGTGTTCATGGCAAGGACTGGCGACGTTACCCTGTCTAGCCTCTTTTTGACGTATCTGACCAGACGGTTGATCTGATGAACTCCCGCTACGGGACGTTCTGTGTAGTATCCATTCTGCTCCTTGTTGGCTGCCGGGGAGGGGTGAAAGGGGCGGATGTGCCGTAACCAGCCGGCGTGACCGGCCAGGCGATGTTTGACTTTGAGGTAGGGAGAACAAAGTACCAGACCAGATAGCCGCTGTTGCAGGGCGAGAGCCAGGAGTAGCAGGCAGCCGGTACTCATTCCCACGGCGTAAATCTGTTCGTACTGTCTGGCGAGCAGAACATAACCGCGCTCAACGGCGGAGAGCCACTCTTCCCATCTTTTTTCTGCCAAGTCGTTCGGCGTGGTGCCGTGCCCCGGCAGACGGACCCCAAGGCAGGCTGCTCCTTGTTGATGGAGAAAGTCGGCGAGGGGCCGCATCTCCAGTGGGCTGGCGGTAAATCCGTGAACCAGCAAGATGGCGTGTTGCGAGGAAGAATCTAAAAGGAAAGGCTGGTGTTCTTCGCTGGTCACGCCATCACTGATCGATTCTTGAATGAAGTCAGAAAAATCCATCACGCTTCCCGGGCTACACAGCTCTCAACGACATTGTAGCAGTAAACATTCATGAGACATAAAAAAAGCCTCCGCATCATCTGCGGAGGCTTTTTACTCATGGAGTGTCCTGCCGCTACTTGTAGTAGCCAAGGCGCGTCGACAGCTCATCGGCCGATTTCTGAACGAGGGGAACCAGTTCTTCAAGGATGCGCTCGTTGTTGAGACGCATTGAAGGGCCAGAGATGCTGATTGCGCCAACGATCCGGCGGGTATAGTCGCGAATCGGGGCTGCGACACAACGGACGCCCTGATCGAGCTCTTCGTCGTCAATGGCGAACCCCTGCTCGGCAACCTGTTTCAGCTGCTCTTTCAGCGCACTCCGGCTATCGAATGTTGTCGGCGAATAAGTCTTCAACTCCTCATCAGGGAGAATTTCGTTGATCTCTTCGTCCGACAGGTTGGCGAGGTGGACTTTGCCGGAAGCAGTGCAGTAAGCAGGCAGTCGCGAACCGACCCGGGAAACAACCCGAACGGTCATGTCTGTCTCAACAACATCAAGGTAGACAATGTGGCCTTCCTTGAAGATGGTGACATACGAGGTTTCATTGCACTCGTCGACAATCTTCTCCAGGATCGGTTTCGCTTGGCGCAAGAGGCCCATCTGTTTGATGAACGTCTGGCCGAGTTCCAGGGACTTGAGACCGAGGCGATAGTTTTCCGTTGCTTTGTTCTGTTCTATGTAGCCGCGCGATTCCAGGGTTGCCAGAAGGCGGAATACGTTGTTTTTGTGAAGCTTGAGGCGTTTGCTGAGTTCGGTGACGCCCAACTCATCAACGTCCTCATGGAACTGCTCTAGTAGATCAAGAGCGTGCGAAACTGCCTGGATGATATATTCAGATTTCTCTTTTCTGGCCATTTGAGTGGTCCCCTTTTTATTGTATCTGGAGCGTAATCTGGTATTTTCTATCGGATACCTCGTGTCCTGTCAAGCAAGAACGCTGTGTCGCTGTTTCATTTAATGAACTCTTTTTTTTGCAGCGTGTCTTGTAGAGGTGTTATTCATGATTTTAAAATAGCGTTTTATAAATGTCAAATAGATATCTCACTTAAATCATAGAATTCCAGTTAGAATTGTTGACACACCCGTTGCCGGAGGGTAGTTTTAATACAAATCGTTGCTGTCGGAGAAGAGATCATGTTGACACTCAGTAAAAAAATTCTGGTTGCTATTGACGGTTCTCCCCAGTCGGATAAAGCCGCCGAAGAGGCTGTCCGTCTGGCTTCAATCTCTGGCAGCAAGTTCCGCAGCAAGGTGTATGCTATCCTGGTCCTGCCGAATATGAAGACCTCTTCGTTTGCCGATTTTCTGCCTTCCAAACCTCCTACCGAACAACCTGATTGGCAGGGAAAGCGTGACCGTCTGTTTTATGTGGTCGAGAAAGTGGCTGCCGATGCTGGGGTCGAGCTCGAAGCAATGGTTGTTTATGGCGACCCCGCAGAAGAACTGATTGCCGTTGCCGAGGAAAACGAGTGTGATGTGATCGTAATCGGCTCCTCGGGCAAGGGACGAGTCAAACGGACCCTGCTCGGTAGTGTTTCAACCAAGGTTGCATTGCACGCTCACTGCTCCGTATACATTGTTCGCTGATCCCCTTCTTGCACATTGTCTGTCGGTGGTCTGGTAGATGAATTCCCTGGCTCTTCCTGCTGGATGTGGCTGTCAAAACGCTTTGTCTCGTTGCACAGATATCTGAATACTTCAGCCAGCGTCTCCCGAATCAACTCCGGTTCCTCCGGGAATTCCCGTGGTGACAACTCCAAAACAATGCTGTGATCGTAAGCCGTATCACTCAGATGATTCAAAAAACGGGTCAGTGGGAGTGCTCCGTGTCCAGGCATTAAATGCTCAACGCCGTTGCTGTAGTCAGAGAAGTGGATGTTGCGCATCAGACTGGAGTCATAGAATGTGTGAAAATCCTGCAGAAAATCCGACCGGAAAGAGCCCGAATGTGCCGTATCGAAAGTCAGGTACAGGTTGTGATCGCGCATGAAACGGATCATTTTTTCCGTTTTGGAGAGCATATAGGGGTTGATTTTTGGTTGTACCAGGCATGGCATGTTTTCAATCGTGATAATGACTTGGTTGTTCCCTATAGCCTCTTGAAAATCACTGACCTTTTTGAGCCAAGACCAAAATTTGAATTCGAACGCCAGCCAGGATGGTGGGTGAAAGTTGATCAGGGGGACGCCGGCCTGTATCGCGAGATCCGCGCATTTTTTGAGCTGATCGATTTTGTTGCCCCAACCGTCAATTTCAAAAAAAGGTGCGTGCAGTGAGTTGATGGGGAGGATGCTGTTGAGACTCTGCAGATAGTCGAGGTTGTCCCTCTGGCCAAACTCATGGTTAATGATGACCTCCATGCCGTCGAAGCCGACATCCCGGGCCATTTCAAAAACCGTCTCGGCGGGTAGATTATAAAGACTGCCTGCAGATAAAATCAGTTTCATCGTGTACCAAAAGTTAAAAAATAAAACGGGTTTCTATTTTGTGGTTGCCCATGGTTAATTTATGGACTGTGTACCTTTTCAACCAGGAATCGCCTGACGGCCTCTGACGGCGGAGGTGTAAAGAGCGAGACAACTATAATTACGAGAATGACCAGGGGGGCACCGATCAGCGCAGATGAAGTCGGAGGCAGCCAGCTGATGAATGCCACAGGAAGCAGATGCCCGAACAGAACCGGCAGAAACGTCAAGATAATGCCGACAATCATACCGGCGATGACACCGTGACTGTTGGTGCGATCCCACCAGATGCCCAGCAGGAAGACCGGAAAGAGGGTGTTGCCGGCCAAGGCAAACGCGACAGCAGTAATTTCCGCAATCAGTCCAGGTGGGTTGGCGGCAACCACTACGATGAGCAATGCCATTATCAGGGTGACCCCCTTGGCGACCTTGACCAGATGCTTCTCGCTGGCGCGGGGATTGATCAGGCGAAAGTAGATGTCGTAAGCAAAAGCACCCGCCCCGGTGACAAGCAGACCGGTTACTGTGCTGAAGGCGGCCAGAATGCCACCGACCGCCAGCAGGGCGACCAGAAAATCCGGGATACCGACCCATTCACCAGCCTTGACAATGATCAGGTCGGCTACAGCTCGCGCTTGCTCAGGATCGAGTTCGGTGCCCGTGCGGGCCTGCCAGGTTTTGGCGAAGGCGCCGAAAGCTGGAGCACTCCAGTAGAGCAACCCGATGAAAAACAGCCCCCAAACAACCCCCCATCGAGCATCGCGATTGTTGGACACCGTGTAAAAGCGTGAAAGAACATGCGGCAGACCGGCGGTGCCGACCATCAAGGTCACGCTGAGCGCTATCCATTGGTAGGGAGTACCAAAAGTCCAGGGGAAAAGATATTGCTCAGCCATTTGCGGTGGCAGGTCGCGCAGTGCGCTGCCATAGCTGAATTGTGGCACCAGCCATGAATAACCCAGCTTTTTCGCGACAAACATCAGTGGAATCACAAAAGAAAAAATCAGAAGCAGGTAGTGCAATTGCGGGTTCTTTTTCGCGCCAAGGGCACCGCCGATGATCAGGTAGGACATGACAACCACGGCACCAAAGATCAAGGCACCGGTATAGTCGACACCAAGGATCCACGCGAAGATCAGACCGATGCCCTTGTACTGGGCAACACAATAAATCAGGCTGATCAAGATGGTAATCGCTGCCGAGCAGATGCGGGCACCTGAAGATTCGAAGCGCGCCTCGACAAAGTCCGGTGCTGTGTATTTGCCGAAACGCCGCAATTGCCCACCCATCAGGACCAACAGGAGAACATAACCACCGGTCCAGCCAAGAATATAGGCAAAAGCAAAATACCCCTGGACGAAGAAAACTCCGGCAATACCCAGAAAGGATGCGGCGCTCATCCAGTTTGAGGCAATTGCGGCACCGATTCCCGGATGACCCATTGGTCGGCCGTCGATTCCGTAGCCGCCGCGGAAATTACGGCGATTGGCCAGTCCGACAAGCAGGGAAAGGGCCAAGACTCCGAACAGGACGCAAATCGGCAGAAACTTGATACTGGAGAAAGCCATTATGCCTCCTAGTGGCGTTTACGGTAGCTTTTGGTCAGCCAGTCGATCAGGAGATTGAAAATGAAACAGATCAAAATAAACCAGAAAATCAGAAAATGCCCGCTGAACCAGTAATGCAGCGGCATTCCGAACAGTGACTTGCCGGTTTCAACCAGAGCCGTCGGGTCAGTGGCGGTCAACCCGAGGCAGAAAGGAAAGCCGATGGAGACTGTGGCCCAGGCAAACAGGGTGAGGCAGATGACCGTGACTTCTCTTCGCATAAAGCCGGGCCGCGGTTTGAAGAAATTGATCTGCAGATTCTGTTCGGGCTCGTATTTGTTCTGAGGTTGCTGCATGGTGGTTCTCCCCGAAATTCAAACAGAATAATGATCGCTAAAGTTTTCCCTAATTAAAACAATTAATGCAAGCCTCCTGCCAACCTATCGTCTTCAGACATGCATTTCATAACTTCGTGTAATACAGCTGTCGCGAAACTGCCTTTCGGAAGCTGAAACTCGAGTTCCAGACCACCTTCAATTGTACGCACATTGACTCCTGACAGAGGAACGCGCAATGGTCGCCGCGCGCCTTCCATTGACAATCCCTTGCCGACACGGAAGTCTTCAGGCTTCAACCCGTCCTTGTCGAGCAGTGCGTGTTCCAGCAGCCCCGCCTGCTCCTGGGCAAGACGGACCTTGTAACCGAAGAGCGGGCCGCTGGGGCTGATGGCAAAGCTGTCTGCTCGTGGCTGTTCGTCGGCCGGGTGTTCAACAATAAAGCAGGCACCATTTTCATGCTTGTAAGCCATGTCTCCCTGCCAAAGTTGCCGAATTGTGTCCATGCGCATCACCAGGATGCGATCAAACAGGGCAGATTGATAAGCTGAGAGGTAAAGCCGCAAGAGTTTACGGGGCATGCCAAGAACGGCCTTTTTCGCTGTCTGGCCAGCAGTAATCCGTTCGAGCAGCTGCCGTTCGTTACGGCAGTGCCTGGGAAAGTTCTGAATCGCCTGTTGTTCATCTCCTGCACGATACGCTGATGCGGCGGCACGCCAGCCTTCGTGTGTAATCTTTGCCGGGTCGCCGATAATTTCGTATACGGCGGCATTGAAATCTTTTTGCAGGATGGCGCGGCCGATCCGATGAGAGTTACCGAGGATTCCGAAGCGTTGTCTGCCGAAGCGATTTGGGACACCACTCACCGCAAGGACGGTCAGGATATCGTCGGCGCGCTGCCGGGCATCCTGACCCGTTTCAAAGATGCGTATCCGGAAGCGATTGCCGGCGAGGTGTCCGGGCCGCAGCTTGTTAGTATGCTGCTCCGCTGTAAGCACCTGAACGCCTGGAAGGTCGAGTTTTAAGCCGTCTTCTCGAGTGACGCCGGGGATGGAGATGGTCTGACGAGTTACCGCGCGCGCATCTTTGAGGCCAGCGTAGCCAAGGTCTCTCTCTGGAACGTTAAAGCTTCTTGCTGCCTGGTTGAGTAGATCAAAGGTCGTCAGCCCCTGCTTTTCAACGGTCAAGTAGAGATGCTCACCAGAGCCGCAAGGCACATAGAGCGGAATCTCTTCGACGAAAAAATCGTCGGGATTCGGCCCCAGGATGCCACCGGTACCAGGCAGGGTACTGGTCAGGTAATCACTCATTGTGGACTCTGGCCCACCGACTGCGGAAGCCGGTGCGTGGTGTCGCCGGGCTTTGCGTGGGTATCTCGCTCTGTTTTGCCGGGTCACGCTGAAATTGCAAATAATGGATCGGCTGCCCCAGATCAAGGAAGCGCTGCATGTACTTCGAGATCGGGTAGCCGGGCAGGTGGTGGACCACCGGCTGATCGAGACAGTTCCGGTAGGCCGGGTTCTGCTCGAGCAGCGTCGCGACATTGTGGGCATAGTCAGAGACATCACTGCTGAAAAAGAAATCGCCGCCCGGCGTCAGGTGATGCCAGGCTTTTAACAGGAAGTCGCGATTGACCAGGCGTCGTTTTCTATGACGCTTCTTTGGCCAGGGGTCGGGACAATTGATGTAGATGGCGCTCAACGGGGTTTGATTAAATGCTTTTTCCAGCAGGTAGGCTGCTTCGGCACGGGCGACACGAATATTGGTTAACCCGAGAGCGTCAGTTTTTTTACAGGTTTTCCAGCAACCCTTGTTGTAGATGTCAATCGCAACAAAATTGACGTCAGGTTGTTGTTGGGCACGATCAACAACGAAATGTCCAGTGCCGCAGCCGATTTCCAGGGCAATCGGGCGGGCGTTGCCGAAAAGACTGGCCCAGTCGACACTTGTTTCAAGCTGGCCGGGTGAGATGAAATTGTTCGATTTAATGTAAATAACGCGTTGGGTCATGGCTCAGAACGATTTGGTTGACCCGACTGCGTTTCCGGTGCAGAACGCAGATTCGGCGTAGTTTTTTCGCCTTCGGGTAAGAGCCCGTGCAGAAAGGAGACCAGGGCGTCAATTTCAGCGGCCTTCAGGTGACTGAAGTCGGGGATCTTTCCCTTGCCGTGCCGATGTTCGGGGTTCACCAGGCTCAAGGCGAGCTCCGTTCGGTTCAATCCTTTGCTGAGCTCAGCCAGGTTGGGACCGATCACTGTATTGCCGCCTTCGAATGCGTGGCAGGCCTTGCATCCCTGTGAATTCAGCAGACGCCGAGCCAGGGCTTCCGGATCGGTTGTTTCTTGACCGAAAGCATTCCCCGAGAAAGAGAAAACGCATAATAAACTAATAGCTAAAGTCAGGCCTCGCAATGCGGCACCTCTTGAAACTCCTATGGTCAGGCAGTTTGTAATGGCACAGCATAACTAAAAAGACAGCAAAGGCCAAGAGCCGTCGCGAAATCGCTTGAATTCGGAACGCGAGGTCGTTAGTGTGGAGGCGCTTCACCCTGCTGTTTAAGTTGTCATGTGGGCTGAATGCCCCATGAGTTTTATGACAGCAGGCAAGGGTACTGACGAACCAGACTGAAGGCAGGAGAGATCATTATGCTGATAGTTATGCACCATACCGCTACGGACGAACAGATTCGGGCGATTACGGAAGCCGTCGAAGCAATGGGGTTGACGGCTGAGCCGATTCCCGGCAGCCAACGGACTGCCATCGGCGTTCTGGGCAATCAGGGATATGTTGATGATGCCACTATCCGGGATATGCCCGGTGTACGCGAAGTCATCCATGTCAGTAAGCCGTACAAGCTGGTCTCGCGGGATTTTCACCCGAAGCCAAGTCTTGTCGAGGCTGGTGGGGTAACCTTCGGCGACGGCCAACCGCCGGTTGTGATCGCTGGCCCCTGTTCCATTGAGAGTGAGGAGCAGATGGTGGCTGCGGCGCGGTTGGTCAAGGCGTCCGGTGCACGCATGTTACGCGGCGGGGCGTTCAAACCGCGCACCGGACCGCACAGCTTTCAAGGCCTGGGGGCCGAAGGGCTGAAATATCTGAGAAGCGCCGGTGATGAAGTCGGGTTACCGGTGATTACCGAAGTCATGCGCATCGAACAGCTGGATACGGTCTGCAAACATGCTGATGTTTTGCAGATCGGTGCCAGGAATATGCAGAACTTCGATCTGCTCAAAGAAGCCGGCAAGACCATGCATCCGGTTCTTCTGAAACGGGGCATGAGCGCAACGATCGAAGAGTTTCTTTCTGCCGCCGAGTATCTGTTGGCAGAGGGTAACCCACGGATTATTCTTTGCGAACGGGGTATTCGCACCTTTGAACGCGCCACCCGCAACACCCTGGATCTGTCGGTGGTTCCGTTGATTCGCGAAATGAGCCATCTGCCGATCATCGTCGACCCGAGTCATGCGACCGGGCGACGCAACCTTGTGACACCGATGGCCAAGGCCGCCCTGGTTGTGGGCGCTCACGGCATTATGGTTGAAGTTCACCCGGACCCGGACCGCGCCCTGTGCGACGGTGCGCAAAGTCTGACCGGCAATGATTTTGACGAGTTGATGACCGATCTGCGCAGTATTCAGGAATTGTTTGGCGGGACGCTCTAGCAGGGCGCGGAGAGTGCAGGCTAACTGCTCACCTCGATCAGGGTTATTTCCGGCCGGCAGAGAAGCCGCATCGGCAAAACGCTGGTACCGAGGCCGCGATTGACGTACAGGAGATTACTGTGCGGCCCGACTTCGTAGCGTCCAGCCACAAAACGACCCGTGTAAAGCGGCAGGTAGAGTGGTGGGAGTTTGGGCAGCCGCACCTGCCCACCGTGGGTGTGCCCGCAGAGAATTAGATCGACGCCGGCATGCAGTTTTTCATGGGAAAAGGCCGGAACATGCGACAGCATCACGTTGAAACGATCCGCGTCCAACTGTTTCTGTAGCCTTTGTAACTGGTCGACAGAAGAAGGGTAGTCCAGTCCGAAAATCGAGACAGGCTGTCCATTTACATCCACATCAGCGCGTTCGTTGATCAGCAACTGAACCCCGACGCCGGCAAAGTGGCGGCGCAGGTTTTCGCCTTCGAGACGTGACCAGTATTCCCAGTTTCCCTGGACAGCGAACACACCGTGCGGTGCCTTTAGGTCTCGCAGAAATTCAAGAACGCCCCGGATATTTCTTTGCTCTTCCAGATAGTCGCCGGTCAGTAAAATGATGTCAGGGCGCAGCTGGCTGATCGTCTTCGCTACCTTGTCATGAAAGGGTGCGTGATGCTTCAGATGCAGGTCGCTGATTTGGACGAGCCGGAGTGTGTGCCCGGCCTGAGTCCCCCCGACGCGCAACTTCTCCACGACGACGCTCTGCGGTTCATACCAGAGGGTGTCGACAAAAAAGCTTGCCCCGAGCGTGACCAGACTGCCAGTCAGGAAACGTCGTCGGGTTATTTGGGGCGGGCGGGAACCTCGCATTTTGCCTCATCTCGATGTTGATCCAAACTGTTGATCAAGCGTCCTGCGTATATTATGCTGTAGAGCGCTTTTTGATGCAAAATATCCTATTCTTGTCGCCAGAACAAGTCGGGAGCCCAAGGCGCCCATTTGCTAAAACCCGAGATAATCGCTACCGATGACCATTCAGTCAACATTTAGCAGGATCGCCAGGATTGTTGTCGTGGCACCGCTTGACAAAGCCCTTGATTACTCTGTGCCGGAAACGCTGGTCGATTGCGTACAGGTCGGCAGCCGGGTCAAGGTCCCTCTCGGGCGCCGTCAGGTGGTCGGATATGTCATCGACTGTTTTGACGGGTCTCCTGATAAGCTCAAACCAGTTCTCGAACTGCTTGATGATGCCCCGCTCTTTGATGATCTGACCGGCCGTTTTTATCAGCGTGCAGCGGCTTATTACACCTATCCGCTTGGAGAAGCTTTCCGAACAGCCTTGCCTGCAGGCCTGTCCGGTCGGAGCGCGCCACCGCCGATTTTGACCGACAAGGTGTACCGCGTGACCGATCCCACGCCTGCTTTACGAGGCGAACGACAAAAAGAAATCTATTCCTATATCAAAGCAGCCGGTGAGTCACCACTGTCAGATCTCAAGGCTGTTTTTGACTCACCTTACCAAGTCTTGCAGCGTTTGGTTGAACTCGGTGTGCTTGCTGTCACAGAGATTGAGCGGCTGCGTGATCCATTTGAACGGGAACCGGTGCAGGTGGTTACACCTCTCGCACTTAACGCCGCTCAACAGCAGGCTCTGGACGAGCTGGAAGCTTCTTTGACGGCCGGGACTTTTTCGACGTTGTTGCTGCACGGCGTTACGGGCAGCGGCAAAACGGAAGTTTACCTCAGGTCAGTTGACTGCTGTCTGAAACAAGGCCGGCAGGCCCTGCTCATGGTCCCTGAAATCGCCTTGACACCGCAGTTGGTAGGCCGTTTCAGAAGCTGGTTCGTTAACCATCAGGTTCGCCTGGCGGTATTGCATTCCGGTTTGTCTGACGGTGAACGGTACGACGCCTGGCGCTCGATCGCCCGCGGCGAAATCGACGTTGTGATTGGTGCCCGTTCAGCTGTTTTCGCACCGTTGGGGCGGCTCGGTTTGATCATTGTCGATGAGGAGCATGATGGAAGCTATAAGCAGTCGGAGGGCTTCCGTTACAATGCGCGTGACCTTGCCCAGCTCAAAGGGCAGATGTCTGATGCCACCGTGTTGCTGGGCAGTGCCACCCCTGCCTTGACCAGTTACAGTCGTGCGCGTCTGGGGCAGATGAGCTACCTTGAACTGCCTGAACGGATTGCCGCACGTCCTTTGCCGGCAGTGACCCTGGTGGACCTGAAACAGTCAGAAACCGACAGTTTGTTGAGCGAACCCCTGTCAACCGCGGTACATGAGGCTCTCGACGCAAAAGAGCAGGTCCTGCTGCTGCTCAACCGTCGCGGTTATTCGCCTTTTTTACTCTGTCACGATTGCGGCGCAACCTGCCGTTGCCCGAACTGTGAAATTACTCTGACTTTTTCCATGGCGCAACGGAGTCTGCGTTGTCATTACTGTGATTATCGGTTGTCCCCGCCAGAAACCTGTGAAAAGTGCAATGGCAGTCGGATGATGCCGGAGGGGGCGGGTACGGAGCGCCTGGAAGAAGAGTTGACCCAGACTTTCCCCGAGGCGCGGATTGCCCGCATGGACCGCGACACCACGTCACGTAAAGGCGCCCACGCCCGACTGCTCGACCGGATGACAGTTCGGGAGATTGACATTCTGGTCGGTACGCAGATGATTGCCAAGGGACACGATTTTGCGAATGTCACCCTGGTCGGTGTCCTGAATGCAGATGGTCCTCTCAATTTACCCGATTTCCGCAGCGCCGAAAGGGTTTTTGCTCTCCTCAGTCAGATGGCAGGGCGGGCCGGTCGCGGTGAATTGCCTGGGCGGGTGATGATCCAGACCTTCGATCCCGACAATGCCACCTTGCAATATGTATCACATCATGATTATCAGGCTTTCGCAGAGGAGGAGTTGTCGCAAAGGGAAGCCCTTGGGTATCCGCCTTTCGGCCATCTTGTCAACCTGGTTTTGGCCGGAAATGATCCGGAACTGACTCAAACCGGGGCAGAGAAGCTGACGCAGGAACTGGTGCGACGCAGTCAGGGTGTGGAGTTGCTCGGCCCGGCCCCCTGTCTGCTCTCCAGGCTGCGTGGCAAAAGCCGTTACCAGATTCTTTTGAAGGCGCCACAGCGCCCGATGTTGCGCCATCTGTTGGATATTTTACCGCTCGTTCGCAAGGGCCTGCCTGCCGGAGTCAGCATGACGGTTGATGTCGATCCAGTAGATATGTTTTGATAAAGACAGGCTTAGTCCCAAACTGGCCAGGCGAAGCAACATAAATCCTTTCGTGTGAAGTGCATATTCTTATTTAAATTCGGCATACTGTGGTGATTTGTGAAACTATTTTCTAGGAAATATAACCTGTACTTCGTTGCAGTTGTTTACTTGGCGGCATGGTGCGTGTTCAGCGTGTCTGGTTGCGTTTCCAAACCAGAACCGGTTGTTCCGGTAATTCCGGTCACGCCGCCGGTTGAGCCAGTTGTCCCGGAAGTGGTCGTGCCGCCAGCGGAAGTTGTTGCGCCCATGCAGCCCGTGACCTGGGACGAGGTTGATGGCTGGCTTGATGATGATCCAACGCTCGCCCTGAGTGCCCTGCAGCAGAGCTGCGTGTCGCTACGCTGGCGCGATGGCTGGCAGGAGGTATGTGCACGGGCTGCAGTTTTGGATCGAGCACCCTCGAAAGAAGTCCGGGATTTTTTTGAAACCGAATTTGAACCGCACCAACTGCGTCAGGAGGACGGCAGCCCGGTCGGCATGGTAACCGGCTACTACGTTCCCGATTTGCGCGGTAGTCGCGTTAAAACCTCCGAATACGCCTATCCTCTTTATCAACGTCCCGCAGATCTGCTGACCATTGATCTCAGTGATCTTTATCCGAGCCTTGCCAACTACCGTCTGCGTGGTCGTCTGGAGGGAACACGGGTTGTGCCTTACTGGGACAGGGACGTCATTGACGGACCAGAGCAGCCGCTGTCCGGGCAGGAGCTTTTCTGGGTCGCAGATCCGGTGGAACTGTTTTTTCTGCAGATTCAGGGGTCAGGGCAGATTCTATTTGAGGATGGTAGCCGGGTGATGGTCAATTACGCTGATCAGAACGGTCATCCCTACCGCTCCATCGGCAAATGGATGATTGAACGCGGAATCATGAGCCGCGACCAGATGTCGATGCAGAATATTAGGGCCTGGGCCCGCAAGAACCCCACCAGGACGGCAGAGCTGCTGGCACAGAATCCGAGTTATGTATTCTTCCGTGAGCTGGGCAATGGCGTCGATAGCCCGCCAGGGGCCTTGGGTGTTCCCCTGACTCCAGGACGCAGCCTGGCAGTAGACACACGCTATGTTCCGTTAGGTGCTCCTGTTTTTCTGGCAACAACCTGGCCCAATAGCGACCGGCCCTTGCGCAGGCTGATGCTGGCGCAAGATACCGGTGGTGCCATTAAGGGGAGAGTGCGAGCTGATTTCTTCTGGGGGATGGGAGATCAGGCAGGCGCCCAGGCCGGCCGGATGAAACAGGATGTCCGGCTCTGGGTGCTACTGCCAAGCAAGTAGAAATCCGTTGTTAGCGGACCAGCAGGATGTCGACGTGCAACTCATCTGCAACAGACGTCAGCTCTTGCTCAAGTTGGTCAAAGGGCATTTCTTCAGGCACCTGAACATCGATGGTCATGCTGTAAATCGTTGCACCACTTTCCGAAGAAGCGCTTGAGGTCGATTCCAGCTGGAGAATATTGAGCTGATGATCGGCAAGGAACTGGCTGGTTTTGTAGACGATGCCAGCCTGGTCCAGTCCTTCGATCTGCAACGTACAGGTCTTGTATCCGCTGCTACGGGTTTCGCCTTTGCGTGGCAGCAGAGGGCGCACGAACGCAGAAATCCCCTGGTCCAGCTCAAGTCGTCGGCAATCTCTGGTCAGTGTCTCTTCGAGCTCTTCTTGCGTGCTTGTAAACAAAAGACTCAAGGTAAACTCGTCCGCAAGCATTGACATGGTCGTGTCTTCGAGGTTGCAGTCATTTTCGTAAAGCAACCGGGTGACATCAGCGACAATGCCGGGGCGATCTTTGCCAAATGCCGTCATGATAAATCGTTTAGCCATAACTTCCTCCTGTCAGCAGATTGAGCGAACATTAAACCATAAATTGCGCTGTTGGAAAACTTTGGTTTTTCCATAAAAAAACGCTCCCGACGAAATGCAGGAGCGTTTTGGATTGTTTCGGTCGATGATGTCGGCAGCTCAGCTGTTGATCGCTTTGCTGGAGGAGGCGAACAGGTCTTCAAAAATCCCTGCCACGGTCTCGATCCGGTCAGCTTTCCAGGCGTTGCTGCCGCAGAAAATCAGACCGGTCTCCACATCGCCTCGCTGAGCGCGGTCAAGGGCGTGAACAATGCAAAAACGCTCACCATCCGTTTTATAGGCGCATTTGCGCAGGCAACCAGTCGGACACTTCGGCGTCAGCTTCAGGTCCCTGGCACGAATCGCTTCGACATTGCCGTAGAGCGCTCGCCCCGGGAGCCCAGCCGGACTCATGATGAGGCCGATATCCTCTTTCGAACACTGCAGATAGGCTTGTTTGAAGGCTTCGTCAGCGTCGCATTCTTCGGTGGTGACAAAGCGTGTTCCCATTTGAACACCATCCGCACCCTGTTCCAAAGCATCGTCGAAATCGGCACGGCTCCAGACACCGCCGGCGGCAATGACCGGTGCATCACTCTCGTATTCGTCACGCAGCAACTGTTTGACACCACGTACTGTTGCATACTGGTCGTACTGACCGGTGCCGATATTCTCCAGCTTTTCGCCCAGATGGCCGCCCGCTGTATCAGGGTCTTCAACCACAATGGCGTCCGGCAACCGATTGTAGTTTCTGTTCCACTTCTTAAGGATCAACATGGCGGCTTTGACCGAGGATACGATTGGTACCAAGGCTACGTCAGGCCAATCTGCCGTCAGCTCAGGCAGGTTGAGCGGCAGTCCGGCACCGCTAACGATCAGCTTCGCGCCGCCCTCACAGGAAGCTCGTACCAGTTCAGCGTAGTCAGTGACAGCAACCATGCAGTTGGTCCCAATGACGCCGTCCGGAGCTATTTTGTAAGCTTCACGCAACTCATCTATCAACGCCAGCGGCTCAGCAGTAAAATAGTTGCTGCCGTCGTAGCGCGGGCTGTTCATGGCGATGCCGGCAGTTGCAATCAGGCCGATACCACCGCAACGGGCGACGTGGCCGGCCAAGCTCGCCCCGGAAACGCGGACGCCCATGCCACCCTGGATCAGGGGGTAGGTGACTTCATGTTTGCCGATACGCATTCTTTCTCCTTGTGGCTGTGTGTTCATTCTAATCCGAACATTTTAACAAGTCATTTGATGGATTACTGTAATAGTTCTGTAAAACCTGTTGCGAAGATAAGGACTTGTCGATTCTTTGGTCTGGATGTTAAAAACGCACTATGAAGCTATGGAGAAAAATATTTAACCCGCTGATGGCTTTTATCGGTATTCAGTTGGCTTGGGTGCTGGTCGTCATCATCTGGTTCGACTGGTTTCTTGGTCAACACCGTAAACTGCGTGAACTGGCAGAGGAATACAGCCCGGAACTCTTTCTTCCCGGTCCGGACTGGGTCATCCTGGCGGAAGGACTTTTGCTACTGGTTGCCATTCTGGTTGGCGTCTATGTCATCTTCGTCTACTGGTCGCGCCAGGCCTCACTGATTCGTGAACAGAAACAGTTCATGTCGCAGGTGACCCACGAGCTGAAATCTCCCCTGGCGTCTTTGCAACTCCACCTCGAGACGATCCGTCGGCGGGATCCATCGCCGGATCAGCTGCTGGTTTTTCTTGATACCATGCAGGGGGATGCAAATCGTCTGAACGGCCTGATTGACAATCTGTTGTCAGCCAGCCGGATCGAGCAGAAGCATTGGACCCTGAACCTGCAGGACACTGATTTTTCTTCGTTTACCGAGAAATATTTTCAGGCTCGCCAGTTTGACCTGCCGCGTGCCGGCAAGATGAGTCTGGATATTGCTCCGGGCCTGACTGTCCCGATTGACCGGGAGGCAATGGAGACCGTTTTCCGCAATCTTCTTGAAAATGCGGTTCTTTATGCCGATGGCTCACCACGGATTGACATTGCCCTGCACCAGGTCGACGGTGAACGTTGCCATCTCGCCATTACGGACAATGGCCGCGGTCTTGACAATCAGCACCTGAAGAAGGTTTTCAAGGTGTTTTACCGAGTCAGACGCAAGGATGAGAATATTCGTGGCTCGGGCCTGGGACTTTTTATTGTGAATACAATGATCAAACGTCACCATGGTAAGGTTCGTGTTACCAGCCCCGGTCCGGGGCTGGGCACGACCTTCCATCTTTATCTGCCACTTGTGGCGAACAAGGACTGAGGGTTATGGACCGGCCTCACATTCTGCTTGTCGAAGATGAACCGAATATCGCAAAAGGCTTGGTTTTCAACCTGGAATGTGAGGGCTACCGGGTTACACACGTGGAAACGGGCGCTGATGCTCTGGCCTGTTTCCAGCGTGAACAGCTCAGTCTGGTTGTGCTCGACCTGATGCTACCGGATGGTCATGGGCTGGATGTCTGTCGCAAAATCCGCAAGCATGAGCCGCAGCTACCGATCCTGATGCTTACAGCACTCTGTGAAGAACAGGACCGGGTCGCCGGATTGCAGGAAGGCGCAGATGATTACCTCACCAAACCGTTCAGCCTCGATGAATTCCTGCTTCGCGTGCAAGGAATCCTGAAACGTTCCGGTTGGTATCGGCCTTCTTCGGAAGAGAATGGCCAGTACTGTTTCGGCGAGAATCTGGTCGATCTCAAGCAGTTGCAGGCAACGACAGGCCGCGGCGAAGTTCACTTGACGGACCTGGAGGCTCGCATGCTGGCGACATTTTTCCTGAATGAAGGCCGGATCCTGAGTCGAGCGCAGTTGCTCGAGTCTGTCTGGGGGGTTGCTGCAGACACGGAAACCCGGACTCTCGATAATTTCATTGTTCGTCTGCGAAAATATTTTGAAGCAGATCCGAGCTCGCCCCAACATTTCCAGACAGTGCGAGGTCGGGGCTATCGGTTCTTGCGAGATCCGGTTGGTTGTGGAACGTAATAAGCCTGGATGCAAAGGTGTTTCCCTTTTGGGCATGAAGCCTGTATAAATTGACATTCCCTTTACACTAAGAAGCAGGAGGAGAGAGATGAAAGCAGTTTTGCTGGATGGTTTTGGTGGCCTGGAGGTTTTGAAGGTCGGTGAGATTGAGAAACCCTCGCCCAAGGAAGGCGAGGTTCTGGTCAAGGTTGTGGCGACCTCGATTAATCGTCCGGACCTGGTGCAGCGTGCAGGCAAATATCCGCCGCCTCCCGGTGATTCCGAAATCCTGGGGCTGGAAGTGGCGGGCACCATTGCTGAGATCGGTGCGGGTGTGACCGGCTGGAATGTTGGTGACCGGGTGATCACTCTGGTTGGCGGTGGTGGTTACGCCGAGTACGCCGTGGCTTATGCCAGCCACCTGATTCCGATGCCCGAAAGCATGAGTTTCGAAGAAGCCGCCTGTGTCTGCGAATCGTACATCACAGCGTTCCTGAATATTTTTATGCTGGGCGAGTTCCAGAGCAAGCAGACCGCGATTCTGCATGGCGGCGGCGGCGGTGTCAATACGGCCGGCATTCAACTCTGCAAGGCTCTGACTGAAGATACCCGCCTGATCGTTACCGCACATCCTTCAAAGATGGAACGGGTGAGTGAACTGGGTGCGGATCTGGTCATTGATTATACGGAGACGCCCGATTTCGCCGATGCCGTCAAAGAGTTCACTCAGAAGAAGGGTGTCAACCTGGTCCTGGATCATGTTGGTGCCAAATATCTCGGCCCGAACATGAAATCCTTGGCGTACAAGGGCCGGTTGGTGCTGATTGGCGTGATCAGTGGTATCAAGGCGGAGTTGAACTTGGCATTGATGATGGTCAAGCGGCAGCAGATTATCGGATCCGTTCTGCGCTCCCGGCCTGTTTCTGAAAAAGCCGATATCGTGGCCGAATTTACGCGGCGCGCCATGCCGAAGTTTGCTGATCGGACCATTGTGCCAGTTATCGAAAAAGTCTTCTCCATTGATGATGTTGTCGAAGCGCATCGCATGATGGAAGAGGATAAGCATTTTGGCAAAATTGTCTTGAAGATCAGCGACTGATCAGGTTTCTTCACAGGAGTTGAAAGGGCCTCATGGGAGACATGAGGCCCTTTTTTAGTCAATCTGATGTGCAGCATGGACATACTACGCGAAGACGCACCATTCGTGTATAATTGAGCTACTTGCATCGCATGACTCACAGAGAAACGGAGGGATTTATGGCTGTTGTCGAAATCAGCGTCGCACCCTTGGGAACCGCCCAGCCAGGCGTCTCGGAATTTGTCGCTGGCTGTGTTGAAATCGTTGCCCGCTCCGGCTTGAGCTACCAGTTGACGCCGATGGGGACGGTGATCGAGGGCGACCTTGATCAGATCTTTCCGGTCTTGCGGGAGATGGTTGAGCATCCCTTCGGACAGGGGGCAGTGCGGGTCTCTTCATTGATCAAAATCGATGATCGACGTGACGAACAACGCCACGATATGGCTGGCAAGATTGACGCAGTGACCAGTAAACTCAATGCCGATCGTTGACGGGCAGAAAGATGAATTTCTCTTGACACTCAATGTCCCGTTTGGTATTGAAGGTCTCTGTTTTTTTCTGGCCCCGTCGCCAAGTGGTAAGGCAGAGCTCTGCAAAAGCTCTATCACCAGTTCGAATCTGGTCGGGGCCTCCACGAAATCAAGGTCAGCCTGTCAAGGCTGACCTTTTTGTTTTTCAGGCGCCATGGACATCTTCAGCTTGCCCATCTTGCTGCTTTTTGCCTTCCTGGGTTCTCTGGCCGGTTTTCTGGCCGGGCTGCTCGGCATCGGCGGCGGTATAGTCCTGGTCCCTCTGTTCCTCTGGGTTTTTGCACATATCGGCTTCTCTCCGGAGGTGTTGGTGCACTCCGCATTCGGTACCAGCCTCGGCATCATCATTCTGACAACTTTCAGCAGCACGCTCGGTCACCGTAAACGGGGCAATGTCGACTGGCACCAAGTCATGTTTCTCGCTCTGGGCGGGATTGTCGGCTCGCTGCTCGGGGCCTGGCTGGCGTCTTTGCTGTCGGGTGATTGGCTCAAAGGTTTGTTTGGAATGATGCAGATTCTGGTCGCGGCCAAACTACTGATTTTTCAGCCACACCTCCCACCAGAACGTCTTGAGCCGGTACCGCGAGGGCAATTGTTGCTGGTTGGGCTGGCCGGAGGATGCTTCAGCGCATTTTTTGGGGTAGGTGGTGGTGTTATCGCCGTTCCTCTGATGGTGATTGCCTTGCGGTTTCCGATGCACCTCGCCGTCGGTAATTCCAGCGCCCTGATCGTTGTTTCTTCCTTTTTCGGAGCGATCGCCTACATCATGCTTGGCCAGGGGCACGCAGATATGCCGGCCTTCTCACTCGGGTATGTCAACTTCATGGTCATTGCAATGGTAGCTCCCTTCACTATGGGTATGGCCCGTCTCGGTGTCAGGGCTGCATCTCGGATAAGTCATGATAAACTTGTGAAGGCGTTTGCTGTTTTACTGATTTTTGTTGGTTTGCGAATGATTACACAATTGCTGATGCGCTAGTTTTATCTGAGCGCGTCGCGTACCCATTCAGGAGACGTTTCTATGTTACGGTCCCCCGCGGTCGCCGGGCAATTCTACCCTGGGCGTGAGGCTGCGTTGCGCCAAATGCTCGATGACATGCTGCCCGCCGGCGATGAAAAAATTGCGGCTTTCGGCGTCATGTCTCCTCATGCCGGCTACGTCTACTCCGGGAAGGTTGCTGGTAAAACCCTGGCCGGCACGGCCATCCCTGACAAAGTGATCATCCTTGGTCCCAACCACCATGGGGTCGGCCATCCGGCTGCTGTTTTCGAACAGGGCTCCTGGTTGACTCCGCTTGGTGAAGTGCGGATTGCCGAGGATCTCACCGCGATGATTCTCGATGAGTGTCCGATGACCGCTGCCGACACGGTGGCACACCGCTACGAACACTCCCTTGAAGTGCAGGTGCCGTTTCTGCAGCACCTGCTGCCGGAGGTCAGGATCGCACCGATCTGCATCAGTCGTTTGTCGCTGGACGAGTTGCTGCAAATGGGAGAAGGTCTTGCTTCAGCAGTCGCCAGTTGCGCCGTACGACCACTGATTGTTGCCAGTAGCGATATGACTCATTTTGAATCAGGCGCAGTGGCTCACCATAAGGATTTCCTGGCAATTGAAAAGATTCTCGCCCTCGACCCTGAGGGGCTGTACGATACGGTTCGGTCGAATTGTATCTCGATGTGCGGCGTTATCCCGACAGTCGTCATGCTGCAGGCCCTCAATTGTCTCGGGGCCAGCGAAGCAGAGCTCGTGGCCTACAGCAATTCAGGAGATGTAACCGGCGACCAGTCGGACGTGGTCGGTTACGCCGGGGTGCGCATCCGCTGATTCGTGTACAAGACTTGCCCCAATCGCTGAATTTGTGTATACCTGTCACCCGCATTGCCCCAGATTTTGTTCTGCGCGGCATCCTGCAACTGCGTCCGTAATACTTCCCCCCCGGTCGTCTGGCCGGGATTATTCTGTCTGGAGGAACATATGTCCGGTTTACGCGTTCGGTTCGCACCAAGTCCGACCGGTTATCTGCATATCGGTGGGGCACGAACGGCCCTGTTCAATTACCTGCTTGCTCGCAAAGAGGGCGGGACTTTTGTCCTGCGGATTGAAGACACCGATGTTGAGCGCTCCACCCAGGAGTCGGTCGATGCGATTCTGCAGGCGATGGAGTGGTTGGGTCTCAGTTATGATGAAGGGCCTCTTTACCAGTCTGAGCGTTTCGGCCTTTACAAAGAGAAGGTCGATCAGCTGTTAGAGTCCGGCCAGGCCTACCGCTGCTACTGCAGTCAGGAAGAGCTTGACGCCAAACGCGAACAGGCGATGAAAGAAGGTGGTAAGCCCCGCTACGACGGCACCTGTCGTGATCGAACTGATCAGCCGGACCTTCCGTACGTGGTACGTTTCAAGTCGCCCCAAGAGGGTGCGACGTCTTTTGACGACCGTATCAAGGGGACGATCAGCTTCAACAATGACGAGTTGGACGACCTGATTATTCAGCGCACCGACGGTACGCCGACCTACAACTTTGTGGTTGTCATTGACGACGCCGAGATGGGGATTAACCTGGTGATCCGCGGCGACGACCACATCAACAACACACCGCGCCAGATTCCGATCTACCAGGCGCTCGGTTATCAGGTTCCGGAGTTTGCCCATGTGCCGATGATCCTCGGTTCCGACAAGAAACGACTTTCGAAGCGGCATGGCGCCACATCCGTGATGGCTTATCGTGAGATGGGCTACCTGCCGGAAGCTATGGTGAATTACCTGGTGCGTCTCGGCTGGTCGTTCGGCGACGAGGAGATTTTTTCCATGGCAGACCTGATAGAGAAATTCAGCCTGGACAATGTCGGCCGTTCGGCAGGCGTCTTTAATCCGGACAAATTACTCTGGTTGAATGAACACTACATCAAGACCGGCGACCCGGCTCGCCTGGCTGTTCTTGTGGCTGAAATTCTCGAAGGGCTGGACGTGGATATCTCTGGAGGACCAGACCTGACGGATGTTGTTCAAACCTTGCAGGATCGCGCCAAGACCCTGGTCGAGATGGCTGAGGGGGCACGTTTCTATTTTGAAGCCCCGCAATCATACGATGAAAAGGCTGCGGCAAAATTCCTGACTGAAGACAAACGTGAGGTCCTTGAACTTACGGTCAAAAAGTTAAGTGAATTATCATCATCATCCTTGGAAGAGGTTGAAATTGCGTTTAAAAATGTTATGGAAGAGAGCGGACTCAAGTTTGGTAAAATCGGTCCATCCGTACGTGTTGCCCTGGTTGGCGGCACTGTCAGTCCGAGCATTTACGAGGTCGTTGCTGTACTTGGAAAAGATGAAGTTTTGGCTCGACTGCAAAAGGCGCTTGCATCGCTCGGCTGATATGGATATTATGCTTTTCCCGGCGACAAAAAAGCTTGACTCCCAAGAGCATCTTTGTTAAAAACCACATCCTGTTCTTGGGGTGTCGCCAAGTGGTAAGGCAGCGGATTCTGATTCCGCCATTCGGGGGTTCAAATCCTCCCACCCCAGCCACGAACAATCGGGGCACAGTTCCCCGTTGAGCATATGATTTTCATGCGCTCATCGTCTAGCCTGGTCTAGGACACCGGCCTTTCACGCCGGCGACGGGGGTTCGAATCCCCCTGGGCGTACCATTCAAAAGCCCCGCAAACAGCAATGTTTGCGGGGCTTTTGTTTTTTGTGCTCCGTGGCTAACCCTTTTCTGACAAAGTCCTGGGCGGATCTTAATGCAGTGAAACTTGCTTTTCCTGAAGTAATACAAGGAGTTTTTTAGTGAGGAATTGTTTGACCGGAGCAGGAACCTAAGTTAGATTTGCTCCCACTTGTTCTGATGTATTCCATGGGGGGCATGGGATGAACAGATAGACAGTCGTATGTTTTCTGGGAGGGTACATTCGTAATGTTTTCTAAATTCACTAAATTTATTGGTGCGCACGAAGATTGGCTCATGGGGAGAGCCTTGGAGTACGCTCAAGGGAGAAACTATACGAAGTATACGTCTACCCTCAAAGAGGCCTGGCGGCTTTCAATTGCAGGGTTGTCAAAGTCACTCATCGAAGTTGCTCAAATGAAAGGAACTGATTTAGAGCTGTCACCCGACGAGGACTACACGAATGACCCTGCAACACAATTTGGAATTATGGAAGCTCAGAAGCACAAGGAACGCGGCATTCGCCTGGATATGTTTCTGGGTTTGATGAAATACTACTGCCAGTCATATCTTGATGTCATCAATGAATCAAATTTCAGCCTTTCAGAAAAACACCAATATTCCAACCTTACAAAAAGATTTTTCGACCGTGTCGAAATTGGGTTTTGCACAGCTTGGACGTCTTCCGGGCAAGAACCATTGGTTGATGAGTTACAAATTAGAAGTCGTCAGATGACGAATGAAAAAAATAAATATCTCACTATCTTTGAGAGCTTGTCTGTGCCTGTTTTTATTGTAGATGCAGATGGCAAGATAGAGAATATGAACCATGCCGCGTCTAATCTCTTGAATATGAATGCAGCCCCTGGAGAAAAATACTACAGCAATCAGCAGAGGGACCTCTTGTTTACAAAAGAGTTTCCCTGGATGAAAGATGTGTACGAGTACTTTGTCGAAGATTCTCAATCCGTCTTTTCATGTGAAAAATCATTTGATGATCGAGAACAATTCTTTTCTGTTTCATGCTCTCGTTCTCTTGACGTCTCTGGTAAATTTACCGGGACAGTCGTGATTATCGAAGATGTTACGAATCGCAAATTAATGGAGAAAGAGTTAAAAATTCTTGCAACGACTGACCCTCTGACGGGTGTAAGAAACAGGCGCTCATTTGTGCAGGCTTTCGAGCAGGAATTTTCACGGTCAAAGCGCCATAATCGTCATCTTGCTCTTCTGATGATGGACATTGACCACTTTAAAAATATCAACGATTCCTATGGGCATGATTTAGGAGACAAGGTCTTAAAATACCTGGCGGAAGAATCGCTTGGGATCCTTCGGGATTTTGATCTGTTTGGAAGGTGGGGAGGAGACGAATTTATTGTTTTATTTCCTGAAACAGATATCCGGCAGGCCGCAGCCGTTGCTGAAAGGCTACGAAGCAGCTTAACCAGGTTAAAATTGAACGGTGATAACGGAGATTCCGTTAAATTTACGGTCAGTATTGGGCTTGCAGCCGCTACGGATATCAACATCCAACTGGATGATGTTATTAAAAATGCTGATGAAGCCCTCTATCGAGCTAAAGCGCAAGGCCGCAACAGGGTAGTCGCTTCGGAGTAAATCCTCTCTTAAAGACCTGAATTCAGGCTGCCGGAAGTTTTTTTAGGACACCTTCCAAGGAAGATCTTTGCGGAGTTTTTACAGACTCCGTTTTTTCATGTCCTCGCAGCGCCTCGCCTAATTGTTTCCGAAAGAAATGTCTAGTTTAGCGTACTAGGTTTTCGACTTGCTTCATCGTATTTTTGAGGTACTCTGAAGCTGTAAATACTATATTTGCGAGGTTTAGATATATATCACAGGAGGCGGGCTGGCGAGACCCTTTGAGTTGATAAGCCTGTTCTCACAAGACGTTCTCGGAGGTATGGAAATGTCCAAAAATTATTCAGAATACTATATGCAAATTCAGAATCGCATGAATAGCCTTGGCAAAGCATTACCCGGTCCCATGTCAGGGTTTGCGCAACTGCACAAGGCTACAATTGCTGAAGGGGCTTTGAGTACGAAAACCAAGGAGTTGATCTCATTAGCCATCGCCGTGACCGTTCGCTGCGACGGTTGCATCACGTTCCATGTTCACGATGCGCTGCAGGCCGGTGCAACGCCAGAAGAGATCGCCGAAGCTGTAGGCGTCGCAGTACTGATGGGTGGCGGGCCCTCGGTTGTTTATGGCTCTGAGGCCTTGGAAGCGCTGGACCAACTTGGAGAATAAACTGAATTTCTTGTTTGACTAAGGGGGAGGGGATTAGCGGAGTCTGAACAGGCTCCGCTTTTTTATCAGATAGCAGCCAATGTGCTTAATCAGGAGGCTCTGTTCAGTTGACCTTTCCCCTCTTACCTGTGTAAAATCATTCGTTAACATCCTAACCCAGACTGGAGTCTCGTTTCATGAGTTTGACACGTAACATAACCTTGCCACCGACCCTGAATCCGGAACGTTTCACCTTCTGGTCTCCAGAAGAACAGCGCATGCTGTCTGTGGGGGCTGATCAAGCCGAAATGCCTCTGCCTGAGCTGATTCTCCCGATCAACAATGCCGACTTGGAAGAGGGAGATCCAGAAGATGCCGCCATCGGCCAGGGCGTCTATGATTACCTGCGCCAGTTTCCCGATTGCCCGCACAATACCGCCTACGCGAATCTGCTGCAGGAAGCCTTTCCGCATTACCTGACTGACCTGGCAGCCCAAGCCGTGCTGCTCGATGCCAAGGATGTGGAAACCACCCATGTCAGGCGCAAGCTGACCGGTTTGAAGATCCTGGCCCTGGTTGAGCCGCAGAACGCTGGCCTGCTGCTGCAGTTGTGTCGCGGCTACTATGAACTGGCCCTTTCATACGAAGAACTGTCTGAATGCCGACGTCATCTGCTACAGGCCATGCGCTTCGGCCAGGAGCTGATCAAGGTTGCCTCGGATGACGCCTATGGGCTGCATCTGCTGGCAGAGATCGATGTTCTGCTCGGCGACTTCCCCGGCGCCGACATGAAGTGGCATCGGGCTCTGGAGAGTGCCGCGGAAGAGTCATTCAAGGAGAGGATTGCTGCTCGTATACAGTTTTACAGTGGTCGACCTTGGGTCGAGACCACCCTGATCGACAATCTTGAGGCGGTTCATAAGGCGATGGAACTCTATGCGGCCGACAACTTCTCCCTTGCACTTGCCATCCTCGATCGCATCGAAGAAGAGGGCCGCTTTGCCGAAGAAATGCCTTCTGCGGAATATTTTTACCTGCTGGGAATGTGTCGCCAGAAAAATGGGGAAGAGAAGGGAGCCATCAAAGCGCTTGAGCGCTCCCTTGCCCTGAACGACCAGTATGACCCGGCCCGGCAAGCCCTTGACGCGCTCATGAACGGAGCTGCCTGTGATGTCTGATATCGGTTTGGGAGATGTCCTGTTTATTATCCTGATCCTTGGCGTGATCCACGGGATCATGTACAGCGTGACACGAATGCGTCAACGCAAGCGGGATGCCCAGGGAAAAGTAACAGACGAGACGTCTGCCTGATCTGTACCTTGTTGTGAATTGGAATGCAGTGAGTGTCGCCGTGTGTGGAGGTGTGTTGCGAGGGTTCATTTTTACATGTCTGTTGCTGTTCAGCCTGACCGTCGCGCCGGTTCAGGCTGTGGGTTCCACACTCGTTACGGCCTGGCCTGTCCTTGATTATCGTGCTGATGAACAGATCCACTACCAATCGCTACACCTGTTCGGGCCCGTTCTGAAGCATGAAACCGCCGCCGGCGAAGCCGTGACTGCTTTGCGGCCCCTGTTTCACAGGAGATCCGATACCGACGGTTCCTCACAACTGGATGTTCTTTATCCGCTCTGGTCGTATCGAACCGCATCTGACAACACCCGCTTTAACGCCATTCATTTGCTCAGCGGCGATTTCGGGTCTCGAGAATCTGGCAGTTCAAACCGGTTTCATCTCTTCCCATTCCTGTTTTACGGTTCTGAGAAAGAGCAGGGGGGATACTTCGGCTTCTTCCCGCTGGGAGGAACGATCAAGGGTTGGTTCGGACGGGACGAAATTACTTTTGCCCTGTTCCCGCTCTACAGCCGGACTTTCCAGAAGGGACGGCGTACCGACAACCTGCTCTGGCCTGTATTTGCACGGATCAGTGGCGAAGAGGAGGCCGGCTTCAAGGTCTGGCCACTGTATGGACAGAGCCGAAAGACAGGTGTTTATAAAAAGCGTTTTTTTCTTTGGCCGATCTTTTTTTCCGAAGAGAACGGCTTGAATACAGACACCCCGGTCCGCAAACGGGCCGCATGGCCACTATACATCAGCAGTGAGTCACCCAAAGAGAGTTATCATTCGGTGCTCTGGCCCTTCTTCTCACGCAAACAGGCTTATCGGAAGTCTTACACCGAATGGAATTTTTTGTGGCCGCTGATCCGTGTTACGAACGGCGAAACCCGGCATGGTGTTCGGTTTCTGCCATTTTATGCGGATGAAACAGCGGCGGCGCATCGCAATCGCTGGTTCGGGTGGCCGCTTTACAAAATCGAGGAGACCCGTACCGAGAGGTTCCAGAGACGTCGTCACAGAGTCCTCTTTTTTCTCTATTCCGACCTTAAGGAAGAACAGCTGTTGACGGGTGAAGAAAAAAGGAGAATTGCTTTCTGGCCCTTGTTCAGCTATTCCAGAAAGCAAGGCGTCAGTCATCTACATCTTTTTTCATTGCTGGAGCCCTTTTTCCCCGAGAACCGTGGCATTGAAGCCAGTTGGGCGCCTTTGTGGCGTTTTTACCAGCAGAAATGGGATGACCAGGGCAACCGGATCGTCAGCTTGTTCTGGAATTTCTACTGGCAGGAAAAACGTGGGGACGCGCTGGCTTGGGAGCTCTTCCCGCTCTTCGAGTATCGACGGAATGAGATCCGCGAAAGGGACATGCGGTTCCTGAAGGGGTTGTTTCATTATCATGCAGGACCGGATGGACGTTCCCTTCGGCTCTTTTATCTACCTTGGTCGCTGCCTCTGGGGAGCGTGCCGGCCGAAACCGGCAAGGCGTGACAGTTATGCCTCTTTTATCAACCGCAGGTCGAAAAGTTCTCGGTCTCTCGCAAGCCACTGGCGAGATGCTGACGCTCCTGTGCGAGACGCTTTATTACTTTAAGGAAGCGCCGCGTAACCGGCACAGCATTCTCAGACAGATGCACCTGATTGGTACCGGAACCTTGCCGATTGCCATGTTGATGGCACTGTTTGTCGGTATGGTGCTCGCCCTGCAGACTGGTGCAGAGTTGACCCAGTATGGCTCTCAGGAGGCGATCGGGGCGATTGTTGGCCTTTCGATGGTCAAAGAGCTAGGCCCGGTCATGACCAGCCTGCTGGTCGCTGGTCGGATCGGATCGGCTATGGCCGCTGAAGTGGGTGCCATGAAGGTATATGAAGAGATTGACGCCTTGAAGACTTTGGAAATCAGTCCGGTTCGCTACCTTGCAATGCCTCGCCTGCTCGGCTGCCTGTTTGCCCTGCCGGCATTGACAGTGTTTACCATGGTCGTTGGAATCTTCGGTGGCGGCATTGTCGCTGAAGTCAATCCGATGATTGATGTCCCCCAAAGTGTTTATTACGACAACCTGATGCGTTCGCTGGAGTACAAGGACATTCTCAAAGGGTTACTCAAGGCGATGTTTTTTGGGGGTATTATTGCTCATGTCGGTTGTTATGTCGGCTTCAAAACGAGCGGCGGTGCCCGGGGGATCGGCCAGTCGACAACGCGATCAGTGGTCATTTCCTTTCTATTGATCATGATTGCCAACTACTTCCTGACCCGATTCATGATCTAGGAGGCAGGGTGGGGCTCAACGATAAAAACAATAGCGGTCTGATGACATTTCTGGCCAACGTCACGCCGTTCGGCGGCCTGTTCGGCAAGCTTGCCCACGGATTCGGCGGATCGATGTTCGGAGATGAGAACCATGTGACCCGTTATGAGGATTCGCGTGGTGTCCAGATTACCGTGGACCATCTGAACAAGTCGTTCGATGATAATCATGTTCTCAAGGATATTTGTCTCGACGTCGCTGCCGGGGAAACCTTCTCCATCATCGGACCGTCTGGAACCGGGAAGAGTCTTCTGCTCAAGCATCTGGTTAAATTGTTACAGCCCGATTCCGGCACGATTCGGATTAATGAGCAGGATCTCTATTCCGCGAGAAGTTCGGAGGAGGGCACCAATTATCGCTATAGTATGGTTTTTCAGTCGGCCGCCCTGTTCAACTCGTTGACGGTTGGCGAGAATGTCGGTCTCTGGCTTAGGGAAAAGCGCATCTGCAACGAAGCGCGGATTCGCCGAATTATTCGCGATAAGCTCAAACTGGTCGGCCTCGAGGGGACCGAAGAGCTGCGTACAGACGAGCTTTCGGGAGGGATGAGGAAGCGGGTGGCGATTGCGCGTTCCCTGGCCATGAATCCCGACTTGATCCTGTACGATGAGCCGACCGCCGAGCTCGACCCGGTCACATCGGATGAGCTGGCCCGGGTGATCACCGGCCTGAAGGAAAAAGTGAATCTGACGACTATTATTGTCAGTCATGATCTGAACTTCGCGCTCTACCTGTCTGATCGTGTGGCTATGATGCACGACGGGCGGATTGTGGAAATCGGGACGCCCGAGGAGATCAAGAAAAGCACCAACCCGCTTATCAGGGACTTTATTTACACGACCACCAAGGGAATAAAGTGAGAGGATACTTGAGATGTCCATGACTGTTGAACAGAAGGTGGGGATGTTTTTCCTGTTTGCGTTGATCATGCTGGGCGTTATGATTGAGCTCGTGGAGGATTGGAGGCCATTTGAAAAGCAGTTCGATTATGTGGCGTATTTCGATTCTTCGGTTGGTCTCAGGGCGGGTGATCCGGTTCGGGTCGCCGGTGTAGAAGTCGGTAAAATTCGCGGAATCGCAATTGAGGATAGTCGTGTTAAAGTCGATTTTTATGTGGACGAAACTGCCGTCGTAAAAAAGGATAGTTTGGCGAAAATCAGGCAGACCAACCTGCTTGGCGGGGTTTTCCTCGGTCTCGGTTTCGGAACGCCGCAAAGCCAGGTCCTGCCGCCTGGTGGTGTGGTCATCACAGAAGAGTCATCAAATGTCGACCAGTTGATTAACAACCTTGATCGCAACCAGGAGAGAGTTCTCGGCTCACTGGGTGATATGGTCCAGGACAGCAGGGAACCGCTGACCAGGGTCGTCGAGCGTCTGGATAGTGTGATGGACAAGATCGACAGCGGTGAAGGAACGCTGGGACGCCTGGTGAATAAGCCCGAACTGTTTGACGAATTGCTGGCTTTGTCGACTCGGATGAATCGACTATTGGCGAAGGTTGAATCCGGAGAGGGGACCCTTGGTAAGCTACTGACCGATTCGCACCTTTATGAGAATCTGAGCGGCACGATGGACAATCTTAACGCTGTCTCCGGTCGACTGAATGCGGGTGAGGGGACTTTGGGGAGACTGTTGGTTGAAGAGGATCTTTATGAAGAATTGATCATTACGCTGAATGGCCTCCGTGATATCACGGAGAAAGTCAATAATGGCCAAGGAACGCTGGGCCAATTGGTCAATGATGATACGCTTTACCAGGATCTGTCTGAGGGAATAGGGCGCCTGAACAGTATTGCAGCAAAAATTGACAATGGAGACGGGACTCTCGGTAAGCTGGTCAACGAAGACTCCCTTTACCGGGATGCCCAGGCAACTTTACACAAGGTTGAAAAAGCCGTTGACGGCTTGAGTGACACAGGCCCGGTTTCAGCCCTGGGGGTCGTTCTCGGAACTCTGTTCTGACCGTGGCAGTGTTCGTGCTGAGGTTTCAAGTGTTTCCAGATCACTTGACATGATTCTTGCATTTAATAAAAAAGTTTAATTGTCGTATTGTCCGGCGCTTTGTGCTGTAATTAGGTTTGGGTAGACATTGTGAGGGGCCGATTTTCGCATGCGCTTTGTTCTGTATGTCATAGGATGTTTGCTTGTCGGGTTGATGCTGCCTTGGCAAGCGTACGCCGACGAGCGCCTAGTCGCCGTCATCCTGACTCGTGACATACCGCGCTATCAGGCCATTCACGGCGTGTTTGTCGAAAAGTTTGCTCAACCGCAAGGGGTCAAACTTTATGTCCAGCGCCCAAGCGGCGACATTATGTCTTTGCGTAACAGTGCCCGTAAAGCGGTTGCGATCGGCGCCGACGCGATTTTGACCTATGGAGCGGCGGCAACCAGGGCTGCCATTGCTGAATCCTTTTCAACACCGGTCTTCTACGCCGATGTGATCGATCCGATGGTTCAGGGGTTCATCCCCGACCATTTCACTCCCGGGAAAAATGTCACCGGGATTCGTGGTGACGCCCCCGTCCAGACACTTTTAAAGCATTTCCAGGCAGCGACAGGTGCCAACAAACTGTGTGCTCTCTACCAGAAGAATGAGATGTCCGCCGACAATCAGGTGGAATCGCTGCGCCGAATCGCCGAGGGGAAAGGTTGGGATGTCTTGATCAAGCCTTTCAATCCAACCATGAGCGCTTCCGAAATTATGGCGATGGTTCCGGCGCAGAGTCAGTCTGTTTATTGCGCAGACAGTGTTACCTTGCTTCGGCAGGCAGGAGCGTTGGTCGAAAAAGCCAGCGAGAAACAACTCCCGGTCATCTCCCAGATGCCCGGGATGGCGGAAGAGGGCGCATTTATGGTTCTTGAGACAGATTCTGCCGAACAGGGGGGGCATCTTGCCGACTATCTGTTGCGCTTCCTGAGTGGGGCAACTTTAGAGGACCTGCCGCCAGAGCGCCCGCACAATGTCTCCCTGGTGATCAACCTTAAAACAGCAAATCAACTCGGTATAAAAGTCCCCTTTGAGGTCCTTTCCGTAACCAATCGTATCATCCGCTGACGGTTATCCCAGACAGTTCTTTTTGCAGCAGATTGCCATTGACAAGCCTTCTGCTATCCTGCTTAAATGACATGCTTTTCACGTTAACCCAAACCGATCTGCGGGAGGCTACCCAATGAATCCGCTGGCCCAGGAACTGAACAACCAGATTTCACAACATAATGCCCATGTGCTCGACATGCTTTCGGATCTCGGCAAGAACCTGTTCTTCCCGAAGGGGATTTTGACCCAGTCCGCTGAAGCAAAAGAAAAGGCACATCGGTTCAATGCGACCATCGGCATTGCAACTGAGGGCAACGGCCCGATGTTCCTGCAGTGCATCCAGGATAAGCTGAGTGAGTTTGACCCTAAGGATATATTCCCCTACGCTCCGCCGGCAGGCAAGCCTGAGCTACGCTCTCTCTGGCGGGAAAAAATGCTGCGGGAGAACCCGAGCCTGCAGGGGAAATACTTTGGTAACCCGGTGGTCACCAATGCCCTGACGCATGGCTTGTCAATCGTGGCCGATATGTTTGTCGATAAAGGCGACCATCTGGTCATGCCTGATATGCTCTGGGGCAACTATAACCTGACCTTCGTAACCCGTTGCGGCGGCATCGTTAAAAAGTTCCCGACCTTCACCGTTGATCGTGGCTACAATGTCCCAGCCTTTAAAGCTGAATTGCAGAATACGGCTGAGGAGAAAGGGAAGGCGATTGTTCTGCTCAACTTCCCGAACAATCCGAGTGGCTATACGCCGACGGTTGAAGAGGGTGACGCGATTGTCGCGGCAATTAAAGAGGTTGCCGAGAATGGTTGTAACATTGTTGTGGTGACTGACGATGCCTACTTCGGGCTCTTCTACGAAGACTCCATGCAGGAATCCCTGTACGGCAAGCTGGCCAACATGCATCCGCGTGTCCTGGCTGTCAAGCTTGATGGTGCGACCAAGGAAGAGTATGTCTGGGGCTTCCGGACAGGTTTCATCACTTTTGCCGATGGCTCCGACTATGTGAATGAGCCGGTTGTGACGGCTCTTGAGAAGAAGACCATGGGGATCATTCGTGCCACAATTTCAAACTGCCCCCATCCGTCCCAGACGTTTGTCGTCGAAGCGCTGAAATCCCCCGATTTTATCGCCCAGAAGGAAGAGAAGTTCCACGTCATGAAGGGTCGTGCCCTGAAAGTCAAAGAGGTTCTTGACTCGGGCAAGTACACGGAAGGCTGGGATTACTATCCTTTCAACTCCGGTTACTTCATGTGCCTGAAGCTGAAAAATGTTGACGCCGAGCAACTGCGAGTCCATTTGCTGGACAAGTATGGCGTGGGCGCGATCTCCATCGGCAAAACAGACTTGCGGATTGCCTTCTCGTGCATTGCCGAGGAAGACATTCAGGAGCTGTTTGACACGATTTACGCCGGCGTAACGGATCTTGCCTGATGATTTCCTGACGCACGACCTCGCTGCGAGGTCGTGCGTCTTCAGAAGACAGGCAGATGCCACATCTCAACTCTCTCAGCGACAACGCACAGGTTCAAACCTTTCTGCCTCTTCTCAGGGAACTGGCGGACGGGCGTGCTTGTTTTCTGGTCGGCGGAGCCATCCGTGACTGGCTGCTCAATTGCAACGCCTGTGATTTCGATTTCGCAACCCCCTTCGACCCCACCGACCTTTCCCGAGCCTTTGCAAAGCAACTTGGCGGGCACTGGTTCTACCTTGATGAAAAACGCAAGCAGGTCCGTGTTGTCGCAGACCTCGCAGAAACCCGCCTGACCTTCGATTTTGCACCCTATCGGGCAATGTCGCTGGATGAGGACCTTGCCTTGCGTGATTATACAATCAACGCCATGGCTTTCGCCCTGAATGATGAATGGCGAAATGAGAACCTGGTTGATCCCATGCGGGGACGGCTCGATTTGTCTCACCAGCGGCTTCGTTTGACTTCGGAAGCCGTTCTGAGATCCGATCCTTTGCGTGTCCTGAAAGGGTTGCGTCACTGTCTTGAGCTCGGCTTCAAGCCTGATGAAGACACCCTGCTGCGCATGAAACAAGCTGTTTCCGAGTTGCGCCTGGTTGCTGCGGAACGAATTCGCCATGAAATGCTACGCATCCTTGCTGCGCCCTGTGACACCGGATATTGCGTCAGCCTGTTGATGGAAACTGGCGTTGGCCGCTTGTTCTGGGGAGATCATTTTGTCGATTCCGATCAGGCCCTGATCCGGACTCAGTTTCGCAGTATTCAATTCCAGGAAATTCTGGGGAACCAGTCACTCTCTTTGCAGAGTCGCCTTCAAGAGCGGGTTGAAGACGGTGTGACTCGGGCAACTCTGTTGAACTGGTTCTTCCTGCTTGAAACCATCTATCCAGGTTGTGCCCTGGAAACGGCACAGCAATGGCGCTTCAGCCGAAATGCCCAACGTCGCCTGGAGGCCCTCGAAGGCCTGAATGGAGAGACCTGGCTTGACTTTGAGCAGGTCGCGCCAAGAAGGCGGTCTTTACTTCTCTGGGCTGGAGAGCAGGGCGCTGACCCCATTGACCTGTTGCTGGCAATGGCCTTCTCGTTGAGCGTGACGCCGTCCGAAGCCATCGAGAGAGTGTTGCCCGCATTGTCTCTGATCATTTCTGAGGAAGATGACTGGTCCGTAAACGATCTGCTTGATGGTCACGAGTTACAGAAGATTTGTAACGTGAATGACGGTCGGCAGGTTGGAGAGATGATCGCGAAGCTGCGCCGCGCTGAGGCCTATGGTCAGATAGAAAATCGTGGCCAGGCAGAAGCCCTCGTCCAAGGGTTTTGCAACGAAAAAGATTGACTTGATAGCAGTAAATACTCTATAAATTTCATTCGTTGTGCGGGAATAACTCAGTGGTAGAGTGTCAGCTTCCCAAGCTGAAGGTCGCGGGTTCGAATCCCGTTTCCCGCTCCATGAAAAGCAGCCCCCGGATTGTTGTCCGGGGGCTTTTTGTTTCTCAGGAATGGTTATATTAAACAAAAAATGCCCCGCAGCCATAAGGTGGCATGCGGGGCTATCCTGCAATTTGGGAGGTGCAGGGAAAACGTCTATATCATAAAATTACGACGTTTTTAAGGCAGGGGCTTGAACCGAGCCTGGTTCGTATGCGTTTCAGCACAGATCAGCCGTAGGTCCCGAGCGAGTTCAAGTTTGGAGATGTCGCCGTTTTTGCGCTTTTGAATTCGCTCATTCAGACCATTAAGTGTCTCGATGTGCTGATCTTTGTGTCTCGTGCGCACATCGGCCTGGAGGTCCTCTGCGGTAAACACCAAAAGTGATTGCAGTGCTGTCTCCAAAAGGCCCAACCAGCGCTCTTCTTCACGAAAAGTTCTGGAGCCCTCGTAAAGACGGATGGCGACTTCAATGTTTTCTTCATGTAGCGTTGTACTTTGACTTTGCATCTGTAAGTTCGCTTGATAGAGCATGATATTTCCCTCCGACAGTAATTAAATGACAGGCGTTTCAATAATATGGCCGTACTATAACAAGCCATTCTCACAAAACTCTCAAAATTCACGAGTCATTCCGTCGGGTTTCGGTTTTGATACACACGACTTGTTCAGAATGGTTAGGCGTTGCCCGAACAACGCTGCTTGGTTATAATCATGAGAATGAGATGGCATATCCCGACAATAAGACTCTTCACGTTGATCCTTGTGATGACCTGGCTGGCAGGCTGTTCGGCTAAACCGCACATGTCGTTCAACTACCACCAGAAAAGTGATCTGTCCGGTGGCTCCAGCGGTTCCGGCAAGGCCAACATCTTTTTGTCACATCCGTTCTGATCGTCTGTGCGGACTTTTTAAAACACAAATAAACTTTGAAATGATAGGACGCAGGAATGATAAAGTGCCCCCAATGTCGAAAGCCGGTTGCCTGGGAAGGGAACCTGAACCGCCCATTCTGTTCCGAGCGATGTCGTTTGCTTGATCTGGGCAACTGGGCCTCTGAAAATTACCGGATCGCTTCTGACGAGAGGGCCAACCAGGAAGAGTCCGATAGCGAAAACACTTTTTAAAATATACCTTTGAGAGGATATAGATCATGTATCACTTGATGATAAAGACGGATTTTGCCGCCGCACACAATCTGATTAACTATCAGGGAGATTGCGAGAACCTGCATGGCCACAACTGGCGGGTTGAAGTGACTGTTTGCGCCCGCGAACTCGATACCGCTGGGCTTGGGATCGACTTCAAAATCTTGAAAAAGCAGACGAACCAGCTCCTTGATCAGCTTGATCACAAATATCTCAATAAGCTGGAACCTTTTCTTGAGATCAGTCCGTCATCTGAGAATATTAGTCGTTTCCTGCATGTGGAGCTTAGCAAACAACTGAATACTGAAAATGTCACGGTCGAGAAGGTGACTGTCTGGGAATCGGAGAAGGCTTGTGCCACTTACATCCCCGATTGAAGCAGACCTGATTGAGGTCTTCTCCTCAATCCAGGGAGAAGGTGTACTGATCGGCTGCAGACAGGTTTTTGTCCGTTTTGCCGACTGCAACCTGAACTGCGCGTACTGCGACACGCCATTCCACGCCGGCGCTGAGTTTGCCGTGGAGACTGCGCCGGGGAGTGGACGCTCCCGGCAACGCGCCAACCCGGCTGACTTGCAGGCTCTCGAAGAAACCCTGCAGGAGTGGCAGGCGGAGGCTCCTGGACTGCATCATTCCTTATGCCTGACTGGTGGCGAGCCGCTGCTACACGCAGACATCCTGGCCCAATGGCTACCGAGTGTGTCGGCAAAATGGCCGATCTACCTTGAGACCAACGGGACCCTGCCTCGCGAGCTGGCAAAAATCCTGCCTTGGGTGACCTGGGTTTCAATGGATTTAAAAACGGATGAAACGACGGGGCAGCCGACCGACTGGACGGCGCATGCGGAATTCATCAAAGCGGCAGGGCAAAAGCTTTGTCATGTCAAACTGGTTATCGGGGAACAGACCAGTATCGCACATGTGCGTCAAGCAGCAGAGTTTGTTGGTGCGCAACAGGCCGGGTGTCCTTTGATCCTGCAACCCTGCATGGCAAAAGGGAAAATTACTGTCAATGGCGCGACCCTGCTGGAACTGCAGGCTGCGGCGTCTGCCATCTATCCGGAGACACGCCTCGTCCCGCAGGTCCACCCGCTCCTCGAAATCGCCTGACAGCAAGGAACGTCAGGTGCCGACCACACGATTAAGCTCCGCCATCAACCCTTCAAGATCCACATTATGCACTGCGGCACCGTGCTCGATCTCTTCATATTCGGCAATCTGACAAGCATTGCAGTCCAGACCGAAGGTGCTAAAGACCTGAATGGTCTGCGGGTGGTTGCGCATCACATCGGCAATTTTCATATCGCTGGTAATCATCAACGCCTCCACTGGGTCGGTTCAGTCTTTCTTGAACTTCTCGTTCAGTGCTTTCTGGACGGGTGGTGGAACCAGGGTTTCGACAGGAGCTTGCAGGCACGCCACTTCTTTGACGATAGAAGAACTGAGGTAGCCGTAGGGGACGGATGTCATCATGAAGAGGGTCTCAACTTCGCTCTTCAGGTTATAGTTCATCTGGGCAATCTGGAATTCGTACTCGAAATCGGAAACAGCTCTCAAACCACGCAGAATCACCCGGGAGCCCTGTGAGACAACATAGTTGACCAGGAGGCCGTCAAAGGTGTCGACCCGTACACGGGGATCATCGCGGTAAATCTCTCCGATCAGGTCGATCCGCTCGGCGATGCTGAAAAGACTGTTTTTAACAGAGTTGCAAGCGACGGCAATGATGATCTCATCAAATACTTCAAGCCCACGTTCGATGATGTCCATGTGGCCGAAGGTAATCGGGTCGAAAGACCCGGGATAGACAGCAGATTTATGACTCATGACAGATCCTGTCGTAAAAGGATAATAGGGTCGAACCGTATCGACGCTGATCGAAACATTGCAGTCCGGAGGCAACCTGCGGCACATCATCCTGACGCCCCGTTTCTACAACCACCACGCCGCGTTCCGTAAGAAGTGAGGCCTTGCCGATGGGGTCGAGAAGCCCTGCAACAGAATGTTTGCCGTATGGGGGGTCCATGAAGACCAGATCGAAAGCTCTCTCTCTTAAGATCCCATTCAGGGCAGTCAAACTCTCCGACTGCAGTAACTCAGCCCTGTCATCAAGGCCGCAAAGCTCGAGATTCTTGCGAATCGTTGAAATTGATTGCCGCGCCCGGTCAACAAAACACGCCTTTGCGGCACCCCGGCTCAGGGCCTCAATCCCCAGAGCGCCGGAACCGGCGAACAGGTCCAGAACAGCGGATCCTTCCAGAGACCCCAGGCGGCTTGTCAGGATACTGAACAGTGCCTCCCTGACCCTGTCGGTGGTCGGCCTGATGTTGTCGCCTTGAAAGGCCGTCAGTCTTCTGCCGCGGGCAATGCCACCGATAACGCGCATCATTCATCTCTGAAAAAAACAAGCTCTATGCCGGCTCTACAGCCGGTGCGCTAACCTGCTGGAAAAACTAGCACATGGATCTCCGGCGGTCAAGTTGACAGACTGTGCCGGCAGATAGAGAAAACGCCTCTCTAGCAAGCTTGAACATCTCCTGCTTGACACCTGCCGGAGAAGGCGTCTTTAATGCTTTAGACAAGGAGGATTTCATGGAACGCCCTGACCTGGCCACCTACGCCGCCCGCAGCGAAACAAGTCGCGGCCGGTATCACGAAGAAGAATTCAAAGATGATCGTCCTGCGTTCGAAAGAGACCGGGACCGCATTATTCACTGCGCGGCATTCCGCCGGCTGGAATACAAAACCCAGGTTTTCGTCAACCATGAAGGGGATTATTATCGAACACGGTTGACCCATTCACTCGAAGTCGCTCAGATCAGCCGTGGCATCGCCCGTCGACTCAGGCTGAATGAGGATCTCGTCGAGGCCTTGGCACTGGCGCACGACCTGGGACACACCCCTTTCGGACACACTGGGGAAGAAGTTCTAAGCCGACTGATGTGTGAAGCTGGCGGTTTTGAACACAATCGTCAATCTTTGCGGATCGTAGAAGTTCTGGAGGAACGCTATCCGACCTTCAACGGTCTGAACCTGACTTGGGAAACCCGGGAAGGGATTATCAAACACTCTTCAGACTACGACAAACCGGATGCGTCAGTGCTCCCCAGGTATCAGCCGGAGCTACGCCCCAGCCTTGAGGCGCAAATTATCGACCTTGCCGATGAGATCGCCTACAATAACCATGACATCGACGACGGCTTGAAGGCAGGTTATCTGCAACCTGACGAGCTGATGCAGGTTGAACTGTGGCAACAGACGTATGAGAGGGTCAAAAATAAATATCCCGGTCTGACCGGGGAGCGCCTGATTTATCAGACCATCAGTCACCTGATCGGCTTCTTGATTCTCGATCTGGTTGAGACCACACGGGGTCGGCTGTCTGACGCACGGATCAACAGTTTGGAGGATGTCCGTCAACATGCCGGAGCTCTGGTCAGCTTCAGTCGAGACACGACCCGAAAAAATCGTCAGTTGAAACGCTTCCTGTACCAGAGCCTCTACCGGCACTATAAGGTCGAGCGGATGCGGATCAAGGCTGAGCGCTTCCTGACCCGCCTTTTTGAAAGCTACCGTGACAACCCGACCTTACTGCCACTCAGTTACCAGGAACGCTTTACAACGTACGGCAAGGAGCGGGTAATCTGCGACTATGTGGCCGGCATGACGGATCGCTACGCCCAGGATGAGTACAAACGCCTGTTCGAGCCGTTTGAGCGGGTGTGAGCGGTTAGATACATACGAGGGTGTGAGCAAATATTGACTTGATGCTGCTCGTTTAAGGCAGTTTTATCGTTGGTTCTTCACTCGCGCGGTAGAGCAGGATGGTTTTACCCAGCACCTGGGCAACAGCAGAGCCCGTCGCTCCGGCCAACTGTTCAGCGACATCGCGTCGGTCAGTCAGACAACCTTCCTGTAACTTGACCTTGATCAGTTCGTGTATTTCCAGAGCCTCATCGACAGCGGCAACAACCTCGTCTGATACTTCCTGCTTGCCGATCATGACTACCGGTTGCAATTTGTGGCCGAGGCCGCGCAGAAAACGAGCCTGCTTCCCTGTGAGTTTTTTGGTCGATGAGTCTGCGTTCATGTTTCCACCTTTCATATCTCTAAATTTTCATATAATCTAGTTTGCGCGTCCTAAAATCGCTGAACGGCGCCACTATAGCACTCGAGATTGCGGAATGCCAGCAGGAGCACACATGGGAACAAAACTACGAATTGTTTGTGAAAACACGGTCGGTCGGCCGATCCCGGCCATTGGTGAACATGGCTTTGCCTGTCTGATTGAGCATGATGGGCGTAGCTGGCTGTTTGATACCGGCCAGGGGAAAACCCTCTTGCGGAACTTCGAAGCCCTTCAGATTGATCCGGCACCCATCGAAGGGGTCATCCTGAGCCACGGGCACTATGATCATGCCGGCGGTCTACTCGAGTTCCTCGAGCTGGTTGGACCGAGGCCGGTGTATGCCCACCCGGACATCTTTCTGGAGCGCTTTTGGCAAGGACAGCATGAACGTCGCGCTATCGGAATCCCCCATTCCAGGACGACTCTCGAGCAAGCCGGCGCGGACTTCTCTCTCTCGAAGGAATTCCGGACCGTTGCCCCGGGCCTGCATTTCAGCGGTCAAATCCCGCGCATTACGCAAGCCGAGACGGGGGATCCCCACCTGGTTTGTGGCGGGGGAAGCGCCGGACAATGGGTTCCTGACGGCTTCAGGGACGATGCGGCTCTGGCAATTGAGACGAGTCGCGGCCTGGTGATTCTTTTGGGGTGCGCTCATTCCGGTTTGATCAATACGGTTCGCCATTTTCTTGACCGACTGGGGGAGCAACCCGTGCATGCCATTGTCGGCGGGACACACCTTGGGCCGGCCAGTGATGCACAATTTGCCGAAACCATGGACTTTCTGGAAGCCTTGGATGTTGAACGGCTTGGACTGTCACATTGTACGGGTCAAATTCGAGCGGCCCAAGTATATACCCGTTTCCCGAAGAAGGTCTTTTTTGCGGCCGTCGGTGCACACCTTGAAGTTGAGTAATTTACAGCGGAGCAGGATTGTCGGGAAAGCTTTTTTGAGGCATAATGGCAGTCGTTTGAATGTCAACAACTGCCCTGCATGGAGGGAGAATGAGTGAACGCCTGAAAATCGTGATTGCCGACGAATCGCCTTTTTTTCGTTCTATCGAAAAACAGTTCCTGCAGAACTCACCGGCAGAAATTCTCGAGGTAACAGACAGCGACCAACTGCTAACCCTATTGCGTGAAGAGACTCCGAGCCTGATTTATTTGTCCTGTTCTTTGCTTCCACTGGATGGGGTTGACTGCTGCCTGGCCATCAAGGCCGATGAAAAACTGGCTGATATCCCGGTTGTTCTGGTTTGCGATCAGAACCAGAAAGAGCAGGAGGAACGCTGCGAAAGGTCACCCTGCGATGCCGTTCTGGTGAAACCGCTTGATCGTCACCAATTTCTGCAGGTCGGCCGCTGCTTCCTGAGCGCAATCCGCGAGCATCGGCAGAGCTGTCTGATTCAGGTCAGTGTCACGATCAATGGTGAAGAAATCAAAGGGAAGGGGCTGGATATCAGCAGTGGCGGTATGTTTGTTGACAGCCCTTTCAATGTGACTGCCGGCGAGATGGCGGAAGTTGCTTTTAAACTTCCGGGCCCTAATCCTCTTCCTGTGGAGTGTAAAGGATTGGTAACCTGGATCAACCGGCGCCCGAATCTGTTGAAGCCCCATTACCCGACAGGTTTCGGAGTTAAATTTGTCGGACTCTCTGATCATTTGTCAAGAATGCTGGGCCGACTTGCTGATAAATCTTAGCAGAAAGTTCTGCCGATCTTGATGTTTTGAAACAGCCTGCCTGACATGAATGTCGTGGTAGGCTGTGGTTTATTCAGCGCGGATATCTGCTTCAACCACGAAACGCTTGATCTTGCGTGTGGTGGTTTTCGGGAATTCATCATCGCGCAGCGTGAAACGGCGGACCCGCTTGTAGTTCGCCAGGTTCTTACCGTAATTCAGAACGTCTTGCCGGATAAGCTCCTCCACATCACGCTCGTTGGCCGCAGGCTGATTCTGCTTTTGGAAGTGAACGTCAAGAGCATCGTGATCCGGATAGATCATGGCATGCACTTCTTCAACCGTTTCATTAACTTTGTGGCCATAAATCATGATTTCGGCGATAAGAGGACTCTGCAGTAGCTCGTTTTCTACTTCTTCGGGATAAACGTTTTTGCCGTTTGCGGTCACGATCAGATTTTTCTGCCGGCCACAGATGCGCAGCATGCCCTCTTCGTCCAGACGACCCAGGTCTCCGGTGTGATACCACCCATCAGTCAAAACTTCGTCTGTTGCCTGTGTGTTATTGAAATACCCCTGCATGACATGCGGACCTTTGGTCCAGATTTCGCCAACACCCTCATTCCCAGGTTGGTTGATCTTGATCTCGACGCCGGGCAGGGGAGGGCCGGCCGTCCCCAGAGATGTTCCCCCGGGATATTCAACTGAAATGATCGGAGAAGTTTCGGTAATACCGTAGCCCTGGTAGACCGTGATGCCGAGTTGCTGCAGACCTGCTGCAACAGCCGGATCGAGAGCGGCGCCGCCGCTGACAAAAACCGGCGAACCGCCAAGCGCTTCCCTGATTTTCTTCAGTACCAGCGGACGGGTCAATTTCAGGGAAAAGAGTGTGCGGGAAACCGTCTGACCATGGATATTCTTGGTCATCCGGTCGAGCAGCAGGCGAAACACCGCCGGCACGCCAAGCAGGAAATTCGGCTTGACCTCTGCCAGGTTGTTCCCCAGCTGTTTGAGGCTTTCAGCAAATGCGACATTGCCGCCGATCGAGAGGGGCAGAAGGATGCCGCAGACCTGCTCGAACACATGGTTAATCGGCAGAAAGGACAGCATCCTGACCGTGTCATCCAAGTCGAAGCGCTGAAGGGCTGCGTCAATGTTGCTGGTAATATTATGATGGGACAACATGGCCCCTTTCGAACGGCCAGTTGTTCCAGAAGTATATAAAATTACGGCGGTGTCGGTCGGCGTGCAGGCAACCTTCGGGATCTTCGCCTTGATCGAGAATTCAGCGAGCGGCTCCGGTTGCAGTTTCATCAAGGCGCGATGGCGACTGTCATCCAGATGTTCCAACAGACTTTTGCCCTTTTTCTTGACGAACTTTTCCTTATCAGGGACAAGCAGGCCGTAAATCCCTTCAGCAAGCTCCTCCAGTGGACGAGCATCCTCCTCGGCGACCTGGTAGCGGTCTATCAGCCCGCGCCAGGTTTTCAGGAGAGTTGTCATCGCCGCTTCAGTTTTAGGCGTCAGGTCATGATTTTGAGGCGTTGCAAGGTTCAGCTGAATGATTTTTTTAAGGATGGGCAGATCGGCAACAATATCCAGGATTGTGTCCAGGTACTTCTGCTCGGTAAATAATAGCCGTGCGCTACAATCGGAGAGGATATGGCGGAGTTCCCCCTGCTTGAGTTCTTTGTCAACCGGGACGGCGATACCGCCGGCCTTGAGAATGCCCAGATATGCCTTGACCCAGGCCGGCGAAGAGGGCGCAATCAGGGCACAGCGATCACCCGGTTTCAGTCCCCAATCAAGCAAGCCTGCCGCAATCTCGTCCGACTCTTGCCAGAGCTCACGATAACTATGGTCGTGCCATTTGCCGGCGGCTTTGACCCGAAATGCGCAGGTATCTGCATACCTGACACAACTTTCTCCAATCATTTCAGTGATCAGTCGCATATATATCCTTGTCTGCATATAAGCTGGAAACGATGATTATAATACCCCGGACAGGGCGAGAAATAAACCATCCATTCGTTTCGGCCATCGAGCTGGACACGTATTTAATGAATGAGTGCGTCCGACAACCTCACCTGAGAGGTTTTATGTTTACATTCTCGAGCGATCTCGCTATTTTTAAAAATTACGTGCAAACAGGATTGGTTACCCATAAATGAAGCAATCGCATATCCGAAATTTTTCGATTATCGCCCATATCGACCATGGCAAGTCAACTCTGGCGGACCGCTTGCTTGAGGCGACAGGAACCCTGTCGGATCGAGAGCGAACCGACCAATTTCTCGACAAAATGGAACTTGAGCGCGAGCGGGGTATTACTATCAAAGCCCAGGCCGTTCGCTTACTTTACACTGCTCAGAACGGTGAAGAGTATGTTCTCAACCTGATCGACACCCCGGGGCATGTTGATTTCAGCTACGAAGTCAGTCGTTCTCTGGCGGCCTGCGAAGGAGCGTTGTTGGTGGTTGATGCCTCTCAGGGGGTTGAGGCGCAAACCCTGGCCAATGTCTACCTTGCCATCGAGCAGGATCTGGAAGTTGTGCCGGTTCTGAACAAAATAGACCTGCCGAGTGCCGAGCCGGAACGGGTTCGTGACGAGATCGAAGAAATCATCGGCATTGATGCCAGTGAAGCGGTCTTAGCCAGCGCAAAAACAGGATTGGGTGTCCAGGATACCCTTGAGGCGATTGTCGAAAAGGTTCCGCAGCCGACTGGCGACCCCGAGGCTCCCCTCAAGGCGTTGATTTTTGACTCCTGGTATGATTCCTACCAGGGGGTTGTTGTTCTAATTCGGCTCGTCGATGGCGTTATCCGCAAGGGTGACCGCATTCGCCTGATGGCCAGTAAAAGTGAACATGAAGTCCTCAAGGTTGGTGTCTTTTCGCCGCACCTCAAGGATATTGGCTCCCTCTCCGCCGGTGAGGTCGGCTTTATCACTGCTAGCATCAAGGTTGTCAAGGATGCCAAGGTCGGCGATACCATTACTCACGTGAAGCGTCCCGCCGAGCAGCAGTTGCCCGGCTTTCAGGAAGTCAAGCCGGTGGTATTTTCCGGGCTCTACCCGGTCGACTCTGGCGATTATGACGACCTGCGAGATGCCATGGAAAAACTGAGCCTCAACGACAGCTCCTTTTCGTTCGAGCCGGAAAACTCCGCCGCCCTCGGCTTCGGCTTCCGGTGTGGCTTCCTCGGCTTGCTACACATGGAAATTATCCAGGAACGACTGGAGCGAGAGTTCGGTGTTGAGCTGATCACGACCGCCCCGACAGTTGTCTATAGGGTGACGTCCGTCAAAGGGGAAGTTCTCCGCGTTGACAGCGCCAACAAGCTCCCTGACGTCCAATATATCGACAAGATTGAAGAGCCTTTCATTCTGGCCAGCGTTCACGTTCCCAACGAATTCGTGGGCGGCGTCCTGTCCCTGTGCGAGGAGAAACGTGGCCGTCAGCGCGAGATCAAGTATCTGACTTCATCACGGGTCATGTTGGTGTATGAGCTGCCACTCAATGAGATCGTTCTCGATTTTTACGATCGATTGAAAACTTTGTCACGCGGCTATGCGTCGCTCGATTATGAACACCTCGACTACCGACCCAGCAGTCTGGTCCGTCTGAACATCATGATCAACGGTGACCCGGTCGATGCCCTGTCACTGATTGTCCATCGTGACAAGGCTCAGTACCGTGGCCGGGAGCTGGCAGCGAAGATGAAAGAATTTATACCGCGTCAGCAGTTTGAAGTAGCCATTCAGGCGGCGATCGGCGGCAAGGTTATTGCCCGGGAGACGGTCAAGGCCCTACGTAAGGATGTGACTGCCAAATGCTACGGTGGCGACATCACTCGGAAGCGCAAACTCCTCGAGAAGCAGAAAGAGGGCAAAAAGCGGATGAAGCAGGTCGGCAACGTCGAACTGCCCCAGGAGGCGTTTCTGGCCATTCTTAAAGTCAAGGAAAGTAAGTAATGTCGGCAATTTTCAGTAGAAAAGAGAAGCCAGTATCAGCCAAACCGCAAAAATCGAAGCTGCGTGATTGGACTGAGGCTCTGGTCATTGCGGCCGTTCTGGCCCTGATCATCCGATCTTTCGTGGTGCAGGCTTTCAAAATACCGTCAGGATCGATGGAAGATACCCTGTTGATCGGTGACCATCTGTTGGTCAACAAATTTGTCTACGGAGTGACCCTGCCTTTTTCGGACGAGCGTTACCTGTCGATGCGCGAGCCGAAAACCGGCGACGTGATTGTGTTCGAATTTCCGGAAGACCATGACAAGTCCTACTTCAAGCGCAGGGATTTTATCAAGCGCGTCATCGGAGTCCCCGGTGACACAGTTGCTATTCGCGATAAACAGGTCTACCTGAACGGCAAGCCTTTCCGCATTGACCAGCAAGTTTATAAGGAGTCGAACACGACTCAGGGGCCTCGGGACAATATGCGAACGATTACTGTGCCGCCCAATAAATATTTTGTGATGGGTGACAACCGTGACCGCTCGTTTGATAGTCGCTTCTGGGGCTTTGTCGACAAAACCGCCGTCAAGGGATTGGCATTCATTAAGTACTGGTCATGGGATCATGAGAAAATGTGGCCCAGGTGGAGCCGCATTGGCAGAAAAATAGAGTAACATATTGTTTTTACAGAGAAACACATGCCTCCCTGTGTAGCCAATTCCAATTGACTCTAAGGAAAACTGCTGGTATAGTCTCTGAACTAAATTGACGTAAACGTCTCCTTTTAAGTTAATCCAGAGAGATTAGCAAGGGTGGCTCATCATAATGCGCGTGACGTGCACAAAAAATCTGACGATACCTTTCCGCCTATGACGGAGAGGTATTTTTTTATGCCTGCAGGGGAGGTGGGGGATCGAAATATGTTGCCCCGTTCCCAGGCACAACTTTGACAAGGAGCAAGCGTATGGCCCAGACGGAAACGGTTATTCTGGACCAGGCCGGGATTACCCGAGCTCTGACCAGAATCGCACATGAGATTTTGGAGAACAACAAGGGGAGCAAGGACCTGGTACTGGTTGGCATCCGCACTGGAGGTGATCTTCTGGCGACCTTGATTCGTCAGCGGATTGTCGACATAGAGGGTGAAGAGGTCCCCATTGGCGCTGTTGACATCACAATGTATCGCGACGACCTGGCTGCCCGAGGCAGTTTGCCGGTCGGCAAAACGGAAATCCCCTTTGCCCTGGACGGCAAAAAAGTCGTCCTGGTCGATGACGTACTCTACACCGGCCGGACCATCCGCGCCGCGATGGATGCGCTCATGGATTTTGGTCGACCTTCGTGTATCCAGCTGTCGGTCCTGATCGACCGTGGGCATAGAGAACTCCCGATCCGGGCCGACTACATTGGCCGCAACGTTCCGACTGCGTCCCAGGAAAAAGTGGAAGTCCGCTTCGATGAGAAGGGTGCACCTGAAGAAGTCCGTCTGATTAAATCGTAAACCGGGAACAGACCCGGCTGACCGTTCAGGGAGGAGAGGTATGGCTTTTCGACATAAACACATTCTGGGGATTGAGCCCCTGTCTGCTGAAGACATCCAGTTGATTCTCGATACAGCCGACAGCTTCAAAGAGATCAACTCACGAGACATCAAGAAGGTGCCGACGCTACGCGGCAAGACGATTATCAATGCGTTCTTCGAAGCAAGCACCCGGACCCGACTTTCTTTCGAGATTGCCGGCAAGCGGCTCTCGGCGGATACGGTTAATATCTCCGGATCGACGTCTTCTGTCGTCAAAGGAGAAACCCTGGAAGACACCGCTCGCAATATTGAGGCGATGTCCCCGGACATTATCGTGATCCGGCATGGCCACTCCGGTGCTCCCCACTACCTGGCTGATCGGGTTGGCTGCTCGATTGTCAACGCCGGCGATGGTGCTCACGAGCACCCCAGCCAGGCGCTGCTTGACCTGATGACCATACGTGAGCACAAGGGCACTCTCAAGGGCCTTGAGGTCGCCATTGTTGGCGACATCACCCACAGTCGGGTTGTCCGATCCAACATCTACGCCCTGACCCGCATGGGCGCCAATGTTCGTCTGGCTGGCCCGGGCACCATGGTGCCGCCGGGGATTGAAAGGCTGGGTAATGTTTCTGTCTTTCACGACCTGCGCGACGCGATTCAGGATGCAGATGTGGTGATGATGCTGCGTATCCAGATGGAACGTCAGAGCAAGACGCTCTTGCCCAGCCTGCGCGAGTACGCCCGTTTCTACGGTCTCAACCCCTTGAATCTGACGCTCGCCAAGCCGGATGCTATCGTGATGCACCCTGGACCGATGAACCGCGGTGTGGAAATCTCATCTTATGTTGCCGATGGTCCGCAGAACGTCATCCTCAACCAGGTTGAAAACGGCGTCGCAGTGCGGATGGCTCTTTTGTACCTGGTCAGCGGTGTAGATTCGATGCAGGACCAGTAGACAGCCTTTGACGATACGGATGGAAAGGTTAATAAACATGAAAAAGCTGATTATCAAGGGTGGCCGGGTTATCGACCCCGCCCAGAAGATGGACGCAGTTCGTGATATCCTGATCGAAGATGGTCAGATTGCGGCGATTGGCGACGCAATTTCTGCAGATGATGCCGAAGTGATTGACGCTACCGGCAAACTGGTCACACCTGGCCTGATCGATATCCATGTTCACTTGCGTGATCCGGGTCTCGAATACAAGGAAGATATTGTTTCCGGCAGCAAAGCGGCCGTACATGGCGGCTTCACCTCAATTGCCTGCATGCCGAACACCAAGCCGGTCAACGACAACCTGACAGTGACCGAATACATTCTCAATAAGGCTGCCCTGGAAGGTTTCTGCCGGGTTTTCCCGATTGCCAGCATCACCAAGGGGATGAAAGGCGAAACCCTGTCGGAAATGGGCGAATTGAAGGAAGCAGGCTGTTACGCGCTGTCGGATGACGGTGTGCCGGTGGCCAATGCTGAAATGATGCGCCGTGCCATGGAATACGCCAGACCTTTTGGGTTGGTGATTGCCACGCATGCTGAACATCTTGAGTTGGTTGGCTCCGGCGTCATGAACGACGGTCCGGTCGCTACGGAACTCGGGCTGAAAGGCATCCCGTGGGTCGCAGAGGACGCAGCAACGGCGCGCGACGTCATGCTGTCTGAATTTACCGGTTGTCGCCTGCATGTCTGTCATGTCTCGACCAAAGGCTCTGTTGATATTGTCCGGCAGGCCAAAAAACGCGGTGTCCCAGTCACTTGCGAGGCCACTCCGCACCACTTCAGCTTAACCGACGATGCAGTCCGCGGCTACAACACCAACGCCAAAATGAACCCGCCGCTACGCAGCGACGAAGATCGCCAGGCGGTTCTGGCCGGTCTGGCTGACGGAACCATTGACGCCATTGCTACCGATCATGCGCCGCACCATCTCGATGAAAAAAACGTTGAGTTCAATATTGCCATGAACGGTGTGGTCGGGCTGGAAACGGCCCTGCCACTCTCCCTGCAACTGGTGCGCGACGGGGTGATTGACCTGAATCGCATGGTCGAACTGCTGACCTGCGGTCCGGCCAATGCTCTCAACTTGCCGGTCGGCACTCTGGAGGTTGGTTCGCCTGCTGACGTGACTGTCATCGATACGGACCTGAAGTGGACCCTGACCGCCCAGGAACTGGCAAGCAAAAGCAAAAATACACCGTTTGACGGCTGGGAGCTGCAGGGGACCGCACTCTGTACGATTGTTGATGGAAAAATTGCTTACAAAAAGTAATTGAAGAACATAGACTTAAAACGATAAACATAAACAACTAGATGAAGACAGGCCTGTCCTCATGAACAGAGAGGCAGGTCAAGAGGGAGTCTCACTATGAAGGCAGCTTTGGCTCTGGCAGACGGCAGAGTCTTTTATGGCCGGACGCTTGGTGCGACCGGCGAAACAACCGGTGAAGTGGTGTTCAACACCAGCATGGCCGGCTACCAGGAAATTCTGACCGATCCGTCCTATCGCGGCGAAATCGTCACGATGACCTACCCATTGATCGGCAACTACGGTGTCAACCAGGAGGATGTCGAATCGTGGCAGCCGCACCTGGCCGGGTTCGTGGTGAAAGAAGCAAGTGAAGTACCGAGCAACTGGCGCTCGGAGATGACACTGGATGCTTATCTGAAAGAACACGACATTATCGGCATCCAGGGGATTGATACCCGCGCCCTGGTCCGACACATCCGTGATAAGGGCGCCCAGACTGGTATTATTTCGTCGCTTGATCTTGACGCTGACAGCCTGGTCGCCAAGGCGCGCAAGGCTCCATCGATTGTCGGACTCGACCTGGTCAAGGAGGTTACCTGTCAGGAATCATACGGCTGGACCGAGGGCCCTTGGGTCCTGGAAGAGGGCTATACGTCACAAGTGGCTGACAGCCGTTTCAAAGTTGTTGCTTACGACTTCGGCATCAAGCGCAATATCCTGCGCAACCTGGTTGCCTGCGGCTGTGACGTCACCGTCGTGCCGGCCACAACGCCGGCTGCTGACGTTCTAGCGATGCAGCCGGACGGAGTGTTCCTCAGCAACGGTCCTGGCGATCCAGAGCCGATCACCTATGCCCAGGACAATATTCGCGAGTTGTTGGGTAAGGTGCCCTTGTTCGGCATTTGTCTGGGCCACCAGTTGCTCTCTATCGCTTTGGGCGGTCAAACGTTCAAGCTCAAGTTTGGCCACCGTGGCGGCAACCAGCCGGTGCAGCGCGGCGATGGCCACAACGTGGAGATTACGTCCCAAAATCACGGTTTTGCCGTCGTGGCAGAAAGCATCCCTGATCAGGTCGCAATCACCCATACCAACCTGAATGACGGCACCGTCGAAGGGGTATGTCACGCCGAGATGCCTGCCTTCTCCGTTCAGTATCACCCGGAGGCATCACCCGGGCCACACGACGCCCGTTACCTGTTTGACGAGTTCATCAAGTTGATGGAAAACTGGCAGAACCGCAACGCGTAAGGCGTTACAAAAAGATTGAGATGAAGGAAAATTATGCCGAAGAGAACTGACCTTAAAAAAATCCTGATCATAGGAGCCGGCCCGATTGTTATCGGCCAGGCCTGTGAGTTTGATTATTCCGGTACCCAGGCCTGCAAGGCGCTCAAGGAGGAGGGCTATGAGGTCGTCCTGCTGAACTCCAATCCGGCGACAATCATGACCGATCCCGATTTTGCGGATCGCACGTACATTGAACCGGTCCAGCCGGAGACCCTGGCCCGCATTATCGAGAAAGAGCGCCCGGATGCCCTGTTGCCCACCCTCGGCGGGCAGACAGCCCTGAATTGCGCCGTGGCGGTTGCCAAAGACGGGACTCTGGATAAATTCGGTGTCGAGTTGATCGGTGCAAAACTCCCAGCTATTGAAATGGCGGAAGACCGGACCCTGTTCAAGGCAGCCATGGAGAGGATCGGGGTCGATGTGCCTCGTTCCGGGCTGGCGCATAACTACGATGAGGCGCTGGCAGTCGTTGAAGATGTCGGTTTTCCTGCCATCATCCGACCCTCGTTTACGCTGGGTGGCACCGGCGGCGGCATCGCCTACAATCTTGAAGAATACAAGACCATGGCGATCACCGGTATAGACGCCTCACCAACGAATGAAATCCTGGTGGAGGAATCGCTGATTGGCTGGAAAGAGTTTGAACTCGAGGTCATGCGTGACCTCGCCGACAACGTGGTCATCATCTGTTCGATCGAAAACTTCGATGCGATGGGTGTTCACACTGGCGATTCCATCACGGTCGCGCCATC
>JAQYVZ010000201.1 GCA_030145205.1 Desulfuromonadales bacterium | reverse complement strand
TGCAGCATCCGTGGGTGAGACGATCACTGCTGGCAGCGATGTGAACGTGGCCGGTGTGGTGAACGCGGCCTCGATCAACGCGGCATCCGGTTTCTTCTCCGGTGAGGTCTCTGCGGACATTGGTCGATTCAGGAACGTGCGCAGCAGGCTCGGCAACTGGATCATCACTGGTGCCGGAAACGCCACCTTCAACGACGTGGCCGCAAACGGTGCCGCTTCTGTGGCCGAAACCATTACCGCGGGAAGCGACGTGAACGTCGCAGGCATGCTCGACGCAGCCTCGCTTAACGTCGGCTCCGGCTGGTTCACCGGGGACGTGTTCGCCACCAATGGCTGGTTCAGCGGTGACATCAACGCGACGGGGGATATGGCTGCCGCGGCCGTGAGCGCCGGTACGGGTACCTTCACGACGTCGGTTCTTGCTCCCGCCATTAATACCAACGCGAACACGTGGAACATCACGAACGCGGGCGTTGCCACGTTCGGGAGCAACCTCAACGTCGCTGGCACAACTCGACTCGCGGGCCTACTGAACGTCGGGGCCGGCGAGTTCAGGGTTGATCCGGTTGCGGGTGTGACGCAGGTTGGCGGAGCACTCAACGTCGCTGGCACAACTCGACTCGCGGGCATACTGAACGTCGGGGCCGGCGAGTTCAGAGTCAACCCGGCTACGGGTGTTACGTACGTTGGTGGAACACTCACTGTTGCCGGCAACACTGCGCTCAACGGCACGCTTGGCGTGACGGGCGACGCGACATTCGGCAATGACGTTTCCGTTGTCGGGGACCTCACCGTCACGGGCTCGATCACTGGTATGCCCAATGTGGCGTCCAGGCAAATCTTGACCACCATGGCGGGCACGTATGCGACAGGCTTCACTTATCCGGTGGGTGCGGTTGCGGTGGTGTCATGGGGTCCCGGAGTACCGTTCGCTACTGCGCCAGCAGCTTGGGTGGATGGAGCGGGCATGCTGTGGGTGGATGATGGGAATCTGCCCGGGACTCTGAACATAATCATCACATGGTAAGGACACTCATGACTCAGAAGAACCTCAAGTGGGGGCTGCTCATCGCAGCCCTCGCCCTTGTACTCATGTTCGGCCTCACGGCATGCGGCTCTGATGAACCGGTTGCCGAGGACAATGGCTCGCCGGATGCTGTCAGTTCGGACGATGAAGCGCCGATGGACATCGACACAGCGACTCCGATGGCAGTCGGTGAGTGGCAGGTCGTGACCTTGGCCAATCAGGGCATGATCTTCGGCAAGAGCAGTGACCTCACCGACGGCACATTCCTCGTCTTCGACGATGCATTCTTCGTCGAGAACAGCGGCTCCGTTGATCTGAATGAGGGCGACGACACAGACCCCAACATGCTCGCGCGTTTCGGCGGTGAGATACATCGTCCCTATCCGCGGGTGATGATCCCGTGGGCTGCAGTCGTGTTCGTGCAGCCGCTGGCCGATGACTCCACCGCGCTCGCCGCGATCACCGACTTCGAGGTGCAGAGCCCTGAGCCCACCGTGCCAGCAGGCATGTTCCCTGAGGGG
>JAQYVZ010000200.1 GCA_030145205.1 Desulfuromonadales bacterium | reverse complement strand
TTCGCCGAGTGTTGACACCGTTCCATGCGTGTGTTTGTGGTTTCTCTGCTGTTCTGACAAGTATTGATTATTGATAGATGAACTCCACTAGCGCACTCGGAAACTGAAACCTCCTCGCCTGCGCCGCACGAAATACACCTCCGGTACACGTTGATCGAGGGTTTCCGGTGTATGCGAAGGGGAACCGGGCCCGACAGCCCGGCTCCCCTTTTGCGTGCCCGTGTGTCCCGACTCCTAGGGGAGGGATATGGTGGAGTGGTCCGTCACGTTAGTCCTTGCCGTCGCACGTGTTGCCTGCTGTGGCAACTCCCGTGCGAAAGACCTGTGCGCGCTTGAGGGGTAAGCGCCCACGGGCAGTGAAGCCACAACGCTCGGCACGTTGTTGGCCCCGAAGAGCACGCTCACGATTCGAACAAGCGGTGCTCTCCGGAAACAACAGTCACGCCCTGAGTGATGCTCTCTCTGCTTCTAATGTCTGTGCTGTCTTGGGGATGTCGCTTCTACGCATGCCCAGCTCGGCTGCCATGTGCTCGGTGATCTCATGGATCTCCGCGGCAGTAAGGTTGGCGGTCTCCATCACCACGTGCTTGGCGTCGAACTCATCCCACGTGTCGCTCAGGATTCGAATGCCCAGCTCCTCGGCGGAGTCGAAGAACAGAGTGCCGGGGAACGGACACGTATATGAGAGAAAGATGCGCGCACCTGCGTCGCGAATCTCACGCATGAACTCAAGGCTCTCGGCGAGTGTCTCTCGGGTATCCTCGGGGAACGGCACCATGAACGAGCAGACCGCGTCGATCCCCGCCTCAACCGAGGCGCGCACCGCGTCCATGACCTGGGACTTCTCAATACCTTTCACGGAGTCCAGGATCTCTTGGGCGCCGGACTCGACGCCGAACTGGATCCCGGTGCATCCCGTATCCGCCATGGTTTGAATCAACTCCGCGTCCACCTGATCGACCCGTGTGGCGCAGCCCCATTTCACGGGACTGTCCATAGCGGACATCGCCGCCATGAGCTCTGTCACCCAACGACGGTTGAGCGTGAAGATGTCGTCGGTAAAGAACACGCGGTCGATGCCGTACACGGACACGAGGTGCTCCAGCTCCGAAACGATACTCTCAGCGCTCCGCATTCTGCGCTGACCCTTCCAGAGCGATGATGCCGAGCAGAACGAGCAGCGATACGGACAGCTGCCGGTCGACGTGAGCACGTTCCAGCCGTCTTTGTAGAAGTCGAGCGGGAACAGGTCGCGCGCAGGCAGCGGCAGATCATCCGGGTGCGGAAGCTCTGCACGCGGGTTGAAATGCATCTCGCCATCGGTATAACCCAGCCCTCTGATCGACGCTGGGTCGCCCTCACCGCGGCACAAGTACCGTGCAAGGCCGATCATGGTCTCCTCACCAGGGCCGACGACCACGTAGTCCACGGGCTCCTCGGCAAGCACGTCCTGAGGCAGGATGGTGGGATGCGCGCCGCCGAGCACCACGTGGGTGCCCGGGGAGCGCTCCTTGATCCTGGCAGCGATCGCCAGTGCGTTGCCGTAGGTCTCCGTCGTGGTTGAGATGCCCAC
>JAQYVZ010000199.1 GCA_030145205.1 Desulfuromonadales bacterium | reverse complement strand
GCCAATGAATTGGGCCTGATAAACGTTGCGCACATTCCCGGCGGCTTCACCGCATGGCAGAAAGCCGGAGGACCGGTCGAAGCGATCGAATAGCACCTGCAAAACCCCGGGTATAGCCTGAAAACCGACGGTGGGTGTTCTCAAGGTTACCCAGTATCAACAGATCTCAACGACTTACGCGATCTCTGAGGGAGGTTATACCAAAGTCAGCAATTTCTGACTCTCTGGGGATTCACAAGACAGTGATTTTCTGATTCACCATGGCAAAGGAGATTTGCCATGTCTGCTGCCATACCTCTTCGCCGTGATTTCACTGCTCCCATCCTGCGTCAGTTATCGCGCCGATGCCGCGACAATCGCCAGATACGTCGGTTGCTGGCCCTCGCAGCTGTTTATGACGGCATGAACAGGACAGAGGCTGCACGAATTGGCGGGATGGATCGCCAGACATTGAGGGATTGGGTCCTTCGTTTCAATGAAGATGGCCCGGAAGGATTGGTAAACCGGGAGGGGGCCGGGCGCCCCCGTTTGCTGAGCGATGAGCAGATGCAGGAACTGGCTCAAATCGTTGAAACGGGACCAAACCGGAAGACCGATGGTGTTGTGCGGTGGCGACGTATCGATCTGGTTCGGATAATCGATGAGCGTTTCGGGGTGACGTGCTCAAAAAGCGTCATCTCCGACTATCTGGCCGCCCTCGGCTTCTCCCACATCTCGGGTCGCCCGCAGCATCCTGCGCAAGAGCCGCAGGTGATCGAGGCTTTTAAAAAAAACTTCGCCAACACACTGGCGACGCACATAGCTGACCTGCCGCAAGGCACGCCAATTGAGCTGTGGTTCCAGGATGAAGCCCGCATCGGGCAAAAGAACGGGCGGGTGCGCATCTGGGCGCGCAAGGGGACACGGCCCCGCCTGCCTGCCGATCAGCGCTATCAGAATACCTATCTGTTCGGTGCCATCTGCCCGAAGCGCGGTACCGGCGCCGCCTTGGTCCTGCCAATCGCCAATACCGAGGGCATGCAACTACATCTCGAAGAGATCAGCAAACAGGTCGCCCGCAAAGCCCATGCCGTCGTGCTGATGGATCGGGCGGGTTGGCACTCGACCAGCAAGCTCACAATGCCCAAGAACATTACCGCCATTCTGCTGCCATCCAAGTCACCAGAACTGAACCCGGTGGAGAATGTCTGGCAATACATGCGATCCAACTGGCTCTCGAACCGAGTCTTTGAAACCTACGATGCCATCGTCGATGCAGCTTGCGAGGCATGGAGCAATCTCATCAATCAGCCACAAACCATTACATCAATCGGAATGAGAGATTGGGCACAGACAGGTCAGTGATTTCTGCGCTTGGTATAAGCGTCCGGTTGTCCCGCTCTGACGGCGGGAAGGAGTGCCTGCTAGATGTCCACCATTGATAGTGGACATCTTGAGGTGAGCGATGGCGGGCAAGAAAGGCCAGAAGAAGCGGATTTGGTCAGACGAAGAGAAGCGGTCGATCTGTGCGCAGGCGCGGGTGGCTGGGGTTTCGGTTGCTCAGGTTGCGCGGCGCTACGCGATGAATGCCAATCT
>JAQYVZ010000198.1 GCA_030145205.1 Desulfuromonadales bacterium | reverse complement strand
GCCGATGCCCAGTCCGGGACAGATCGCGACGCGGTTCTTGCGGTTAACACGGAGTTCTACCGGGCATTTCGGGAAAGCGATACTGCGGCCATGGCAAATGTGTGGAGCAGCCAGGAACCGAGTTATTGTCAAATCTGGTGTTTGAGTTTTGTTGGTCATGCGGCGATCTGGCTGGGTTTGGTGGTTTCAATACCGTCTTTGAACGTGACGCCTGTGATGACTTTGGCGAGGTAGTCAAAGCCGCGTAGCCTCCTCCAGTTTTGCTCGGCGCATTGCCCCAGCTTGAACATCATGTGCAGCATACCATCTCGTGAGAGACAGCCTTTCGAGCGCTTGGTGCGGTGCCGGATGGTGGCGAAGGCGGATTCAATAGGATTGCTGGTGCGGATGCTTTGCCAATGTTGGGCTGGGAAGTCGAAGAACGCCATGAGTTCCTCGCGATCTTTTTGCAGGCATAGCGTCGCCTTGGGATATTTGGGCTCATAGGTTTTGATGAACAGATCGAACGCCTTTTCCGCATCAGATTTGGTCTCGGCCTGCCATATATCGTGGATCGCAGCCTTTGCCTTTGGCTGAGACAGCTTGGGAAGGCAGTTCAGCACATTCATCGTTTTATGTTGCCAGCAACGCTGCTGGCGGGTCTCAGGATACACTTGTTCCAGCGCGGCCCAAAACCCCATTGCGCCGTCCCCGATGGCAAGTTTGGGCGCGTTCATGCCACGGCTTTTGAGGTTCAACAAAACCTCGCGCCAGCTTTGAGTAGACTCGCGCACCCCGTCCTCGATGGCCAGGAACCGCTTTTGGCCACGGGCAGTTACGCCAACAATTACAAGTGCGCAGAGCTTGTCATTCTCGCCTCGAAGGCCACTGTGGACGCCGTCAGCCCAGATATAGACGACCGGTTCGTCATCCAACGCAGCGTCTCTCCAGCCGTCGTACTCTTTTGCCCAATCACGCTTGAGCCGCGACACAGTATTCGCCGACAAGCCAGCGGCATCAGGCCCCAGAAGAACCTTGAGAGCCGCGCCCATTTCGCCGCTGGAAACGCCTTTGAGGTAAAGCCATGGCAAGGCCGCTTCCAACGTCTTGGTTCTGCGCACATAGGGTGGCACCAGGGCAGAGCGAAATGTCACCGGTGTGCCGTCCTTTGAGCGGACCTTTGGTATCCGCACGCTCACAGGGCCAATGCCGGTTTGGAATGGCCGGGCCGGATGATGTCCATTGCGTACCACAGCCGCGTGACCTACCTCTGTGCGCAAGCCGGCAAATTGCGCCAGATAGCTTTCAAGTTCGGCCTCAACGGCTGTCGCGATCAATTGCTGCGCTCCCGTTCTCAGCAAATCCGTCAACGCGTCCGTCATCCCGTCTCGACGTGCAAAATCAACAATGTTAGTCGTTTCCATGGTGATGTATCTCCTTCGGTTGGATTGCTGTCTCACAACGACAAAACAACCAGATACGCCGCCAACCTTCAAACCCTCAAAACACCAGATTCAGTCATAGCTCGTCGGTAAGCTGAAAGCCGTTGATCGTCATATGTTTGATCCCGTCGCCTGGGAGGCTAGTTGGGTAGTTGAA
>JAQYVZ010000197.1 GCA_030145205.1 Desulfuromonadales bacterium | reverse complement strand
AGGCATTATAGGGGCATGGCGTCCGCAAATCAAAGCACCCCACTACCCTCCAAAAACATAAAGCACAAAGATTGGCGTTCTCCGCTGGTTGAGGGCACAATGTCGTTGCTTCAAACAAATGAACCCTCAACAGAAAAGGAGAACGCCTATGGACAGGTATATAGGATTGGACGCCCACTCGTCAAGCTGCACGGTGGCCGTTGTTGGACCCAGCGGCAAGCGCCTGCAGTCACATGTCATCGAGACCAATGCTCAAATTCTGATCAACTTTCTTCTTACCATTCCGGGGAATCGTCATCTTTGTATCGAGGAGGGAACGCACGCCAACTGGCTCTACGAAGTGCTTTCGCCTCATGTGCAGGAGATGGTAGTTGCCCGTGTCGGGGAGAGCCGGGGGCCGAGGAGCGATCAGATCGATGCCTTCGACTTGGCCGAGAAGCTGCGGATCGGTGCGATCAAAACCCGGATTTACAAGAAGCGAGCGGCCTTCGGGCAGCTGGCAGAACTCAGCCGGGCCTACACGGTCCTTGTGAGCGACACGGTTCGGGTAAAGAACCGGATCAAGGGCCTTTATCGGTCGCGCGGTGTCAACGTGGGTGGTGCAGGTGTGTATGCACCCACGACTCGAGAAGATTGGCTCGGGGAGTTGCCGGTCAAAGCCCGTTTCCGGGCCGAACTGCTTTACCAGCAATGCGATGCGTTGAGCGAGCTGCAGCATCGCGCCGAGAGGGAGATGCTTGGCGAAGCTCGCAAGCATGCGATCTATCGCATTCTGAAAACTTGTCCAGGGATGGGAAGGATCCGGACCGCCCAAATGTTGTCCGTGGTGGTCACCCCCTATCGGTTCGCGAACAAGCGGTCTTTCTGGGCTTACAGTGGTCTGGCGGTGGTGATGCGCAGTTCATCGGACTGGGTGCGTACACAGGACGGCGAATGGGTAAGAGCGCCAGTCCAGCAGACCCGTGGTCTGAACCGCACGTGCAACCGCACGCTAAAAGCGATCTTCAAAGGTGCGGCTACCACGGTCATCCAGTGCGCCAAGGACGAACCGTTGTACCGCCATTACGTGCAGCTGTTGGAGGGTGGCACGAAACCAAATTTGGCGAAGCTGACCATCGCACGTCAGATTGCCTCGATCATCCTGTCGATGTGGCGCTCAGAGGAGGTTTACGATCCCAGGAAGTTGAAGCAACAGATATAGCAAGTCTCCAGGGTCATGTTACTGGCGAAGGAGTCAGTCGGAAACGGCATCAAACCTGGAGACGAGATGGTTTTGGGGGAGAGCATCCAATCGTAACCTGGTCCCGGGATCTACGACCGGAGTCCCTGCGAAGAGGCTATGCCCCCCTGGAGAGCCGAACAAAGCAATGGGCCAGAGAGTCCCTGATAGAAGGGTGGTTCCCACCAATTTGTGGAGAACGCCAAAGCTACGATGTCATCCGGGTTGCCAAAGGAAGGCTGGCGACCGTCTGCCAGCAGCGGAGATATCCGTGGATTAGCTCTCGACCAAGCTGGTTATCTCTATGTCGGCGAGGCCTGGGCCAATCCAGAAGACCAGCAGAGGCGGACGCTGGCTGCAA
>JAQYVZ010000196.1 GCA_030145205.1 Desulfuromonadales bacterium | reverse complement strand
CAGGGCCGCCTCGAAACTCTTCTGACTCGGCTGCGGCGGCAGTCCCAGGGCACCGAAAGCGCTGCCCCGGTGACCGGCCAGCCCCTCCAGATCGATGACCGGATAACCATCGCCGGCGAGTTGCTTGAGCAGCCGGGTCTTGCCAACCCCGGTCATGCCACGCAGCACCAGCAGCCGCCCCCACTGACCACGCTCGAAAAAATCGCAGACGTAAGTGCGAAAACGCTTGTGCCCGCCCTGCAACTGACGAGCGGGAATTCCGGCGAGGTTGAGAAAGGAGGTCAACGCCTTGCTGCGCATGCCACCGCGCCAGCAGAAAACGATAACCGGCCCACTCCCCTGCTGCCAGGCCGCCTCGACCTGTTCGATCAACGCGGGGATTTTCGGCGCCACCAGCCGAACCCCGAGGCGGCGAGCGACCTGCTTGCTCTGCTGCTTGTAGAGGGTACCGACCTCGACCCGCTCGGCGTCGCTGAAAATCGGCACGTTGATGGCGCCGGGAATGGTCGCCTCGGCGAATTCAGCCGGGGTTCGGGCATCCACCAGCAGGGCCCCCTGGTTGCGCAGAACCAGGGCGTGCTCCAGGTCTATGGTTAAATCTTCGGACATAATTTTCCAGTAATAAAGTCGACAGTTCCGCTGTTATACCTGAAATGCCCCCTACCGACAAGCTTTCACATTCGAACGACAGCCCAGTGATTTTTCTTCAGATCAATCAATTAATAAATTGACAATCCAGATCGACTGAGGTAGTGTATCCCTTCTGACGCGGGGTGGAGCAGTCTGGTAGCTCGTCGGGCTCATAACCCGAAGGTCGAAGGTTCAAATCCTTCCCCCGCAACCAAAAAGATATAAGGGACTTGCATAACTGCAGGTCCCTTTTTCTATTTGCCATGTACCCCGTTTTGTACCCCGGCACATAAGGGACTTGCCACACAAACGGAGGTACTTATGGCTTGTCTCAAGAAACGCGGAAAAACTTATTACGCCCAGTACTATCTCGGCGGCCAGCAAAAGCGAGTGAGCCTCAACACCGATTCACTCCAGATGGCCAAAGAGAAAATTCGCCAAATCGAATCAGCGCTGGCCCGGGGAACCGACATTCCCCTTCCTACCAAAACGCCCATCCCTCAAGTTGTCACAGCCTATGTTGAATACCTGCGATCCGTCAAGACCGAACGCAACGCCCAGCGGGACATTTACTATTTGCGTGAAGCATTCGGCCCAGCCTGCCCTGCCCTCAAACTCAAAAACGAGAAGATCAGCGATAAGGGAAAGAAACGACCGACCCGCAGACGCATTCCCGTTCTTCAAGCAAACTATTTCGAACAGCTTACCACCGCCGACATAGCCCAGTTTATCTCCGCCCAGGTTCGCGCCAAGGGACTTGCGCCCAAAACCGCCAACCGCTTCCGCGAAATACTGACCAGCCTCTTCAACTGGTCGATGCAGCCATACGGCATTCGAACACCTGAGAATATAAACCCCGCTTCCAAGGTTGAACGCTACAGGGAAAACGCCCAGGAAATCTCTTTTCTCACATTGGAGCAGATAGACGAGCAACTGAAAGCTCTTGATAACTACCC
>JAQYVZ010000195.1 GCA_030145205.1 Desulfuromonadales bacterium | reverse complement strand
ACGACACCCACGTCACAGGTGGTCAGGTACTGGATAGGCCGGTTCGGTCTGAAATCGCGCTGCAGGAGCCCCATGATGAAGTACGTCACATTCGACACCCTTTAGACACAGTGTCTAGCAGTCTGTCGGATTTGTTCATAGCTTTGAAGCCTTTTGTGGCGTGATGATGTATGATTCGCCATGAGCAATTTCCGAGACTATGACCGTTCGCAACGGCTGCTTTTGCCACCTGATCTGAAGGATTGGGTGGCTGATGATGACTTGGCCCATTTCATTGTTGAGGCTGCTGAGCGTGTTGATATGCACGCCTTCCACGTCAGCCGCACAGGCTCGGGCAAGGCGCAGTATCATCCTCGCCTGATGCTGGCGCTTTTGATTTACTGCTATGCCAGTGGTATTTTCTCTTCGCGTCAGATTGAGCGTGCGACCTACCGCAATGTGTCGGTTCGCTTTATTGCCGCCAACAGTCATCCTGATCACGATACGATCGCCAAGTTCCGGCGCGACAACGCGGCGGCATTTGAGGCCGCCTTTAGCCAGGTACTGTTGCTCGCAGGCGAGCTTGGCCTTTTGAAGGTTGGAATGGTTTCGATTGACGGCACAAAGATCGATGCCAATGCCTCGAAGATCAAATCGCTGCGCTACGATCGGATCTGCACGCTGCGCGAGAAGCTTGCCGGCGACATTGCTGAGTTGATGGCTCAGGCAGAAGCTGCTGACGGTGCCGATAGCGATGACGGCTTGTCGCTTCCCGAAGAGATCATACGCCGCGAGAAGCTGAAGACCAGACTGGATGCTGCGGCCAAACGGCTTGAGGAAGCAGTCGGTGAGGATCACGATGGCGATGATCCGCCGCCGCCCAGGCCCGAGCGACAGACAAATCTGACCGATCCGGACAGCGCCATCATGCGCAAATCGGCACGACACGAGTTCCGTCAGTCCTATAACGCGCAGGCCATTGTCGATGCAGACGGCAGCCAGATGGTGCTGGCAACTGATGTCCTGTCGACGACGAATGATCGTCACGGGTTTGAAGACTTCATTGACGCGATGATCGATACGCTGGGCACCCCAACGACGCTTCTGGGTGATGCCGGGTATGCAGGTGAGGCTGTTGTCGAAGCCCTTGAACAACGCGGCATCGAACCGCTGATTTCCATTTCACGGCAAACCGAACCACGGCCTTATGATTTCCGCCCGCCAAAGGTTCGCGACAAACCACCACCCAGGATCACTACACCGTGGCGGGTCGCGATGTTGGAAAAACTTCAAACCAGGCAGGCAAAGGAAAAATACCGCAAACGCAAATCAACTGTCGAACCCGTCTTTGGCATCATCAAATCCATCCTCGGCTTCAAAAGCTTCAGACTACGCGGATTGAACAAAGTCAAACTGGAATGGAACCTCATCACCCTTGCTTACAACTGCAAGAGGCTGAACAACCTCAAACCCGCATGAGCGGAAACGTCAATTACAATTGACCATTGCTGGTAAGGCAAAGCCGACAGACTGCTAGAGCAATTTCATCCATCCATATGGATGGATATTGCTCTAGCGCGTACCGGGCCTATTATCGATCCCGAGATCTGAC
>JAQYVZ010000194.1 GCA_030145205.1 Desulfuromonadales bacterium | reverse complement strand
CAATGGGCTTCACGGGCTTGGTGGTGCCTGAGAAAAGTAAACGGCTATCAGTCCGGGGAACTTTGGAAAGATCCCGCAACAGGTCGAATGCAGCCCCGACAATCGGCACTGCTCGCCGCTCGTCGTTCTTGGTCTTGTCCAGCACGATCCGGCGACGTTCAAGGTCAACATCATCCCAGGTCAAACTCAGGATCTCGCCATGTCGCATCCCGGTGGATATGGCTAGAACGGTAATCGTATATAGAAAAGGATTGCCGCTTGTCTTGCAGGCATCCAGCAACTTGCCCCGCTCATCGTCGCTGAGATAGCGAACCCTCCCCCTCGCCTCGGTCGGCCTCTTCACCTTGGATATCGGGCTAGTTTCCAGCCATCCCCATTCATCAACAGCGGTTGAATAAACATGAGAGAGCGCCGCCAGGTAGCGAACCACGGTAGCCGGGGAACGTAGCGTCTTGCGACTGGTCTTCTCTCCTAACAAGCGGTCGCGGCACTCGGCAATCATGGCCGGGGAAACATCCGCCAGACAGTAAGCCCCCAGTTGGTCCTTCCACCAGGTCACCAAGGCTTTCTGCTTATCTTGGCCGGTGCGCCGCTTCGGTATCTCATTTTTCACATAGCGGTCGACCATATCACCAAAGGTGTGCTTTTTGGCTTCCACCGTCTTGAAATGACGTCCTTCCTTAATTGCCGCTTCGGTTTTCCCCGCCCAGTTTTTAGCATCCGATTTCCGGTCAAAGGTGGCCGACTGCGGCGGATACCCTTTCAGGCGGATCAAGGCCCGATACTTCACTTTTCCCATTGCGGTTTTACGTTCCTGGATAACAGCCATGACACCCCCTTTTTAAGTTGCCAAATGCGGTCACTTTTCGTAACCTACTGTACCATGAGTGTACCAAAGAGGAAAACAAAACAAAAAGGACCTAACACCAAAAGATGTTAAGTCCTTGTTTTGACTTGGTACCCGGGACGAGAATCGAACTCGTACAGCCCGAAGGCCGAGGGATTTTAAGTCCCTTGCGTCTACCAGTTCCGCCACCCGGGCAAAGTAGATGACATTTTTAGACGATTTTGCCCTATAGTGTCAACGGAAAAGCCCTTCAACATTTAAAAGCGTGACAACTAGCAGGAGAACATCATGTCGAACGCCCTGAAATGCCCGAAGTGCGGAGCTGCCGTTCAGACCTACCGCAATCCCTTCCCTACGGTCGATATCATCATTCGCCAGGGGGACAGCATTGTCCTGATCGAACGGCGCAACGATCCGGTCGGCTGGGCACTGCCCGGCGGCTTTGTCGATTACGGGGAGAGCCTGGAAACCGCGGCCGCCCGGGAGGCGTTGGAAGAGACCGGTCTGACCGTAGGCAACCTGAAACAATTCGGTGCCTATTCAGACCCGCAACGGGATCCCCGCCAACACAACATCTCGTTTGTTTTTACCGCCGAGGGAAAGGGAACACTTGAGGGGGGAGACGACGCGGCCAGTGCCAAGCTGTTTGCTCTCGACAACCTGCCTTCGCCGCTCTGTTTCGATCATGCCGAAATCCTGCGCGATTACATGGATCGAACCGGCGCCTGATTGAGCAAGCGGTCACGCGAAAAA
>JAQYVZ010000193.1 GCA_030145205.1 Desulfuromonadales bacterium | reverse complement strand
TAATTGCTTCGTCGAGTGCTTTTTTAAGTTCCTCTGGCGAGCAGTAGACAAACAGGCATACCTTTTCCTTGATGCTGCGCTGAAAGCGCTCGATCTTGCCCTGGGTCTGGGGATGGTAGGGCTTGCCAAAGATATGGTTGATGCCGTGCGCATGCAGGTACTCATTGAGTATTTTGGACGTAAAGCCCGGACCGTTATCTGATAGTAATTGCGGCATCGGGCCATCCTCCAGGTGCCCCAGTTTCCGGGCGTTCTCGATCGCCTGTTCCATGACATCACTGATGCTGAACGCGGTCTCATCCGGCTTCACGTCCCAGGCTAAGGGATTGCGTGAGTAGTCATCCTGGACCGTGATCTGCTTGTAGAACCCCCAGCCCACCACAAAGTAGTGCGTCGCATCGCTCTGCCAGATCTCATCCGGACGCTTGGTCTTGTGCCGCCAGGACTTGGCCGCCGGCATGTCGTTGAGCGGCTTGGGCGTAATGAGCCCGTTCTGTTTCAAGAACCGGTAGACCGTAGCTGGTGATACATAGCAGTCCTCCTCATCCGTGATCTTTATGGCCAAGAGCCGACTGCTCAGCTCCGGATGGTGCCTGGCAATCTCAAGCACACGCTGCTGCTCCTGGACGCTTAACCGATTCCAGATACGCTTGGGCGCACGATGCTTACCGGTCAAGCCATCACCTCCTTGTTCATGGTAAATCTGCTGCCACCGGTAATAGGTCGATACCGGAATGCCCAGCTCGCCGAGCTTTTTGCGCCGCATACCGTGCAGCTCTTTTAGCTCTCTGAGCAGCACTATCTTGCCAAGTAAATCGAGCTGACAATGCCATCCCCGCCTCACCAGAGCAGCCTTTTTTTGAGCAAGGATAACTCCAAAGCCTGGCCACCAACTAATTCCTTTAACTCCTGATTCTGACGCTTCAGATCCGCCACCTCATCGGTGGTCGCGCTGCGCATTGTATCACCCCGAAGACGATCCTTGCCACCCTCCATAAACTCCTTCAGCCACACGTAGTACACGGCCGCACTGATCTTCTCCCGGCGACAGAGCTCGGCAATCGGGATCTCTTTGCGATACCCTTCCAAAACAATCTTGATCTTGTCTTCGGCGCTGAATTTACGCCTCGTCTGCTTTCTGACTCTGCGGATTAGCTTTGCCGCACCACCGGGTGATGGTCTTTCCTCGGCTGTTGCTTGGGTCTGTGTTGTGCTCTCCATCTTTCCTCCCTCGGGGCACTCAATCATACCCCTTTATGGACGGAGCACAACCCTAAGAGTGTCTACTAAATTTTAGCCGATGTGTCCCACATGTGCTGAAACAGAACACCATTAGCTGGAATCGATGCTGCTTTGTTCGAAATCATCTTTTTTGTCCGGGAGGAGGTTTAGGATCAGGCGCAGCTTACCCGGCACGTCGTGAAATCTATTACTGGCGTGAGGGCGCAGGTTGGAATATCACAGATTCTCTGCCGCTTGTGGTCGGAATGGATGCGAACGTTGAGGGAACGACATTCAACAACACCGACTACATATTTGTACTCGGCGGCGGGAGAACTGGCTCATGGTTACGCACCCTGTATATTGGTACAATCACTGGTCTTG
>JAQYVZ010000057.1 GCA_030145205.1 Desulfuromonadales bacterium | reverse complement strand
GCTCCCGTTACTTATCGGCATCTGATCTTCACCTTTCCGGTATGAGCCCCCCTTGTTACAACACTATAATAATTGTCTACTAATTCACTCAATGAGTCAAACAGATAATCCCCATGAAACAAATAAAGCTTGTCTGTTTTTTCAAAACTCAAAGGAAAGAATGGGCGGGAGTCAACCTCCTTCAGCGCGGTGCCGGACAGGTCAAGGCATTGAAACGGCGACAGCTTTTTTGTAGGTACTCGACCAACCATTTCTGGCTCTGCGGTGATAATCCGAGAGCCCCCACCTCCTCCTCGAAGGTTTCCGCTTGCCCGTTGCAACCGAGATAGCCATTGACCTTGGCAACAGCGGTTGATGCAGCGAATGCATCATCATCCGGGTAGATCGTTTGGAACTCGCTCAACAGACCGTATGCCCTGCGGACCATATACTTCTGGTGATACGCTTCAGCAGCGTAAAACGTCCCTGCCGGCTCGATTGCCGTGTGAACGTCTCTGTCGGTTTCTTCGGCTACTTTTTTCAGGGACTGCTCAGCGACACGGCGTTGTGCGTCATCCAAGGTGAAGACTGCGTTGCGATACTGGCGACGGTAGGCGACACTGTTCGGTTCGTGGCTCTCCCAGAAAACCTCCAGCAACTGCGCGTAGCTGACCTGCTGCGGGTCGAACTCGATTCGAACAACCTCACTGTGATCACCAAGGTTGTGATAGTCGGGGTTCGGTCGAGAACCACCTGCGTAGCCGACCGTCGTACGATACACCCCTGGAATGCTCCCGAACCAGGAGTCAACACCCCAGAATCAGCCCAAGGCGAACAGGGCGAACTCGGTATGCTCCGGAACCATGGTATCAATCATCGGCGTTTCCCCGGAAGAACTGTTCACAAGATGCTCCATCTTGAAAAAGGCAGCGGTTCGCGCGGCCTGCTGTTTAAAACCCCAGGACAGAGGAATCGGCCCGACCGGATCCTCCGGCAGGGACGCAACATAATCGCTGAACAATGCCAGCACCAATCCGGCAAAAGCACCAAGCATCAGGATCAACTTGAGCCGCCAGGAGAAAAATCTTCGTTTCTGCCTGTTCATGGTTTCATTCTACCAGCAAGGACGTTCTGCGGGGAAGGGGGCACCAATGGCGGGGGATCAAGCGAGGACTGAATCGTCTGTCAGGCGGTCATTCAACCTTGGTGGCGGCCAAACGCCGGGAGAAGAAAAGAGAACATAAACAGCAGGCAAGCCGCCACCACGATCGATGGGCCGGTTGGCGTATCCCACAGGAAGGAGCCATACAGCCCACCACCGACCGCACCGCAGCCGATCAGGCTGGCGAGCAACGCCATCCACTCCGGACTTGGCGCAAATCGACGGGCTGTCGCGGCCGGGATAATCAACAGCGAAGTCACCAGCAGCATGCCGACGACTTTCATCATCAGGGCCACGGAGAGGGCAACCAGGCCGAGAAAGATCCAGTTGATCCGATCCACGGCAATCCCTTCGACCCGAGCCAAGTCTTCATGAATCGTGATCGCCAGCAACGGCTGCCAGATCAGCAGCAGACCAATCAGAGCCAGCCCTCCCCCGCCCAAGATCCAGAGCAGGTCGGCGGTCGTGATCGCCAGGATGTCGCCAAACAAGTAAGCCATCAGGTCGACGCGCACATCCTCCATGAAAGCCAGAGCCACCAGGCCGAGGGACAAAGCACCGTGCGCAAGAATCCCCAACAGGGTATCACTGGCCAACTGCCGCTGACGCTGTCCGAAAAAAAGCAGCAACGCCACGACCTGACAAACCACCAGCACACCCAGGGTCAGGTTAACGTGCAACAGGAAGCCGATAGCGACACCCAGCAGCGCTGAATGTGCCAGGGTGTCGCCAAAATAAGCAAGCCGCCGCCAGACCACAAATGACCCGAAAGGCCCCGCAATCAGAGCCACACCCAGTCCACCCAGCAGGGCTCTGATCAAAAAATCATCCATTGTCCGCTGTCTTCCCGTGAGGATGCCCGCAGGTGCAATCGTGGCGGTGTTCAGTGTCGTGAGTGTAAACGGCAAGGTTCTGTACACCGAGCGGTCCGAATAGTTCCAGATAGGCAGGGTCGGCGGTCACAACTTCGGGGGTCCCCTTGCAGCAGATGTGGCGGTTCAGACAGATGACCCGATCGGTGGCCGCCATCACCAGATGCAAATCGTGCGACACCATGAGAATCGCACACTGGTGTTGATCACGAATTCTGGTCAACAGTTGATAAAGTTCGACCTGACCATGGACATCAACGCCCTGCACCGGCTCGTCCAGCACCAGCAAGTCCGGGTCGCGCAGCAGAGCGCGCGCCAGCAGCACCCTCTGCAGCTCGCCACCCGACAGGTTACTCATTGAGCCCTCCAGCACATGGGTCGCGCCGACTTCAGCCAAGGCGGTCTCAATTGCCGGCTGGCCCTTCGCGCCCCCCAGAGAAAGAAAGCGCCGCACCGTCAATGGAAAGGTTGCATCCAGGTGCAACCGCTGCGGCATATAACCGATCCGCAGCCCTGGTGCCATAAAAACTGAACCGGTCTGTGGTGTCAGCAAGCCGAGAGCAACCCGCAGTAGCGTGGTCTTGCCCGCACCGTTCGGACCAACAACGGTCAGGATCTCTCCACGGCAGACCCTTACGTTGACCTGGTGTAAAATTTCCCTCTGTTGCAGGGTCAGGTTAACGTCGGTCAATTCGAGCAAGGGTTCACCGGAGCAGGTCATTGCGAACCTTTCTTGCGACAGGCAGGGCAAAGGCCGAGGATTTCAACCGTGTTTTGTCTGACTTCAAAACCGAGGAGACCGGCACTCTCTTCCACAGCCGCAGTTACAGCCGGCGCGTTTACCTCGGCTAAAGCATGACAGACCTCGCAAATTAGAAACTGCCCGTCATGGCGTGTTCCCGGCTTACAGCAACCCACAAAAGCGTTCATGGAGACAATGCGGTGCACCAGCCCCAACTCCTGTAGAAAATCGAGGGCACGGTAAACGGTCGGCGGCGCGGTGCGACCCTCACGTTGTAGTATCTCAAGAATCTGGTAGGCGCCGATCGGCTTGTGCTGCTGCCAGACAAGCTCAAACACCTTGCGCCGGATCGCGGTAAAACGTCGCCCACTGCTGTTGCAAACCACCTCAGCCGCAGCCAGGGCATTCTGCAGACACGCCTGATGGTCGTGATCTTCGTCGATAAAGGGGGTTGTCAATCGGTTGTTCATTCACCACTCCAAACACTTGATCTTCTCTTTTGTTATATTATAACATAACAGAAAATGCAATCGAGGAGAGTCATATGCTGCGTTCCTTCACCATCGCCCCGCTGATCCTTTTCACCCTGCTCTGGACAACAGCCGGTTGGGCTGCCCCCCGGGTCGTAGTCAGTATCAAACCGATTCATTCTCTGGTCGCCAACATCATGGCGGGAGCAGAAACTCCGACCTTGCTGGTTAAACAGGGAGGCTCCCCGCACGGCTACGCCATGCGCCCTTCGGAAGCGCGTGCCCTGCACCAGGCCGACCTGGTCATCTGGGTCGGCCCTGAGCTGGAAAGTTTTCTGGAGAAACCGCTGGCCTCCGGCAGCAAGAGGCAGCTACAGCTGGCTGCGGCCATGCCGGACCTGCTCCTGCCGATCCGCACAGGCGGACAGTGGCAAAAACAGGACCAGACACATCACCATAACGACGACCACACCCGGGAGTTCGACCCACACCTCTGGCTGGGTCTGGCCCAGGCGCAGCGGATCGCCACGGTAACTGTGGCAGCACTTATCGACATTGATCCCGCCAACCGGGAGCTATATCAGGCCAACGGCAAGACACTGCAGCACCGCCTGACACGACTCCAGACAGAACTCGAGCAAAGGTTGACTCCGTTCGCAGACGTGCCTTACGTTGTGTTTCATGATGCCTACCAGTATTTTGAGACGTCCTTCGACATGAACGCGGTCGGTTCTGTGGCCATCGACCCGGAGCGCAGCCCCGGCATCCGACGCATCCTCGAAATTCGCAGCCGTATCAAAGATCTCGATGCACGCTGCGTCTTCAGTGAACCGCAGTTCGAGCCGCGTTTGGTCGCAACCGTCATTGAGGGAACCGGTGCTGCCACTGCTGACCTCGACCCGGTCGGCGCAGACCTCCCGGCGGGCCCGGACGCCTATTTCACTCTGATGCGCAACATGGGCGAGGCGCTGGCGACAGGGTTATCGCACGGAGAATAAGCAGGAAGGAGACGTAGGATGAACCATCAACTGTTCGAGCACGCCACAGGCGCATTCGGTCTGGTCGTCGACGGGGAGAATTTGATCGGCGTGATCTGGCGAGGAGACCTGGACGGGGTGAGAGATGAACTGAGTCGAAACTACCCGACCTCACAGGAGACCTCATCGCAACTGCTGCAGCAGGCCTGGGAACAGATCACGGCCTACCTGGCTGGCGAACGAACCCGTTTCTCGTTGCCCTTCCGCATTGAAGGCGTCTCTGCTTTCCAGAAGCAGGTTCTGCAGGCCCTGTGCAACTGCCCTTACGGTGCGACACTGACCTATGGCGAGTTGGCGGCACAGGCCGGCAGCCCGAAAGCGGCCAGGGCGGTCGGTGCTGCCATGGCCGCCAACCCTCTGCCGCTGGTCATCCCCTGTCACCGAGTGATCGGGGCGGGACAAAAACTGACCGGATTTTCCGGGGGTCATGGAATCGCTTCAAAAAAATCTTTATTGACGATGGAGACAGAGCAGACCGAGCACCAGGAGTAACCCTGGCTGCTAGGACAGTCCGTACAGCTTCATCTTCTCCCAGAGATTCTTCCGGCTGATCCCCAGTAGTTCGGCCGCCTCGGTTTTGTTGCCGCCCGTCTTGCCCAGGGCACTCTGGATGCAGCTTTTTTCGGCGGTCGCCACAGCTTCGGTCAAGGTTTTCGGCTGTACGGGGTTATCCGTCGGCGTACCGCAGATCTCAGCTGGGAGATCCCAGAGCTGAATTTCCGAAGACGGAGCGAGAACGGAAGCACGCTCCAGAAGATTACGCAACTCACGGACATTGCCAGGGCAGCGGTACCCTTCCAGGGCCTGGCGGGCCTCCCGGGAGAGACGGAAACCCATTCCACGTTCCCGGCCGAATTCCTCCAGAAAGAAATCCGCCAGCTCCGAGACATCCCCTTTCCGCTCCCGCAGCGGCGGAATTTCGATCGGCACGACCTGGAGACGGTAGAAAAGATCCGCCCGGAAGCGACCCTGGTCAACCTCAACGTTCAGGTCTTTCGAGGTCGCACACAGAACCCGGACATTCACCGGAATGGGCGCCAGACCACCAACCCTCTCGATCTCCCTTTCCTGAAGCACCCGTAGCAGCTTGACCTGCAGGTCGAGTGGCATATCACCGATTTCATCAAGCAGCAGCGTGCCCTGGTCTGCCAACTCAAACTTGCCGATCTTGGTTTTATCCGCCCCGGTAAACGCCCCCTTCTCGTGCCCGAACAGCTCCGACTCGAGCAGCCCCGCCGGGATTGCGGCGCAGTTGATCCGCACATAAGACTTGTCAGCCCGCCGACTTTCGTAATGAATGGCCGCGGCCACCAATTCCTTGCCGGTGCCGCTTTCCCCCTGGATCAGCACCGAGGAATCCGTGGGGGCCACCCGACTGACCAGACCGAGGACTTTCTGTATCTGCGGACTCGAGCCGATCAGCGGCCGACGCTGGCCACAACAGTGTTCAAGCGACACACAGCGCGCCTTGATCGCCTGCATCTCGAGGATGCGGTTGATCCGGAAGCTGAGGTCGTCCAGATCAAACGGCTTGAGGATATAATCGGCCGCCCCCTTTTTCAGACAACGCACCGCGTCGTCGGTGCTGCCATGAGCGGTCATCATCACCATTTCGGTCCGGGGCGAAAGGGTCTTGACCTCGGTCAGCAAAGTCTCGCCATCCATGCCCGGCATACGGATATCCGACAGGATCAGGTCGTAATGAGTTGCCTTGACCCGTTCCAGCGCAGTGCTGCCGTCAGCGGCCTCGTCAACCTCCCACTCCTGGCTGCAGAGATGGTCGTAGACACTGATCCGCATGATCTCCTCATCTTCAACAATTAGAATACGCGCGGTCATTGATCCTCTCCGGGCAGCAGGTCATTCTCCTGCGTTAAGGGGATATTGATGGTAAACAGGGCTCCGCCCTCCGGGCGGTTGGCGGCGGTCAGTTCTCCGCCCATCTGTTCAACGAGAGAATAGGACACAGACAGGCCCAGACCGGTCCCCTCCCCGACCGTCTTGGTCGTGAAGAAGGGCTCAAAAATCTGGTCGAGATGTTCAGGCGCGATCCCTGGACCGCTGTCGGCCACTGTGATGACCAGGCGATTCTGTTCAACCAGGCTGGACACGCAGAGTTGTCCCCCCTCATCCTTCATCGCCTGCACGGCGTTGCCGGCCAGGTTGACGACCACCTGGCGCAAGGCCTCCATGTTGATCAGGATCGGTTCCGGAACCTCCAGATGTGTCTCCAGTTCAATGTCGCGTCGCCCCATACAGGTCAGCTCAAGGCACTCCCGGACCATTTCATCCACTTGACCACACTGCAGAGCGAGAGGCTCTTTTCGACCGATCTTCAAGAGCTGCTGCACCGTGCTTTTGATCCGCTCCACACCCTGGCCAAGCAGGTCAAGGTAGCGGGTCACCATGGCCGGATCATCAGGGCTCTTGCGCAAGGTCTGGATACAGTTCTGCATGCCGCCAAGCGGGTTGTTGATTTCATGAGAAACACCGGCCACCAGCCGCCCGAGTGCTGCCAGCTTTTCACCCTGGAACACCTGTTCGCGGGATGCGTCAAGATCTTTCTGGGATGTTTCCAGGCGTTGGCAGAGGCCTCGGAAATGCTGGGTCAGCATGCCGATTTCATCCGGCCCTTCCGGCAGGAGAGCGATCTTCGGATCCTGCTCCGGGTAACTGTCCATCTCACCAGCCAGGAGTTTCAGGCGCTTGACGACCAGCCGGTCGAACATCAGGAAAATCACCAGAGCGACAATCACGATGGTGGCCAGGCCGATATTGAGCAGCATACGGTTGTTGGTCCGGATTTCGGAATAGGCCCAATCCATCGGGATGGTCACATTCATTCCGCCGCGGATATCCCCCTCCCGGTAGCCTTGCTGACCATGGCAGCCAAGGCAGCGCTCGTCCACCGGCAATGGCGCCATGTAGCGCAGCCGGTGCTGTCCATCAATTTTCTCGATCTCCACAGCTTCTGCCAGACCGTTATTGAACTTAAGTAGAGTGCGCCGCTCGAACTCATCCGGGGCGTTCGCCGGGTTGACCGGCTTGAGGCTGGTCACATTGAAATGCCCCATCCCCTCGCGGGCCGCATACATCGACAGCTCACGGGTCACCATGGCCGGGTTGCGCTTCACCAGCCAGTTTCCCTGATCATCCTGGATCAGACCGCCTGGCAGGAAAGGGTTCTCCTCCACACCGGGCTCTTTGACCAGGAAGAGGCCGTTATGGTCCGCCACCCACTGACGGGTGATGCGAATCTGGTGAAACAGCATCTTCGCCTGCCGCGTCGCCATGGCCACCACCAGTTCCTCCTGGTAGTTGGAGGTCCGGTAAAAGGTGACACCGAAGGAACAGCAGATCACCAGACCGATCAGAATAATGAACTTGGTCGTCAGTTGCATACCAGGTTTGCCTCCTCGGAATACGCATCGTCACTTACCGGACAACCATGCAGTTTTCAAACCGTATGCTACACTTTTCCCTACTAGGAAGGACACGTCTCGCAAAGTGATACCGAATGGTAACACAAGCCGCAGCAGGACTGCTACCAAGCGGTAACATCTATCTTTCTATAAATTCGTAATCACCTGTTTTTAAAGGTGAATATTTTATGGCACAGCCCTTGCTCATATCAACAACAAAACCACGTGCGCCGGAGACCAGAAGAACATCAGGGAGGAGGTCCGGAGCCCTTGACCGGATCTGACAACCGCAACCAACCCAAAGGCTGCTTATGAAAAATCAGAACATCATGAAATACGTGGCAACCTGTTGTGTGGCAGCG
>JAQYVZ010000192.1 GCA_030145205.1 Desulfuromonadales bacterium | reverse complement strand
GGCGACCAACGAGAACCGGGTCGCCCTCCGGGGAGGGCTCGATTTCGTCAACGAGCAGTTCAATGACGTGACCGTGGCGCTGCTCGACGCCGAAGGCTGCGCCAAGGTGGAGCAAAGCATCCGTGGCGCCTTCCAGAAGCCGGTGGTGGAGCAGCCGAGTGTCCTCAAGTCTCTCGCCGGGCCGGTGCAGAAGTTGTTCAAAATGGGGAGAGACCTCTTTCCGGGCGGAGAGTGCGAAGTGTTTTACACCGGTTCGGTGGCGCCGCCGAAATAAATAGCTCGCAACTCCAATCGCGCGCACCAATTCTGCTAAGCCGAATGGGTGAATTTGGCCAGCTTTCGCACCACCTCCAGGTCTTCCGTAAGCTCCAGCGCATTTTCTGCCCTGGCAAGTGCCAGGCGGGCGTGGTGCATTGCGACCTCCCGCATCGCGGCATCGCCGGTCGATACCAGCGAATGAAACGCCTTTTGCAGCCGTCCCGCGACTTCAATGGCCCCGGCCCCGTCACGGGCAATGGCGGTGAAGGCATCATCAAACATGTCCCGCAAAGAGATTTCGGGCACCTCCACGCGATCAAATTCACAACTCAATCTGTCACCTTCTTCAACAGGCTCACTTCAGAGCGCTAAAAGCCGCACGAACGTCCCGATAATGTCGATGGCTGTACCGGAATCATTCACGGCAGGTGACAACGCTCGACTGGCGATTTGAGAAAGAACGACGAGACCAAATCGGGGGTCCTCGTCGAATTTTCTGTCACCACCAATCAAAAAGGCCTTTTCTATGTGATTGGTATCGAGATCAGGCAAATCCCCTGAGTCTGCGGCAACATAGGCAAGAGTGCGACCCGGAGCCGAAAAAGAACCGGGCAAGGCTACCACCCTGATTCGCACCTGCGACTTTTCCGCAAAGGCCTGCAGCGCACTGACATCTACCCGCTGGACATAGCCGATTGTTCCACCATAAACGGCCTGCCCCCCATTCTGGCACGCCCCTGCAGGGGCGCCGCGAAGGGTGGGGGCAGATCGCCTTCGCCGTAAAGCAGCAGCAGTCACGGCCTCAACCTTATCGATGGTCCCCCGGAGGCGCCCAAGGCGTGCGATGCAATCCACCCACCGCACGAAGGTAATAATCACCATGGCAAGAATCATTAACGTAAGGACAAATAACGCGAAACGACCTGTTTTATCGTAATAGCTGTTTTTTAAAGCCATAAGCGCGACGACGCTGAAGATGAAGGCGCCAATAAAGGTCGAGAGAGCGTTCTGGGAAACGTCGTCGGAGATGACCAGAGAAAAACAGCGCGGCGTTGCGGTGTTGCTTGCCGAAGCATAGGCAGAGACCATCGATGCGACAGCGAAGGTGGCGATCACCAGCATGCTTGCGGAAATAATGGTCAGCAGGGTTTCTATCGAGTCGGGAGTGACGGCCGGAACAAGCCGGCCGATTTCGTAAGTATCCACCGTCTTCGCAAGGAACACCGTGGCCGTCGACAACACACACATCGCGAGTGGCCTGACCCATAGCTTTTCGCCGATGCGATTTATAAGGAACCTGAATCGATCACCCATTATTACACCCTTCCCGGCTCATGGCCTCTGCGGCCCTCG
>JAQYVZ010000191.1 GCA_030145205.1 Desulfuromonadales bacterium | reverse complement strand
ACATTCTTTTGTCTGGCGATCTTATACGTGATGATGCACGCTCCTTTTATGGCGGCCATTCAGATCATGGTCTACGCTGGTGCCATCATCGTCCTGATTATCTTTGTTATCATGCTGCTCAATCTTGGGACGGAGGAAAAGGCGAGAACGACTCACAGCCTGGCCTGGGGGTCCGTTGTCGGTGCCCTTATGCTGCTACTGTCGATGACTTTCCTTAAAGGCGGCGATACGACTTCCGTCCAAGGCGCGATCACCACTGAAATGGTGGCTGAGGTCGGTCATACCGAATTGATCGGCCAGGCAATGTTTACGAATTTCCTGCTGCCTTTCGAAATCGCTTCGATCCTGCTCTTGGTGGCAATCGTTGGCGCTGTGGTGCTGACCAAGCGTGAAGTCTAGTTTTACTTTGGACAGGAGATAAGTCATGTTTACCGTAACTGTGCACCACTATCTGGTTGTCAGCGCCATTCTCTTTTCGATGGGGACCATTGGGGTTCTCACCAGAAGAAATGCCATCGTAATCTTCATGTGCGTTGAGCTGATGCTTAATGGCGTCAACCTGTCGTTTATTGCTCTGTCCCATTTCTTGGGAAATATGGACGGTCAGATCTTCGTCTTCTTTGTCATGACGGTTGCTGCAGCCGAAGCGGCTGTCGGTCTGGCCCTGATGATCGCCTTCTTCCGCAACAAAGAGTCCATAGACGTCGAAGATTTCAATCTGCTGAAATGGTAAATAGCCGCAGCTTCGTGTAGGGGCTCAATCCGCTTAGAGGAGATATAGATGTACGACAAACTATGGCTGATCCCATTTTTTCCCTTGCTTGGGTGCGTGATCAACGGACTGCTTGGCAAGAGGATCAAGAACGAGAAGATCATCGGCGGCATTGGCACATTGGCCATGGTCTGCTCATTCGCTCTCTCCTGTAAATACTTCTTACAGCTGCTTGGCGATACGGTCAAGACCCATGAAGTGGTGGTTGCTTCGTGGATGACCGTAGGTCACTTGCAGGTCGATTGGGGATTCCTCATCGATCCACTGTCCGCAATCATGCTCTTGGTCGTTACCGGTGTTGGTTCCCTGATTCACCTGTATTCCATCGGCTACATGCATGGGGAAGAAGGCTTTTACCGCTACTTCTCTTACCTGAACCTGTTTGCTTTCGCTATGTTGATGCTGGTTACCGGCAACAATGCCCTGGTCATGTTTGTAGGCTGGGAAGGCGTGGGGCTCTGTTCATATCTCCTCATCGGCTACTACTTTCATAAAAAGAGTGCCGGTGATGCAGGTAAGAAGGCCTTTGTTGTTAACCGCGTTGGTGACTTCGGTTTTCTGATCGGTCTGTTTATCCTTTTCTGGACGCTGGGCAATGAGCATGGGGTCTGGACTCTCAATTTCCTTGAAATTGGCGAGAACGCGCACCTGCTCGGCAACGGCAGTGTGGTGGTCACTCTGGTTACCCTCTGCTTCTTTCTTGGCGCCACCGGCAAGTCGGCTCAGATCCCGCTGTATACTTGGCTGCCTGACGCCATGGAAGGTCCTACTCCGGTTTCGGCACTGATCCATGCCGCTACCATGGTTACTGCCGGTGTTTACATGATCGGGCGCATGAACGGTCTGTT
>JAQYVZ010000190.1 GCA_030145205.1 Desulfuromonadales bacterium | reverse complement strand
CATGCGTCCACTCCCGCAGTCCCACCAATGCGTCTCCGGTGACCTGAAACACGGAAGGATCAGCGGAACCTACCGCCTGCTGGCTCACGGTCAGTAGCGCAAGAAGGCTGAGACTCGCGACCAGGACGAACACGTTCTCGACCACCCTGCCGGCGACGGATCCAAGCGCCAGAGCCGGGTTGAACCTCTTAAGGACCGGATACAACCCTATGGCGATACCCGCCCCTGCCGCAGCCCAGACGAACTCGATGAGCGCGGTCAACACCACCCCGTTGTCGTTGGCCGCCAACTTGGCGAAATCGACCGGGGCCTCCACCGCAGCGCCCAGCGGAACGATGCTCAGTATGGCCGCGGCCGAGCACAGGATGAACAGGATTCCCACCGCGATCGCGTTTCCTCTGTATGAGGGCATCTCAGTCTCCTTCTTCAGCGTTCTGTTTCTGGACATCTCAATCTCCTTCTTCTGTTTGTCGCGCCGACGGGCCGGGTTCGAGGCGGTTGACCGAGACGAGCGGCACGCCTAAGTCACGCACCTGCTTCAGGAGCCCGTGCAGCGCGGCTTGGTCGACCACCTCGCCGGTCAGGAGCGTGTCGCCGTTGTCTTCCAGAGCGATCGACAGGCCTGCGAACCACCCTGACCACGCGCGCCCAAGATGGCCTTCGATCCTGATCTGGTAGACCGCGGGCCAACCCGTGTCCGCTCTGTGGATTGATTGCTCTGCCATTGCCCTATTCGCCCCCTGTGCCGGACGTGCGCGCCTCTAACGCCTACTCCAAGAGCATGAGGGCGCGCGGAAACATGCACATCGGTCGAAAGGACTAATTGGAGGGACTAATCGCAGAGTTGCCGCGGTCAGCGGCTAAACGAGAGGCAGGATTCCCAGTTCCCTTGCTTTGGCGACGGCCTGCGTGCGGCTGCGGGCATCCAGCTTGTCGTAGATGCTGCGCGCATGGGCCTTGACCGTGTACAGCGAGAGGTACAGCTGGTTGGCGACCTCTTGATTCGTGAGTCCGTCGGCGATGTGGCGGAGGACTTCGAGCTCACGCTTGCTGAGAAGCGCATCGCCTTCGCATCGGGCTTGCCGGACGAGACGGGCCATTGTGGGGCCCTCGCCCATGAAGACCCGGACGTAGCCCTCCGGTTCTGCCAAGGACAGAGCGCGCTCCAGTGGCGCCAAGGCCAAGGACGTGTCGCCGTGCGCCTGGTGAGCGAGAGCCTGCATCGTCAGGATCTCGATCATGCTCCCTACCCTGCCGCCTTGTTCCGCCGCTTGCAGAAGGCGCTCCAGCAGTCCCGCGGCGTCGTGGAGCGCACTATCCGCCCGTTCGCTCTCGTATTGGGCGATGAGAACTCTCGCCAGAGTCACGTGTTCGAATTCGCGCAGGTAGCTGAGCTCGTCGTCGGCGGACAGGCCTCGTTCGCGGGCCCACGCCACCGCATCGGTCACTCTGCCCTGTGCGACCCAGATCCGGGCCTTCAGGGCAGATATGGGACGCGCGTCGGGCAAGGGCGTCCTGATGAACAGGCGCTGGGCCTCGTCCAGCAGACTCAGAGCACCCTCCAAGTCGCCTGCGGCCTCGTTCAGCCGAGCCTGGGCGACACACCAGCGCCACCGCAATACCGGCAACTCC
>JAQYVZ010000189.1 GCA_030145205.1 Desulfuromonadales bacterium | reverse complement strand
TTATCTGTTTGAGGGAGACCAGAACATTGAACACAAGAACCGGCTGAACTTGGGCCTGGGTTTAGGCTACAACATTACCGAAAACTGGGGAGTCGAAGCACTGTTCAATTTCGTCGACAGTGCAAAGCAAAAGACCGCCGGCGGGAATAACGAATTCGACGGCTTTCTCTACCGCCTCGAAGCTCTCTACCACTTCCTCCCGGCGAATGCGTTAGTCCCCTATATCGCCATTGGTGCCGGCAACCTCGACATCAACCCCGAAATGGGTAAGCACGATGACACGTTCGGTGCCAGCTACGGGGTGGGCGTCAAATATTTTGTCAGCGAAAGTGTTGCCCTGCGTCTTGATGCCCGGCACTTCATCGGTTTCGATCAGGGGCTTGACGAAAGCAACCACACCAATAACAACCTGCTCTACACCGGCGGTCTGACCTTCCTCATGGGCGGGCACAAACCCGCGCCGGCCCCCCGCGACAGCGACGGCGACGGCGTGACCGACGATCTCGACAAATGCCCCGATACCCCCAAAAGGGTTCAAGTCGACGCCAGTGGCTGCCCGCTTGACAGCGACGGCGACGGCGTGCCCGACTACCTCGACAAATGCCCCGCCACTCCCAAGGGCGTGACGGTCAACAGCATGGGCTGTGAACTCGACAGCGACGGCGACGGCGTCTTCGACTCCAGCGACAAGTGCCCCAATACCCCCAAAGGCGCTGATGTGAATGAAAAAGGCTGTCCGCTCGACAGCGACGGCGACGGCGTCTTCAACTACCTCGACAAGTGCCCCGGCACCCCCAAGGGCGTGATGGTTGACGAAAAGGGCTGCTCCTTGAGCTTCACCCTGCAGATCGAATTCGACTTCGACAAAGCAGACGTTCGCCCCATCTACCATGACAAAATTGCCGAAGCCGCTGCCTTCATCCGCAAATACCCGGCTCCGCAGATTCTGATTGCCGGACACACCGACGACCAGGGAGACGACAATTACAACAAGACCCTGTCCCAGCTCCGGGCCGAGAGCGTCCGCGAGTACCTGATTGACAAGTTCGGCATCAGCGCCAATAAGCTGGTGGCCAGGGGCTACGGCGAGTCGCAGCCCATCGACACTAACGCGACCAACGAGGGCCGCCAGAATAACCGCCGGGTAGAGGTCACCTGCTGCACGGTAATTCCCAAGTAAGCAGATAAATACGATAAAACGGAAAAAGGGCGGCGGATCATCATGATCCGCCGCCCTTTTCATTTTGTATTCCTGCAAAAAAAAGGAAGGCGTCCCATAAGACTACTTCCTTTTTTGTTATCCGCTGTCAGAGTTTGTCGGCCTCCGCCGCCAAGTAGGAGGCCACCCCCTGCTTGTCCGGCTTCATCGCCTTATCTCCCTTGTTCCACCCCGCGGGGCAAACCTCACCGTGCTTTTCGGTAAACTGCAGAGCATCGATCATGCGCAGCATTTCATCGACATTGCGCCCCAGGGGAAGGTCATTGACCACCTGATGGCGGACGATGCCCTCACGATCGATCAGAAACGACCCACGGAAAGCCACCCCCGCCGCATCGAATTCAACATCGTAGGCCCGGCAGATCTCGTGCTTGACGTCAGCCACCAAGGGGTAGGTCACGGCGCCGATGCCGCCATCTT
>JAQYVZ010000026.1 GCA_030145205.1 Desulfuromonadales bacterium | reverse complement strand
TAAACTTTCACATTGCATAGCAATACAAAAGTTTACATAATATATATTATGCGACGTTATATATTGAGATTGGCCAAAGCGGTAAGTCAAGTTATTCCAAACAGACAGATTGCATGATTATGAAAATTTCAAGCACCCCTGCTCTCTAATTATAAATTGTAATTCCAGGGGAAGTTTACGGAAGGATGCTTGAGATCTTAGATATCAGTCAGCAATATTAAGATATATGCCTGAGAAGATTTGTGACAAGATTGATACAAAAAAGCCCACTGATTATTCAGTGGGCTTTCATTATGGTCGGGATGATAGGATTTGAACCTACGGCCCCTTGACCCCCAGTCAAGTGCGCTACCAGACTGCGCCACATCCCGATTGCAGCAATTAAGCTGTTACTTACTTATTGGCCTGCCCCGAAAAAGGCTACAGGCTACTCTACGCCCCGTCAAACAACGAATGCGAATTATGCTTTATTTGTACGAGGTTGTCAAGCGATTTAAACAACACCAAACAAGACAATTACTCCAATAAAAACAATATGTTATCTCTACAGAGAGCGTTTATCAATGACCCTCTGAGCCTTCCCTTCGTGGCGTGTTATCGCCGAAGGTTCAACCAGTTTAACCTTGGCGTGCAGACCAATGGTCGTCGCCAACTTCTTCTCAACCATGTCCACGAAAGCGCGTTGCTTGCGCATCTCATCGAAGAAGATATGTTCGTTAACTTCAACCTGGACCTCAAGCGTGTCGGTAGATCCAACCCGATCGACAATCAGCTGGTAATGAGGCTCGCACCCTTCAACCTGGAACAACACCTCTTCGATCTGCGTCGGGAAGACGTTGACACCCTTAATAATCAGCATATCGTCGCTGCGGCCCATGGTTTTGTCCATCCGCACCAGGGTGCGGCCACAACGGCACTTTTCATAGTGCAGGCGGGTTATGTCCCGAGTTCGGTAACGGATAAGCGGAATTGCTTCCTGAACCAGGTTGGTCAGAACGAGCTCGCCCTTCTCACCCGGCGGTAAAACTTCTCCCGTGTCGGGATCAATGATTTCGGGTAGAAAATGATCTTCAAAGATGTGCATGCCCGTCTTTTCGAGACACTCTCCGGCAACCCCCGGACCCATGATTTCGGACAGGCCGTAATTGTCTGTAGCCACGATATCCAGGCGCTCCTCGATCTCGCGGCGCATCTCCTCACTCCAGGGCTCACCGCCAAACAGGCCGACCTTCAGGCTCAGACGTCTTGGGTCCTCACCCATTTTTTCAATGCGATCAGCCAGGGTCAGTGCATAAGACGGCGTACAAACCAGAGCCGTTGCCCCGTAGTCCTTCAGAATCATGATCTGCCGTTCGGTGTTGCCACCCGACATGGGGATGACCGCGGCACCGATCTTTTCAGCCCCATAATGCAGGCCGAAGGCGCCAGTGAACAGACCGTAGCCAAAGGCAATATGGACAATATCCTCTGACGTGACGCCGGCAGCGGTCATAAAACGGGCCACCAGTCCGGACCAGTCATTCAAGTCCTTGCGGGAGTATCCCACTACGGTCGGTTTACCCGTCGTACCGGACGAAGAGTGAATCCGAACCACATCCTTCATCGGAACAGCAAACATTCCGTAGGGATAATTCAGGCGCAAATCGTCCTTGATCGTAAAGGGAAACTTGGCAATATCCTGCAAAGAATGGACATCGTCTGGCCCTACTCCGGCCTCTTTAAACTTATCCCGATAACAGGGGACCTGGCTGACCCGGCGCAAGATGTTCTTGAGCCGCTCAAGCTGAAGCCGCTCAATATCTGGCCGCTCCAGGCTCTCGTGCAGCGGATCCCATATTCTATGCTCAATCATTGCATTCACTTTAACTGTTTACTTTAATTACTCTAAGTCAACATTGCGAAAAAACATCAGATTCCGTAGATACGTTCTCCCGGAAGAACGGTGATTTTGTTCGCTTGAAGAACCTCGATTGCCTGGTCAACATCATCGAAACGGAAGATGATAACGGCGTTACCAGCGCTGCGCTCAACGAAGGCATACATGTACTCAACGTTGACATTGGCTTCGTCGAGCACCTGCAGGATAGACGATAGGCCACCGGGTCGATCCGGAACCTCGACAGCAACCACTTCCGTTTTGCTGACAGTAAAACCACATTCCTTCAAGGTCTCTTTTGCCAGATCCGTATTGTCGACAATCAGGCGTAAAATCCCGAAATCGGAGGTGTCGGCCAGCGATAAAGCCCTGATATTAACGCCCGTCTCTCCCAACACCCGGCTGACTTCAGCCAGACGACCCGACTTGTTCTCAATAAAAATCGATATTTGCGTGACTTTCATAACATAAACCTCCTCTATTTCGGGCGGTTATCGATGACCCGCTGCGACTTCCCCTCGCTCCGGGCAATCGTTTTCGGTTCAACCAGTCTGACGCGACAAGTAATGCCCAGCATGTCTTTAATGGCATCCTGGATGGTGCGGGACATCTTCTGCAGGACCTTGATCTCATCCGAGAAGGTCTTCTCGTTCACCTCAACCTGAACCTCAAGCGTGTCCAGGTTCTCGTCGCGGTCAACAATCAGCATGTAGTGCGGCTCAACCCCTTCGATGCTCATCAGAACGCTCTCGATCTGTGAGGGGAAGACGTTAACACCGCGAATAATCAGCATATCATCAGAGCGGCCGCTCATTCGCTGCAACCGGCGATGGGTCCGTCCGCAAATGCACGGTTCGGCGATGATCCGGGTGATGTCGCGGGTTCGATAGCGAATCATCGGGATACCTTCCTTGGTGATCGTCGTAATCACCAGTTCACCCTGTTCGCCAACCGGCAAGACTTCGCACGTATCCGGATCAATGATTTCCACAATGAAATGGTCTTCCCAGATATGCAGACCGGACTGCGCCTCGATACACTCAATGCCGACGCCAGGACCAAGAATCTCCGACAGTCCATAGATGTCGATGGCACGAATACCAACTTTTTCCTGGATTTCGTCACGCATCTTTTCAGACCATGGCTCAGCGCCGAGGATACCGACTTCGAGCTTGAGAGAACGGATATCAATCCCTTCTTCCGCTGCGATTTCAGCCAGATAGAGGCAGTAAGACGGGGTGCAGGTCAAAACCGTCGAGCCGAAGTCCTGCATGATCATCAACTGTTTCTTCGAGTTTCCTCCCGACATCGGGATAACCGAAGCGCCGATCTTCTCCGCGCCGTAATGGGCACCGAGACCGCCGGTGAACAAACCGTAACCGTAGGCGTTGTGGATCACATCACCGCGATGAGCGCCGGCCGCAGAAAAGGAGCGGGCCATCATCTCGGTCCAGTTGTCGATATCACGACGGGTGTAACCGACCACGGTCGGCTTGCCGGTGGTGCCGGACGACGCATGGATGCGGACAATCTGATCCAGGGGAGCGGCGAACAAGCCGTAGGGGTAGTTGTCCCGCATATCCTGCTTGAGCGTAAACGGCAGGCGCTGCAGATCCTCCAGGCTCTTGATCTGTTCCAGGTTTACGCCGGCCTTTGCGAACTGTTCACGATAGAAAGGTACCGTTGCATGCACGCGTTCCAGAGTTTGCTGCAGCCGCTTCAACTGGAGAGATTCAATCGCCTCTCTCGGCAAGGTTTCAAATTCGTCGTTCCAGATCATCGCTTTTCCCTCTCGTCACTCGATACAACGCCACTCTCTTGCCTATTTGACCATCCGCCCCAGTTTGAAAGCGTCTAGGTTAACCTGGAGAAACTTTTCCGGCACCAGAGCCTTAATTGCCGCAAGCCATTGCTCCTCAGCAGGTTCCAAAAGGTTGGAAAGCGTCCCGAGCAACACAGTATTTACGGTCCGCGGGTTCCCCGCCTTTTCGGCCAACTGCAGACCGTCAACCACCCGCACATCGTCAATCTGACCACGCAGCTTTGCCGGGATGTCCTGCGGATAGGCTTCCTGACCAAGCGCGACTGAAGGTGGTGCGATCCTCAGGTTATTGACGACGACCGTCCCCCGCGGTGAAACCAGCGGCAGATAGCGGTAGGTTTCGAGCAGCTCAAAGCCAAACAACACGTCTGCATCACCTTCGGGGATAATCGCAGAATAGACCTTTTTGCCAAACCTGACATGCGAGACCACACTGCCGCCGCGCTGGGCCATGCCATGCACTTCAGCTTTTTTGACATCATAGCCGGCTTGCATCAGAACCTCTGAAAGGATTTCACTGGCCAGCAGCGTACCCTGTCCACCGACCCCGGCCATGAGGATATTGGTTACTTTATCGTTCATCATGAGCAGACTCCAAATGCACCAAATTTACAAACTTGTTCACAGATGCCGCAACCGGTACACAGCATCCGGTCTACCTTGGCATAACCTTTTGACTCCCCTTCGCCCGGCTCCCACTCAATCGCCGGGCATCCCAGCTTCAGGCAGGCCTTGCAAGCCGTACATTTTTCAGCATCGACAAACAAAGGGGGCTTATTTTCAAGGACGTCGTGCTTGATCAGCACGCAGGGACGTCGGGTGATCACAACAGACGTTTCCGGCCGCGCCATCTCCTCACGAATAGTCTGACGGGTTTCGTCCATCTGGTAAGGGTCAACCGTCCGTACGCTGGTCACGCCCAAAGAACGGCAGAGTGCCTCAAGGTCAACTTGATAGGTCTTTTCACCAGACAGCGTGTAACCGGTGGAGGGGTTGTCCTGACGGCCGGTCATGCCAGTCGTACTGTTGTCCAGAATGATGACTGTTGCCGGCGACTGGTTGTAAACCATATCCATCAGGCCATTGACGCCGGTATGCAGGAAGGTCGAATCGCCGATTACGGCAACAACTTTTTGTTGGTCCTCTGCCTCAAGCACTTTGCTGAGCCCGGTGGCATTACCGATGCTGGCACCCATACAGATGCAGGTGTCCATCGCCGACAGAGGTGGCATGAAACCAAGCGTATAACAGCCGATATCGCCAGTCACGAATGCCTTGAGACGATTCAGCGCATGGAATACTCCGCGATGAGGGCATCCTGGACACATGTTGGGCGGCCGCGGCGGCAGACCCTCTTCCCCTGCCAGGGGCGTCTCCATCGGCAGATCAAAGGCCTTGCGCAACCGACCGGGAGTCAATTCTCCACAGATCGGCACTCTTTCTTTGCCGACAACGTCAATCCCCATCGCACGAACCTGCTCTTCAATCACTGGATCCAGTTCCTCGATGACATAAAGAGTCTGATAGCGTGCTGCAAATTCGCGGATCAGTCGTTTCGGTAGAGGGTGAACCAGTCCCAGTTTCAAAATATCAGCATCCGGAAAAACCTCGCGGGCATACTGATAGGCAACACCTGCCGTAATGATTCCGATCTCGCCCTGCCCTGTCTCAATGCGATTAAAAGACTGGTCACAGGCCCATTCCGCCATGCGCTCAAGGCGGTCTTCGACAAAAGGATGCCGGATGCGGGCGTTGCCGGGCAGCATGACAAACTTCTTGGCGTCACGGGTCAGCCCTGTAGCGGGCAGGACTTCAACAGGCTCTCCCAGGGTCACGACCGATTTGGAATGTGAGATCCGGGTCGTGCTGCGCATCATGATCGGGGTATCAAACTCTTCGCTGGCAGCAAAAGCGAGACGGGTGAAATCAAGAGCCTCCTGGCTGTCGGCCGGATCAAACATCGGCACTTTCGCAGCACGTGCATAGTGACGGCTATCCTGTTCATTCTGGGAAGAGTGCATTTCAGGATCGTCTGCAGCGACCAGCACCAGACCACCTCGAACACCGGTGTACGACAGAGTAAACAGTGGGTCGGCGGCAACATTAACCCCGACATGCTTCATCGTTACCAGCGCGCGCGCGCCGCCCATACAAGCACCGATACCAACTTCGAGAGCGACTTTTTCGTTCGGTGCCCACGACGCGTCGATACGCTCATACTGATGAATATTTTCCAGAATTTCCGTGGATGGCGTTCCCGGATAAGCCGAAGCAACCTGGACACCAGCCTCATAAGCGGCACGGGCGAAAGCCTCGTTACCAGACAGTACCGTTTTCTGCATGTCAACTTTCCTTAAAAAATGCTTTTATTTTGAGAAATTCGCAATTAACAGAATGAAAATACAAAGGTTTTTGATCATAATCGCTTGCTCTGAAATTGTCAATTCAGAGCAGGATGAAAATTCTGTAAACACCCACCGCCAGCAAGTTCCAGCGCCACCCCTTCAAGAATCCCAAAATCGCTGACAGTCAAGTATTCGGCGCGGTACATCTCGAGCAGAGCAAGGACGATTTGTAAGCCTGGCAGGATAAGATCACCACGACCCGGTTCCAATCCCGGCAGAGCCTCCCTTTGAGCAGGAGTCATGGGCGCAAGGCGAGACAGAAGCGCTTGCAGGTTCGTCCTCTGCAGGACCGCATTGTTGATACGGCGCCAATCGTATTGAACCATTTCCAGTTCCATTGCGGCCAGACTTGTGACCGTTCCGGCAGTCCCGACCAGAGTCAATGTTCCGGCGTGGCGCAGGATCTCGGCAGGGAGTTTGTTCAGCAGAAGCTGGATTTGATCGGCCATGGCAGCGCTGGTCTCGAACTCGTCACAAAGACGCACCACACCCAGGGGGAAGCTGTCCACCCACTGCACGCGACCGTTCAGAACATGAATGAATTCCGTACTGCCGCCACCGATGTCGAAAATCAGGAGATTGTCAGAAGGGTCGGTAAGAACAAGTTGGACACCCGCTGCCGTCAGGTGGGCTTCTTCCTCACCGGTAATAATTTTAACGGGAACACCAGTCTGCTCATATATACGGTCGGCAAAAACCGGACCGTTGACGGCACGACGAAAGGCTGCGGTTCCGACCGCCTGACAGGCTGAAACGCCAGATGCGCGGCACAGGCCGCCAAAATCATCGAGCGCTGTCAGAGTCCGCGACATCGCGTCTGCGTGCAAACCATGTCGATCGCTCAACTCGCCGGCCAAGCGGGTGATGCGTCGTTCGTAACGCACCGGATGCAACCCTCCGGTTGAGCGGGCTTCAGCAATCAGCAACCTGACGGTATTGCTGCCAATATCGATGGAGGCCAACACTACTTGTTACCAACAATCGCTTCAGCAAGGTTGTAGGAGTGATCGCCGATCTTTTCGAAGTTGTGCAGCATGTCGATGAAAATCAAACCGGAGTCGACACTGCATTCACCCGTATTGAGGCGCCTGATATGATTGTTGCGCAGCGAATCTTCAAGGTGGTCGACCGCATCTTCGAGGACCTGGGCCTGGTCAAGGATGGTCTTGTCACTCTGGCGCATGCCTTCAACGACAAGGTCCAGGAAGTCCTTGGTGACCTTGGAGATGCTGGCAATTTCCTGTTTGGCGATCTCAGAGAAGTCAATCCGCTCCTCGACTTTGCGCTGGCCAAGCCGCCAGAGATTTTCGCAGTGGTCGCCGATACGCTCAATATCGTTGACCATGTGCATCATCGAAGCAACCTCTTGCGACGTCTCCCGGGTGATCGACTGCTGTGACAGGGAAACCAGGAAGTTGGTAATCTCCTTCTGAAGAAGATCGACCAGATCCTCCTTTTTCCTCAATGAGGGCAATACTTTGGTGTCGCCATCTTGAAGAAATTTCAAGGTGTCATTCGCCATCATCAGGGCGGTCTCAGCCATCCGCTTTGTCTCAGAGCGGGCCTGGCCGAGTGCGATCGGCGGTGTATTGAGCACACGAGAATCCAGATACTTCAAATGGAACTCGATCTCTTCTTCGCGGCCGCGCACCATCATGGTTGCCAGTTTGGCCAGGATACCAACCATCGGCAGGAAGATGAGGGTGTTGATAATGTTGAACATGGTGTGCGTGTTCGCGATATGCCGCGCAATGAACGGTTTGTCGCCGATTACGCCACCTAGTCGGCTCGCCTGTTCCTGCGTTTGGATGACGAAGTCGGCATCGCCGGGCGTAATCCCAGAAACGAAATCCATGAAGAAGTTCATGAATAACAGCATGTAACAGACGCCCAGCGAATTAAACAAAAAATGCGCCAAGGCTGTTCGTCGCGCCGCCAGGTTGGTGCCGATTGCTGCAAGATTGGCCGTTATCGTGGTGCCGATATTTTCACCAAGAATCAAGGCGACGCTACCGCCGAAGGTGAGCAGACCACTCGTGGCCAGCGCCAGAGTAATACCGATGGTGGCGCTACTGCTCTGCACAATAATTGTCAGGATCGCACCAATCAAAACGCCTAGCAGGGGGTTGTCGCCAACATACGTGAATATCTGCTGAAAATCCGGGCTGTCCTTCACAGGCGCGAAGGCATCCTTCATGGTTTTCAAACCATAAAAAAGCATACCGAAACCAAGCATGATCTCACCGAAGTTTTTCCAGCGTTGCTTGCGGGTAAACAAGGTCAATGCTGTACCGAGGCCAATTGCTGGCAACGCATACTTGGTGATCTTGAATGCGATCAACTGCGCTGTGACAGTCGTACCGATGTTGGCGCCGAGCACAACTCCGATTGCCTGTACCAGGGAAAGTAGCCCGGCGTTCACGAAACCGACCACCATGACAGTCGTCGCACTGGATGACTGGATAATGGCCGTTACCGACAGACCGACCAGAGTGCCGACCAAGCGGTTGGTGGTCAGGGCCGCCAGAATCTTGCGCATGCGGTCGCCAGCCACCTTCTGCAGGCCTTCCGACATAATCTTCATGCCGAACAGGAAGAGTCCGAGGCCGCCCACCAGTCCGAAAATCAATTTCTGGTTCAGTAGGGCATCAATCATAATCTTCTTTTCTTTCAGTGAATTTCGGTAACTTAAGACCGTCCTGAAAATGCCCCCGAAAAGGCGGGGGCACTATAACTCAAAGGAGTTAAATTTTCAATGCTGAAAGGTGACGCAGGAAAGAGGTCCGGCAGAACCGGAGATGAGGGAAAGGTCGGACCGAAGTTTGAGCCAGATTATGCCTCGGGGGACTTCATGGACCACAGCAGCATATCCCGGTATTCATCGTTCGCTTCCCGGGTTCTCTTGCTGAAGACTTTGACAATATTCATGACGACTTTCAGGGCCAGTTCGGGCTTCTGTTGACACAAGGATTCGAAATCTTTTTTCTTCAGGCTGATCAGCTCGGCGTCTTCAGCCACGCGTGCCGTCGCGGAACGAGGTAACCCGTCTACAATGGCCATCTCCCCGAAAATATCCTCCGGACCGAGCACGACCAGGGTCTTCTCGTCGCCTTCGGCGAACATTTTAGAAATCCGCACAATGCCCTTGCGGATCAGGAACAGGGCCTCGCCGGGCATATTCTCAATAAAAATGGTTGTCCCCTCACCCATCTGACGAGTTTCGCACAGAGTTGCAAGGATCTGCAGGTCATCCTCCGAGAGGTCACGCAACATGACACTGCCCATAATATCTACAAAAAGCTTCGAATCAATCATCTCTGGAACCTCTCCAACTCAAAACCACAAAACAGAACACCCGGAAAAATATCATCTTCCGGGCGTAGTGTCTGGGGCTTGCAGCCCCTGAGCGTCCGGCAATCCGAACCGAAAGCACCATGCATCTCTAAGGAAATAAAAGTCAACCATTATTGACGCGCTCGCGCAGTTCTTTGCCGACCTTGAAGAAGGGTAGTTTTTTCGGTCTCACCTGGATCACTTCACCCGTTTTCGGGTTGCGACCCATATAGGCCTTGTAATCCTTGACAACAAAACTGCCGAAACCACGAATTTCGATACGCCCACCAGTTGCCAATGTCTCCGACATTGAATCGAAAATGATGTTGACGATCTCCTCGGCCTTCTTGTAAGTCAATCCGTTGCTGCTCGCCAAAGAATCTACCAGTTCCGATTTATTCATAGAAGCCTCCCCGTCATACAGTCAGCCACAATGCAACTCGGAACCAGACAACTTCGCAGACAGCATCCGAGGTGCGCCTTCAGATATTTGATAATACTACAGAATCATCCCCTCCTGTCAAGTATTGTCCGGAACAAATCCGGACAATCGCAGGAAGAGAGAGCAGGAGGCGTGGTTGGCAGGAAGGTAATCAGATTGTTGTAAATGGAGACAGGGTCCAGATGACCTTGGCATCTTCTGCCCCGATATTGTCCCAACGGTGCGGCAGGTGCGACTTGAATGAAAGACTATCGCCCGGGTTGAGGACATAGGTCTCACCGACAATCGTGACCCTAACCTGTCCCTCGAGGATATATATCAGTTCATCCCCGGGATGGTGCATACGGTCTCGACCGCTGGTGCCCCCCTGCGGAACGGTACAGAGAAAGGACATGAACTGGGGATCACGTAGTCCAGAGGTGAATGACTCCGTATGCATGTTGCTTTCATCATCATAAACAGTTTTGTCGCGCTGACCTGGACCCGAGAAAACGACCTCGTTGGTGGTGGTGACTTCTTCGACAAAATAATTGATACTTTTGTCGAACACACTCGCCAATTTCATCAGGATGTGAACGGAGGGAATGGTCAGGCCCCGCTCGACACGGGAAATCATGTTCGAAGAGACCTTTGACCGGTCGGCCAGTTCCTGGATGGTCATATCGTTTTTCAGGCGGATCGCCTTCAGCTTCTTACCGATGATTTTTTTCAATATCATGAAATCAAACCCCTTGGAGGTTGAATCTGTTCAGACAAGTCAGGCGAGGTTCGGTGCCGGCGAGACAACCCAGAGGACCCGGGTCTGACCGGCATTCAGGTTTTGCCACCGATGCGGATGTGAGGCCTTGAATACGAGAGAATCTCCCGTTTTCAACTCATACACGGAGCCATCTATGGTAAACTCCATGTGGCCATCGAGGATCATGGCAAACTCTTCTCCGGTATGCACCATGCCGCCATCGCCGCTGCTGCAGCCTTCTTCGAGGATATCCTGAAAAACCGTAAACCCCGGATCGCGCAACCCCTGGGTCAGGCTGAGAATCTGATGTTTATCCTCGAAAAAGAAAATCGGCTCACCCTGATCTTTCCGGGTATGAATGATCGTCGAGCCCTTTTCAGCTTCTTCCACAAAATAGCTGATGCTCATACCAAAGGTCGTAGCCAACTTCATAAGGATATCAACCGAAGGTGTCGTAAGACCTCGTTCTATTCTGGAAATCATATTCGAGGATACACCGGAATCCTCCGCTAACTCCTGAATAGTCATATCATTTCTAAGGCGCGTCGATTTTAGCTTCTTACCAATCAGTCTCTTAATCATGTGACATCCATCCATAAATATAAAATTAAATGAAATGATGTTTTACCATTACATATATACACTGTCAACAAAATATGTAATTTTCCCCCCTGAAATGGTACTGAGCTGTCAACTCAAATGAAGATCAAGTTGACAAACGGCCTGTTTTTAAGAATAATCGCTCCGCACACCACCAAGAGAAGAGCTATCCAATGACCCGCCAGCAACTCACTGAGCAAGCCTTACATGGCCCACCCCTCGACAGCCCGGAAGGACGCGTCATTCTGACAGCTGAGGGGGCCGCCTTGACAGACATCCTGGCGGGCGCGCATGCGCTGAAAGAGCGCGCCTTCGGCAGCACGATTTTTCTCTGCTCCATCATTAACGCCAAATCCGGGCGATGCGCCGAGAATTGTGCCTTCTGTGCACAATCGTCGCACTTTCAGACGACGACTCCAACCTACCCACTCAAAAGTCGCCAGGAAATCATTGACGCGGCGTATGTGGCACGTCAACAGAGGTCGACTTGCTTTGGCATCGTGACCAGCGGCACCAGCCCGGCACCTGGCAAGGAGTTCGACACCCTGCTTGAGGCCTTGCGTGAGATCCGAGCGACGACGGACATCGAGCCTTCAGCTTCACTGGGAATTCTGGACGAGGAAAAGGCAAAAGCGCTCGCTGACGCCGGCTGTATCACTTATCATCACAACTTGGAAACAGCACGCTCTTTCTTCCCGGAAATCTGCACGACTCACGATTATGAAGATGACGTCAACACCATCAGGCTCGCCAGACAATACGGCATGAAGACGTGCTGCGGAGGCATCCTCGGCCTGGGGGAAAGCCCGGAGCAGCGCATTGAACTGGCCCGGACCCTGCGCGAACTGGATGTTGATTCCGTCCCCCTGAACTTCCTCAACCCTATTGAGGGAACCCCTCTTGCGGGCAAACGGGACATGACACCTTTAGACTGTCTCAGAGCGATCGCCCTGTTCCGGTATTTTTTACCGAACAAACGGATTAGCATCTGCGGTGGCCGCGAGACCAACCTGCGTGAACTGCAATCGTGGATTTTTATGGCTGGAGCGAGTGGCACCATGGTGGGAAACTACCTGACCACGTCCGGACGCGAGCTTGCAACGGACATACAGCTTTTCGAAGACCTGGAGGTTGAGATTAATGAGTGTTGAACTCCCCTGCCCCGTCCTGTTTATCACTGGGACCGACACAGGTGTCGGCAAAACCTATGTCGGTGCGGCCCTGGCCCGCCTGCTAACCGACAGAGGCCTGCGCGTCGGCGTGATGAAGCCAGTCGAAAGCGGCGTCGACCAACCCGAGCGACCAGGCCCTGACGCCGAACTGCTGCGCTGGGCTGCGGCGTCAACCGATCCGGATGAGCTCATTGCACCTTACCGGCTGAAGGCCCCGCTGGCTCCTGCTCAGGCCGCCACCCTGGACAAGGTCACGATCGACCCGGCGTCGCTCGAAGAGACACTGCGCGTCCTGGCGAAGGATAAGGATTTTGTGATCATTGAAGGGGCTGGTGGGTTGATGGTGCCGATTCGCGGAGGTTTCCTCATGGCAGACCTGATCTCGCAGCTTGGTGTTCCGCTGCTGGTCGTCGCCAAAACCGGCCTGGGAACGCTTAACCACACGCTGTTGACCGTCTATGCGGCGCAAAACATGGGAATTCCGGTAGCCGGCATCATGTTGAATGGCATGGAAGAGCAGCCCGATGCAGCCTCGGAAGGGGCTCCGAAGCAGCTGGCCATGATTGCTTCGGCTGATCTGCTCGGCGTATTACCGAAGGTCGCCGGCAACGACAGGGAGTGCATCCAGAAACTGGCCGATGATCTCGGCCGGATGAATACGCTGGGGTGGCTGCTTCAGGCAATCGGGCTCGGCCAGATGAACGGCAGACTCAATCCCTGAAGCAGCAGACAGTCAACGATTAATTCGTAAGCGGGACAGGGTGAAATGCGAAGGGTTCACCCGGCGTAAGGAGATCTGTAAGAATACTCATGGCCTCAGTAGCGTAAGGGTCTTCGAGAACTCGGACGCGCAGCTTCTCTTCTGCTGACAATTGGTCCTGCTCGGACTCTGCCTCCTCCCCGTCGGAACCACCCATCATACCGGCCTCATGCGGAGAGTTTTCATCCTGCAGGGACTCCCACTCCCGGTAAACCGTTTCAACATTCAACGACTGCCGCGTGTTTTCAAGGCGTTCGGCAACAACCTTCGAAATCCTGATGATTTCAGCAAAATCCTCGCTCCGGGAAACCCGTTCCTGGCTACGCGCCTGTAAGCTGTCAAGACCGGCGTGGGTTAGCGGCCATTGCTCGTGGCGTACGCTCTGGATTTCATCCCAAGGCAAACTGTAATCCAGGTACTTCTCACCAAACTCACTCGACTGACGTCGATCAGGCAGGACAACATCTGGCACCACACCCCGCGACTGGGTCGATCCGCCGTTGACCCGGTAAAACTTCTGGGTGGTCAACTTGAGAGCGCCGAGCGGCAAGTATTTCTGCATGCTGCGCATCATCACGGTTCGGTCCAGTCCGAGCACAACCTGCACGGTGCCCTTGCCATGGGTGTGCTCACTGCCAACGATCACAGCCCGACCGTAGTCCTGCAGAGCACCGGCAACAATTTCCGAAGCAGACGCGCTGAACTGGTTTACCAGCACAACCACCGGCCCGTTGTACTCAATCCCCTTATCCTCATCCTCGAGAATCTTGGTGCGACCCTCGCCGGTCCGCACTTGCACAATCGGCCCATCTTCAATGAACAGCCCGGCGACACCAACGGCATCCGTCAAGGCGCCACCGCCGTTATTCCGCAGGTCGAGGATCAGGCCATTGACCTGGCTGGACCGAAACTCCCGCAAGGCCTGGCGCGTATCATCGGTAGAGTTTCGTCCGGTACCGCCGTTGCGGGTATTTTCAAAATCGCGATAAAAACTCGGCACCTTGATGTAGCCGTACTTTTGACCAGATTGCGTGTCCTCGATAACAGTCGACTTGACGAAGGACTCTTCAATCACGACGATGTCCCTGATGATCGGAATCACGAATGATTTATGCCCGGGACGCTTCACCGTCAGGCGCACTTCGGTCCCCTTCTTTCCCCGAATCAGCGACACGGCATCCCGTAAACGCATATCAGTGACATCGACAGGCTCTTCCGCCCCTTGGGCAACAGCAAGCACAACGTCATCGCCCTGAAGTTGTCCCTGCCGGTCAGCGGCACTCCCAGGCAGAACCTTGACAACCTTAACGAAACCATCCTCTTCTCGCAGCGTCGCGCCAATTCCCTCCAGGGAGCCACGCATACTGATATCGAAGTCTTCTTTCGATTGGGGCGCCATATACGCCGTATGCGGGTCGAAGGCCCGGGTAATGGAATTCAGGTAGCGGTCGTAATGGTCTTGCAACGTTTCCTGTTCCAGTCGGGTCAGGTAGTTTTCGTGCCGCTTGAGAATTTTCTCCCGAGCCAAGGCCTCCAGTTCGACAGCCTTCTCAACGGGTACAGCAGCAGGGGCATCGAAGCCCTCATCTTCCATCAGAGTCAGATAGCGGCTCAATGTCAGAAATTTCAACTCCTGACGCCACCGTTCCCGCAAGGCCTTTTCGTCGGAGCAAAACTCCAGCTTTTCAGAGTCGGTTTCGTAATCTTCCTGCTGACTGAAATCGAAGGGTTCCGACATGATGCTTTGAACAATACGGCTGGCGCGTTCAATCGCCACGTCCAGAGCTTCGGCTCCGGCAGGGGCCAGCTGAATCCTGCCGGAAAGAAACTCATCGTCGATTTTTTCACGAAAAGCATTCAACCGGTCGACTTCGCTCTTGAGCAATAGACGCTTCTGGAAGTCGAGTTGACTGATATAAAGATGAAAAGCGTCTCGAGACAACTGATCATTCATTTCCTTGCCGCTAAAATGATACTGAAGCTGCCGTTTCAGTACGAAACTGAGCAAGCGCACTCGATTTTCATCAAAATCTTCATCGGTAGAAGCGAGTGTCGGCCACGACAGGCACAGGGTCACAATAAGAAACAGCCAGACAGCTGGCTGAGCAAGTCGTTTCAAGATATTCAACATAAGTTCTTTCCGTTAAAGCACCAGGGGTTGGCCGAGAGCGCCAGCTGAGCCAACGCCGCCACAATCCGTTTCATACATCAATTTTCATGTTACCTCAAAGCTGGCTCACCTCGCAATTCATTTGGGCGAAAATTACACAATTCACATTGGCCTGGCGGCTGATTTCCGGAGCACTTCTCTGGCACACAACACGAAAATAAGGTACAATTCTAAAAAGAGCCCGGAAGACACAGGAAGCCATTATGCTGAAAGCCCAGGAAGGCGACACAGTCACAATCCTCTGTCGTGGCGCCAGCCCAAACGGCGACCAGGCGAATCCGGACGCCGAAGACGAAACGGCCAGCTTTGTGCTAGGCAATCATGAAGTTTTGCCCGGACTGGAACGGGCGATTACCGGCATGGCCGTCGGTGAGCGCAAGATTGTGACCGTTCACCCGGAGGAAGCTTACGGGATCAGACGCACGCAACTGGTTGAAGAAGTTTCCCTTGACGTGCTACCCGAGGACTTGGACCTGAGTGAAGGCAATCACCTGGAAATTGAAGCGGCCGACGGGACGTATTACCGGATGAAGATCATTCAACGCAGGCCGACCAGCGTGGTTCTGGATGCGAACCATCCGCTCGCCGGCCAAACCCTGACGTTCCAAGTCGAACTCTTGACCCTCGACCGCCCAACGCTGAACTGATACCATGCGGGGGCATGGACCCCGGTGTTGAACAGCAACGGAATGACTGCAGTCAAGGAGAGTTACACCATGATGATTCGAGTCATGTACAACAACGGCGCCTTCGACATCGTCAAGCCGGATTTGCTTGACACCCTGCTCGAAGAAAGCGCCCTGATCAGCTTCAAGCGTGCCGACGGCTGGGCCGTCGTTGGTCGCGATCCGATCAGGCTGACAGCAAAGAAAGACTACCGTGGCCCTGAAAGAAGAACATTTCAGGACGACCTTTCGAGCTGACGCCCACCAAACGCCGCCCTATCAGCCTGGCAGATCCTCCTGCTCAGGCTTCAGTTCATACCAGCTACCAAGCATCGGGAAATAGAGAGCTGTGCGCACCGGGTGTTCGTGATCGAACGCCTGCAGCAAACTGCGATACGTCATCATTTGTGCCGAATACCGTGCAGCTTCCCTGGCCATGAAGGCTTCAGGCGTCGCACCGTCCGTCGGCTGACTAGTCTTGTAATCCACGACCCAGCGTACGCCCGCATCAAGGAATGTCCGGTCAATGCTTGCCCGAACGAGTTCGCCCGCGACCATCCCGTTCAAGGCCAACTCACAGGCCGCCTCGGCATGATCGGACAGCAGCCAGCGCCCGCGACTGTCTTCGATGGTCGTAACTAGGCATTGTATGATCTTCGTCAGACAGCGCTTATGCTGGCTCAGGGATAGGCCGTTCCGGAAACATTGCGCAACCATCGTGCTGCACTGGCTCTCCAGACGTGACCGGTCCCAGCTGTCAACTCCGCTTTCGCTGATCTTCTGCAGCCAGGCATGCACCAGGGTTCCAACAACCCGGCCCTCCTCAGTTCGCATGGTCCGGACCTCACCGGTTCGATAATGCCCGGTATCGGACGCGCGTTTCGATGCCTCAACCCCCGGCCGGACAGCGTCGGCAAACGTCGGCAGAGACCAGTCGTGCGGCAGCCGGGTCAGCAACGCCGGAGCCGAAACAACCTCATTCTGCTCATCAACACCGAAAAGCTGACGGGCCGCCGGTTCTGCACTGACAACCCATGTTTCACCGAAAAACGAGCCCTTCTCCGGCCTGAGATCGCCCGCAGTATTTCGTCGGACATGACCGAGCAGATGCAGACGTTCCCGGGCGCGGGTGACAGCGACATAAATCAACCTGAGCGTTTCCAGGTCGGCGCGCTCTTTCATGATCCGGCCCAGCGCCTGATAGGTTTGATCTTCACGATCTTCGCAACTGGCTGGTATCGGCGCCAGCAATAGCTCCAGATCCGGATGTTCCAGCCAGCGCAGCAGCGAGCGCTCATTACCCTTAACACCACGGCCCATCCCCGGAACAATAACTGTATCGAACTCCAGCCCCTTCGCTTTGTGAATCGTCATAAGTTGCAGGCTGGCATCGGCCAGCGGGTCAGGCGCAGCAAACAGCCTGGCGAGGCCCTCTTCAAATTCCGGCAGTGAAGACAGATCACCACCCTCATCCTGTGTCTCCAGAAGTGTAAACACCTGTTCGACATCCAACAGCCCCGCCTCGTCAATACAAGCCGGGCCACCGAGTGACAACCAGGCGGATTCGACCAGCTGACGCAGAGGCAGTCGACCACGTAAGGCCATGGCGCTCTGCAGAACCGGTAACACCCGCGCAATGCGCTGTCTCCCCTCTTCACTGACAACATCAAACATTTCAATCTGAGGGATGTTTCCAACAAGTAGCTCATACAGCGTCAAATCAGGCGACTGCTGGCCGCACAGAGCATGCAGGTCCGCAAGGGTCAAGCCACACCAGGGCGCCCTCAAAACTGACAACCAGGCGACCCGGTCTGCCGGCAGCAGCAGAGCGCGGGTCAACGCCAGTAAATCCTGGACCACTGAACGCTGTGCAAGGCTGTCAATATCCTGAGCCTGGAAGATCAACCCTGCGCCCTTCAAAGTGCGCACGATTTCGGTCAGATGGTGTCGGGAGCGAACCAAAACAGCGATCGAGCCGTCGGGACGCCGACGCTTTGCCTGCTGCACGAGCTCCAGAACCTGCTCAGCTTCCGCTCGATCCTGGCGGTTTTCAAAACAGGTGAACGTGACGGCACCACCATCCAATGGAGGATGAACGGCGGTTGCCGGAGCGAAACGCACGGCGCCACGCAACTGATCTTCACGCACGGGGAACAGTTCGCGGAAGAAATCGTTAGCCCAGTCAACAAGATGAGCCTGGGACCTGAAATTGGCCGACAGGCAGAGTCGTTCCATGGGCAGGCTGTTCAAACCCTGCTCACACACCCGAAGAAACAGTCCGACATCAGCTTCGCGGAAACGGTAGATCGACTGCATCGGATCACCGACGATGAACAGCGTCCGACCATCTCCAGGTGACCAGCCAGCCGTGAGTTTTTCCAGAAGGGTGTATTGCGTGAATGACGTATCCTGAAATTCATCAACGAGGATATGCCGGAGCGTGCTGTCCAGCTGCAGTAACAGATCTTCCGGTTGCTGAACATGTCCCAGAGCGGCCTGGGCCGCACCGGCAATCTCGATAAAATCGACGGCGCCCTGCGTCCGGAACACCTGCTGCAGTTCAACAACAACTGCCGGCAAGAGCTCAATCAGTGCATCCAGAACCGTCCACTGTTCCTCAGTGTAGATTGCTGCCGGGAGATGTCGTAACTCGCATAGGGCTGCCACGGCCTGCGGATTCGTCTGCAAGGCCTCCAGACAGTCTTTCATGCGCTGCTTCATCTCAAAAGCCGGCCCCGCCTTCGCCGCCGGGAATCCGAGGCGCTTGTCGACACTTTTGCGAAGATCGCCCTGGGCTGTCAAGGTCAGATGGGCAATTGCCAGCCAGGCATCGAAATCGGCTACGGCCGCATCCAGGGATGTTCGGCCGGCCAGTGCCGCCAGAGGTGATGCACCATGGTCATCAAGGTTCTCGGCTGCATAGACACCCAACTCAACCAGCTCCCGGCAGAAATCGACACCAAGGAGATCGTGAGTTTGCTCGAGTTCTTTTTGGATGTAGGCTTGCAACCCCTTTTCCAGCAGGCGCCGCGCCTCATCAGTGCGCTGCTGCAAAACATGCCTGATCCATTGGTCGCGACGACCAAGCATACTGACCAGAAGATCACGCAGCACGCTCATCCGATTATCGAGGTGTTCCAACAGACACCTCATCGATGCGGCGACAGCAGAGGTCTCCTCGATGTCCGTCAGCAGGTGCTCGGTTGCTTGGCGATAGAGCTCTGCAGGCTGGTCTGTGACGGTCGGCTGATCGCCGAAACGAGCCAGCCAGGGCATCCGGCGGGTCAGGTGAGCGCACAGGCTGTCAATTGTCAGCAGCTGTAAGCGCGCCGGATTCTCTCGCAGGTGCCAGCCGTTGCGCTGATCCGCCTCGAGAACAAGCCGCGCCAGTTCCCAGGTCTCCCTGGCGTGTGTCGCCATCGGCGCCGTCGGCAGGTCTGCTGCGTCGAGTGCCTCCAGCAGACGTGCTTTCATTTCGCCGGCAGCTTTGCGGGTAAAGGTGATTGCGAGAATCTCTTCCGGTTTTTTTGCCTGCGCGAGCAAAGCCAGCAAACGCTGGGTCAGGAGCTCGGTTTTACCGGAGCCAGCCGGTGCCTGCACAATGCAGGAGCAGCTGATATCGATCGCCTTGTGGCGTGCGGCCCAATCGCCGGGACGGTCAGTCATGAATCCCCTCCCGCAACACCAGGGGCGCGTTGTTGTCCTCATAAATGCGACACAAGGAGCTCAGGTCACAATATTTGCAGGCCAGATCCCGATCGACAGGGTCAACCCGCGCGTCGCCGTCCACAAAAGCATTGCCGAGCTTGGCCAGGGTCGTCTGCCAATACTCAAGGACTGCATCAAACGTCGAGAGCCCCTTCTCCTGAGACAGCCGGTCGAGGGAGTAACAACGCAGCCCCGACCAGCTCCCCTCTTCATCGCGCAGGATGCCCCGAAAGGTATTTTCCGACGGCTTGCTGCGAACCTGAGCAAACAGAACCGCACCGACCTGTTTCTGAGGCAAAGAAAGACAATAGAGCGGCAGCTGTGGTTCGGTGATCCGTTCCTCGAACCATTGCGCGGGATCCGGCTGCCCCGTCTTGTAATCAATGATCGCCATCCCCCGGCCGTCCCCCAGCTCATCAATCCTGTCGATGCGGGTGCTGATCAACAGGCCACCCACTTCAATCGTATGATTCAACTCAACAACATCGACCCGGAACGGCGGCCGTTTGGCTTCAAGCGCCAGCCAGCGCTGCAGCAGTCCAAACAATCGTGACGACTCAAGGGCTTTCTGGAGAGGCGGCACATCCCTGCGTTTTTCCTTCTCGAACCGGTCCAGGGCCTTATCGACAGCACAATTGATCCGAAGCTTCAGTTCCTCCGGAGTCAGGGTCATCAAGCCCGCCTGGTCCTGGACATCCTTCCAGAAAAACTCCAGGGAGTGATGTGCAAGGGAGCCTCGCTCCAGACCGTCAAAACCGATCTCGGCAGTACTCAACTCCCTGGCACGCAGCCGGAAGTGGGCAAAGGCACGGAACGGGCATAATGCCTGATCCTTTAGGATACCGGTGCCACCGCTGAAGCGTTTTTTGGAGTTCAATGCCGGCGCCCGATCATCAAGCAGGGTTTCCAAGGCCTTACGGGACGTCATCATCTGCCTGTGCGGGGAAGCGGGAGCAGACATGTCCGGGATCGCCGCCGGGTAAGCAGTAATCAGAGGGCTGGGGCGCTGTTCCAGACCGTCCCGCTGCTGCGGCCAACTGAGCACAACCTGGGAGGCTGAGCGGAACAGACGTTCGGCAACCTGATGGGCGAACAGCCTTTCCCGGTCAGCGTCTGCACGCTGCATCTGACACCTGCGTTGCACATCCAGCGGGATAAACGGATTAGGGTCGGGTGGTTGCGGAAAAGCGCCGTCATGCAAACCGGGCACCCAGAGGTAATCGAAGGACAGACCGCCTGCTTCAAGCAAACCCAGGACCTGGACTGCGCTGGCCGGACTCTCCGGCTGAAACGGGCTGTCCCCAGCCAGACGCTGCAGGATAGCGAGGGCCATCTTGCGCGAAATCGGCCCGGAGACGCGATCAAGCTTTGCCATATCGACGAAGACCGCCTGAAACGCCTCCACCACCTGGAATTCACGGCTTGAAAGCGTTCGCGCCCCGGGCCAGCTTGCATTTTGCAAAAGGAGCAGGAAGGCTTCTGCCCAATCGCCCGGTCTGCGCTTTGCTGCCGTCCGCTGCCCCTGTTCGCACGCAGCGAGCAGACGACTGATCCCGCACCGCTTCAAACCGGACCGAATCGCAAAACGTTCCGCAAAAGTTTTGGCCTGTCCGAGGCTCCACAGTGGTCGACCATCTTCTCGCATCCGGCGATCCAGCCGGCCACGATGCGCACGTTCTGCTTCCGAAGTCCCGATGTAGGGTGAACGGATCAGCCAACTGAGGGCCTCTTGCTCAATCTGTCGGCCCAGTTTCAGGAGGCTCAATGCGGCGCGCACCGGCCCTTCGCGGTCCAGCCGACGCGGCAGAGAGATATTGTAGGCGAGAGGGGCTTCATGGCCGTCGACCGTTGCTTCCGGTTCAAGTTCAGCCTGAAAAACCGTGTCAAACAATGATCGGTACGCCTCCAGTTGCGGCACAACAATGCCGATGGAGACGTGCGGTTGAACGTCAAGCAGATGGCGGACCCAGCGCGCACAGCTGCGCACCTCTTCCGAGGGATTCGGCGCGTCGTCAAAGCGATGAATGCCGACGTCCTCACGGGGTGGCGGGGTCCAAAGATTCACAGCGCAGCCACAGCCACGAATCGCGCTGCAGAGACGATCAACATCAGGAGTCAACTCATCGAATCCCGCCAGAATGATGGCTTGAGGAAGATCCAGGCGACCAGCGGTCAAGGCTGCCACAACCATGTCACAGGTTTCGGCAGGATCGCGCCACCCATGCTGCCGGGCCAGCTCGTGCCAACGTGCCCGCCAGTGGAGAAAGGCCTGGTGATCTGGTGCAGCGGCGTCCGATGAGAAATTCGTCCCGTAGCGAACCAACAGCTGGTGTGCCTGGTGAACCCGCTTGGCTGTCTGAGGGATTTGCAGCAGAGACGATCTATCGGCACCCTGGTCAGCTTCAATGATCGACTCCCAGACGTTGAGGCACTGTGCCCGATTGAGCCGCGTATCCACGTCCATCAGCGTCCCCAGCTGTGTATCCGCCCAGGCACTCAGGCTGAGAATGACAGGGCGTTGCCAGGCCGTCAGACCGGCATCACATTGACATTGGTCATACTGGTCGGTCAACAGCCGGGCAAGGCGGTTATTGACTGTCAAAATCGGGAGCCCGGAGTGGGCATGTTCATTCAGGAGACTGTCCATAGCGATTCTAAAAAAACGTTGGGTTCAGTGTGATTTAATCTTGATTGTCTGACGGAATATGACACACGCTAGCAGAATACCTAAGGCATCTGCGACCAGATCTTGCCATTCAGCCGCGCGACCGGCGTGCATCGCCTGTTGCAGAAGCTCCATGCCTGCCCCGAACAAAAGAGCACACAGTCCAGCAGACCACCAGGTCGCAGAGGGCCGGAATTTTTTACTGCTAAGCATGACATAAGCCATCAGCCAGGCAAGCAGCCCATAAGCCACAGCATGCTGCAGCTTGTCCCAACCAAACAGTCCAGGAACCTGGGGGGGGGAAGACATCAAGGACAACCAGCCGAGCAGAACCATCCAGCTGATCAGCAGCAATAAGTGAAGTATCATCCCCTCCTCCAGCAATTTCACCCGGTTCTTAACCAATCGTAAAGAAGCTTAGGTGAAAATCAGGTTTCATCCTACTTGAAAAGCCGGGACAAAAAAAGAGGCCGCAACGGCGGCCTCTTGAAATTCTTCAAACGTGAACAGTATGAGCGGGGACAATCAAACCTGCTTAGGCAAGCTCAAGCAGTTCGATTTCAAAAGTCAGCTCCTCGCCCGCCAAGGGGTGGTTGGCATCGAGAGTGACCTTCTCTTCGGTCACGGCGGTTACGGTCACCACCGTGGGGGGCTGACCTTCGCCGTTTGCTGCCTGCAGCTGCATGCCGATTTCAGGAACAACCCCTTCAGCGAACTGGCTGTGTTCTACCTCAACAATCAGCTCATCAATACGCGGCCCGTAGGCTTCCTCAGCGGGAATGGTTACGGTTTTGGTATCACCGATGGCCATATCCTCCACTGCATCGTCAAAACCCTTGATGACCTGGCCGGACCCTACTGCAAATTCAAGAGGGTCGCGCTCACGCGAGCTATCGAAAACCGTACCATCAGTCAAGGTCCCGGTGTAATGAACTTTTGCCGTTTTTGCATTCTCTGCCTGTGACATGTCACCTCCTCTGGTTGGCCGGTCTTGAATGCCGCACGTGCATGGCAGCAGAAGAAAAAACCAGCATTAAAAATTTCCCTCTCTTAACACATCACAACCATGCATACAAAGCAGAATCGGCCAATGAACGTCTATCTCCAGAAAAAAGTTTATGCAGACACTTGTCAGTGCAAATAGGGTTGATGATATAATTAATGAAAAACGGAAAGGATCCTTCCATGAATTTTTATCTCAACCGGCTGGTCTGTCTTTTGGCCCTGCTTGTGCTGCTCGTATTCTGGGGCTCCCAGGTTGCGGCAGCAACGCTCAGCAAAAACCATCCGCAGAGAATCAGCATTGCAAACGTTCAGAAGATTCAGACGAACGGTGAAGACATCCTGTTTATTGACACCCGTACCAACTTGCAATGGAGCAGGGCTGATAAGAAGCTGCCCGGTGCGGTCCGGCTGGCCAGTGCTCGTGACATCCGGGAATTGGTCAAAAGCTACCCGCCAGACACGCCGATTGTGACCTACTGTACCTGACACGCGGAAGCCTCGAGCGCCAGTCTGGCGCTCACGTTGCAGGAAAACGGTTTCACCCGTGTCTGGCCCCTGTTGGGTGGGTATGGCGCCTGGCAGAATGCAGGCTTGACGATGGATAACAAGTAAAAGAGCCGCAAGCCTCACCGGATCAATCTCACGATCCGCAATGCCTGAACATGAAAGGGGCAGCGCCTGGTCGACTGGCGTTGCCCCTTTTTTTAAAACGGCTGTGGCGCGGTACGTTAATCGAACAAGTTGTTGAACATCCCCCGCACGCCTTCTCGCACCTCTTCCACCGTGCTGCTACGGGTTTCATCTTTGGCGGCCGATTCGGAATCTCCCAACAGGGTTCCGAGGAAACCGCCTTTCTTTTGGGTTTGAGTTGCGGGTTGGCCGCCGACATCAATCTGACCAGCCCCTTGCGGCAACTGGAAGTAATCAGCCGGCAAGGCGCCTTTTTCAAGGTTGACCAGCGTCATGTCAGCACCGTAACGCAGCACCCCACCGTAATTGTGGTCCTCTGCCTGACGCATGGCTGCGCTCATCTCTTGTGAAACCCCACCTCCCATCTTGCCGGCCATTTCTGCCGAAAGAGTCGTCATCGCCTGACTGGCGCGTTTCACATCATTATTGCCGCTGAAGACGATCTCCGCCTTGTCGACCAACTGCTGACTGGCGTCACGGACCTCGACAACATAGACCGTTCCCTTGTAACTGGCAATTTTCTCGGTACGACCGGTCTTTTTCATGCTGGTATTGTAGTCGGCGACAGCGGGCGCTGCGTCCTTGCCGAGCATAGCCATCATGCCGGACATCTGATCCAGGTCAACCACCTGCCATTCCCCTTCATCCCTGGTCACGATGTAGACTTTGTCGCCACTCAGCAACATATAGCTGTCTGGCTGGGTGTCCATCCGGATATGTGTATCATCCCGGTGAGCCACCTTCAACAGGTTCCCCTGGCCGTCCTGCCAGGTTGCCAGGATATCGGCAGCCAAGGATGAGACGGGCAGTAGCAACACAAGAAACAACAAAAAAACAAAACGCATAAAAACCCCCTTTAAGACCAATGGAATAGTGATTAAGCACAATAACATAACAGATAATTGAAGATGTCAAGGAAGAGGAAATCGTTTCTGGGAAATTTATGTTCAAAAACTTTTCGTAAATATGAGTTTTTTATATTGCTAACCTGCAAAGTCGGTCACATCAGGTATAATAAAGATGCAGCGCTGCTAAAACGACAACTCTCACAAAAGGAGGTTAGCCTATCGAGAATAACCCCGATCAGTTGAATAGTTGTCCGTTTTGCCGGCGGTCTCAAAACCGCCGGACCAGCCCTTGACCTGGGCTTGTCAAAAAAAGCAACGAAGGCCCGCGCAACTGGTGGCGGGCCTTTCATTTCAGGAGAGGAAAGACATCATGACCCAAACGCATAGATTCAGCCTAAAAGTCTTTATAATCCTATCCTGTTTTGCGTACGTTCTTATTCTGCCGAGTAGCGTTGAGGCGCAGCTCGACTGGCTCAAAAAGGGCCAGGATCTTCTGGGAACCGTCACTCAACCGAAAGCTACGGCGACTGACACAGCTCTGACTGAAGCAGAAATCGGGTCCGGTCTCAAAGAAGCTTTGCGTGTCGGGAGCGAAACCGTTGTCAAACAACTCGGTGCTGTCGACGGATTCAACGCCGACCCAGACATTCATATCCCGCTGCCGGACAACTTTACGAAAGTCACTTCTGTTCTAAAATCGGTCGGCATGAGCGGCATGATGGATGATCTGGAGCTGAAGCTAAATCGTGCTGCTGAAGCAGCCACACCCAAGGCAAAACAGCTGTTTTTAGATGCGATTGAGGCCATGACCCTGGAAGATATCACCAATATTTATCAGGGCCCAGAAGATGCAGCGACACGCTACTTTGAAGAAAAGATGAACGCTCCACTGGCTGAGGCGATGCACCCCGTCGTATCAGAAAGCCTGCAGCAAGTTGGAGCCATTCAAACGTATGATGCGGTGATGGGCAAATACAAATCCTTCCCCTTTGTTCCGGACGTCCAGGCTGACCTTACAGGATATGTGGTCAACAAGGGCATGGAAGGCGTGTTCCATTACCTGGCCCAGGAAGAGGCTGCTATCCGGGCCAATCCGGTCAAACGCACCACCGACCTGCTGCAAAAAGTTTTTGGAGCGAACTAAGCTGACTGCAGTTGGATTGAAAAACGCTATATTGTCATTCTACGGAAAACCAGCCGGCCGGAATGTGTTTTTGCGACATCATTGTCATGAATCACTCAAGCATTAAATTCTCCGGCCACATTTTCTGAAGTTCCTGCTATAATCCGCCTTCAATTCATTTTCAAGCAGGAGTGATCATGTCCAGCAGTTTCGGAACTTTATTCCGGGTGACAACCTTCGGTGAGTCTCACTGCCCGTCTGTCGGTGCGGTGGTTGATGGCTGTCCGGGGAACCTGGAGCTCACAGCAGAAGACATTCAGGTCCAACTGGACCGCCGCCGTCCCGGTCAGAGCGAATTGACCACCAAACGCGATGAAGCCGACCAGGTCGCCATCCTGTCCGGGGTGGAACATGGCTTGACCCTCGGTACGCCGATCGCCTTGCGTGTCGACAACCGCGACCAGAGGCCGGGCGATTATCGCGAAATGAGCCAGGTGCCACGGCCCTCGCATGCTGATTTCACCTACCAGGAGAAATACGGCATTCGTGCCTCCAGCGGCGGTGGTCGGGCCAGCGCCCGGGAGACAATCGGTCGGGTTGCGGCCGGCGCCATTGCCGAGAAAATTCTCCATCAGCAGCACGGCATCGAGTTTGTCGCCTGGGTCAGCTCGGTTGGCACAATCGACGCGGCAGACCCTGATCTGGCCTCGATCGACCGCTCTCAGGTGGACGCCTCGGATGTGCGTTGCCCGGACGCCGCCATAGCAGAGCGCATGCGCCAGGAGATTCTCGCCGCCAAAGACGACAACGACTCGATTGGTGGAGTCGTGACATGCCTTTGTCGTAATGTCCCCGCCGGTTGGGGTGAACCGATCTTCGACAAACTCGAAGCGATGCTGGCCCACGCCATGCTCTCCATCCCGGCCAGCAAGGGGTTTGAAATCGGTTCCGGCTTCGCTGGCGCACGCATGCGCGGCTCGGAGCACAACGACCCGTTCGTCTGGAAGGACGACCGCTTGGGGACCTCCAGCAACTACAGCGGCGGTATCCAGGGAGGGATCTCGAACGGGGAGGATATCCTGTTTCGGGTGGCCTTCAAACCGGCTGCAACAATCGGTCAACCGCAGACCACAGCCGACTTCAATGGAACTGAGACCGAGTTCAAGGCACGCGGCCGTCACGACCCCTGTATCCTGCCGCGGGCCGTCCCGGTCGTCGAAAGTATGGCCGCACTGGTTCTCGTTGACATGGCCATGCGACAGGCAAGCCGCGGCTTCGGTCAACCAAAGTAAGTGTTTCTGCTAACAATAAACGGGAAATCCCCTGCTCAGGATTTCCCGTTTTTCATTTCACCAGCACCATTCACCAAACAACCTGCAATTAGGCTTCGACGAACATCCTCTGCCCTTTTTCAGCGGTTAAAACTGCGGCACCTCTAGCTTCATTCCGATAAGACAGATCACGCGCTATCACCAATCCAGCGGGATGATCATTAAACAACGTTCGCTGCATCCGGATCTCAACCGGGTATGTTGACTCATCCTTCCGTCGGAAACGGGTCTCAAACACCAATTCCATGTCGTCGCGGATAACCTGTGTACATTTCTGCAGCAGATCCTGTCGCGCAAACTCGGGAGCAATCGTCGCTAATGGCTGGTCCAACAATTCCTCTGCCGGATATTGCAGGTTCTGGCGCGCGCCCCGATTGACCAACTTGAAATGAGTTGTCAGGCCGTCGATTACGAGAATCTCATTCAAGGAGGATTCAATAATTTGCCCAAGGCTGATCTGCTGATTGCGGGCCTTTTCCCTCGCAGTGACATCTCGGACCGCTGTCATCAGAGCCCAACGCTCACCGTTGTCATTAAAAAGCGGCACCTTATCCACATTCAAGATACACACTTTCCCATCTGGCATATCACAGGGAAGCGTCTGTTGATGATGCTTGCCGCTCACCCAGACCTGCTCGTCGTTTTCGCGGCACCTATGAAAGAAACTGCCGGGAGGCTGTAACAGAGCCAACTCCTCATCGCGACTGCCGACATAACTGCCGCGATCCAACTCAAACAGGTCAATAGCCTGATCGTTGGCTAGCAACCAGACGCCTTCGCCACTCTTCAGGAAGACAATGTCCGGCAGGTTATTGACAATTTTTTCGAGCTGCTGTTTCTGTTCAGTGACGAGCCGGGTTCGAACATCAACACGAGCTTCAAGAGTTTGGTTGATCTGTTGAAGCGATTCAGTCAGCGCAAGATTCTTCTTCAACAAACTATCAAAACTAACTGATAATACGATGATATTTACAGGTACTAAAATTGCGGCCAGCACAAAAATAAGCATCAAAGTGTCTCTTTGATGCGCGACGAGAGAAGTGATATCCAGCGCAGCAAGCAGCCAACCTTCACTCCGCTGCTCATAATTCTGCAACGTACGAGCCTTGAATACGACCACATCACGGTCTTCAACTCTCAAGACTTGTCGCGCCTGCGACAAGTCGATCTGCCCAGACATGCGGCTGAACGCTTCCTTCTGCAGCGTCTGGACAATCTGTTGACCAAGGCGCGCAATCGGCCAACTAGGATTTTCAATATCTCCCTGGATTGCCCGTTCCTTGCTGATCAGCAGGCCAACCTCCGCCTCAATTCTCTCTTCAATTGCATCGAGCAGTTGGGCGCCATGCAAGCCAAATTGAATTACACCCAGGTAATGACCTTCATGATAAACCGGCTGGATCACCCGGTACTCGAGACCGGTCCCCGCCGTTGCATAGCCGGAGACCTGAACCTTTTCCCGATTGGCGGCAACAATATCAGGCCGCCTTCCCACAATATTATCGTCATAATAATCAGGATTCTGCATACGCAGAAACACGCGATTATCCGGCAATACCCAGGTAAAGGTTGAAAAAAATGAGTTTTCCTTGCGAAGAACCTTGAAGAATGGCAACGATCGCTGATAAAGCGCGTCCCGGTCACGATCGCGAAACGCCTCAATCATCTCCGCCCGGCTCGGTGACGCCTCGGCATTCACCAGGCTTTTGATGCGGGTGCGATATTGGGTGTGACTTTGTTGTTCGATAGCCCAGGCGACACCATCGATAAGCTCACATTTATTTTGAATGAGAAGATCAATGTTCTGGCGGCTCCCATACACCGCCAGACCACTAAAAACAAGGCAAAGTGCAGTAATTAACGCCATGACTGCACTGATTGCCTTCCATTTGATGTTCATACCCAGCTCCGGAGACATGCGCTACAGGCAACCATCTGACTCATCCAAGATGCCAGATCGACATTACTTCCGGCATAACCGGCTCCCCCTGCTCCATCTCGGTGAGCATCTGCAGACGAGGCGCGATTATCTCGGCAAAGTCGGCAAGCGACCACTGGTCGAGAACCTGAACAGCATTGTCACGCGTACTGGGAATCACCCGCTCGATGTCGTAAACCATGCCATCCGTGTCACCAATAACCAGGTTGGCCAGACCGGCCGCGACAGCCCCGAACGTCTCTTCCTCGACCAAGCTATCGAGCTGCTCAAGCCAATCCAGGTAGAACTCAACCACCGCCGCCATCAGGAGGCTGCCATGGCACTGGATCAGTTCTTCCACTTCTTCGCACGCCATCTCCCGGCAAACCGGCGTCAGCAGCGACAGGATGCGCCTGTCGCCGGAAAGGAGCAAGCCTCCGAGCACTGCCGGGCCATTCACAAAAGCCTCATGCCGGTAGGCATCGACAAGAAATTCGGCAGCTAAAGTTGGTGTCTCCTCACTGGTCGGAGCGAGAATGGCGTAATCGAGAGCTGCGGTGGAGACCAAAGTCCGGTCGCTATCACATACCAGGTAAGGCAGCAACGCCTGAGCCGGCACAGCTCCGTCAATCACACGGTCCACCATCGCCTGATAATTGCGGAGCCGTGTGGCCGGGTGAAGCCTGGTCAAAGCATGCCGATAGAGCGGCTTGAGCTGCTCCAGAACAGAGGGGTCGGACGTACTCCCTGACAAGCCGGCCAGGGCGTGCAGTGCCTGGTCAAGCTGCTCATCCGACAGGTCAATGGCACCCTCGGGGTGTCCCAATAACGACTTAAGCTGTTCAGCATTCAGATTTTCAGACAAAACTGACCTCCTGGGGTCATTGCGCCGGGATAGATAGATGTAACAGACAGGTCGCGAACGGCAAACAGATGCTTCAGTCGGCGTTCAGCTCGAACGAATAGCCTTGTCTCGCCTCACTCTCTTCAATTTCGAAAAAATCTGCGCTGGTAAAACCGAATAACCTGGCAACCAGATTTGATGGGAACGCCTGCCGGCGGATGTTGTAAAACTTGACACACTGATTGTACACGCGTCGAGCCTCTTCAATCCGGTCCTCGGTTTCACCGATCGCAGCCTGTAGCTCCGCAAAGCTTCGGTCCGCCTTAAGTTCAGGGTAGTTCTCTGCCACGGCAAGCAGGTTATGAAACAACCCCCGCATAGGCCCCTCTGTGGCGCGGGCCGGCGTCAACTCCCCACCTTGCAACACGTCAGCGCGCAAAGCCGTCGTCTCGCGAAACAGCGTCTCCTCGTGGTCGGTGTACCCTTTGACAGCTTCGGCCAAGTTTCCAAGAAGATCAATCCGTTTGCGCAGGAGCACATCGATATCACTCCAGGCCGCATCAATAGACTCCTTGAGCGCCACAAAACGATTGTAAATCAGAATGACCACCGGGATAAGGAGAACTCCGGCGATGAACAGGCCCAAAAGCAGATATAATCCAAATAAGACAAACAATCCCGAAGACATGCGTCCCCCTAAAAGAAAAAAAGAGAACTAATGGCGCAATTCTCGCCCAGTTCTCTTTTCTACGCAAGCTTCATTTTTAAAGTGGTCTGAGTGTCACTTTGCATAAGCCGCAGCACCCCTCACAACCGCAGCCATTCCGGGAGCATCAAGCCGGTAGAAGCTTGAATGCCTGATAATTACCCTCAAGACAGCGAGGAGTTCCCTTGACCACGCCAGGCCTGCTTCAACCCTGACAGGCGCTCCTGGAATTGCGCGCTCCGCTCCTCACAACCGATATCTGCTGTCAAAAAGCGTGCATCAGACAGGTCTTCGGTGAGCAAGGCCGTCAGATACTCCTTGATACATGCAGCGGCCGTCTCAGACAGGTCATCAAACCTGACCGCCATACCGGGCTCCAATGCCGACTGGGGATCACGCTGACCTCTCTGATAAATAACCGTGCCATGGACAAAAAACGGAAGATCTTTTTGAAAATCCAGGTCAATTCCAAGTCTGGTACCCACCGGCAGGGGCTTCTTCGTGTACAGGAAAATCCCTCCCTCAGAAAGCGTTGAGGCATGGTATTCCTGCTGCAAACCATCCTGCCAGATCTTGACATCCTGGTTGTAGGGACATCGCAGATTTTTCCTGCGTTTGCTGTCCTGATAGACGACGCATTGCTGCAGGAGACGATTCAACGTCGCAACCTGAATTGGCTTGGACAGGAAACCGGCACTACCAAGCTCCAGAGATTTATTGACGACCTCAGAGTCATTATGGGTCGACATCAACAGAACCGGGATCTGCGAAAAACGGATGTCATCCTTGATGGCCTTAATCACTGCCAGACCATCCATGCCTGGCATTGTATAATCTGTGATCACCAAGTCAGTCTGGCCTACTGCCAGCTTTTCGAGCAACTCCTCACCGCTGCGCGATGGTTCAACGGTGTATCCCATACGACGCATGATCAACGACAGATACATCACAATCGTTTCATGATCGTCGGCAATTGCCACAGATTTCGCCATACATACCTCCCCGTCAACAAACCCCTTAAACAAAAAAACCCACCGCAAAGGGTGGGTATCCTCAAGATAAAAACATCTTGAGAAACTGGTCACTTCGACAACCCCACGATCTGATCATATCAGACGGTAGCTTTGTGCCACCTGGTTACCCAGGCTTCACCCTTTCGGTGACCTAATATGTATTTTTATTATTAGAAGCATTTTACCTCAAAAACATTCTCAGTCAACAATAATTACCTACAACACCCAGTAAAATGCATACGGAGAATTCCAACCACGAGAAGGTTTCCGGCAAATAGTGCCATTATACAGTTCGTCTTATCTGGCAATCCAAAGAGGTTGTTCTCTCATCACATCAGCACAACGTGTCACCTCCCCTGTGTGTTATCACAGCATCGACTGTAGCTTTTTGTCAACAAAGTCTTTATAAATCAATGACTTTCATTAGAGTTATTTTTTAATTAATACGGTAACCATGGAGAATCACAAGGAAGACCAGATTAGTTATTATTTAACAGAAAACGGGTATGCTTCTTGCTCAATATTAGAGAGACATTCAACAAAACCAACCCTGCTCACGCAGGCCGCTCTGGAAGAGGAAAGAATGCGCCAAGCCAAAGTTTACTTATTAACAGCCGCTCTATTCTGCCTCACCGTTTCCCTCGCCTGGGCCGACGAAATGGTTTCTTTCAAAATCGGCTATCAGCACCTGACTCCGGACGGCAGCGTGGGTGTTGAAAGCAACGGCCTCGGCGCAACCAGCATCAACGTCGAAGACGACCTCGACCTGGAAGAAAGTGACGAGTTCACCCTGGAAGCGGCCCTGCAGCTCGGTTCACTGCGACTCTCAGCGGCCTATCAGCCGATCCGCTTCTCCGGCAACAACGTGCTCACCAAGGATGTCGATTTCAACGGCGAGACCTTCCTCGCCAACAGCCACGTCAAGAGCCACGTCGATATCGATATTTACGAAGCAGGACTCGCCTGGCACATGATCAACGTCGACGACCTGCCGACTCGCATTCAGTTCGGCCCGGAAGTTGCGATCAAGTACCTTGATGTGGATATCGAACTGGAGGAGACCTCCATAGGCGGTATCAAAGCATCCGAATCAGTCAAAGCTGCGGTACCCACCATCGGTCTGCGCGGCCGTGTGGCGATCGCCGATTCCCTCGGCATTGTCGGTCGGGTCGGCTACATGGAGTATCAGGACAGCAGCTTCCTCGACTTTGATGCACAGCTGGAGTATTCCCCCCTACCGATGGTTGGCATCTTCGCTGGCTACCGCTACATGGATATCGATCTGGATAAGAGTGATGTTAAGCTCGATGCAACCTTCGACGGCCCTTATATCGGCGCATTGATCCGCTTTTAATCTGATTCGCGACCTGCCGCGATCACTCCTGCATCAATCGTCCCAGCCCCGCCGATCCGGCCGCACCAGCCAGAATAACACCATGGTCGCGAGCGCGCCGAGGGTATCGGCCAGCATATCTTTTTGGGCATCCCAGATGTCCCCCTGCGAACCGAGAAACTCGATCCCTGCCCCACCACCGACCACCACAGCGAACCACCACTCGACAATTTCATAACCGGCAGCAATGCTCATAATGAAGAAAACCCCGAGGAAGCTGGCCAGGATCGGTCCGCACCAGCGTTTGCGCGTCACCCACTCCATCAGCGGATAAGCGTAGAATCCGACTGATAAATGGCCAATCCGGTCAAAATGATTGCGCTCAAAGCCAAACAGGTCGGTCACAAAACCGAACGGCACATTGGCAAAGGTATAATGACCGCCAACCGTATGCCAGAAGATCCAGAAGGCCATCAACCCGTAGGCCAGGTTGCTGAAGCGGAAATGCGGGTAAGTGATTGCCAGCAGAGCAAAAACGATCACTACCGGGATGACCTCGGCCACCCAGACATCCCGCGAGACAGGGTTGATGCCCAGCAGGACAAAGAAAACCACGTAGACAAATGCAAGAATATGCGGAAATCCGAGTTTACGCATCATCTCCCCTCTGGTTGGAAATTGACGGGTGGCCGGCAGATCTGGTGTTGTCAGCAAAGACCTGGATGCCGCCCAGAATGTACTGCACGCAGGCAATCACCGAAACACACCCCGTTGCCATAAACAGCCCGCTCAACAAAAGCGGCCACGTCGACACCATGGTTGCGAACAACACCATCCCGATGGTCACTATCTGCAACAGCGTCGACAACTTACCCCAAAAGCTTGGGATGGCTACGGAAAAATGGCCGGAGAAATGTAAAATTCCGGCTCCCATGGCGGTATAAACATCCTTGGCGACGACAATAACGGCCAGCCAGGCAGGCAGGGATCCCTGCAGTGCGAGTGCGACAAAAGCAACGGCAATCAACAATTTGTCACCCATCGGATCGAGAAACGAGCCCAGAACCGACTTTTGCTCCAGACGCCTTGCCAGGTAGCCATCCAGATAATCGGACACTCCGGCAACAACGAAAAGGATCAGAGCCAGCAGATAAATCTTGTAGATGACAGCGATCAAAAACGGCGCCACCAAAAAGATCCGCAACAGGCTTAGTGCATTGGGGATATTCATCAGGCTCCTCCGCTCATCGGTTCGGGGTGTCCCTTCTTGCACACAGTACAAGTATGCCTGATTTTAGCTTTTTGCCAATCTGACCGATTTAATGCGGCGGGTTTGTAACTCTCCACTTTTATAATTTTTATGTTAAAGTACGCCCATTGAGATATCATTCCCCTCCGAGTTACGAGGCCTGCTGTGTCGCATTCAAACGAGAAGTTCCAGCGAACAAAACCTGAGAAGAAAACAACCCCGCTCAGCCGCCAGCAATCGCACAAACAAACCTTGACAATCAAGGACGTTGCCAAGCTCCTGCACCACCGCGGCAGGATTGACGACGAGCAGTACGAACTGATCCTCAAGCGCGGTAAGGCCCAAGCCGCGCGGTTGAATAGTCACCTGCCGAGCAGCCAGGCCAAGAAGGACATTTACCTGGCCGAACTCGCTTCGCCGGCTCAGGTGATCACATCATTCAAATTCGAGATTCCAGCCACACACAAGAAGCTGACCGAGGACGCGATCACTGAACTGATTGCGCAGGCGGCCGGCATTGAATATATCAAAATCGACCCCCTCAAGCTGGAACTGGATGCCGTCACTGACCAGATTCCCAGGGCCTTTGCCCTGAAGAACCTGGTGGTACCGATCGAAGAGAAGGAAGGTTTCATCACGATCGCCGTAGCCGACCCATTCAATGTCCGACCGATTGACGACCTGCAGCACGCCCTCGGTATTCAGATCAGACGGATTTTGGCGTCCCGTAGCGACATCCTCAAGCTGCTGGAAGAGTTTTTCGGCTTCCGGGCATCTGTCCAGGCCGCCCAGATCGAGATGGGCAGCGGCTCAGAGCTGTCCAACCTGGAACAGCTGTTCCGGATGCGCAGCCGCGATGAAATCGAAAGCAGCGACAAACACATCATTTCCGCCGTTGAATTCCTGTTGAAGTACGCCTTCGATCAGCGCGCCAGCGACATTCACATTGAACCGAAGCGGGACAAGTCGCAGATTCGTTTCCGGGTCGATGGCGTCCTGCACAACATTCACACGGTGCCGATGAACCTCCACCCGGCCATCGTATCACGACTCAAGCTGCTGTCACGCCTCGACGTCGCTGAGAAGCGTCGTCCCCAGGATGGGCGCATCAAAACCGAGCACCTCGGCAAAGACATCGAGCTGCGCGTCTCCACCCTGCCGGTTGCTTTCGGCGAAAAAGTGGTCACCCGAATCTTCGACCCGGAGATACTCATGCAGAAGCTCGACCGGATCGGCTTCTACGATCGGGAATATCAGCTTTACAGCGACTTCATCCGGAAACCGAACGGCATCATCCTGGTCACCGGCCCGACCGGCAGCGGCAAGACCACTACGCTGTACTCATCGCTCAAGACGATCGCCTCGCCGGAGATCAACATCGTGACCGTTGAGGACCCGATTGAGATGGTCATGGAAGACTTTAACCAGGTAGGTGTACAGCCTGCAATTAACGTAACTTTTTCTACAGTGCTACGCAACATCCTGCGCCAGGACCCCGATGTCCTGATGATCGGTGAGATCCGTGACCAGGAGACCGCCAGCAACGCGGTCCAAGCTGCGTTGACCGGCCACCTGGTCCTTTCGACCCTGCACACCAATGACGCGCCCTCGTCGATCACCCGCCTCCTCGATATCGGCGTCCCCTCCTTCCTGATCAAGTCGACAGTCAACGGCATCGTCGCCCAGCGACTGGTGCGGACCATCTGCCACGAGTGCAAATATGAGCGGTTGCTGACAGACGAAGAAATCGCCTACTTGGGGCTGGTCAAGAAAGAGTATACGGTTTGCGAAGGGAAAGGCTGTGACCACTGCCGGGGCACCGGCTACAAAGGACGCACAGGCATCTTCGAAATTCTTGAAATGACCGACGCACTGAAAGCCGCCATCACCGAAAACACAGACATGGATGAAATCTACGCTATCGCCCGCAAGGACGGCATGAAATCCTTGCGCGAGTTGGCGATTCACAAACTACTTGAGGGGCACACCAGTTTCAGTGAAATCGTCTCCGTAACCGGCTAATCAGGTGATCTTCCGGCAGATTCGCTTCAATTCGTGCGGTCCGTTCCCCGCCAGTTTTGCTTTAGCTCAGACAAGCGCTTCTGCAACCGCTCTTCCGATTCGGTGTTTGTCTGCCGCGACGGACTGTCCGGAGAGCCCTCAGTCAACAAATCCGTAATATAGGTGTGAATACGCACAGAATCATCGATAGACAGGTCATCAAACCTGACCGCAATCCCCGCCTCCGACGATGCTTTGTCATCAATAATATTTTGCTGATAAATGACCGTACCGTTTGTATAGAGCGGCTGACCCTCAGAGAATTCCAGCTCGACCCCCAACCTGGTACCAATCGGCAGCGCATCCTCGGTCCGCAGGAAGATTCCCCCCTCCGAAAGAGTGACTGCACGCAACTCCAATGGTATACCGTTCAAGCGAATCGTGACATCCCGGTCGTACGGGCACCGCAAATGCCTCCGCTTCTTGTTGTTTGGATAAATCACACACTCTTGCAGTAACCGGTTCAAACTGGCGACCTTGACCGGCTTGGACACAAAACCGGCGCTGCCCAGCTCGTAGCTCTCTCTGATCACATCACTGTCACCGTAAGCCGACATCAAAATGACGGGTATCTGCTGATAACGTGGATCCTCTTTCATTGCCTTGATAACAGCCAACCCATCCATGCCCGGCATAAAATAATCGGTAATCACCAGATCAGGGCAGCCGGTCTCCAATTGATCAAAGAGCTCTTCACCGCTACGTGCCGGCATCACGGTGTACCCCATTCGACGCATAATCAACGAGAGAAACATCACGATCGTTTCATGGTCATCAACAATGGCCACGGTCTTTGTCATCTCTTCCTCCCTGTCATAAAACTGCATCAACAAAAAATGCCCACCTGTAAAAAGGGCGGGCATTCTCAAAACATTTCTTGAGAAACTGGTCACTTCGACAACCCCACGATCTGACCATGCAGACGGTAGTTTTGTGCCACCCGGTTACCCGAGCTTTACCCTTTCGGCGACCCAATATTTAATATTTATAATTAAACATACTATACAAATAAAAGCACTCGTCAACAAAAAAACAATTATTTATCCGCATAGGATAGAATTAATATACTCAGTTATTTAGACTACTTAAATAGTCATCAAGCCACTTTACACGTACCACAGTATAGCAAATAGCTGAAAAACAAATAGATATTCCGATAGAAATACTCGGGGGTAATGTTCCCAAAAGGGTCGCTTGACAAGGTGTCACATTAACCGTTTCTCTGTTGCACTAATTTCCGATTCTGCGATATATTCCATGCTCCATGAACCACTCACGTTTTTCCTCCCGAGATGTATTGCCAACATCCTGCGTGATCCTGGCCGTATGGGCTTCCACGCACTTTTTCAATAACAGATGAAAGCTCTCATGCCATCCAGCACGCAACGTTCCGGCGCCTTGCGAAGCGGCGGATTTTCTGTCGACTTCTTTCGGGGTATCCGCTTCCGACTTGTCCTGTTTGTGCTGATGCTAATTGCCGTCACGACATTCAGTGTTTCGTTTATCGTGATACAGATCATGGACCACGTCCTGATGGACTCTCTGACCAAACGAGGCAGTGCAATCAGCCAGGCCGCAGCCATCCCGGCCGGATACAGCCTTTTGACAGATGATCGTCTGGCGCTCGACAACCTTGCGGCGCAGATCAAGCGCTCTCAGGAAGAAGTCGAATATGTGGCCATTCTCGATCTTGAGCAAGGCATCCTGGCACACAACCATCTTGACCGGGTCGGCGATACGCTTTCTTTTATGGAAGGCGAAGTGCAGGGCCATCCGGATGGATTCGTCATTACGAAAGGACTCCACAAAGGGATTGAGTGCCTGGAATTCCGCCGCCCGATCTACTTTACTGAACAGCACGTCGGCAACGTTATCATCGGGATCAGCACTCGCCAACTGGCGGCACTCAAAACGTCAGCACACCAGAAGATCCTCCTGGTGGCTGCTTTTGTTACGGCCCTCGGCCTGCTCGGCGCCATGCTGACTTCTTCAATCTTCACCCGTCCCATCGAACGACTGGCCGACGGGGTTTCAAGGTTGCGGAGGGACGAACATGTGGGCAATATCCCCGTGCGATCACGCAACGAATTAGGTAAGCTGACCCACAATTTCAACAAGATGGCACGCACGATCCAGCGACAAAAAACCAGCCTGCACAACTATGCCGGTGAGCTGGAAGCCTCCTATAACGACATGGTTCGAATTCTCGCTGCAGCACTCGATGCGCGCGACAATTATACCTACGGCCACTCTGCCCGCGTCGCCCGGCTCGCTCTTGGATTGGCTGACAAACTCGCGCTGAATACGGAAGCGAAGAAGGATTTGGAGTTGGGCTGCCTGCTGCATGACATCGGCAAGATCCATGTCCCGGACGCTGTCCTCAACAAGCAGGCCAAACTCGACCAGGATGAATATTCAGAACTGACCAAACATCCGCTGCTGGGGTCAAAGATCCTTGAACTCACACCATCCCTGCGCAAATACATCCCGGCCGTCAAACATCATCATGAACGCTTTGACGGCACCGGCTATCCGGACCAGCTCAGCGGCGACGCAATCCCCCTCCACGCGCAGATCGTCGCTCTGGCAGACACTTACGATGCCATGACCTCTTCACGCCCCTACCGTAAAGGTCTCAGCCGTGAGGAAACAATTGATGAGATCCGCAGCTGCAGCGGCAGCCAGTTTAACCCGGAGTTGGCCGAACTGTTTATCGACGTCGTCCTCTCCACACCAGAGAATACCGCGGACGAGATGATGCCGGCGGAGTACCTATGCGCGTCGTAACCTGTTTCCACTACGCCTTACTGTTGCTTCTCCTGGCGATCAGTGGCTGCTCGTCAACCCAACTGGATCCACTTGGGAAAATGGCGACGAAAATAGCCCGGCCAGCCGAAACACCAGCCCAACAGGCGCGGCAGAAGATTGAGCGATTCCTGGCTGAAGGGAACCTGGTGCAGGCTCAAACGGAAATCCTTGCATCGCGCCACAAAGAGGTCGATGAGATCTCGCTGGCCGACCTCCACACAGAGGTTGGGAACCAGCTTCTGCATAAAGCTGAGCAAACCATCTCGGCAAGTCAATTCAACAAAGCCGGTCGACTGTATCGTTTGGCGTTGGACATCTATCCGAAAGATGCACAGCTCCAATCGACCCTCATACTGTCACGGGTGGAAATCAGCGCTCGACTCGAGCAATGTGCCGATGAATTAATGAAAAGCGGCCTGATGGCCTATCGTGCAGGCGAGTTAGTCACTGCAGTGGGTATCTGGAAAAAAATCGACCCATTTTACCCCAATCATTCCCCTTCTGAAATTGCAATAACCACAGCGGAACAGCAGCTCAAAAACCTTGAAAAACTTTCCCCAGGCAAACCGCTGTAACCATCTCCTACGATGGCGAATCTTCGCATGAGAAATTCGGGCGCCCGTAAACACACCAATAGAGCACGCCATCACAGAGACATAATCAATTAACATTCATTCTCAATTTCGGTGAGTTGACTTGACCTTCCATAAAATCTTGTTAGGTTTAATAACGTTACATCGCCCCGGCTAACTTTTTTATGTGAAGGAGTTACTCATGGGTTTATTCAACAAACTTGGAGGTAAACCAAAGTACCCGGAACTGCAGGACGACAACCCGCTGGCGAACCAGGTTGAGCAAATCAAGCAGCCGCTCGGTTCACTGATGGAACAGGTGAAGGACCCGATCGAAATCATACCGGACACCAAGCAGACCTACGTGTTTATCGGTAAGCCGCCGAAGAAGTTCGGTATCGCCTGGATTGAGCAGGGGGAAGTCAAGAATTTCCAGCTGGTTGCCAAGGAGCACGGCATGAGCCCATCGCAAATGCTGGCATGCAGTCAAAAGCTGGGATCCGCTTACGAACACCACCAGGACGACCAACGCTTTACAGCCCACGTTGCCAACCGTGACGTGGTCGTGACCCCCTCAGCAGAACTCGCTCAGGAACTCGACCAGATCATCAGAGAAGCCATAAGCTGACAATTTCATCAACCGGGGCATCGACCGGGATTGAGCAGTCTTCAAACAACTGCTCTCCCGGTATTTTTTTGCCCTCCTCTGTGCCTTAACTCACCGGACTGAAGACTGTGAGAAGCAGCTCCCGTGAGTAACAAATGAGAGACACCAGAGGTTTCATCAAACCATCAGACGCCGTCAAGGGTGTGTTCCGGCCATCCGCTCCCTCTGCTTGAGATGACGAGCGATACCGAAGCCCAGGAGCATGAACAGGGCGGAGAGGACCAACACCAGGGTCCGGTTGTGCACACCCGGCGCAGCAACGCCGCCGAGAAGAACAAAACCGACCAGGGAAGGCAGAATGCCGATAAAGGTACCAACCGCAAAGTCACGGTGACGTATGGCGGTTAGTCCACAGCCAAAGTTGACGGCATCAAAGGGGAGCATGATCAACCGCATGGTCATGACAGCAACCAACCCGTTTTGTTGAAGCTTACCATCCCAACGACTCATCCTCACCGATGCGTGGGAAGCCACAGCCCTCCGACCGAACCAACGCGCCAGGAAAAAACCGACGTTGGCACTTGCGTTCTCACCCACAATGGTAAAAAGCGTGCCGAGCCAGGGACCGAAGATCAAGCCTGATGCTACAGTCAGCAAAGTTGCCGGCAGCAGGATCAAGGGTCGCACGGCATAAATCACGATATAGATCAGTGCGGCCCTGAACAGACCGGTATCGTCCAGCCACTCACTGAGGAGTCTCGGGACCTGAACCAGGGAGATTCCCGAGCGCCACCAACTGAACAGGGCGAACAGGAACAGGCTGAGCCAGAGGCAGCCGAAAATAAATTTGATGGGTTTGATGGATAATTTTGACATATTCGTTTTGGGAGGAGCGTGATTCTTTAATCTAACCCTATTTGTGGTTCGATAGCAAAAAAGGATTTGTGGCGATGAATCTAAGCCGGTGGGACTACGAGGTCTCTGCTATAAACACTACATGCCGCAGGCCGCCGCGCCCGGGACGCTGCCTGCTCACCTTGAAGCCCGCCTTCTGTAACCTCTTGGCGAAACCCTCATCGTAATTTTCGCCCCAGATCACAAAGGCCCCGCCAGGCTTCAGTGCGGCACGGGCATGGGCAATTGCTCGGCTGCCATAAAGAGGGTCATTCACGGGATCTGTGCGAAAATGCGGACCCTTGTAGAGATCGAAGATAATTGCATCAAAACGTTCCGAAGGTTCCGCCTGACTAGCCCGCCGGACCCGTTGCGCAACATCGATGATTTCAACTTTGACGCGGGGATCATGCACGGCATCATCGGTCAGGACCGCCAGCGGCCCCTGGCACCAGCCGAGAACGACCGGGTTGAGTTCCGCGACCACAACGTGTGCGCTGGCCGGCAGGCTGTCCAGAGCTGCCTTAAGGGTGTAACCCATACCAAGACCGCCAACCAGTATCCGTGGCTGTTTGTGCGTCTGTAGCTTCTTACAGCCAAGCTGACCCAGGACAACTTCGGACCGGTTTGCCAGACTGTTCATCAGCACCAAACCACCCACAGTAATCAGGAAATCCCGGGCATCACGCTGCCGCAATTCCAGCACACCTTCATCCGTGGTCACGCTCTCCAGGGTTTTCCAGGGTTTGGCCATATCTTAGATCCTGACAGGTTGCGAACAACAGTTGAGCTAACTCGTTGTCACTCTAGCATTTTTTGGCGGAGAGTTGCATCGGACGCTTCGCCCCCCTACTCTACTTCAACAGGTATTTCCCAACCCAGTTTTTCGAAAACTGGTAGGCCGTACGCCCACAGCGCTTGGTCTTGTCGTGTGACCATTTAATCGCAGCATTCTCAAGCTCATCACTCCAGGGGATTTCACGACCAAGCTTCTGACCCCATCGTTCGACGCAAAGCTTGACTGCTTCGAGGTAGCGTTCCTGGGAGAAAACATGAAACGGCACCCAGATGCCGAAGCGGTCGGAAAGAGAGCTTTTTTCTTCTTGTATTTCACTCTGTTGCAGCTCACCTTTTACGTATTTTCCACCTAAGTGATCCCCTTCGTACTCCGGCAACAGGTAGCGGCGGTTGGAGGTCACATAGATCAGCACATTCTCCGGCGCCGAATAGACCGAGCCATCGAGGGCGCTCTTGAGCATCTTGTAGGCCAGCTCGCCCGTCTCAAAGGTCAGGTCGTCGCAGAGCATGATGAAGCGGTAAGGCTGGTTCTCAACGGCAGCAAAGATCTCCGAAATATAGATCAGGTCTTCCTTCTCAACCTGGATGATCCGCAGACCATCATCACCGAACTCATTGAGCAGTGCCTTGACGATCGACGATTTACCGGTACCGCGCGAACCCCAGAGCAGAGCATTATTGGCGGGCAGACCCTGCAGGAACTGTCTGGTGTTGTTCACCATGGTCTGTTTCTGCTCTTCCACACCAAGCAGCTGATCGAGGCGGGTGCTGTCAGTCACCTTGACTGGTTCCAGGTAGCCCGAAAAAGAATGCCGACGCCAGTTGGCCGCATGACAGGCCGACCAGTCAACCGGTTCAACCGCTTTTGGCAGCAACATTTCGACAGAGCTCATCAAGCGCTCGAACTGAGCGACAGATTCAGGCTTCAAATTCATACTGATCATCATACAGACTCTCCTCTAAAGTGATCATAAACGCACAAAGCGATAAGTAATAGATTGTCGTCAGGGGGCAACTGCAGAAGTGAAGTGCTTCACGCGGGGGTTAGACCTGCCACCAAAACGTCGTTCGCAAAGGAACGGCGAGTCTGTATACGTCAGAAAGGCGGTGAGTGTCAAACTTATTGGGTGGTGCGGTTCACGCTGAAGCGTGCTGCCAAGTACTGCAATGACGTTCAAATGGTCCGGGAGAGAATGTCGAAAGATAGATCGAGGTGAGTATCAGGATCGAGCGAGGTGCCGAGCAGGCGAACCTGGGTTGCGCGTTTACAGAGACGATTGTCAAAAACAGCCTGTGGCGCGCGGCGCTGCAATTCTGTCTTTAGCATATTAAAATTGAGCTCACGGGTCAGTTGTTTGGCCGAGCCGAGCCCACTATAATCCAGGCCGCTACGCAGAAAAAGGAACGACTGCTGCTCCGCCAGGATGCAGAGAACATCGTCGCGTTCCTCCTGCGTACCCGCCGTCTGATGCTGTACTTTTTTAGTCATCGGGATGCCGCCAGACAGCATGGTTTTGCCGAGGCTGAATTTCCGCTCCGTCACCACAGCCCCCGCTTCGGCCGACACAACCACCGTGGTCGCTGCTAACAGATGCGTGACCCGATCAAATGAAATCTCCCGCAGTTCGCCACCCGCCGTTGCAACCTGCAGAATATTGTCGGTGAGTTTAAAGTGGCGCACAACAAACGCTGCGGTTCGAACATCGCTGTCAATCAGGAGGGTTTGTACTCCAGCCTGTTCGAGTTTGACCCTGACAGCCTCGGCTGCTTGTGGATCAGCAAAGCTTGCGATGACAACCGGGCCGTCCCCCACCATTCGCTGCCGTACTTCATAAACCAGCAGGCCAAGTGTCTCGGCTACGGTTTGCAACATCACAGAATCATTCTGCGGCCATCCATGAATCACGACAATCTGCATGTGTCACTCTTTTAAGGGACGCGTCTCCAGTGAAAAGAAACTACCCGAAACTTCTGACCTTGACATGATTATTATTGTCCCGACTTTGACGAATAAGTTCATCATCTGAAACCGGCAGCACCGATTTGGCAATGCGGTCGTAAAGGACAACATTGACCGTTGCCGCTAGGTTCATACAGTGTGTCGTCGGGACATAGACAACGTCATCGGCCCGATCGATGATGTCCTGGGTGAGGGTTCCATCTTCAGGTCCAAAGATATAAAAGGCGTGGTCCGGGTGCTGATATCCGGGTAACGCCGTCGCGCCCTCGACCAATTCAACACAGACGATCTTCGTGTTGGCCGGGGCACTTTCAAGCAAACAGGAGACCCCGGTCAAGGGAATCTCCTGGTTGGCATCATGTGTGTCGGTGTGAAACCTGGCAGAGCGCTCGTAGCGTTGCCCCGTATAAAAAACGGCGTCTGCACCGAAGCAGCCGGCCGCGCGCATCACGCCACCAACATTTGTCGGGCTCTTGGGGTTGCTCAGGCCAATGTAGATGTTCGTTTTCTTCATCTGTTTGATGTGAGCCTCTGCGGGGTGCTGGTGCAAGCAGCCCCATCCGGGTCAAGATGATACTTCCAGCAACGGCTTAATGAACCTTTCGAAGGTGACCTGTTGCTTCGACGTCAGCAGGTCGATATTCCCCTCATTATCAAGCAGGAAGGTCGCCACACCGATAACGGTTCGGGGAAGATAACCTGTTCCGGCAACAATCATCTCGATGTCATCGATCTGCCGGGTGATCAGATAATCCAGCCGCCTCAAATCAATCTTCATACGCCAATCTCCGACAGAAACAAACATTCCCTGGGAATACGCTTACGGAACTCTCATGGTGAAATCCCGATTCCACCGCTATCAACCGACGCAGCTCGTCTTCGGCCTGGCCGCAGCAGCACGCCCGGTCCGCGCCGGGCTCTCACTGGCGTTCCGGCCATTTTTCGGTCTAGAACTGCCACCGCGACGACTATTGTTCTTATTTCCGCCGGCAGGTTTCTGACGACCATTCTGGATCGGTTCCGCCTTGATAGACGGATCGGGTTCAAACCCCTCAATCGTCACCTGGGAAACCTTGCGATTGAGCACCTTTTCAATATCGCGTAGCAGCTTGTGCTCGTCAATGGAAACCAGTGAAACAGCCTCGCCAGCGTTACCGGCCCGGCCGGTCCGACCGATACGGTGCACGTAGTCTTCGGGCACGTTCGGCAGTTCAAAATTGACCACCTGGGGCAGTTGATCGATATCGAGACCACGGGCAGCAATATCGGTCGCAATCAGCATCCGTACCTTGCCCGCCTTGAAGTCGGCCAGAGCCTTGGTCCGGGCTCCCTGACTCTTATTGCCATGAATGGCGACAGCACTGATGCCGTCCTGCTCAAGCTGTCGGGTCAGGCGGTTGGCGCCATGTTTGGTGCGGGTAAAAACCAGCACCTGCCGCCAGTTGTTCGTACTAACCAGACGCGAAAGCAGTGCGCGCTTACGCTTTTTATCGACCATATGGACGACCTGGTTAACCGCCTCGGCGGCCGTATTGCGGCGCGCCACTTCGATCAACTGCGGCGCAGTCATGAAACCGTCGGCGAGCTTCTTGATCTCGTCCGAGAAAGTCGCGGAGAAGAGCAGGTTCTGGCGCTGTTTGGGCAACAGGGCGAGCACTTTGCGGATGTCATGAATAAAACCCATGTCGAGCATGCGATCGGCCTCGTCGAGCACCAACGTCTCTACTTTAGACAGGTCGAGGGTCTTCTGCCCCACGTGATCGAGCAAACGACCCGGCGTGGCCACCAGGATATCGACCCCGTTGCGCAAGGTCTGGATCTGCGGGCGGATATTGACGCCGCCAAAAATAACGGTGGAGCGCAACGGCAGATGTCGGCCATAGGTGGCAATGCTTTCGCCGACCTGGGCGGCCAGTTCACGTGTCGGGGTGAGCACCAGGGCGCGAACGTGACGCGGGCCACGAGCCGGCTTTTGAGCACTCAGGCGCTGCAACAGCGGCAAGGTGAAACCAGCAGTCTTGCCGGTGCCAGTCTGGGCCCCGGCCAGGATATCACGGCCTTCGAGAACAGCCGGAATCGCCTTGGCCTGAATGGGTGTGGGTTGGCTGTAGCCCTGATCGGACACAGCACGAAGCAGTTCGGTCGAAAGACCGAGGTCATTGAACGTCATAAATTTTCTTCTTTTGAATGGGAACCGGCCTACCGATGAATTAACAAAGGAACGGTCTAGGCTGGCAGAAATTAAGCGTGGTGTCTGGGGAGATCAACAAGAAGCAACCGAGGACACAACATGTGCCGACCGAAGGGCACGAAGAATTGGAACTATAACAGTAACTGTTTACAGAAAGCAAGCCTTTTAAATTAAGGCCTTCGGAGACCATTATATAAAGTGGCATACCGTAAACCCTTATGGCACATTCATAAATTGGAAACTCATATTGAAAACGCATTTGCGCGATAGCCGGACATTTTGGCTATTCTCATTTTGCAGAGCAAGTAAGAATTGTGCGTTTCTGGGAACCTGAAGCCTCAAAACAATGCGAGAAGACAAATAGTAAATATCCTCTCGCAACAAGCAAACAATCTGCTGGCTTGACAATTGTTATTAAAACTCAAAGTTAGCAACAATACTGGTCGGGATGACTGGTTCGAACCAACGCCCCCTGCTCCCGAAGCAGAATCGTCCGCTCGGTTGCGTGCTCACTCCCTGCGTGTACAGACTGCGCTACATCCCGAAAAGGTTCTTTGTCGGTTTCAAGCAGGAAAGGTCACAAATAGCTACAGGCAGAAACTTTCCTTTCTTCGCAAAGTGCAAATACTTACAATGACTTTTATTTCATAGTGTTGTAGTCGTCTGCCTCTACTAAATCTCCCGTTGAGTCCAGAAATGACCCCTTCTGAGAATCTTTTATGACTTCTACCTGGTTATGGGCAACTGAACAAACTGTTCCACACACAGTACATTCATAAAGCTCCTCGTGAAATTGAAATGCATCCAAATCCGTTTCATGGCTGACCATGCACTTGCAAGTGGGGCAGACAAAGTTTGTGCTGACTTTTTGTCGATCTTTGACGCGCCCTTTGATGACCTTGATGACATCCCCGGAGAAAGTCCAAATGCCGCCACATTCACCGCATTCGCGAGCATCTTGGGAGAACCCTTCTGCGTGTAAGTCAAGCTCTACGTGTTCCCTGCTTGCACACAACGGACATTTCATTTCCTAATCTCCTAAAGATAGAAATAAACTCAGACACACATCCATTTTAGTCATTGTAACACAAGTTGCGTTTAGCTCATCAGCAGACCCATGAACAGGGAGGACGTGATTCGTGCCTTATTAGTCAGGACTTGCGAGCGTCAGATTTGTGGCCCATGTTTCGCCGGTCGCGGAAGGAAAACAGGATCTCTCATGCACCTTGTCTTATGAGATGGTAATCATGACCAGAGTTTCTATAAAAAATATTGGCCACCGAGTAAAACCAGGTGGCCAATTTCTCTTCACAATCAAACTTTTTGTGAGTAAAAGAAAACGGCCGGGAATTCTCCCGGCCGTTTTGATTCCAGCGTCGAACTTTTCAAAAATCTAGATAGCGTGATTGCCATCCTCAACAGGGCGGGTCGCATGGGCCCAGATGCTGAGCTG
>JAQYVZ010000188.1 GCA_030145205.1 Desulfuromonadales bacterium | reverse complement strand
CGTGCTGAAGAAAGGCCGGCAGCGATAACGGAGCTAGATTGTCTGTGCCGGAGCAATGATATTGCTCTGGGCTACGGAATTTACTATACCACAAATACCTCTTTTAGTCAATAGGATTTTCAATTGGTGATTACCCACATGTGTCACCTAACCTGGGAAACGGGTGCTCAGCAACAAACGACAGCGTGACGGCGGAAATCAAGACAGCCCGAATGCCGGCCAAGAGGACGTAGGGGCCGTCACGGTCTGAGGGGCGGCCCAGTTTACCTCCCAAGCGACGGAGCCACAGAACCATATGCCGAGGCCAGGTGTGAGCGATGTGATACACAAACAGCGCCGCAAGCAGGATCAGGACGAAGATGCGACGCATGCGCTCCATGGTCTGCACGCGCACATCTTCGACGTCCAATCCATCTTCCTGATCAAAGCGGTACGTGTGCTCAATCTGCGGGCGAAAGCGCCACTCGGTGTACACGGTTTCAGCATCGCGGGTGGTATGGATGGGCACGTTGGTGATCAAGACCAGATCGCGGTCCAACTCGGCTTCATGCGCGACCAGGGCCCACAGTATCTGTTCAGTTCCAGGAATCCGGATCATGAGCCAACCCAGGGCGATATCCGCGACGCGCACCTTGCGGGCGTGAGTGAAAGCCACCTGCAGTCTCATTACCAGCGGTACCGTGGCTGTCAAGTCGTCCAGCAATTCCTCTTCCCAGCGGTCCAGGCGCTCATTGTAGACCTCGACTTTTCGGTTATGACAAGCTCGGATGATGAACTCAGCATCCACCAGGGCCATTTGGCGGAAGATTTTCTGGTCATCCAGCCCAGAATCGGCCACGAACCGCAGTTCGGCGTGTGGAAACAACGCACGGGTGATCCGAATCGACCGATAAATCTCACGGTTCTCGCTTACGAAGTCCTCCGTCACATAGGAGAACCAATTGGCATATGTCACGACTGGCTCTGGCAAGTTGACCACCGTAGCCGTCATCGCCGGATAACCTGGTGTCAAGCGCTTCTGCCCTTTCGGTCCAGGGGGTGTGCTCTTCATCACGGTGGAAACGCCCTCCAGCTTCTTCGTGTACGGCGTCTCGAAGTTGACCGGGTCCAACGCCACCACCAAATGGGATGGCGCGTGCTCAGCCACAGTGCGCTGTGCGATCCCGTACAGCCCCTTCAGCAACTCGCGATGGCTGAATCGCTCGTTCCAGATGAAGCGATACATCCGCTTCGCCATCGGCCAAATCGTCTCATCCTCTCGTGCCACGCCGCGCGCCATCTGCGTCACGAGAGGCGATTGTCCGCCAATGATCCCTTGCACTGCCAGTTTCGCCACCTCCCGCAGCCGCTTCTCCGGCAAGTGCATCAAAACCGGTTCTACAAACCTCTCCAGTGTGGTGGTGAGTTCCACCACCGGCAGCTTGTCAATCGCACCCGTTTGCGGTATCCTATCCATCCCTCCGCCCTCCGCAGTCGTTTGGTTGTTGACACTCCCAAGCATACTGCATTGGGCGGAGTTTTCAAGTCGCACACAACATGTGGGTAATCACCAACCCGTATTCACTCGTGTAAAATGTCACCGAAGTGGTATGATTCCCTCAAATGATAATCACACTGGAGGGAATGTATGTCCATAGAAGACAAGATGAACATTGATGA
>JAQYVZ010000187.1 GCA_030145205.1 Desulfuromonadales bacterium | reverse complement strand
CCCTATGTGCCAGGATAGTTGTCACCTCAAACTAACAAGAGAGGAGACGACATTCATGCCCATGAGATATTCCCCAGCCTTTCGAGCCCTGATGATTCAGAAGATGACCGACCCTGATGGGCCGAGCCCGGTATCCTTAGCGAACGAAATTGGCGTTTCACGTAGCTCCCTCTACCGATGGGTGAGTGAAGCTGATACGTTTGATATTGCGATTAATTCTGAGCCACCCTCATTTACTGAATCGATGCAGAGGTTGTCCAATATGAAACGACCACAAGATTGGAATGCGGAAGAAAAATTGGCTGCTGTTCTGGAAGCAGCATCGCTGTCCGAAGAAGAGCTTGGTGCTTTTTTGCGCAGTCGGGGATTGCATGAAGCCCAGCTTCAACAGTGGCGGGATCAGATGCTGGTTGGCCTTGAACCCAAGCCCGCAAAGCGCGTTGAGACAAAACGGATCAAAGCTCTGGAGAAGGAACTCAGGCGCAAAGATAAAGCTTTGGCAGAAACCGCTGCCCTGCTGGTTCTGAAAAAAAAAGCCCAGGCAATCTGGGGGGACGAGGACGACGACACGGATCAGTAGAGCGGCAGCAGGCTCTCGACCTTACGGCTGAAGCCACCGCCTCAGGAGCCAGATTGAAACCGGCCGCTGAAATCTTGGGACTGGCTGCTCGCACCATTTTGCGCTGGCGGCGGCAGGGGTGTGGAGAGGATCGGCGCCATGGGCCATTGACCGCACCAGCGAACAAGCTGACAATTGCTGAGCGACAGGAGGTTCTGTCCGTTGCCAATTCGCAAAGGTATCGAGAACTATCGCCGAAGCAGATCGTTCCCCGTTTGGCCGATGACGGCAGATATCTTGCGTCAGAATCAACCTTCTACCGCCTCTTGCGCGAGGCGAATCAACTGGCCCACCGGGAGCGTTGTCGACCGGCGACGCATCGACGTCCCCGTGAAAAAGTAGCAACCGGCCCATGCCAGGTGTGGTCTTGGGATATTACCTATCTCAGGTCTACGGTGAATGGACGATTCTTTTATCTGTATATGATCCTGGATGTCTGGAGTCGCAAGATCATAGCAGCGACGGTCTTCTCTAAGGAGTGTGGTCAGAACAGCGCCTTGCTATTTGTCGAAGCGTTTCATCGCCACGGTGTCGACCCCAAGGGGTTGGTCCTGCACTCTGATAATGGCGGACCGATGAAAGGCTCCACCATGCTGGCGACACTGCAGCGCTTGGGAGTTGTGCCTTCTTTCAGCCGCCCCGGCGTTAGCAACGACAATCCGTTTTCAGAGTCACTGTTTCGGACCTTGAAATATCGACCGGAATATCCTGCCCGACCATTTGCCACTGAGTATGAGGCCCAGCGGTGGGTTGATGCGTTCGTCCATTGGTACAACACTGAGCATCTGCATAGCGAAATTCGTTTCGTGACTCCGGATGATCGACATTATGGACGGGAAACTGCCAAGCTGAATAAACGTAAAGAGGTTTACGAGCAGGCCAGACAGAAGACTCCCGAACGTTGGGCCCAGCAAACACGCAACTGGGAGCCTGTCGAAATAGTTCGACTAAACCCTGAACGAAAAAGGCCCTCTGAAGAGAACCTCTGTTCCGAAGCCGCATGATGAGACAGAGGTGACAACTATCTTGACACCCACCGCA
>JAQYVZ010000186.1 GCA_030145205.1 Desulfuromonadales bacterium | reverse complement strand
GAAAAACGTCTGCTGCCGACGGTTGCCCCGTTGGGTTATGTGGTGGGGCATACCCGGAACGACCAATCTCGCCAATCTCGCCATGCCATGAATCTAACAACTTCGCCACATCCGGTCAATAATTAGTTGTGTGTCCCCGGAATTCCTTCCAGGTCGGGTATCTCAGCTTCAAGTGGCGGCTATATTCGTCTTGAAGACCAGCAACCACAAACTCTAGTCGCGCCAGTCTCTCGAATGCCGAAGGCTCGGACAGTTTCCGCGGTTCTTCATCGCTTCCCTTCGGAGAGGTCAACATGCGTTCAATGGCCGCAATATCATTCAAGAGAATGGCGGCATCACGATGCTTCCCGGCCCCCCTCAGTGTCCGAACGCGCTTCTCCGCCCGCTCGATGGCGTCCAGGACGATCGCTGCCTTCTGCTTTTCAGACAGGAACGACTCACGTGCCTCGTCGCAAACCGAAGTGCTCGGCCTACCGAGGCGCCACACCAGCAAAACCACAACACACACTATCGCAGCGACTATCCCGCAATCAACGAGGACACGGCAGATTCGTGCCCGGCTCATCGTCTTGTCTTCATTGGCTGAGCACATCTACGAGACCTCCTCGCAATCGTGCAAGCTGAGCTTGCTGTTGACGAATAGCGGCATTTGCAGCGCGAAGCCTCGGCTGCAATCTGGCAGCCAAGATTCTCGCCCTCCTCAAGTACACGTCGCACATCCTCCGATCCATGTTCTCGTTCCATAACCTGCCATCAAACATATCGAAACCGGTGGCCCACCATTCCGCTTCCCTATCCCAGGCCTGGAATACGCTTTCTTCGGCTGCGTGGGACCTGCCTACCAAAGTCTGCAGGCGCAGAAGCTCCTCAAGGGTCTCCGCGACGAATTCCGAATTCCGGGGACACACAACTTGAATTCCGGGAATGAATTCCGGGGAATTCCGGGGACACACAACTTAATTCCGATCTTGCTTCGGTTTCGGACCGCGCTTCTGCGGCTTCAAGATGCGACCGAAGATGTCTTCCAGACCCGCAAGGAACGTGTCGTCTCCCAACGGCCGGCCGGTCCGCGCATGCCCGCGCAATTGCCGGAGTTCCTCTTCCGGTAGGGCGCTTTGGAGAAACATCTTCCAATCGGGGACCATTGCCAACAGCGGGGCGACTTTCACCAGCCGGTCGTCCCGTGCTGCCAGGTGCGCTCGGGCGCTGCTCCACGGCCAATCGGCGGCGTCGGCCATGAGTTTTGCCCGCACCGGATTCAACTCCACGTAACGCGCGGCTGCCAGCAAGTAGGGCTCGTCCATCACGAACGAAGCAAAACGCCCTTGCCAGAGATAGCCCCGCCATTTTTCCCGGAAGTTGATCCGCCGCGTGTAGCGTTCATGGGCCCCACCGATTGCCCACCGCAAGCCGTCCTGCGACGAGGGGACCGCGATCAGGTGAACGTGATTGGGCATCAGACAATAGCTCCAAATCTCCACCCCGCGCTGGCAACACCGCTCGCCCATCAGTTCCAGGTAGGCCGCATAGTCCCCGTCGTTGAAAAACGTCTGCTGCCGACGGTTGCCCCGTTGGGTTATGTGGTGGGGCATACCCGGAACGACCAATCTCGCCAATCTCGCCATGCCATGAATCTAACAACTTCGCCACATCCGGTCAATAATTAGTTGTGTGTCCCCGGAATT
>JAQYVZ010000185.1 GCA_030145205.1 Desulfuromonadales bacterium | reverse complement strand
AACCCCAACACGGCGTCCCGCGTGTTGATCAAGAGGCCAGATACATTTGAGCATCCTCCACGAACATCCCAGAAGTCATTTTGAGCAGCAGCCTGTAGATCGAAGAAGTCTCGCGTGACGCGCCTACGGAGATGCTGGCAGGCTAGTCCCGTGATTCAGTCAATTTGCGGGTATAGGTGCAGGAGCTTTGTTCTGGCATCCTCAGTAGTGAAGTGCCATTTGGTTTTTGTCTGTGCGTTGTTTCGGTTTTGGAACCAGGCAGTGACTTCGGTTTCCAACGATGCTTGGTCAGGGATGCGGCGGGCCAGGCATTGTCGGGCGAGCACGCTGAGTTCGCATTCGGCGATATTCAGCCAGGACCCGTGTTTGGGCGTGTAATGCCATTCGAAGCGATCGGCGATGCGTTTGGCTTCGGCCGCTGGAAAGGCTTCATAGAGCGATGCGCGTCGATGGGTGTTCAGGTTGTCTTGAACCAGATTGATCTTATCGACCTGCGGGAAGTGAATGTCCGCCAGATCTCTGAGAACATGAGCATAGTCGATAGCGGTTCGCCGGGCGCGGACAGCGACATGGCGCCAGCCTTCCAACGGCGCAAACACCATGAACAGGCTGGCCACTCCATTGCGCTCGTATTCATAGTCAGACCGCGCGGGCTGACCCGGTCGCATGGGGATTGGCGCGCGGGTCTCTATGGTCAGTTGTTTGGAGGTCTCGTCCAGGCAGACCAGCGGGCGTGCCGGATCGTGTGGACGTGTGTAGAGGTCGAGCACATCTTCCATGGCCGCGACGAAAGCGGCATTGGCCTTGGGCGGGATCACCCAATAGCGGCTCTGGTGCGGTTTGAGTGCGTTTTTTTGAGCACGCGACCGATTGTACTATCGCTGGCTGCCTCAACGATCCCCAACTCGACAACGCGCTTTTCCAAAAGTCGTAGGGACCAGCGCGCATGGCCTTCGGGAGGTTTTGAACACGCCAGAGCGATCAGCTGTGCCTCCTTCTCCCCGTCAAAGATCCTCGATTGCGGTGACGTCGACCGCTTCTTGCGGTCAAGTGCCGCCTCAAGCCCCTCTTCCACAAGTTGGTGACGGGTCCGAAAGACGGTCGAAAGGCTGGTCTCCAACGCGTCGGCGATCCTCGCATCATCCCAGCTGCACCCTTCCACGGATACATCCGCTTTCAGGAGTATCCGCGCCTTCAGCAGTCGATATGCCGCTTCACGACCGGTACGGATCATGCTCTCGAGTTGCGCACGCTCATCTGCACTAAGCCGAACAACATACTTCACTGCGGGTCCACGTTTGCCCATCCAAAAAACCTCCAAAAGTGTTTTTGAAGTGATTCAGAAAATTCAAACGCTGTCAAATATGGCGACGCGACGCACTAGGCTGCCTAAGCAAACTTTTCGCGCCACGTCGGGAAGGGATCGTCCGCCGCAGGCGTCGCATTGTAGACCGCCCGTGCAACCGCACGCGCAAGACATGTCGCCGCAACGTGACCAAGCAAAAGCTGGTCTTCAGGCGTAAGCGCGCGCTGCCCGGTCGACACCGCAAACACCAGATCGCCGTCCCTCGGTGTATGCGACGGCACAATGGCCCGCGCCATCCCGTCATGCGCCCCCACCGCCATTCTGGTCGCACTTGCCTTGGTCAAAATCGCATCCGTCGCCACGATCGCGATCGTCGTATTG
>JAQYVZ010000184.1 GCA_030145205.1 Desulfuromonadales bacterium | reverse complement strand
GCGCCTTCATGGCTGAACTGGAGTTTCTCGAAGGGCGTAAGCGTCTGCCGGGTATTAATGTTTTCAGCCTGCTTAAATTTTGATCTGAAAGATCGCAGGGGTTGCAAATACATTCCCGTTGCGTTATAACTACCGACCTTCGGCCCCGTAGCTCAGCTGGATAGAGCAACCGCCTCCTAAGCGGTAGGTCGGCCGTTCGAATCGGCCCGGGGCCGCCACTCATCTGAGGTCCTCTGCATTATTGCAGAGGACCTCTTGTTTTTTTACGGTATAATTACTTCAGTTACCTTCATTCAATAACCCGACCAGGGTCCATCCATGCTTTTGCCGAAAATTTTGCTGCTTTTCATGTTATTGCTTTCCGCTGGTTCGGCTTTTGCCGACAACGACGAGCTCAAGGTGATTGATCTTAAGCATCGACGTGCCGAAGAAGTGTTGCCGGTGGTGAAGCAGATGATGGGCGATCGGGGAGTCGCTACTGTGCTAGACAACCACTTGATTTTGCGTGGCTCCGGACGCGATCTGGCCGTCGTGGAAAAACTAGTGGACCAGCTTGATGTTAAGCGGGCCATGCTGCGGGTTGTCGTGCGGCACGAACAGGCGGCTGGCGGATCTCGTTCCTCTACTGGATTCTCCGGACGAGTCGATCGGCCGCATCGCACCCTCGCGGCAAAGCCTGCTGCTGTTGTCAGCGGACGATATTCACGTACCCTGGGGAACATGAACCAGAGCGTTGAACAGTATCTGCAGGTCCTTGATGGAGAACAAGCGTTTATCGAGGTGGGTCGTCGGATTCCATTCGTTCGTTTCCGTTCATATGTGACCGGTCGCCAGCAGGGTTTTTCTGAGGCTGTGGATTTGCAGAATGTGACCACCGGGTTCTTTGTTCGGCCGCAACTACTTGGCGAGACCGTTATGATGGAGATCATGCCACATTTCGCTTCAGAAAATTCTGAACGGGATGGCGTTATCGATTTCGCAACGTTGACCAGTCGTGTGACCATGCCCTTGAACGAATGGTTCGATATCGCTGGACATCTTGAGCAGGGAAGTGATGTGGGAAGAGCAATTCTGTCCATCAGGGCAGGAGACAATGCGTCGGCAAGGCGATTCTGGATCAAAGTGACAAGGTAGGAGAACTCAATGGCTGTTGTCGAAACAAAACTAATCTTTGGTTTTTCTCCTTGACAGGCAAAGGTCTATTTGATATCAATACCGGGCTCTGAGCGGTAAGAAGTAATATCGGCCCCGTCGCCAAGTGGTAAGGCAGAGGTCTGCAAAACCTCCATCACCCGTTCAAATCGGGTCGGGGCCTCCATATAAAGAAAAGCCAACCTCGATACGGGTTGGCTTTTCTTTCTTTCAGGGGGTCTGATGCTGTTGCTTGCCCCGCAAATCCTTATTTTGTTCGTGCTGCTCGGCTCCCTTGCCGGCCTGCTTGCCGGCTTGCTCGGTATCGGCGGCGGAATCATTCTGGTTCCGCTGTTTCTCTGGGCTTTCAATTGGGCAGGATTCCCTCCTGAAATCATTGTGCATGCCGCTTTCGGCACCAGCCTCTGTATTATCATCCCAACAGCAATCAGCAGCACTCTAGGTCATCGCAAAAGAGGGAATGTCGACTGGCACCAAGCCTTGCGTCTGGCGCTTGGCAGTGTCGGTGGGGCCCTGCTCGGTGGGGCTATCGCAGCGACTCTT
>JAQYVZ010000183.1 GCA_030145205.1 Desulfuromonadales bacterium | reverse complement strand
CGACGGCGAATACGCTCTCATCAACCACCGCACCCAGGAGCCGCTGATCAACATGCCGGCCCGCAAGGTATTCGACCACATCGTCGACCTGGCCTGGAACAACGGCGAGCCGGGAATCATCTTTCTCGACCGCCTCAACCGTGACAACCCGACCCCGCACATCGGCGAGTTCGAGGCAACCAATCCCTGCGGTGAGCAGCCCCTGCTCCCCTACGAATCGTGCAACCTCGGCTCGATCAACCTCGCCAAGCTGGTCAAGGACAATGATGTTGACTGGGATCATCTGAAAACTATCGTGCGTCTGGCAGCTCGCTTCCTCGACAACGTCATCGAGGTCAACAACTACCCGATTCCGCAGATTTCCGAGATGACCCGCGCCAACCGCAAAATCGGTCTCGGCGTCATGGGCTGGGCCGACATGCTGATCCTGCTCGGGATTCCCTACAGCAGCGACGACGCGGCTGCCCTCGGCGAGAAGCTGATGAAGTTCATCACCGACGAAGCGCGTCAGCTGTCGATCGAGCTCGCCGCCGAACGCGGCGCCTTCCCCAACTTCAAGGGGAGCGTCTTCGACAAGAAGGGTGGCAAACAGGTCCGCAACGCCACCAGCACCACCATCGCCCCGACCGGCACCATCTCCATCATGGCCAGCGCCTCCAGCGGGGTCGAGCCGCTGTTCGCCGTCTCCTACGTGCGCCAGGTGATGGACGACGACATTCTGGTCGAGGTACATCCGCTGTTCGAGAAGATCGCCCGCGAACGAGGCTTCTATTCGCCTGAGCTGATGAAGAAAATTGCCGAGCACGGTACCGTGCAGGACATCGCCGATATCCCCGAAGACGTGCGGCGCATCTTCGTCACCGCCCACGACATCACCCCCGAAGACCACATCCGGATGCAGGCGGCTTTCCAGAAATACACCGACAACGCCGTCTCCAAGACCGTCAACTTCTGCACCAGCGCCACCAAGGAAGATGTCGCCACCGTCTACCGCCTCGCCTACCAGCAGGGCTGCAAGGGCGTCACCATCTACCGCGACGGCTCCCGCGACCAGCAGGTGCTCTCGGTGGCCAAAGCGGACAAGCTCCCGGAGGACACGGTCCCCCGCGAGACCAAGAAAACCGGCCGCAAGCGTGAGCGTCCGCGCGCCCTGCGCGGCACCACCTACCAGATGGAAACCGGCTGCGGCCCGCTGTACATCACCATCAACGAAGACGATGACGGGCTGTTCGAGCTCTTCACCACCATGGGCAAAGCCGGCGGCTGCGCGGCCAGCCAGTGCGAGGCGATCGGCCGGCTGGTATCACTGGCCTGGCGCAGCGGCGTACAGGCCCGGCAAGCAGTGAAACAGATGATCGGCATCACCTGCCACAAGCCCGCCGGCTTCGGCGACAACCGGGTCACCTCCTGCGCCGACGCGGTGGCCAAGGCGATCCAGATGCACATGGCCCAGCACGGCGAAGACAGCGTGGCGGTCAAGCAGAACGGCGGCGCCTGCCCCGAGTGCGGCGGTCCCGTCGAACACGAAGGCGGCTGCTGCGTCTGTCATGCCTGCGGTTACAGCGAGTGTGCATAGGCTGAAAAGATGAAAGTCCTGATTAGAGGGCAATGAAATGTAAAAGGGGACAGACCTGGCAAACCAGGCTGTCCCCTTTTACATTTCATGGACTACCTTTGTCTGCTTACTCTGTTTGGACAAGCAAAGAGA
>JAQYVZ010000182.1 GCA_030145205.1 Desulfuromonadales bacterium | reverse complement strand
CCAAGAGATTGCGATGTTCCGGTCCATGACCGAGGATCAGGAAACGTGGCTTAATATAGAAAACTTCCTGTTTCAGGGTCCTTTCAGTGATGAGCCTTCTATTTACACCATCGGTCAGGATGTATCCGAAGTTGTAAACACGCGCGACAAGGCAGAGGATGCTTTGAAGTGGTCCTGCTTTTTAGGACAGGTTTGCGGCTTAGCTAAGATGTATCTGGTGTGTGTTCATGCCGCTTTTCGTGTCTCCCCGTTGCCCAAGTATGCGATGTCTGGTGTTCGCTTATCAAGGGCGGTGTGAGGGCGCTCGGAGTTGTAGAACCCGATCCAGTTGTCGATGATCCGTTTTGCTTGGAAGCCGTCGGTGATTTCGTGCAGATAGACGGCCTCCTGTTTGAGTGACCGCCACAACCGTTCAATGAAGATGTTGTCGAGATAACGACCGCGCCCATCCATCGAGACTTTGATGTCAGCTTTGGTCAGCGTCGTGATCCAGTCAGCCCCTGTAATTTGGCTACCCTGATCTTTGTTCATGATCTCTGGCTTTCCATGCTTTGCGAGCGCCTCTTCCAGCGCTTCAACCATTGCCCGGCAGGCGATTGCAAAGCAATCTGCCGAGAGGGGCAAAAGCTGGCATCCAGCGTATTTGACAGCCGCCAGGACAGCACCTTGCGTGTCGCCCAATCCATGATTGCCACCAGATACAAAAACCCGTTCTTGACGGGGATGTATGTAATGTCGCTGCACCAAACATGATTGGGCCGAGTAATTGGCAGCTTTCTCAGCAAGTATGGCCAGATCTTGTGTTGAGGATGCTTCTTGCTCGTGTTGGGCCCTTTATAGATCGCTTGTAGCCCCATGATGCCCATTAGGCGGCGCACGCGGTGCCGTCCCGCCGAGAACCCGGATTGGGGAAGATACGCCGCAATCTGACGGCTGCCAAAGAACGGGTACTTCGTAAAGATCCGATCAATCTCGTGCATCAGATCGATCGTGGCCTGATCAAAGCCAACGGGCGTGTAGTAGATCGACGACCGGCTGATCTTGAGCAGCTTGCATTGGCGCGTCAGGCTTAGATCTGTATTTTCTTTGCGGATCATATCACGGCGTTCACTGGGGCTCATCGCTTCAGCCCTTGCGACAAAAAATCGTTCTCCACCGCAAGCTGGCCAATCTTCGCGTGAAGCTCCTTGATCTCGCCGTCCTTGTTCTCAGCCTTTTTGATCTTGTCCGAAAAGACATTGGCCATGCCTTCAATCGCCTGTCGTTTCCACGTGCTCACCTGTGTCGGGTGAAGCTGGCGCTTGGCCGCGATCTCCTGCACCGTCTTGTCACCGCGCAGCGCCTCAAGCGCCACAGCAGCTTTAAACTTGTCTGAAAAGTTCCGTCGTTTCGTCATTCTCGTATCCAGTCATTCAGGTTGGATACACCTTAGCACGCTGTCCAAATTTGCCGGACCACTTCAGGCCGGACTGGCCGAAAGACTTAGAACAACGATCACTACTTTCTTCATTACGTGTCCGCCTTGGCTGCTTTGTGGTGTTGCATGAAATGGCGTAAATCCTCGACATGTTTGACGTGGAGTGAGACGTAGATCAGACCCATATTAGTCCGTTCCGTAACCATCGGACCCGGGTAAGGCAGATAACTCAGCTCTTGTGATCCAAACGACGGGGAAGCTGTGCCAACCTGCCATTCTGTCGTCAGCGTCACGTA
>JAQYVZ010000056.1 GCA_030145205.1 Desulfuromonadales bacterium | reverse complement strand
TGAGAGTGTCGCCAAATCTAACATTTAAAAGTGGGCATGGGGAGGTTTATACGATTATTCGTTTCTGGGCGGGACTTATACTCTTATGACCTTCCCGCTTTTTGGCTTAATTGAGCACTTCAACCCCCCGTTCAGAACCACCGTAACGAAGTGGAGGTTTTGGGAAAAAGCCGGACAAACTGTCTGAGCGCAGCGAGTTTTTGTACGGCCCCAAAACATCTGCGTAGTGAAGGGAACCCGCCACTGGCGGGTGGTGATGAGAGCGCCCTTTTGGCCCAACCTTTTAGGCGTGTAAAAGGTTGAGCGTCGACCGGGGACGCAACCCCGGTTAGAAATCAATACGGATTCTAGTAGGAAGCAGGTTCGGAACGAGGAAGAGTTCGATGCCTGTTGCTTCGAAGCATTCTTTCTCACTGGATAAATACAGCTCTTAAACCGGGGACTCGCCCCCGGACGGCGACCAAGGGCCGCTCACCTCGGCCCCCTGGACCCCCGGGTGCCCCAATGCCCATGCCCGCGAAGCGGGTTCCCTCCACAATGCAGACGTTGGCCGGAGCGATCAAAACTCGCTGCGCTCAAACAGTTGACCGCTCTGTTTCGGCCATCATCCGCATTGTTCCGGCATGGGCAAACGGGGAGGACAGTCAAAATTATAATGATGCTTTAGATGAGCAGTTCAACCCCCCGTTCAGAGCCACCGCAACGAAGTGGATGATTTGGGAAAAAGCCGAACAAACTGTCTGAGCGCAGCGAGTTTTTGTACGGCCCCAAAACATCTGCGTAGTGAAGGGAACCCGCCACAGGCGGGTGGTGATGAGGGCGCCCTTTTGATCCAACCTTTTAGGCGTGTAAAAGGTTGGGCGTCGGCCGGGGACGCGACCCCGGTTAGAAAGTGATAGGGATTCAAGCAAGAAGTGGGTTTGAAACGAGGAAGAGTTCGATGCTTGTTGCTTCGAAGCATCCTCTTTCCCTGGACAGATACTGCTCTAATTCGGGGACACTCAAAATTGAATGTCCCTTATGAGTGTCCCCAATTCCTGCGCCAATAATCCTGCCAGAGTTGACTGGCCGCATCCCGACTAAACGCCACCGGTTCTCGGCAGAGACAGCCCTGGTCTTGCTCCAGTGTCTCTTTGTTTGGAATCAGTGTCAGGCATTGGCAAGGCCGTTCAGCAACCGGGAAACGACAACCTTCAACCCCGAGGAACGAGCACCCAGAGGCCAATGACCGGGGGGCAGGAATCGGTACACCAGACTTCTCCCACAACACCAAGCCCAACCCGGGTAAACGTTCGCGCAGTTGCTCAAGTGACAAATGTTGCCCTGAGCAAAATATTGCAAAAAACCGTTCTGGATCGACCCAAACGCCAGGGCTTCCTTTACAGCAACGCCCGCCACATTCTCGGCAGAGAAACAAATCCAGAGAGTCTGTTTTTTCTATCAACATCGGCTAGATTCTCGGTAAAAAGTCATCGGCAACTTTAACACCCCGACTTCACCCGTCCAACTTGCCCATCCTCAAGCCGAACCTTGATACCGTGCGGATGAGACGGGCTCTTGGTCAAAAGATCCTTAACCACTCCCTGCGTCAGCTCTCCGCTACGTTGATCTTTTTTAAGAACAACCATAACCGCCATACCCGGCGTGATGTCTTTGCGATGTTGTCCATTCATTGATTATTCTTTCTTATTGTTCTTGCTCTGCTTCTTGAGTATGAGCCCAAACAGTGGGGAGACCATATAGCCCACGGCTGTGGCAAAGACGATGAGGAGAGGCACGGTATAGTGATCACGATGGATCCCTAATGCCAAAAGGAAGAGAAACGCACCAAGGACAAGCACCCGCACGACTTTGGGGATTTTCGGCAGAATGGAGCGACCGAAGTGAGCATAAGGAACACGGGAGACCATCAGCAGGGCGATTACTGCAATGATTATCCCACTGGTCACATCGTTGGCAATTAATACACAAGTGGTGCCCACCATCAGCGCGGCGGCGGGCGATGGCATCCCTGAAAAGGTGGTCACCCCTCCCAGGATTCCCTGCTTTCTCTTCTCGATGACAAAGCGAATCAGGCGATACACCGTCGCGCCGACGTACACGCACCCCATCACGATTCCTACCCACTGGTGCGAAAACGATGCGGCGGCGATCAGCCCTGTGGTGACCCCAAAGCTCGTCCCGTCGGCCACATCGTCGAACAATTCCCCTTTCGGGGTGGAGCCCCACCGTTCTGCGGCACGGCCGTCGAAGAGATCGAGAAACTGTCCCAGAAACACCAGGCCGAGGGCATAGACCAAGGGATAGCCGGTGAGCACCACCCAACAACCAGCGAGCCCGCAGAGCAAATTCATGATGCTCAGAACGTTGGCATACCAATAATTGGGGACGAGCTTGAAGACCGTAGAGCAACAAGCAAGTCCCGTGCAAATTCCTAAAAGCGGCAGAATAGTGCGACCAAGCAACGGCAGCGGCCCATAGATCAAAACGAGACCTACGACGATCAGGAGTACGACCACGAGAAATGTCTTGGCTTTACCAAACAGGTTCGCAGCCTTGACCTTTGTGAATCGCCTGGAGATCTGACCAGTGACATCGAAAACCAGGAACAGAGACACCAGTACGGGGTCCAACCATCCTCGCCAAGCCATGTAAGTCAGCATGGGCAAATACATCAGCTTATCGGAGAAGGGATCAATTGACTCACCCTCCTCGGTGTGCAGATCGCACTTGCGGGCGATATCGCCATCGGTGATATCGGTAATCATCCAGAAGGTGAAGAAGAGAAAACAAAGCCGTGGATAGCCCATATGCAGCATTGCCACGGAGATAAACCCCATGGGATATCGAGCTCGGCTGATGGCGTTGGGATGAAGCCAGGAGTGGCTGCGTACCCATGCGATCTGTTGGGGAGTTCGCAAAAGCCGAATTACAGCAAAGCGCTCCACGCCCAGCATCAACAGAACAGGGATCGCGATCTCAATCAGGATTGAACTGTAGGGGATCATGAATTCTCGGGTAAATCGTCACTCTAAATGGTTACTTCTTTGCAGCTTTCTTCTCTTGTTTTGCAGCCTTTTTTTCTTTCGGGGTTTTGGTCGAAGCTTTCTTAACTGCTTTCTTATTGTCTTGACCCTTAGCCATGGCTTTTGCTCCCTATCGTTTAAGAGTATGATGCGTATTCACCATATACGTAACATCATACACTACAATCTGGAGCTGGGAGCGGTTATTATAGAGCTTCGTTGCGGCTGTTCCCTGCACCCATACCTGCGGCTAACTCTTCTCTCGCCGCTTCTGAGCCTTAACCTTCTTGTACATTTTGCCGAGGTTCTTATCCTTCCGCCGCTTCTCTACCAGGGTCTCCGCTGCACGCTCCTGCTCTGCAATCAGTTTGAGGTAATTGGCCAGACGACGCGGATCAAGCTCATCATTCTCGGCAGCTTCCGCCACAGCGCAACCGGCCTCGCCCTGATGCCGACAATCATTGAAACGACAGTTCTGTGCCACCGCTTCAATCTCCTCGAAAAGCGTTGCGACACCTGCTTCGCAATCGCTCAGCTGCAACTCCCGCAGACCGGGACTGTCGAGCAAAAGGCCGCCAACGGGCAAGATGTGCAGGGACCTCGAGGTCGTTGTATGACGCCCCTTGGCATCGCCTTCGCGGGTGGCCCCGGTTTCCTGGACCTCGGCCGTACTGAGCGTATTGACCAATGTCGACTTGCCGACACCACTCGAACCGACCAGGGCCACAGTCTGGCCTTGGCGACACCAGGGTTTCAAGACGTCAACAACTTTTGGATCCTTTGAGTTAACCGCCTCCACGGCCAGGTCACGACGCAGAGTACGGGCACGGGCACGAAACTCCTCAACATCGCCGCCCAGATCGACCTTGGTCAACACCACAACCGGTTCAACCCCTGCATCCAACGCCATGGCGAGGTATCGTTCCAGACGGGAAAGGTTGAAATCCGCATTGCAGGAGGTCACAATAAAGAGGGTGTCAACGTTGGCGGCCATCAGTTGTACGCGGGCATCGCGGCCCGAAGCCATGCGCTTGAAGAGGCTGGTGCGCTCCAGAAGCCGTAGCGGTTGACCCTCGCTATCGATAAGCAACCAGTCGCCGACAGTCGGCAGATCTTCTACTGGATAGCGCAGCCAGGAGTGCGGCAAAGTGAACTTCTGCCTTCCCCTGCCACCCCAAACATCAACCAGGTGCCGGTTGAGAGCAAAGACCCGCACCGGAGTGGTCGTTTCCAACTCCTCGAGACTCAGTTGTTGTTGAAAAAAATGGTTCCACCCAAGTTCGGGCAGAGAACTGTTTGTTTCAGGCATCTATTATCCCGGAGACACAATGGCAAGTTATGCAAGGCTTGAAAATTGGGATTTTAACTCAGTCGCTGAACGCAGGCAAGTGGAGCAGCACAAAGGTCGGATTAAAGAGCTATGGGCCTAATTAATGCTCAGCACAACATGATCTCTTCTAATGTGCTAATCTCTGCCTGATGTCGTGCACTCATTATTTATCTCATCTCTCAAGAAGAAAAGTCTCCCATGAACCCAACCGCATTTGCCACCCTTGCCTTAAGCAAATCACTTCTGCAGAACCTCGACTCACTCGGCTATAACGAAATGACGCCGATTCAGGCTCAGAGCTTACCGCTGATCCTGGCAGGGTCAGACGTGATCGCCCAGGCGAAGACCGGTAGCGGCAAGACCGCTGCGTTCGGCCTCGGTCTTTTGTCACGGCTGGTGGTGACCCGCTTCAGCGTGCAAGGGCTGGTCCTGTGCCCGACCCGCGAACTCGCCGACCAGGTCGGCAAGGAGTTGCGTCGGCTCGCCCGCTTTACCGACAACATCAAGATTCTCACCCTCTGCGGCGGTGTCCCCTTTGGCCCCCAGATCGGCTCGCTCGAACATGGTGCCCATATCGTCGTCGGTACCCCTGGTCGCATTCTCGACCACTTGCGGCGTGGCAATCTCGTCCTCAAATCCATGCGGATGCTGGTTCTCGATGAAGCTGATCGGATGCTCGACATGGGTTTTCAGGAGGATATCAGCACCATCATAGCCGCAGCGCCGCGCAACCGGCAGACGCTGCTCTTTTCGGCCACCTACCCTGAGTCGATTGCCGCCATGAGCGCAACGGTGCAACACGCTCCGGTCACGGTGAAGGTCGAGTCGGTCCATGATGGTCGACAGATTGAACAACGCTTCTTTGTGGTTGAGAAAGAACAACGGATTGCCGCAGTGGCCCGAATCCTCGGCCATTACCAGCCGGAATCATGCCTGGTCTTCTGCAACACCAAAAGGGAATGTCAGGAGGTTGCCGATGCGCTGACCGAGCGCGGCTTTTCGGCGCTGGCGATCCATGGTGACCTGGAACAACGCGAGCGCGACCAGGGGCTGGCCCGTTTTGCCAACAAAAGCGTGTCCATTCTGGTCGCCACCGATGTCGCGGCGCGCGGCATCGATATCAAGGAGTTGACTGCTGTCATCAACTACGAGCTCAGCCGCGATCCGAAGGTGCATATCCACCGTATCGGCCGCACGGGTCGGGCCGGAGAGCCGGGGCTGGCGCTTAGCCTGGTAACCGCAGCGGACAGACGGCGGACGGAGGCCATTGAAGAGATCCTCGGCGAGAGCGTCAGCCGTGCTGAGCTGGAAGAACTGGCCATGCCGTCATCCACAGTTCATGAAGCGCCGATGGTCACGCTCTGCATCGATGGCGGCCGCAAAAACAAGATGCGTCCCGGCGATATTCTCGGTGCCCTCACCGGCGAAGCAGGCATCCCCGGCAGCGAGGTTGGTAAAATCAATGTCTTCGATTTTCACACCTACGTCGCCGTGCGTCGGGCCAGTGCTAAACTCGCCCTGAAGCGTCTGAGTGCCAACAAGATCAAAGGACGTTTTTTCAAAGTCCGCAGCTTCAATTGAGGCGTTTAACTAAAAAGACCTGACTCGACCTTCACCCTGGAAATTGGGATCAGGCCCGCAAGGTTGCAAGAACACCCTTGCGAGAGTGTTCCGGTTGCCTAAAGCAATAAAGCAACGACGTCCCCCAGCCCGGCCCCTAGCCCTTCCTTGCTAAATCACTACGACCTTTTATCCTTTAAAGAGGTTTTCGCGCATCCCTGCTATTTAAGGAGCTCTTATGGTTGACCGTCAGGAAATCACCCGAAACTGGTTGCCACGCTACACCGGAATGAAACTAGAGGAATTCGGAGACTATATACTGCTGACCAACTTCTGCCACTATGTAGACAGGTTCGCAGAATTTTTTTCCTGTGATATTCAAGGTGAAGACAAGCCGATGCAGTCGGCAACCAACAGTTCAGGCCTGACCATTATCAACTTCGGCATAGGGTCTGCCAACGCGGCCACTATCATGGATCTGCTCAGTGCGATCCGACCAAAGGGCGTGCTGTTTCTTGGCAAATGCGGCGGCCTGAAGCGATCAACAGAGATCGGCCATTTCATTCTTCCGAATGCCGCTATTCGGGGCGAAGGCACCAGCAACGATTATTTCCCCGCCGAAGTCCCGGCGCTTCCATCATTCAAACTGCACAAGTTTGTCTCCGAAAAGATCATCGAACATGGCCACGATTACCGTACCGGTGTGGTTTATACGACCAATCGCCGCATCTGGGAACACGATCAAGGCTTTCTGAAAAAGCTTAAAGAGATGACCAGCATCGGCATCGACATGGAAACCGCGACCATTTTTATCGTCGGACACTATAACGTCATAGCGCGCGGCGCACTGTTGCTTGTATCGGATATGCCACTCACACCCGAAGGGGTAAAAACCGAAGAATCAGATCAGCAGGTCACCCAGAAATGGGCTGACAGCCACCTGCAAATCGGTATCGATGCGATGACCGAGATTGGTGAAAAAGGAGAGCGTATCAAGCATTTTATGTATTGAGGGGCATCGGGGATGCTTCCGCGGAACTATCCCACGGAACTGCCCCCATGTCTGCTTCTGGACGACCTTAAAAGGATTTATGATGTTTTCTACCACGAACCGGTTCGGACCCGACTATGCGTCCCTTGATGATTCGGCATTTATTCCAAAGTACCGGGCCGCGTGCTTTTGTGGCAGCATTCGATACGAGGTGAGCGCGGAACCCGTGGATGCGAAGATCTGTCACTGCAGAACATGTCAGGCCCTGCATGGTGCTCCTATGCAATGGGCTGCTATCTTTCACAAACATCACGTGAGGTTCACTGCCGGCTTGGATCAGCTGCGCTTTTTCAATAGCGAGCATGCCTTGAATGACCGCATCCTGCCCTGTAAGGTCAGCTGTAACCAGTGTGGGACCCCGATCGCCGATGAAGGTCGCAGGATGTGGCTTGCTTTCCCCACGCTTTTTGAATTTGGCCCAGGGATCGAGACGCCGGATTCATTCAAACCAACCTGCCATATTTTCTATGGACAGCGGGTTATTGACATCTATGACAATCTGCCCAAGTGGTCAGGGCACAAGAATCACTCTGCCCGACTCTAGTCGGGGTTGTTCATACCATGTTCCCTCTCCCCTGGAGGGAGAGGGTTAGGGTGAGGGGGGGCCTCCGATTACTTGTTAAGCTCTGGTCCTGCTGTCATTTAAAGACAAATCAAGGTCGGCGGGTCGCGTCCCGCCAGCCGCCATCCTCTTTTGCTGGCCCAAAAGAGGATGCAGAAAAGGGCTTTTATAGGCTCAAGTTTGTCAAGACACGGTGTACTGTCTGCGAGTTGCACGTCACTGGATCTCGACCGACAGTGATGCTGCCACCCTTTGGTGGGCCTTTCTCCTTCAAGGCCCACCTTCTTGCTGCGTCACTGATGAGAAGGACTTGAAAAGAAGGGGTTCATCCGAGAAGGGCTACAGCAGCAAATTGCAGCAAGAATAAGTGGCACCAGAGGGACGGGCCACGCTCGTCTTTGGTCGCGGAGCATCGCTGACCTTGGAGCCTGCAATGTGGGCGGGGGTAGCCAGCGCAGCCCAAGTGCGCGCATGCCCCCTGCCGGGGGACTTTAAGGCTCTTTTCTGCTTACTCTTTTGAGCCAGCAAAAGAGTAAGGCGTCCGGCGGGACGCGACCCGCCGACCTCCCCTCCTCCTCTACTTCCGCGGAGTAAGCCGCAGCAGCCGCCCCTCATTTTTATCCTCCAAAACCCAGATAGCCCCCTTCGGCCCCTGCTCAACCTCCCGAATACGTTTTCCCATATCAAAACGCTCCACCTCTTCGGCCTGCGTCCCCTCAATCCTGATTCGCAGCAGCGACTTTGACCTGAGCCCGCCGATAAAGGCTTGCCCCTGCCACTTCCGGAACAGGGCACCGTCGTAGATGATCAGGCCCGAAGGCGCAACGGTTGGCACCCAGTAGACCTCGGGGGCATGGAATTCCGGACGCGTATCATGATCAGGGATGGGAATTCCGGAGTATTGATCGCCCCAGGAGACAATCGGCCAACCGTAATTCTCTCCGTCCACCGTCAGGTTGAATTCGTCCCCGTGCCTGGGGCCCATTTCATGTGTCCAAAGCTGCCCCTGTCGGTCAAATGCGATCCCAAGCAGATTACGGTGCCCGAGAGACCAGAAGGTTTTCGCGCGTTCTCCCTTATCCTGAAACGGATTGTCAGGCGGCACCGATCCGTCCGCATTCAGCCTGATGACCTTGCCTAAATCTTGTTCCCAGTCTTGAGCGGGTGTCTGTTTTTGCCGTTCACCGGACGTGATGAACAAATGCCCA
>JAQYVZ010000181.1 GCA_030145205.1 Desulfuromonadales bacterium | reverse complement strand
ATAATTTCGTGGAACTTTTCAACAGCCAGTGGCAGGTCGAGAAGAACGCCTTCCGATCGCCCAAAGAACTTCGCCAAAACTGGCTAGAAAATCATCAGGCTGCATAAGCCAAACTTGTGTCCAAGGAACCGGATGCGCTACAAAAACATCTATCGGCACTTCAAGATGAAGAAGGAACCCCCGCGCGACGCGGTCCTCTCGGCGATCGATGAAGTGCGGCCGCCGGTAATTCTGGCAACGTTGGCGGTTATCCTCTCTTTTCTGCCGATGCTCTTCATCACCGGTATGATGGGGCCGTACATGCGGCCGATGGCGATCAACCTGCCGCTGACCATGGTCATGTCGCTGCTGGTCGCCTTTACCGTCACCCCGTGGATGAGCTACCACGTTCTCAAGGGGGAATACGGCAAGGAAGAGAAGGAGTTCATCCTCGAAGAGACCCGGATCTACCGGGTTTACCGGCGCCTGCTGCTGCCGTTCCTGCAGTCGCGGGCCAAGGCCTGGTCCCTGGTGCTGCTGGTGCTGGTGTTGCTGCTCGGATCGATAGTGATGCCGGTCTTCAACCTGGTGCCGATGAAGATGCTCCCCTTCGACAACAAAAACGAGTTCCAGCTGGTCATCGACCTGCCGGAAGGGACCACCCTTGAGCAGACCGATGCCGCAGTGCGGGCCCTTGAAGACTACCTGGCGACGGTCAACGAAGTGACCGACTTCCAGGCCTATGTGGGGACGGCCAGCGCCATGGATTTCAACGGCATGGTGCGCCATTACTACATGCGCCAGGGCCCCAATGTCGCCGACATTCGCGTCAACCTGGTGCACAAGAGCGAGCGGCAGCAGCAGAGCCACGCCATCACCCTGCGGCTGCGCGACGATCTGACACAGATTGCCGATCGGTTTGGTGCCAACCTCAAGGTGGTCGAGCTGCCGCCGGGCCCGCCGGTCATTGCGACCCTGGCCGCCGAGGTCTACGCCGAGCCGGGGGTTTCCTACGCTGATCAAGTCGTTGCTGCCCGACAGGTACGCGAGCGCATGGTCATCGAGGACAAGGTGCGGGACGTGGATGATACAGTGGAATACGCCCAGCGCCGGTTCGTTTTTGTGCCCGACCGGGAGAAGGCCGCGCTCTCCGGTATCAGCACCGCCCAAATTGCCCAGACCCTGGCGGTCGCTCTCGGCGGCGAGGCGGTGGGAACGGTGCATGTCGACTCCGACCGCCACCCGCTACAGATCCTGCTGCGGCTGCCGGCGGCCGAACGCTCGTCACGGGCCGCCCTCGAAGGGCTGCAGGTCAAGGGTGCCGGTGGCGGGCTGGTCCGGCTGTCGGAACTGGGCTGGTTCGAACAGGAGACTTTGGAACCGACCATTTTTCACAAAAATCTGCAGCGGGTGGTTTACGTGTTCGGCGAAATGGTCGGCAAGAGCCCGGTCAACGCCATTCTCAACCTGTCTTCCCACTTTAAGGATAACCCGCTTCCAGAGGGGACCAACGTGGTCTGGAGCGGAGAGGGGGAATGGAACATCACCCTTGACGTCTTCCGCGATCTGGGCATTGCTTTCGGTACGGCGCTGGTGTTGATTTACATTCTGCTCCTGATCGAGACCGGCTCCTACGGTATGCCGATGATCATCATGGGCGCGATTCCACTGACCATGATCGGCATCATGCCTGGTTTCTGGTTTCTCAATCTGCTTACAAACCGGACCGTTGGCGGCTATGATACTCCGGTC
>JAQYVZ010000180.1 GCA_030145205.1 Desulfuromonadales bacterium | reverse complement strand
GGGTAGTGTCCAGAGTTTTTCGCACTTTCTTTTTGTAATTCTTCTTCATGTCCGGTAGCCGCGGCACTTCGATCTGATCCTTTTTCTATCAGCCTGCTTTTAGCTCTTCATCCACCTCCTTCAGCATGCTTACGTCAAGATACCTGCGACTGCTCCATTTCGTGCCGGCGATATGACGTAACCTAGCGGCAACGAGCATCAACGCCGATTCTCCATCCGGGAACGCTCCAACGACTCGAGTTCGTCGGCGTATCTCCCGCATGATCCGCTCCATCGGATTGTTCGTGCGTATCCGGCGCCAGTGCTCCCGGGGGAACCGGTAGTAGGTGAACGTTTCTTCGATCCCCTCACTGACGATCTCGGCTGCTTTCTTCAGCCGCATAGCTTTGAGTTTCGAGATCACGCTCTTCGCCTTCCGTGCGGCCTCTTTGCCGTCTTCCTGGGCGTGTATGGCTTTGAGCATGGTCGCTACCTGTCTGACACGCCCTTTCGGCACCACCGAGAGCACATTACGATAGAAGTGGACCACACATCGCTGCCAACGGCTCTCCGGATAGCACTCGCCGATCGCCTCGACGAGCCCGAGACACTTGTCACTGATAAAGAGACGTGTACCAGAGAGCCCACGGACTCTCAGGTCTCTTAGGAACGACAACCAGCTCGCCTTGTCCTCCTTTGCTCCCTCGCATACGCCCAGGATTTCCCGGTATCCGTCCCCGTTGACCCCGAACGCCACCAAAACAGCGACATTCTGCACCTCGCCGCCCCAGCTGCGCTTCAGATACAATCCGTCGAGATAGACGTACGGATGCTCGCCATTGAGCGGCCTTGTTCGCCACTTCTCGATCCGCTTGTATATCTTCTTGTTCAGATCACTTACCGTGCTCGGGCTCACGCGGCTCCCCCAGAGAACCTCGGTGATGTCTTCGACCCGGCGAACCGACACGCCGGCCAGGTACATCTGCACAAGTGCTTCCTCTACCGAGCTCTCCCGCCGGCGATATCGCTCGATTATCGCCGTCTCAAAGGTCAACTTGCGAAGCTTAGGCACCTTCAGGGTCATCTTGCCCGCTTTCGTCTCCAGCCCTCTCGAGTAGCTCCCGGCTCGTGTGTCCACTCGTTCGGCGCTCCGCTCGTACCGCTTCGCGTTGCAGAGCCGGTCGGCTTCAGCATCAAGTAGCCCGTTGAGCGTCTCCTCAACCGTGCTGCGCACAATCTCCCCGAGATGCTCCTTTACCTGTTCCTGATTTATGCTAATGACATTATCGAGTTTTTTGCTATCATCACTCATGGGTGGCCCTCCTTTACCGGTCCTTTGGTTATTGGTTAACCCTATTAGACCAGATCGAGGGTCGCCCTTCATCAAGAATACTCAAAAAGAAATGTGCGAAAAATATCGTACGTTATCTATCTGGGTTGGAACACATGCGGGCCTGGCCAGGTTTGACGGTGTTCAATTTAAAACTTTTACAAAACAAGATTCTCCTCTGACAAACGACAAGATCACCAGCCTGTACGAAGATTCCAACAAGGTGTTGTGGATAGGGACCGATGGCGGCGGCCTGTATTCCTGTGAGAAAGGGCTCTGGAATTGCAAATAGATGCTGATCGCTGTAAAGCACACCTGGGGCGAAGGGGTGAGGTTCCATCCCCATCTGCACACACTGGTAACTGCAGGTGGCTGGGACTAGGAGCGAGCCTGGCACCCCTGCCCGCCCGGAACCAGAACGCGCTCCGTGAGCTCTTCGA
>JAQYVZ010000179.1 GCA_030145205.1 Desulfuromonadales bacterium | reverse complement strand
TGGTACCGTCAGAATGAAGTCGCCCGTGGAGACGTTTCGGTTTAGACATAATGGTTGGACCAGTCGCTCACGCGATCGTGGGTTATAATGCGAGACTTTCGTATTAACCCCCGCACTACAGAGCCATTACCGTGAGGACTGGTCCAATGAACAAGAGTTTACGTTTTGTGGGTCTCGACGTCCACAAGGATTCGATCACCATCGCTGTGGCCGAGGAGGGGCGTGAACCGGCCTATGTGTATGGCGAGGTCCTTAACGATTGGGAAATCCTCAAGAGAGCGCTAAGACGCCTGGGGGCGAAGAGCTCGCTGCGGTGCTGCTACGAAGCGGGGCCCTGCGGCTACGGGCTCTACCGGAAGATGAAACAGGCCAAAATTGAGTGTGTGGTGGTCGCCCCGTCGCTGGTGCCGGTCCAGTCCGGCAACCGGGTCAAGACCGACCGACGCGATGCGACAAAGCTGGCCCACTTCCTTCGCTCGGGTGATTTGACCGAAATCTTTGTCCCCGACGAAGAGGCCGAAGCTTTGCGTGACTTGGAGCGGGCTCGTGAGGATGCCAAGAACGCCGAACGGGCCGCCCGGCACCAACTGGGAAAATTCCTGCTTCGACACGGCCGTCACTGGGATCGAACCAACTGGACACGAAACCACCTGGATTGGATCCGTCGCCAGAAGTTCGAGCACCAGGCCCAACAACGCGTGCTGACCGATTACCTCAAGACCGTGGAGGATGCGACCGAGCGAGAAAGGCAACTGACCAAGGATCTTGCCGAATTAGTCAAACAAACCAAGCTGTATCCGCTGATTAGGGCCTTGCAGGCCTTTCGGGGCATCCAGTTGATCACGGCCGTGACAATCGCGGCGGAGTTGGTCGACTTGCAGCGGTTTAGCTCCCCGCGTCAACTGATGGCCTTTCTGGGCCTGGTGCCATCGGAGCATTCCAGCGGCGAGAACCAACGGCGAGGGCGGATTACCCGCGCCGGCAACGGCCATGTGCGGCGGATCCTGATCGAGGCAGCCTGGAGCTATCATTACCAACCGAACATGAGCAAAGCGATCCGCAAACGTAACGAGGGCGTGGCACCGGGTGTCCAACGCCTTGCCTGGAAGGCTCAAAAACGACTACATAAGCGACTGTATCACTTGTTGCGAAAGGGAAAGAGCGGACAAAAAGCCATTACGGCCGTGGCGCGAGAATTGGCCGGGTTCATTTGGGCTGTGGGCCAACAACCGGCGTGGCTAGCGGAGGAGTAGTTTAAGGATGGGTTTTCAGAACAAAGGAGAATCAGAAAAGGCCGCGTACTCATTTGGAGCCACGGCCTTCTCCTCCGTTCGATCGGGTTGCTCCCCAGCAGAGCCCGACTACGTAAAGTATGACGGTGTTACCTGGATTGATCAAGCAGTGACATGTACCCATACTGATTCTTCAATCGTGTGAAACTGAACCACAACTGAAATCACAAAAAGGAAAGGACGGATAACCGAACGGGCAACGGCGAGACCGGAAGGGTGGCACCCTCGGCGCCCGCTTGGGCACAGCATGGTCTGCACGCCCGATTTTAGAGAGAGGAAGCCCCCGACGGAGTCAGGTCATGCGGTAGCCAACCCGCGAATATCAGGCTGATCCACCGTCGTCACGCACTCAACGTTGCTCGTTCCGTTATCCGTCACAAGGAAATGTAGAATCTCAAGAATCCACCCTAAAACCGAACTTGACTGGTCCAACCATATCAGCGGGCGGGCTTGCCCGCCGTG
>JAQYVZ010000178.1 GCA_030145205.1 Desulfuromonadales bacterium | reverse complement strand
GATTTTGGCTTCTCCTTCACCGCCCAATAGACGCCTGCCCGACGCGCCGCACGCTTCTTCTTCTCGTTCACATAGCCCTTGTCGGCAAATACCGCGCGATCATCCTCGCGAATGAGATTGTCCATCACCTTGGCGTCGTGAACCTTGCCGGTCGTGACGCCTGCGGTGTGAACGAGGCCGCTTCTCGCATCGACGCCGATGTGTGTCTTCATCCCAAAATACCACTGGTTGCCCTTCTTCGACTGGCTCATCTCGGGATCGCGCTTGCCGTCTTTGTTCTTGGTCGAAGGCGAGGCTGCGATCAGCGTCGCGTCCATGATGGTTCCGCCACGAAGCAGCGCGCCCTTGTCTTCGAGGTGCGCGCTGACCGCCTCGAAAATCGCCTTCGTCAGATCATGGGCTTCAAGCAAATGACGGAAGTTGAGGATTGTCGTCTCATCGGGGATCGCGTCACGGCCAAGTTCCAGTCCAGCGAACGCGCGCATCGACTGGATATCGTAAAGCGCTTCTTCGGCGCCCGGATCGGACAACTGGTACCATTGCTGGAGAAAATAGATCCGCAACATCACTTCGAGCGGATACGGCCGTCGTCCATTGCCGGCCTTGGGATAGTGCGGCTCGATCAAACCAAGCAGCGTCGCCCACGGCACGACGGCGTCCATCTCTCCCAAGAACCGTTCGCGCTTGGTCTGCTTCTTCTTATGCCGGTGATCAAGCGTCGCAAAGCTCAGCTGCGTCATGACAAGGCACCCCCTCGAATCAATATCGAGAGTGTGCCATGATTGGGTGGTTGTTCAGAGCTTCCCTAAGCTGCGCGCACTGCAAAAAGAGCATCTAATTGATCTGGAAGATGCCTGTATCGTAGTCCGAGACGACAAGGGCAAGGTCCATCTAAAACAGGCCATCAACCTTACAGCCATTGGCGCCGCAAGCGGAATGACGACAGGAATGCTGGTCGGAGCGATTGCAGGCCTGCTGATTCTAAATCCACTCGCCGGTATGGCGATGGGCGGCATCGCCGGTGCCGGCTTCGGCGCCCTGTCGGGCTCACTTTCCGATTACGGAATCAATGACGAGTTTATCAAAGACCTCGGAGAGTCCCTCTCCAATGAAACCTCTGCTCTATTCGTTCTCATAAAAAGCTCGACCGCCGACAAGGTCATTCCGGAGATCGAGAGCTTTCATCCAAAGGTGCTGAAGACATCTCTTTCCAATGAGCAAGAAGACAAACTCAAGGCCGCTCTTGCCGCGTCGTCGACTGCCTAAAGGCCTTCGATAACCTTTTTCAGGTCGATGACCACAATTATAATCAAGGAGTAGCAAATGACCGACTTTGAAAAACTCACTGCAGAACTGAACAAAAAGCGGGACGAGCTTGCCCTGCAAATCAAGCTCGGCTCAATGGAAGCCAAACAGGAATGGGACGAGCTCGAAAAAAAGTTTGACGACTTCTCTGCAAAAGCTCAGCTCGATAAGACAGCTTCAGGGGTTCAAGACGCTTTGTCAGCACTCGGCGCGGAACTGACAAAGGGATACGAACGCCTGACCAAGGCGCTTTAGTATACAATAGAACACGCTCGTGAAGCCGGCTTGCCTATCAAGGATAGCCGGCCTCACGGTGCAACTGTGAGCCCCATTAATCGCACCAACAGCTCACTAAGAAGACCTATCGCAAGCCAATTCGTCAGCGCCGTTAAACCATTACCCATGCTCTGATTTCGTAGGCAAAGCGGATTCGCTACAACTAAGCAGTCG
>JAQYVZ010000177.1 GCA_030145205.1 Desulfuromonadales bacterium | reverse complement strand
GAGGGAAGTTTCTGTAACAACCACCAGGAACCGACGCCGGCGATCAGGGCCATGCTCAACCCAACCAGTACAGTCTTCAGCGACCAGCCGAGGATGCGCCGGTAACCCTGCTCAACGGCGATAAAGAGGTTTTCCATCAGGTTGAACAGTTTGTTGTGCTTCTTTTGATGGCGGAGCATCTTGGCGCACATCATCGGCGTGAGAGTCAGGGCAACGAAGCCGGAGACCAAGACCGCGCCGGCCAGGGTCAGGGCGAACTCGGTGAAGAGCTTGCCGGTGCGCCCTTCCATCATCGCTACCGGTACGTAGACCGCGGCCAGGGTCAGGGTCATTAGGATGACGGCAAAGCCGATTTCCTGCATCCCCTTGATCGCCGCCTTGGCCGAGGTGAGACCCTTTTCCACGTGGCGGTGGACGTTCTCCAGCACGACGATGGCGTCGTCAACCACCAGTCCGACCGCCAGCACCATCGCAAGCAGGGTCAGGGTGTTGATGGAAAAACCGAGGGCCCACATCAGGGTGAAGGAACCGATCAGCGACACCGGGATGGTCACCAGCGGGATCAGGGTTGAACGGACACTGCGCAGGAAGAAGAAGATAATCAGCAGCACCAGGGCAACCGCCTCTAAAATCGAGGAAAAGACATTGTCGATGGATCGGTCAATGAAGACCGAGGAGTCGTAGACAATCCTGGCCTTCATCCCCTCGGGGAGGGAGGCCTGCAGCTCCGGCATCAGCTTTCGTAAGGCCTGGGAAATCTCCAGCGGGTTGGCCACCGACTGCTTGACCAGGCCCAGGGCCACCGCCTTGCCGCCGTTGTAGCGCAGGCTCTGGCGCACCGACTCGGGACCGATCTCGGCCCGACCGACATCCTTCAGGCGCACCAGGGTACTGCCCGATTTGCGGACGATGATATTTTCGAAATCTTCCGGGGTGTTCAGACTGGTATCGGAAAGCACGGTAAATTCCCGCGAGGCGCTCTCCAGTCGCCCGCCTGGAACCTCGATGTTTTGCGCCCGGATGGCGGCCTCAACATCCTGCGGCGCCACCCGGCGTGCCGCAAGCAACGCCGGGTCGAGCCAGATGCGCATGGCGTATTTACGCGCACCGAGGACCTGCGCCTCGGCGACGCCGGGGATCATTTCGACCTGATCGGTGACATAGCGTTCGACGTAATCAGTGATCTCCTCGTTGCTGTGCAAATCACTCGAGAAGGCCATATAGAGGATCGGCGAGGCATCGGCCTCGACCTTGGCGATGACCGGTTCCTCGATAGCCAACGGCAAGTCGGCCCGCACCCGGCCAACCCGGTCGCGCACCTCGGCGGCCGCATCGTCGGCATCGAACTCCATCTTGAAGACGATGGTGATCTGACTGCGCTCCTGCATGCTCGCAGAAGTGATTGTCTTGATTCCCTCGATCCCCGAGAGGCTGTCTTCGATGACCGTAGTGACCTCGGTTTCGATGATTTCAGGACTCGCCCCCTGGTAGATGGTGGTCACCGAAACAGTCGGCTCGTCGATGTTCGGATACTCGCGCACCGTCAACCGGTCGTAGGCGACCAGTCCGATCAGCACGATCAGCAGGCTCATCACCGTCGCTAAGACCGGACGCCGGATGCTTATTTCTGAGAGTTGCATGGCTCTTTACCTTTTTTATGTGTTATCGAAAAACCGGAAACCTTTTCTCACGCCCGTTCGCTTTGCTCACTCAAGACGCAAAGGCGCAAAGAGATTTAAAAGCTTTATTACATTT
>JAQYVZ010000176.1 GCA_030145205.1 Desulfuromonadales bacterium | reverse complement strand
AACGGCCAGCGCCCCTGCGGCCAAGGCTCTGCCGGACTCGCCTGCACCGTATCCGGTCAGCACCAGCAGCGAGGCACAGCCGGCCGCGCACCCCGCCTCGATGTCGGCCAGTTTATCACCAACCATGTATGACTGTTTAAGATCAATATCCAAGTCGGCAGCGGCCTGGAGCAGCATACCTGGTTTGCCCTTGCGGCAGTCGCAGTCGATCCGCAAATCCCCTACCCCCTCTTGCGGATGATGCGGACAAAGATAAAAGGCGTCAATTGCGGTCCCGGCCTGTTCCAGCAACCGCTGCAGATGGCGATGCAGAAGGTCCACGTCCTCACGAGAAAAGTACCCCCGAGCCACCCCGGACTGATTGGTCACCACCACGACGAGATAACCAGCATCTTTGAGCCGGCAGATTGCCTGTGGAACGCCGGCGATGAACTGGAAGTCTTCGGCCTTGTGGAGATAGTCCTTCTCCACATTGATGGTGCCATCACGATCCAGGAAAACGGCCCTGCGGGCGGTTTTTCTGGTGAGGGGTGAGGGGTGAGGGGTGAGGGGATTCATGCGCGCCTACCTCGCAGGGAATTTATCAACCCGCCCAACAATGAAAAAACTTTATCCATTCTGACTAAAAGATCATCACAGTCGTCTAAATATTCTACATCTTTAGCGATGAGAATCTGTGTCTCCAGCTCACACAAAGAGCCACGGGTTATGGAAAGAAACTGAAAAAATTCTTTTTCCCCATTACGACCAGCGCCCTCGGCGATATTTGAAGGCACCGAAACTGCCGCACGACGCATCTGGCTAGTCAATGCATAGATTTCATCTCGTGGGAAATTCCCGGTGACACGGTAAACTTCTTTAACAAGAGCCATCGCCTCTTGCCAAAGCATAAGATCATGATGTTTTCGCCTCACTCCTCACTCCTTATTTCTCTCCATACTGAGCAAGGATCTTTTCGATGATATTGGTGGTCGATTTGCCATCCACGAACTGAATCAGTTCAACCCGCCCGCCGTAGCCCTCGACAATCTCTTTGCCGACCACACCATCGGGGGTATAATCCCCGCCCTTGACCAACACGTGCGGCCGCAGGGTACGGATCAATTCCAGGGGCGTATCCTCATCGAACACCACCACATGGTCGATGCAATCGAGGGCAGCCAGAATATGGGCCCGCTCGTCCTCACCGATAAGCGGCCGATTCGGCCCTTTTAAACGACGGATCGAGTCGTCTGAGTTGAGTCCGAGAACCAGCAGGTCGCCCAGGCGCCGAGCCGCCTGCAGGTACTTAACATGCCCAACGTGCAGCAGATCGAAACAACCGTTGGTGAAGACGATGCGCCGTCCCCGTTCCCGCTCCCGATCAAGGACGTTTTTGAGGACTTCGGATTGTTTGATTTTGAGATCGGTATCGGGATGGGCGGCGCCGGCAACCTGCAGAATTTCTTCCGGCGAAACAGTGGAGGTGCCGACCTTACCGACCACCACCCCGGCGGCCAGATTGGAAACTACGGCAGCTTGCTCAAGGCTCAACCCCGCGGCCAGGCCCACGCCGATCACCGACAGCACGGTATCGCCAGCTCCGGAGACATCAAACACCTCCCGGGCTTCAGTAGGCATGTGTAATTCTTGACCATCGCGAAGAAACAAACTCATTCCTTCTTCGCTGCGGGTCAGCACCAGGGCATCGAGATCGAGATTCTGCCGCAGAGTACGGCCGGCCTGAACCAGGGAGGCTTCATCCAGGATCGCAACTCCG
>JAQYVZ010000175.1 GCA_030145205.1 Desulfuromonadales bacterium | reverse complement strand
GTCGTGGTTTGCTTATGAGTCTGACCGGGCAGGTCAATTCTCTCCGGAGCATCGTCCTGTTTGTTTTGGTTGGCCCCTGAAAGTCGCTTCAGGCTTCCCGCTGCCATTGCGGGCCTGCGCACCACGCTTTACCCGGGGTGTTTTTTCACCCAATGTTGACGAGTCTCACTGAAAAGAGAATCAATTCTGCCCGAATGTGAAAGACCGTTGGTTTCGTTTTGCCGTTGTTTATAATCAGTGCCATTACCATGCCAGCTGGGCCGCTTTTTAGTATGTTTTGCGCTGGGCCAGGGGCGTCTCGCTAACGGGCGTAATTCCAGGGGGTTACGAGGCTGCCAGTGGATGAGCCGGGCTGGAGGCGAAGCGGATGTTCGGCCAAGCGGTCTTTTGACGATGCCAGGGTTCCGCTGTCGGTCATATTACGTTGCGCCGTGCCGCAAAATTGAAGGGGGATAATTTGGACAAAAAGTGTTATGCTTAGCTCCGCTCCTGTGGCCACTAGACCGCAACCGGAGCGTCTTTAATTGAAAAAGCGGATGGTGTCATGAGTACAAAGAAAAAAAAGGAAGACCAGGGGTTTTTCAACAGCATCTTCCTTTCTTACGCCATATTGATTCTCCATGTGCTGCTGCTGCTGCTGGTCGGGGTTGTGGTGGTCTTTTTTCGCGGCGTGGTCGAGTACCTGCCCTGGATTCTCGGTGGCGGCGTCGCCCTGATCCTCTTTTCCGGGATCCTGTTTTTCCGCCGCTTCCGTCGAAACGCCAAAAAACTTCGCGAAGTGCTCAGTGATCCGGTGTTTCGCGACCGGGCCGTCGAGGTCAAGCTGCTCGGCGGGATGGCTTCGCTGCGGCTCGGGCAGCCACTGCCCGACAGCGATCACGAGCGGCCGCAGATGCTCCATCTCGACGACTCGCAGCGGGTTATGCAGCTCGAAGATCCCGAAGCCCAGCGCATGCGGCGGCTCGACCAACTGGTCAGGCTGCTGGAAAAAGAGCTCATCAGCCCGGAAGAGTTCTCTCAGCTGAAAGATGAAGTTCTCGGTTCCCGTCCCCTCGACATCAACTAGACTCCGCAGCGACTGACGCTTCGGAAATCCTGCAATCCAGGAGGATTTACATGACTCGCATCGCCATTATCGGAGCCGGCATCTCCGGTCTTTCCGCCGCCTACGCCATCGAACAGGGAGCAAACGCTGCCGGTCTGGCTGTGGAAACGGTCGTTCTCGAAAAAGAAGACCGCACCGGTGGCAAGGTTTTGAGCATCCAGGAAGAAGGCTTTTTGTGCGAATGGGGGCCCAACGGCTTTCTCGACAACAAGCCGATGACCCTCGAACTCTGCGATCGGCTCGGTATCCACGACCGGATTTTGCGTTCCAACGATAACGCCCGTAAGCGTTTCATTTATTCTGGATCGCTATTGCACCGGTTGCCTGAGAACGGTCCATCCTTCCTTAAGTCCAAACTCATTTCCTGGCCCGGCAAGCTACGCCTGGCCTACGAAATGCTGATTCCGGCCAGTACCAGCAGCGAAGATGAAACCCTGGCTGATTTTGGTCGCCGTCGGCTCGGCGCCGAGGCTCTCGACAAACTGATCGCTCCGATGGTGGCCGGCATCTTTGCCGGTGACCCGGAAACCATGAGCTTGAAAAGCTGTTTCCCGCGCATCTACCAACTCGAGCGCGAATACGGCGGCCTGATCAAGGCGATGGTCAAGTTGGCCCGCAAGAAAAAGGCCGAGCGCAAGGCGGGCAAGGTCGTGGCCAG
>JAQYVZ010000055.1 GCA_030145205.1 Desulfuromonadales bacterium | reverse complement strand
TCTCGAAACCCTGACCGCCGCCACCGAGTTTTTCGATAATGCCGGCTACGAGGTCGAGGTGACCACCGTCAATATCTCTCGCACCCGGCCGCTGACCGAGTACAAGATGTTCGAGGCCTATAACCCGGTCTATATTATTGTCGGTGTAAAGAGCTGAGCTGCCGACTGCCGTAGTGAAGGAATCCCGCTTTTGAAAAATCCCCGTTTGATTGCCGTGGGCGTCGGCCCCGGCGACCCGGAATTGCTGACCCTTAAGGGGGCTCGCCTGCTGCGTGAAGCCGATGTGGTGGTGACCCCGATCGGCGATCGTTCCGACAGCTCCGTGGCTCACTCCATTATTGCCGGTTTTGTCGATGCCGGCCGCCAGCAGCTGCTGACACATGTTTACCCGATGAAAAAGAATCCGGCAGAGATGGAGGACGCCTGGCAGGCCTCGGCCGCTGAGGTAGCCGCCCTGGTTCGCGCGGGCAAGATGGTGGTCTTCGTTACCCTCGGTGATCCCTTTCTCTACTCGACCTTTCTTTACCTCTACCGGATTCTGCTTGATCAGTACCCCGACGTGGCGGTGGAGGTGGTTCCTGGGATCTCCAGCATTAACGCTGCCGCCGCTGCCGCCGATCTGCCGCTGGGTCTGGCGTCCGACCGTATCGCCATTCTTCCGGCAACCTTCGAGGAGGATAAACTGCGTCAGACCCTACTCGATTTCGACACCGTGGTGTTGATGAAGGTACACCGGGTCTTTGATCGGGTTCGCAACCTGCTGAAAGAGATTGGTGGTGAACGCCGGGCGGTCTACGTCAAGCGTATCGGGCTTGCCGGCGAGGCGGTTTTTCAAAATCTCGATGAGGTTAAAACCGAGGATCTGGACTACCTGTCGCTGGTGATAGTGGCAAGGGGAAAAAGGGATTGATTATGGCCGAACAAGACGACGTCAAAATATCGCTCGCAACCCCTAATTTGACAGCCGAACTGCTGGCGCAGCTACATGAAGCCGTTCCGCAGGTGTTCAGTGAAGGGAAGGTCGATTTCGACAAACTCAAAGCTGCGCTGGGCGGACAGGTTGAGCAAGGCGCCGAACGTTACGGCCTCTCGTGGGCGGGCAAAGCCGAAGCCTTTCGTAACGTGCAGATTTCGAGTGTCGGTACCCTGCGGCCGATGGTTGATGAGAGTGTCCATTGGGACGACACCGAAAACCTGATTATCGAGGGGGATAATCTCGAAGTTCTGAAACTCCTCCAAAAGCCGTACCACGGCAAGGTCAAGATGATCTATATCGACCCGCCGTACAACACCGGCAACGAGTTCATTTATCCCGACAACTACCGAGAAGGATTGCAGGATTATCTGCGCTACTCGGGGCAGGTTGACGACGCCGGGGTTAAGCAGAGCACCAACACCGAAACCGGCGGCCGCTACCATTCCAACTGGCTAAATATGATGTACCCTCGGCTTTTTCTGGCGCGCAATCTGTTGCGTGAAGATGGGGTGATTTTCGTCAGTATCGACGATAACGAGGTGCATAATCTGCGGATGCTGATGAATGAGGTCTTTGGTGAGGAGAATTTTATTGCTTGTTTTATATGGGAAAAAAGAACAAACAGAGAAAACCGCAAGGTAGTTTCTTCAAGACACGACTATGTAATGTGTTTTTCCCGTGATTCAACAAGAAAAGAAAAAGTGCTTAATTTGTTGCCAATGAGCACTGAAGCGCTCTCAAGATATAAGAACCCTGATAATGATTTAAGAGGGTTATGGAAATCAGATCCGGCACATGCTCAAGCCGGGCATGGAACAAAATCACAGTTCTATGTTCTTCGCTCACCCAATGGGAACGAGCACCATTTACCAAGTGGCCGTTGTTGGGTGTATACAAAAGAAGTCATGGAAGAGGCAATTCGGGATGGTCGAATCTGGTTTGGGCAGGGTGGGAATGGCGTTCCTCGTGTTAAAACCTACTTGGATGGAAAAGATAGGGGTCTAACCCCTGAAACAATTTGGTTCGCTTCCGAAACATCAACAAACGAGAACGCAAAAACAGATCTCAAAGAGTTATTCGATGGTGAAGCTGCTTTTGATACACCGAAGCCAGTTGAACTACTTCAGCTTACCTTAAAGCTATGTGCTAGCGAAGGTATCATTCTTGATTTTTTTGCGGGGGCGGGTGTAACAGCCCAAGCAGTGTTAGAGCAAAACAAAGAGGATAACGGCAACCGTAAGTTCATTCTTATTCAACTCCCCGAAAAAACAGAAAACACCAAGTATCCCACCATCGCCCACATCACCCGCGAACGGGTGCGGCGGGTGATTGCGAAGCTGAATAAAGAAGATGAAGGGAAGCTCGATTTTCAGGGAAAACAGGATCGCGGCTTTCGCGCTTTCAAGCTCGACTCTTCCAATTTCAAAATCTGGGACGCCGCCCAGGCGCCGACCACCCCTGATGCGTTGGCCGAGCAACTCAAGCTTTATGTCGACAACGTCGACCGCCTACGCGACCAGCAAGACATCCTTTTTGAGCTGATCATCAAAAGCGGCCTGCCGCTCTCCAGCCGTATCGACGGCATCGACATGGACACGGCCACCGTCTGGTCGGTGAACGGCGGGCAGTTGTTAATTTGTCTGGATCGACCGATCACCCAAGAGGTGTTGCGCGGGATGATCGCGTTGAAGCCGGAGCGGATGCTCTGCCTTGATGTTGCTTTCGAAGGGCAGGACAAACTCAAAACCAACATCGTACTCGAGGCGCAGTCGCACGGGGTTGTATTCAAAACGGTTTAAGGGGAAGTTATGGTAAGAACACGTTTCCCTGTGAGCCAGCAACGGCTCATTGCGCTTCGAATTGCAAGGCTGAAGAATCTTGAAAATGTTGAGATTTCTTTCGACGAAGCGCGCCCCCTTACGGCCATAATGGGGCCGAACGGTTTCGGTAAATCTACAGTTTTACATGCCTTGGCAGCAATTTTTTCTCCACCCGCGGCTGGTGAGGGTGAGGATTATCGTTTCCCAGATTTTTTTCCCAATACCCCTCATGGTGTATGGTCGGGAACTATTTTCGTTGTCTCACATAGCTATCGTATGGGGCCGGACACCCATGCAGTGGCCACTGTGGGGACTAAGAAGACGGGCCAATGGTTGCCCATCGCAAAAAATCGACCGGTTCGCGAGATCTATTTTATTGGGGTTGATTCAGCTGTGCCAAAAGTTGAGACGCAGGGTACTCGGCGCAAGATTAACTATACAACCCATGACCTTACTGATGAAAAGTCCATCGAGATAAGAGAAAAGGCTAGCTATATTTTCAACCGCCAGTATACCAAGTATCACTCCAACGATATCTCTTCACGGCGGAAGATGATTGGAGTTGAATTCAGGGGGATAAGTTTTTCCGCATTGGCCATGGGGGCAGGCGAACAGAGGGTTTTTACTATTTTAAAAACAGTCATCAATGCGAGGAGATATGCATTGATTTTGATTGATGAAATAGATCTTTTGTTGCACGGCGATGCATTGAGACGATTTCTTGAAGTCCTTCACGAGTATGCAGTTGCAAAAAAACTGCAAGTAATTTTTACGACTCACCGAGAGAGTGTCCTAACTCTTGATGCTTTTATCGCGGTGCGACATCTGTATCAAACGAATGTCCCTCCTCATAAGACATTCTGTTTTAACGAGACAAAACCGGACGCCATTACTCGCTTGACAGGTGAGCCGCATCGGCCTCTTTTCGTGGCTTGCGAGGATGATGTGTCAACGGCAATTATTGAAAAGGTCGCAACCCAGAAGGGTGTTAGGAAATACACAGAAATTACAAAGTTTGGTGCAGCAGACAATAGTTTTACTCTAATTGCTGCTTTGATGCTTAACGGCAACGATTTGGGCAATTCCATTTTCGTGATTGACGGCGATAGATACCTAACGGATGAAGAAAAAGCTATACGCATGAACAAGGTGTTGACAGGTGACCATCCCGCTGATTTGGAGCGCCGAGAGCAGGCCCTCACTTTTATACGACAATTTTCATCACCTTCTGCTGAATCACCGGAAAAGAGGTTGCACGCACTGATCCTTTCTGTGGGAAATACAGGTGATACTGAACTTGATGATGTGATTTCTGCTGCTCATGCTATAACCGTTGTTGCTAATGACCATGAATATGTTGACAAGATTATTGAAGCTCTCGGGAGTTCCAGAGAGGTTGGATTGAACAGAATAATTGACGTGGCAGCTAGGTCCGATGGATGGGAAGATTATGTCGCGACAGTTAGAGCCTGGTTTGATGAAAAACGTTCACAAGTTATAGAAACCGTGGCTATTTAGGTTTATGTTTTGATGAAAATTAAATTTGACAGTAACCAGCCCTATCAACTCGACGCCATCAACGCCGTGGTCGATCTCTTCGACGGTCAGCCCTTAGCGAATGGAGCCTTCGAGTTCAATCTGGCGAGCGACGGCGGACTCTTTACCGACAAGGGTATCGGCAATGCTTTCACGCTGGAGAAAGAGGCGCTGCTGGCCAATCTGCGGGTGGTGCAGGCGCGCAACGGCATTGCGCCAAGTGCCGAACTGGACGGGATGCACTTCTCCGTCGAGATGGAGACCGGCACCGGTAAGACCTACGTCTATCTGCGGTCGATTTACGAACTTCATCAACGTTACGGGTTCAAAAAATTCATTATCGTCGTGCCGAGCGTGGCCATTCGCGAAGGGGTGTTGGCGAGCCTCCGCCTGATGAAGGAGCACTTCACTACGCTCTTCGGTAACGTTCCCACCGACAGCTGGGTTTATGATTCGAGGCAGGTTTCGAAACTGCGCCAGTTTGCCCAATCAAATACCCTGCAGATTCTGGTCATCAACATCGACGCCTTCAACAAGCAGGCGAACAACGTGATTCACAAAGAGAACGACCGCCTTTCGGGGTACCGACCGGTGGAGTTCGTCCAGGCTGCCCGGCCCATCGTCATCATGGATGAGCCGCAGAATATGGAAAGCGATCAGGCCAAGGCTGCGATTGCTGGGCTCAATCCGCTCTGCACTCTGCGTTATTCGGCGACCCACCGCAACCTTTACAACCAGCTCTACCGACTCGACCCTGTGCGTGCTTACGATTTGAAGCTGGTTAAGCGGATTGAAGTCGATTCGGTGCTCGATGATTCGGACTTCAACCAGCCGTTTATCCATGTAAAGTCAATCAGCGCGACGAGTTCGAAGATCACCGCCAAGCTGGATATGGATGTTAACGACAAAGGGATGCCGAAGCGCAAGCCGGTGACCTTTAGCCGCAGCGGCGTCGATCTGCACGATAAATCGAACGGGCGGGATAACTATCGGGGCTACATCATTGATGAGATTAACGCCGGTGACGGGTATGTCAGTTTCACCAACGGGTTGCTGCTTTACGTCGGGCAGACTCACGGCGGGCGTATGGATGATGTGATGCGGGTGCAGATCCGCGAGACGATCCGGGAGCATTTCGACAAGGAGTTAAGGGTTTTCAAAACCCTGCCGGAAGGGGAGCGGCTGAAGGTTCTTTCCCTCTTTTTCGTTGACCGGGTGGCAAACTATTGGCCCCAGGATGGAAAAATCCGCTACTGGTTTGTCGAGTCGTATAAAGAGGTTGCCGCTCTGCCCAAGTATGCGGAGCTGAAGCCGCTGCCGGTGGATCGGGTGCATAACGGTTACTTTTCGGTTTACAAGAATATCCCGAAGGACACGCGGGGGAACACGGCGGCGGACGACGATGCGTATGAACTGATCATGCGCGACAAAGAGCGGCTGCTGTCGCTGGATGAGCCGCTACGCTTCATCTTCAGCCACTCGGCGCTACGTGAGGGGTGGGACAATCCCAACGTTTTTCAGATTTGTACTCTTAACGAGACGAAATCCGAAATCAAAAAGCGGCAGGAAATCGGGCGCGGGTTGCGGCTGCCCGTGCTGGAGACCGGGGAGCGTTGCTTCGATCCGAACATCAATCGCCTGACGGTCATCGCCAACGAGAGCTACGAAGAGTTCGCTCGCCGGCTGCAAAGTGAGATCGAAGAGGAGTGCGGCGTTTGTTTCGAAGGGCGTATCGCCAACAAGAAAAAACGGCGGACGGCAAAACTCGCCCCGGGCTGGCGGTTGAACGAGGATTTCAAGGAGCTTTGGCAGCGGATTAAGCACCGGACGCGTTATGCCGTTGATTACGAAACGCCGGATTTAATCGAGAAAGCGGCTAAGCGGCTCCAGGGAATGGAACCGATTTTTGCGCCGAAAATAAGGGTTCAAAAGGCAGGGATGGGCCTTGACCGCAAAAAGGGGGTGGACTCGACCCTGTTGGCCGTGCGGGAGCACGATGCCGATTTCGGCGCGGTGAGCATCCCCGACCTGATCGGTTATCTGCAGGGGAAGACAGAGCTGACCCGTACCACTCTGGTGCAGATTCTGATTCAATCCGGCCGGTTGGGCGAGGTGCACACCAACCCACAGCAGTTTCTCGACCAAGCGCTGTCGGCGGTTCAGTCCGAACTGCACGAGCTGATTATTGACGGAATCAAGTATGAGCGAATCAACGGCCAGGAATACGAGATGTTACTGTTCGAAGAGCAAGAAATCGCCGGATATATGACCGATATGATAGAAGTCGACAACTCGATTTACGATGCGGTGCTTTGCGATTCGGAGATTGAACGGCAGTTCGCCGAGGCCATGAGTACGCGTGAGGATATCAAGCTGATCATCAAGCTTCCGTCTTGGTTCAAGGTGGCAACCCCGGTTGGGACCTACAACCCGGACTGGGCTATCGTCAAAGAGAACGACGATAAGGTCTATCTCGTGCGCGAAACAAAAGGGACGACCGATGAGTTGAAGCTTCGCGGCGCGGAGTGGGCGAAAATACGCTGTGGCAAGGCCCATTTCGACGAGTTGGGCGTCGACTTCGCTCATGTAGTGAGTGCAAAAGAAATTCATTGAGAAATTTGCGAGCCCGGTATGCGGATATGGTATGGATGATTATCAATTGAAGGAACTTCTCGCCAGAGGAGAGACCCTTCAGGTCGAATTCAAAAGCGACCTGAAATGCCTGTCAGATCGTGATTTGATTGCGGCGGTTGTGGCGCTGGCCAATACCGAAGGTGGGGAGCTGCTGTTGGGGGTAGAGGATGATGGGAGCGTTACCGGTTTACATGCGAACCATCAGGATACATCAGGCCTGGCTGCACTAATCGCCAACCGAACCAGCCCGCCGCTTTCCGTCCGCATTGAACGTTGTTCCAGTGGGCCACAGAGCATCGCTCGAATCCGAGTTCCCAAATCAAGGCAGTTGGTTGCGACATCGGAGGGGCTTCTTCAGCGTCGGCGCTTAAAAGCCGACGGCAGGCCGGAGGCTGTTCCGTTTTACCCTCATGAATTCACTCAGCGGCAGTCGGATCTGGGGCTGACTGACCCCTCTGCATTGCCGCTGTTTGATCTGACCGCCGAGGACTTGAACCCATTGGAGCGTCAGCGCATTCGAGAGGCTATCCGGCGCTACGGGGGTGATTCGACCCTCATCCCTTTGGCAGATGACGAGCTAGATGGAGCATTGGGTCTGGTCTCGACCGTTGAAGGCGTCCGGCGTCCAACCCTGGCGGGGCTTTTGTTCCTTGGTAGGGAGGAACAGTTGAGGCAGCATGTCCCTGCTTCCGAAGTCGCGTTTCAGGTGCTGGAAGGCACTGATGTGCGGGTTAATGAGTTTTTTCGTAAGCCATTGCTGCAGGCATTCGAGGAGATTGAGAGACTGTTTGCCGCCCGAGTGACGGAAATGGAAGTGCAGGTCGGCTTGTTCCGGGTGCCGATACCCAATTTCGAGCGACGGGCCTTTCGAGAGGCATTTGTCAATGCCCTTGTCCATCGAGACTATGCACGCCTGGGGGCCGTTCATGTGCGTATCGATGGCGATGGAATGACCATCTCCAACCCCGGCGGTTTTGTCGAAGGAGTCACTCTGCATAACCTGCTGGTTACAGAGCCGCGGCCCCGCAACCCCCTTCTGGCCGACATTGCCAAACGTATCGGTCTGGCCGAACGCACCGGACGCGGCATTGATCGTATTTTCGAGGGATTGCTTCGCTATGGGCGTCCGGCCCCGGATTATTCCCGCTCGGATTCGACCTCTGTGGTCTTGCGGATGAGCAACGCCGAATCGGACCATGATTTCCTTGAACTGGTATTACGGCACGAGGAGCGTACTGGGTATGCGATGCCCTTGGATAGTTTGATCATTCTTTCCCGTCTGCGCCAGGAGCGTCGACTGACCACGAACGATCTTGCTCCTTCCATCCAGAAAACCGAACAGGAGGCCCGTGCGGCTCTTGAAAAGTTGGCAGAAGCCGGGCTCGTCGAAGCTCATGGCGGAGGGCGCGCCCGAGCTTACACCCTGAGTGCGAAAATATACCGAAAGACCGGACAAAAGGCTGCTTACATCCGCCAGGCGGGATTTGATCCAATTCAGCAAGAACAGATGGTGCTCACTTATATAGCTAAGCACGAGTCCATTAAACGGGCGGATGTCGCTGAACTTTGCAGGCTTAGTTTGCCGCAGGCTTATCACCTCCTCAAACGGCTGAAAGATGAGGGGAAAATTGTCCAGCATGGCGTAAAGCGCCATGCCTTTTATACGCGGACGTAAACCAACACACGGTATATTCGCTCCTATGCACATGTGCATAGAAATGTGTATTGATGCTTAGCCGAAAATATAAGGGCATTTGTGGCAACATGAAAATTCCCCCCGTCCAATTTGTCGGCGCCGGTCCCGGCGACCCCGAGCTGATCACCGTCAAGGGGCTCAAAGCCCTGCAGGCGGCCGATGTGGTGGTCTATGCCGGGTCGCTGGTCAACAAGGCGCTGCTGGCCGAGCTTAAGTCCGGCGCCGAGGCTTATGACAGCGCGCCGCTGACCCTTGAAGAGGTCCTGACGATCATGGCCGAAGCGGTGGCCGCCGGCAAACAGGTGGTGCGTCTGCACACCGGCGACCCGGCTCTGTACGGGGCGATT
>JAQYVZ010000174.1 GCA_030145205.1 Desulfuromonadales bacterium | reverse complement strand
GTGAATGAGCGTTTTCCGAGCTGTTGGGCAAAGTTGTCGGATCTGGTCAGACCAGGTATGATACAGTTGGTTGGCTGGCATCGTCTCCTCCGAGTTGGGATTGTTGTGGTAGACTATCTTTGCTCGGATTTGACGTGCCAGTCAACTTTTCTGGCTCTCTGCACATTAGTGGGAGGCATTGAGTCCTCCGTGTTCCACCAAGACTTGAAGACGGAAATGCTCAAAGACGTGATAGCCACAAGCCCGACGAATGACGTATCGAATAGCATTGTTCAGTCCTTCCACGATGCCACTGGTGACTCGATCGTGGAAGTAGTTGAGGAACTCTGACCACCAGTTACGCAGCGTATTGGCGAACTTGCAGAGCTGAGGGATACCACTCGCTTCAGCTTGCCAGATCCAAGCGGTGAGAAAGCGTGCTGCCTGCTCACGGTCACTGATCTTTTCACAGATTGTGCGAAAGGTCTCTTTGAGCAGGTAGGTCTGGCGTAGCGTTGGAGAGGCATCTAGAGCGGCACACAGCCGTGTTTCCTCGTCTGCAGTCAAGTCTGCACGATTCTTGACGAGCAGCCAGCGTGTTCCTTTGAGCGCTTGGCGTGTTTGCTCATCTGCGTTACGTTGCAGGTTTCGACGCACCTGGGACAGACGGTCATTGAGTTGCTTCATGACGTGAAATCGGTCTGCAACGATCTGCGCTTGGGGCAGTTTGAGTTGAACAACATCTCGATAAGGACGCCACATATCCATTGCCACAACCTGGATGGCAAACCGTTCGACAACGCTCAAGCTGTCGAGCCATTGAGCAAACACTTTCTGTGTGCGTTCTGAAAGCACGGCGATCACGCAGCAACGGTCTAAATCGGACAATACCAAGGCATATTGTCTATGTCCTTTTTTCAACGAGATCTCGTCCACACCTAACCGTCGTACCAAGGGACGATGATGGCAACTCTCGGCACGCTTCGCCCAGCGATTGAAGATCGTCAACACCGTCTTGAAGTGCAGATGCTCACTCTGGGCCACGGCACTTTTGTTGGTCTGTTGACATCGCTGATAGATGTATCGCTCAAAAGCCGAGGTCTGCCGTCGTTTCTTTTCAATCCAAGGCAACTTCTCGGTGAAGGGCGTCTTGCACTTGTCACAGCCAAAGCGACGCGAGGGAAAGTGCAACAACGTCATCTTGCCCCAGATGTCCAGGTGCCGAACACAACGCATTTCGCTCTCGTGCAACGATGCCGAGACTTCGCCGCACCGTGGACAGACGGCCACGTCATATCGGTGCTTGCAGATGATGTGCACAATAGCCCCATCGCCCTGTTGCTCAAATGCATACTCGATGACAACCAGCTCGGGTATGCCCAGTAGTTCGTTCAATGTCTCGGCTGTCACTTTCTTCATCGTCAAGCCTTGGATGCGCCCAAGTGCTCGGGCTGGATCACATATCACTCGCGTGCGCGAGAGTAACAGTGGTACACTGGTAAACATCGGGGCCTTCCTCGTTTTTGGAAGGCGATCTTACCGGTTTACCCCACTAATGTACAGAGAACCTGATTTGGTAGGTTGCCGGTCGATCCAGGGTAAGCTTCTGCTTGGGTTTCTTCATCATTGTCTCCAACACGTGCACAGTGTAACCGCAACGTGGTATTAGTGTCATCCCCCGAACGTGTTGTTCAGGAGGTTAAGTGGAAGTGAGGACGCTTTTGCTGCCTCCGATTCTCTTTTCAGCATAGCATAGTGATATTCACTCGTGCAGGCGCCCTTGAACCAAGTATTCTC
>JAQYVZ010000173.1 GCA_030145205.1 Desulfuromonadales bacterium | reverse complement strand
GTGAGTATCAGTATCGTTTCAACCGTCGCTTCGATCTCGCTGCTTTGCTCCCTCGCATGATCATCGCAGCAGTATGCACGGGCAAGCGCCCGGAACGCTGGCTCCGCTTAGCGGAAGATCAGTGCTAATCAGATTGTTTTATCATTGTAATCCACTCCAATAGGTGCGAGGAGGATTCCATGAAACGCCTTTACGTCTTACTGTTGCTGCTGTTGCCCCTGTGTCTTGTCTCTGCCGTTGCGGCTGAGGTTTCCTGGCCGATTGGCTGCGTGGAAGCCAACGGTGCACGGGGCGATCTTACCCTGACCTGCGTTCCGGACCAATGGCAGGGGGCGCTGGTGGTCTATGCCCATGGCTATGTTCCTCCGCAGTTCCCGCTCGCCTTGCCGACGGAGGAACTCACCGTCGAATACCAGGGGATGGAAACCACCGTGCCGGCCCTGCTCATGCAGCAGGGGTTTGCCTTTGCGACCAGCAGTTATTCCAAAAACGGCTATGCCGTGGAGCAGGGTGGCGCGGATCTCAATGCCCTGGTCGCCTCCTTCAAAGCCGTGTACCCGGCGGCCGGGCCGATACTGATCGTAGGGGCTTCGGAAGGAGCCCTGATCGCCACCATGCTGTTAGAGCGTTATCCGCAGGTCTATGCGGGGGGGATGGCCATCGCCGGCCCGCTGGCCGGCATGCCTTACCAGATCAAGTACCTGGGGAATTTCCGGGTGGTCTTCGATTATTTCTTCCCCAGCCTCCTGCCGGTTCCTTTCGGCGCACGTGACTCTGAGGACTACGATCTCAACGACTGGTACAGCTTTGCCATGACCGTGTCTGGAGCCATGACGGCCGACCTCGATGGCGAAGGTGACCTGACCCGGCAACTGTTCAAGGTCACCCGGGCGGCCCAGGATCCGGCCGACCTTCAGGCGTCCACCCTGGAAACTGCCCTTTCCGTGCTGCGCTACAGCATCCTGGGTAAAAATGACCTGCTCGATACGGCGGACGGACAGCCGTTCAGCAATCGGCGGACCTGGTATCGGGGCGCAGACAGGAATCTTCAGCTCAACCTTCTGGTCGAACGGGTAAATTCGGATAAGGCCGCCGTTCGGTATGTCCAGAAGTTCTACCAACCGACCGGGCGGCTGCAGCGGCCGCTGGTGAGTATCCACAACACCGCCGACGGTATCGTCCCTTTCCGCCATGAAGTGCTGTACTGGCTTCGGACCCTTGCTGCCGGCTCGGCCAAACACCTGACCGTCATCCCGGTGCCCCGCTACGGCCACGCCGCCCTCACCGCCGAAGAGTTGCTGGGCGCGTTTTCCTTGCTGGTGGCGAAAATCGGTATGCTGCAGCCATAGCTTTCGGTTCGGTACTTCGGAACGGCTTCCAGTGATTAGCGGGCCATCCCTTGCGGGGTGGCCCGTTTTTCGTGGTGGCGAGGAAGAAACGGCGGCTTGATAAAATTTACATTCAATGCAATAATTCTGAAATCTGAATATTTGGAGGCGTCATGTCTCGATATCTGCTGGTTTTCTTTTTGCTGTTTCCTGTTTCCTTCGGCCCGTCCCTGGTCGGTGCCGAAGAGTCCCTCTCTTCTGCGCAGGCCGTGCCGATTGTTCAGCGCACTCTGCGTGACCTGGCCCATTTCAATGGCATCAAAGGTGGCGATCTGGCCGAGGAACTGGGGCTGGTGCGCACGGTGGACAAGGGCGCCAGCCTGCAGGGGTTGGGCGTCAGCGAGGTCGCGGCACTGGCGGCAATTGCCAGGTTAAAAGGCGAGGGGGGCGAGGT
>JAQYVZ010000172.1 GCA_030145205.1 Desulfuromonadales bacterium | reverse complement strand
TTGATACAGACACCGCAGCCGACACACTTGTCCGCCAAAATGGTGTAGGTCAGCAGTGCGTGACACACCCCAGCCGGGCAACGCTTTTCGTTAATGTGCGCGTCGTACTCGTCCCGGAAATACCTCAGGGTGGTCAGTACCGGGTTGGGCGCCGTCTGTCCCAGAGCACACAAAGCCGAAGTCTTGATGACCTTGGCCAAACGCTCCAGGGTATCGACATCGGCAGGAACCCCATCCCCAGCGCAGATGCGTTCGAGAATCTCCAGCATCCGTTTGGTACCTTCCCGACAGGGCGTACACTTGCCGCAGGATTCCGTCTGGGTGAAGTTGAGGAAGTATTTGGCGATATCCAGCATACAGCTGGTCTCGTCCATAAACACCAGACCGCCCGAGCCCATGATCGCCCCGGCACCGGCCAGGGATTCATAGTCGATCGGCAGGTCCAACTGCGCAGCTGGCAGACAGCCGCCCGAGGGACCGCCGCTCTGCACCGCCTTAAACTTCTTGCCGTCCTTGATGCCGCCGGCGATCTCGTAGACAAGCTCGCGCAGGGTCATGCCCATGGGCACTTCGCACAAACCGGTGTTGTTGATCTTGCCGGTGATGCAGAACACCTTGCTGCCCTTGCTCTTCTCGGTGCCCATGGAGGAATACCACGCGCTGCCGTTGCGGATGATGTGCGGCACGTTGGCGAAGGTCTCCACGTTGTTCAGACAGGTCGGTTTCCCCCACAGACCCTTGTGGGCCGGGAACGGCGGACGGACCCGCGGGGTACCGCGTTGTCCTTCAATGGAATTAAGCAGCGCGGTTTCCTCGCCGCACACGAACGCGCCGGCGCCAGCCTTGATGCGCACCTTGAAGTTGAAGCCGCTGCCCATGATATTCTCGCCCATGATGCCCATCTCTTCCGCCACCTTGATGGCCCGGTTGAGACGACGGATGGCCAGCGGATATTCGGCACGGCAGTAGATCACCCCTTCATTGGAGCCAATGGTGTAGGCAGCGATCATCATCCCTTCCAGCACCGCATGCGGGTCGCCTTCCAGAACGCTGCGGTCCATGAATGCGCCGGGGTCCCCTTCGTCCGCGTTGCAGACGATGTATTTCTTGTCCCCTACCGCGTCATGAACAAACTGCCATTTGGTCCCGGTAGGAAAACCACCGCCCCCACGGCCTCTCAGTCCGGATTTCTTGATCTCATTGATAATCTCAAGACGGTCCATGGAGAGGGCCTTCTCCAGGGCTGCATAACCACCGGTGGCAATATAGTCTTCGATGCGCTCTGGATTGGTCCGACCCAGGCGGGAGGTTACGGAACGAACCTGCTTCTCGTAGTATGAGGACTTCTCGACAACGGGTATCCCCTCATAGGGAGAGGCCTTACCCACAATCTGGATTTCCGCCATTTCAACGACCGGAGTCTTGTTGACCAAGTGGCTCTCGATCAGTTGCGCAACGTTATCGGGATACACCCCGCCATACACGACACTGGCCGCACCGGGCAGGGACATTTCCACCACTGGCTCCGCATAGCACATGCCGATGCAACTGGTGAAATCGACGTCCACATCCAGACCAGTTTTTTCCACCTCAGCCTTGATGGCTTCCATAACCTTGTTCGCGCCAGCCGCAATGCCGCAAGTCCCCATACCGACAACAATCCGGGGACGTTCCGTTCTTTGCTGGTACTGCTCCTCAATACCGGAGCGTAATTCCTTCAATGTGCTCATCGTTCCCCCCCTACGCGTACTGTTCTAGAATTTTTTCCAGACCATCAGTTGTCA
>JAQYVZ010000171.1 GCA_030145205.1 Desulfuromonadales bacterium | reverse complement strand
TACTGTACCCTGATGCCTGCTACCATGTGACCTGTCGTGGGAATGCCCGGCAGAGCATCTTCGCTGGTGACGAGGACCGCGAGCAGTTCGTGGTCTTCTTGAAGGATGCCAAGCAGTTGCACCAGGTGATCCTGCACGGTTACGTGTTGATGGGCAACCATTTCCATCTGCTCGTCCAGACACCTCTGGCCAATCTGGCCGAGTTCATGCGCTGCTTCAACATCCGCTACACCGCCTGGTACAATCGTCGCCACCGACGCTGCGGCCATCTGTACCAGGGGAGATACCATGCGCGGCTGGTTGATGCGGATGCCTACCTGCTTGAGGTATCCCGCTACCTGCATTTGAACCCGGCGCGGGTAAGCGGCTTCGAGTCTGCCGGCAGCAAGCGCTGGCAGCGCCTGAGAAGCTATCAGTGGAGCAGCCTGCCGGGATACCTGGACAAGGGAAGGATGGAGAGAGGCATGACCTACGAGCCGGTGCTTTCCATGGCAGGGGGGCGGTCAGCCTATCGGGATTTCGTCCTGGATGGATTGAGGCGCAACGCCGGAAGCCCGTTTCTTGAATCGAGCGACCGGATGGTGCTGGGTGACGAAGCCTTTGTCGAACGAGTGCGAAGCGAGCACGTCAAGAGCGGGTCAAGGAGCGAGCAGCCTGCCTATCGAGAGCTGACCGCGGTCCGGCTGGAGCCGGAGCAGATTGTCGAGTGTGTGGCCGAGACGTTGAGCATCGATAGGGAGGAGTTGGTGTCGCGTTCGAGCGACGGCGTTGCGCGGGGCATTCTTGGGGAAATGCTTCAGCGCTATGGCGGCTTAACCGGCCAAGCCGTAGGCGACCTCCTCGGCGGAATCCACTATTCGGCAGTGAGCCGGCTTCGGCGTCGGCTAAGGCCTAGAAGAGAAAAGGACAAGCAGACAGCGAGGCTGTATGCTAACGTAGAATCGGAGCTTAACGCGTTGTTGTCAAATGTCAAGATTTGACCCCAGCTCCACCAGGTCATAGAGTCAAAGGCAAGTGCGTCACCGCGAGGTGGGGTGCGAAGGAAGCCGGAGACAAACCTGCGCTTTGAGGAACACGAATCCCATATGAGGCCTGTCTGCGTGCGAACGCACAGGCAGGCCGGGTCAGCCGGGCGAGCTGGCCAGAGACAGCGAAGCCCGATGCAATCAAGGGCTGACAAGGTAGATGGGGCGAGGTTGCAGGGAAAGTCAGCGTTCTTACCTGGGGAGACCTGTCGTCCTGCTGTCTGCGGGCAGCAAGCCCGGCTGTGAAGCCGGGTTGGGGCGGCAGGAGTCAGCAGAGGCCATAGTACTGGTGCGAGGGCATCAGGAAGGGCCGAACGTCGAGGAGGACGGGAACTTGAGCGGCTCGTGGGACAGGCGAACAAGGCAGAATTCCTTGGATGAGGACACTACTGGTTGGGCGAGGGCGGTGAAGCTGCCGGGATTCAGCCAGAGGGCCGAGTCTTCCCTGGCGCTACTCGAAGGAACGTCCAAGGATGCCGGCGCTGGTACTGCCGTGCAACCCATTCCTTGGCGAACCGCCGGATGCAATAGAGCATGTCCGGTGGTGTGAGAGGGGGCGACTGTGAAGTCGCCCCCTACTCGATCTGTGCGAGAAGGCAAGGCGCACCTCTCTTCAGAGTCGAACGAGGCCTGACAGGACGTTGCGCATCTCAACCTCATGACCCAGCTAGGTCGAATATCCACCTCCGGGCTGAAGTGTCCAGGCAGTGACAACAACTGTGTCTCTGCCGGGTCCGAGCAGAGGACGGACCCGGAGATGGAC
>JAQYVZ010000170.1 GCA_030145205.1 Desulfuromonadales bacterium | reverse complement strand
GGCAAATACCGGAAGCCGCCAACGTTGTAGGTGTTTCCAAGGTCAATCTGGATTTCATGGGGAATCGGATCATTGCCACCTAACCATTTGGTGTGCCAGATTGTGCCGGGGTTGCCATCAAAGGCATTTGTTGCGGCCCCGTTTTCCCCTACCAGTTCCTGACTGTCGACGCTCATCAATTTCCAATTGTTCTGGAGAATCGGTTGCAACTCTGGCGCAGAGACTGAAAGGACAGTCAGTTCCGCCATTGAGGTCCAGGGGTTGCCGTTGATTTCGGCAGTTGCTTTAATTTTGACGTACCGTGCATTTTTCTGGGTGAAGAGAATTTCTTTTTCCTGGGAATCGCTAGCGAAAGTTCCACTTTTTACCGGAGTGCCCCAGGTGGCGCCATCGGTGCTGACATAGAACTCATATTGTCCAATGGTACCATTGCTGCCGCCATCTTGGCGGGGCAGGTAGCGGAAGCCGCCAACCGCATAGTTTGCCCCCAGGTCGATTTGAATTTCGTGAGGAATCGGGGCATTGCCACTATACCACCCAGTATGCCAGATAGTTTGTGAGTTACCATCAAAGGCATTTTTTGCTGCTCCGTTTTCACCTACCACTTCTTCACTGTCCACATAGTGCAGTTTCCAGTTGGTCTTCGGAATCGGCAGCAGATTGGGTACAGTCGGGACTTCGGGAATGTCATCGGTCATCCCGTTGCAGTTTTCGTCCATATTGTTGTTGAAAATTTCCGCAGCGTCAGGATTGATCGCAGGGTCATTGTCGTTGCAATCCTGGACTTTCGGGAAACTGTCGCCGTCAATATCATCATCGTCGGTCATGCCGTTGCAGTTTTCGTCGGCACCGTTGTAAGGGATCTCTTCGGCCCCGGGGAATATCTGCGGGTCGTTGTCATTGCAGTCCGTGGCGATCCCATAGCCATCGCCGTCGATATCGTCATCGTCGTTCATGCCGTTACAGTTTTCATCGATGCCGTTAAAGGGAATTTCCTGGGCATCGGGATAAATGTTCAGATCGCTGTCGTTGCAATCGATAGGGCCGCAAGTGCCACCTTCGACGGCAAAGCCATCACTATCGGCATCAGTACATAACGGCTCCGTGGGGGGGATCGCAGCGGTGTCCGTGAGAACCCTTAGCTCTGCCATCGAAGTCCAGGGGTTGCCGTTGATCTCGGAGAGGGCCCGGAACCGGATAAAGCGGGCATTTTTCGAGGAGAAAAGGACTTCTTTTTCCTGAGTGCTGCTGGCGAAGGTCCCGCTGGTAACAGGGGCGCCCCAGCTGGCGCTGTCATTGCTTGCGTAAACTTCATATTTGGCGACCGTGCCATTTTCTCCGCCGTCCTGGCGGGGCAGGTAGCGTAAGCCGCTGATTGCGTATGCGTTGCCCAGATCGATCTGGATCTCATGCGGCATGGGGGCGCTACCATTGGACCAGCCGGTATGCCAGAAGGTCTGGGTATTGCCGTCAAACGCATTTATTGCGGCGCCATTTTCACCCGCCAGTTCCTGGCTGTCTACATAGAGCAGCTTCCAGGCGGCCTGAGAGATTGGCTGCAGGGACGAAGTTTCCCCCGAGGCATCATCGGTCATCCCGTTGCAGTTTTCGTCCATATTGTTGTTGAAAATTTCAACAGCGTCAGGATTGATCGCAGGGTCATTGTCGTTGCAATCCTGGGCTTTCGGGAAACCATCGCCGTCAATATCATCATCGTCGGTCATGCCGTTGCAGTTTTCGTCGGCACCGTTGTAAGGGATCTCTTCGGCCCCGGGGAATACCTGCGGGTCG
>JAQYVZ010000169.1 GCA_030145205.1 Desulfuromonadales bacterium | reverse complement strand
CATCAAAGTCGCCGGTGGCCTGAATGCCATCATTATCCGCGATGGAAAGCACATTGGCATCGATGCCGAACTTCTTCCACTGCTGCACGGCAGCCAGGGCATTGCGCGCATCATGGTTGGTAAGTACAGTGCCAGACAAATAGTTGATCTTCCAGGGGGTGCCATCGGGCAGCAGCCACTTCCCGTCCGCATTCTTCGAGAAGCCATTCTTCACCAGCAGCTTTTCGGCGATGTCGGGGGCATACTTGTACCACCCCAGTCCGAAAGCCTGTTCAAGAAATTCCGGCGTATCGGGGAAGACATAGCCACGGCTCCTGGCGTAGTCTGCGACGCGCTTGGGGGCATCGGGATCATAGGGCGCAAAGGTCTCGCCATCGCCCACATCGATGGTGAATTCCTTCAGCCAGTCTTGCATCGGCGCGATGTAATCCCTGGGGTAGGGGCCCAGGTGCGGGACGTGCACCGGGCTCAAGGTGCCCGAGGAATCGACGGCGATGCTCGTGTACTCGACTATATCGATCGCCAGCACCAATGCCCAGCGGACATCGACGTTATCGAATGGCGGCCGGGCGGTGTTGAAGAGGATACCGGTGATGCAGGGGTCGTTGTTGACCACGTAGGGGAAGGTGGGCTGGTAGGCGCGGGAGGTATCCGACTGCGCCAACAGCGCCTTGAGACCATCGGCTGAGAGTTCCGCCACATCCAGTTGATGCGTCAATTGCGACAGGATTTGAGCGCCTTCAGTGTCAAAAGCCTGGATGATGATGTACTTGGGCTGAGGCTCGCCATACATGATCCCGGTCGGGCTCTTGTCCCAATCTTCGCGTCTTTCCCAGGCCGTCCAGAACCCCTGGGGATCAAAGCTGTGCAGTTTGTAAGGACCGCAGCCTACATACGGATTGGCGGTGAACTGGACCGGATCTTCTTCCTTCTCGAAGATGTGCTTGGGCATGATCCTGGTGCAGCCCCAGCGGTCGAGGAAGGTGGTGTGGAAGCGGGAGTTGGGCTGCGTCAGCTCAAACTTGACCGTGTAATCATCCACAGCAGTCACAGAGGCGACGTTATCCGCAAAGTAGGAATGGGCGTTGAAGCCCTCATACTCCATCAGGGTCTCGACCGTAAAGACCACATCGGCAGCGGTGAAGGGCTCGCCGTCATTCCAGGCGACGCCCTGGCGCAGCGTGACTGTGCATTCAGTGAAGTCTGCGTTGTACGTCGGGTCCGCATCCGCTGAGCCGTTGATGATGTCGCCCGTGGCGAAGTCGACCGACCAGAGCGGCTCGTCAGCCAGGTTCTGCATGCCGCGGTCTTGCCATTTCCAGCCAACCCAATGGTTGAAGTTGTCGGGTGTACCGACACGCCCGGTGAGCTGCCTGACGATCAGCGTCTCGCTTCTGGGGAAGGTGCCAAGCACAGCGGGCGCTTCTTCCTTTACCACAGGGGCAGGCGTGGCCGTCACGACGACCTCCTCGATCACGGTCTCGACCACGGTCTCGCCCTCGACCTCGACGACACGCGTGACCTCCACCTGTTCCGTGATGACCTCGGGCGCTGGCGCTGCACAGGCGGCCACCAGGCTCGAAATCACCAATAGACCCAACGTGAATAGAATTGACTTGCGCATTGTTCTTTTTCCTCCCTGGTTGTGTGTAACTGGCTTTATGTGGCTTGACTTTGTGTACATCGTCTGGTAGACTGCCCGCGTGGAGCCTAGAGTTCTGCTCCACACAGGGTTTGGTACAGGTCTTCCTTCCGTCGGGCTGACAGGCTAAGGCGGGAGTGAAGGCCTGTACGCG
>JAQYVZ010000168.1 GCA_030145205.1 Desulfuromonadales bacterium | reverse complement strand
ATACGAATAACCTGACTTGACCCGTACAACCTGGAGTACCGCCTTGACCTCATCCAGCTTGCCCAGCACCGCACCGGTTACCGGATGCACAATATTTTCGCCCGGCTTGACCACGCAGAACAGATCACCGATGGCGACTCCGCTTATGGCATCCAGGTCGATGATGTACTGGCCATCAACGGGCATCACCACGACCCCGGTCACCGGCTTGAAATCTCTGGAAACATTTTCAATCAGGCCGGCCATGGCCACTGACGGGAGCAGCGCCATCAGAATAAAGACCAAAACAACACGAAATGGACGTGGGGTGAACCACATAAGGCTGTTCTCCTTCAGTAGTTTATACCTTAGACTCGACAACAACCGGGAACATCCCAGGGTGACCCAGCCCGGTGGTTAAAAACAATGGCCGGGCAAAAGGCCCGGCCATTGTTTTTAACACAAAACTGCCATCTCGACAATCTTAGAACTTGAGACGCACGCTGGCATCAGAGCGCCAGATATTGTCAGCGCCTTCACCCCAGGCTTCCTTGTTGGCTTCATCGAGGCCGTCACCTACGATCAGGTAACCGGCATCAATGCCCGCAGTGAGGTTTTTGGTGAGCTTGTAGCTGGCGCGAGCGGTGAGCTCATGGCCGATTTCCTTGGACGCCTTGGTGAAGGTATTGTCACCAAAGTCCAGATCTTCGGCGGCGTTGATCCACAGGTAGCTGGCTCCTACCGAAGCCTTGTCGCTGAGATCGTAGTCGGCGCCGAGGTAGACCATGTTCAGGCCCTTGTCGAGAATGTAGGGACCGGTCACCATGGTATTGTCGTCAGCGAAGCTGTCGAACACGACCACGCTGCCGAAGCCGCCCATGTAGGCGTCGATATTGGTGAAGTTCTCGGCATCACCATCATTGGCGTCGTCGTCGCCGGTGGTGTACAGCCAGCCGAGGCGCAGCTTGGTCTGGTCAAGCTTGACCGTCCCCTCGAGGTTGGCCAGCCAGGCGTCACGATCGCGACCATAGATGGCGTCAACGCCGGCGTCAGAGTAGCTGATCTCGCCCTCTTCCTTGATGAAGGTCGCACCATAGAAGATCGGGCCAGCCTGACCCGAAGCAGCGAGGCCGTACCACATCTGCTGATCCATGTATTCCTCAGCGGGACCAAACCCTGCATCAGTATCCTGACCTTCTTCGAGGTACAGAACAAAGCCGTTCAGCTTGGGCCCGTTGTCGATGGCGTAGGTGACATCGAAGGCGTAGACATCGTCATTCTGCAGCTTGGTCGAGGTACCTTCCCCGCCATTGGAGTTGTCGTCGCGGAACCAGCCGAGGGAGTAGCCCAGATTGCCGCGTTTGGCGACGTACTTGACACCCGCGCCGTTGTCCGACCAGAGGAACTTGTTGTAACCGACCGGCTGCAGACCGACGTAAACGCGGCTGGCGGTATCGAAGGGGACCTCGAAGTCAATGTAGGCGTGACGCAGCTCGAAAATATTCTTGTCACCAGCGAAGTCGGCCTTGGTATTGCTGCCGAATTCGGCGCCGCCGAACTCGAAGCCCAAGGTCCCGTTGACTTTCTTGTCATCGTCGGTCGCGGTCAGCCACAGGCGGTACTTGATTTCGCCAAGGAAATCGCTGTCATCCGACTGCCGGGCGAAGTTGGGGAGATTGCCTGCGCCAAGCATTAAACCATTGGTGGTATTATTCAGATCATACTCGCCATCAACGTAGTTGGTGGCATAGCCTTCGCCAGACAAGTTCCTGTGGGACACGTCGGCCTGATTGCTGTAAGAGAAGCGGTTGTTGAAGTCA
>JAQYVZ010000167.1 GCA_030145205.1 Desulfuromonadales bacterium | reverse complement strand
TCAGCGGCTTGTTACGATGGCCCTTGCGGTGGACCCGGCTCTTCAGACCCTTGTCCGCTAACTTTGCCTCGATCTCTGCCGATCGATAGGCGCTGTCTGCCCACACATCTGATGCCGTGTTGTCTGGATCGAGGACATCCTCAATGACCTGACTGTCATGCACTGCCGCGTCCGTCACCTGGTAACGCCGCACCAGCTTGTGACGACGGTCAATATTCACGTGGTTCTTGTATCCGTAGTGGCTCTTGCCGTGCTTCTTTGTCCACCGCGCATCCGTATCCTTCTGGCAACGCCTGGCCGGTTTGTCTTCCCAGCCCTGCGGCGTCTCACCTTCCTTGATCTTTGCGTTCTCATCACGGCTGTTACGCTGTTTGGGAACCGCGACGATCGAAGCGTCGATAATCTGGCCACCCATCGCCAGATAACCCTGTTTTTCCAGATAGCCGTCGAAGTCCTCAAACAAGGCTTCGATCACCCCAGCGTGAGCCAACTGTTCCCGGTACATCCATACCGTCTTGGCGTCCGGGACTTTATCCTCAAGACCCAGACCCAAAAACCGAATGAAGGAAAAGCGGTCGCGAAGTTGATATTCAACCTGGTCATCAGACAGGTTGTAAAGAGCACAAAGAACAATCGCCTTGAACATCACAACAGCGTCCCAGGGCTTGCACCCCGCATTCGACTTGCGCTCCTCGGGCGGCTTGCGCCATGCCGCTTCCAGGCGGACCCGGAAGCCTTCCCACGGAACAACCGCATCGATCTTCACCAACGGGTCGTTCTTGGCGTCCAGACCCGCATATCGGTTGGCGATGTCGAAAAAACCCATCTGTCCCATTTCTTATTCCCCTAATCACTGCGTCGCGCTATTGTGATTCTACCCGATCAAGGCTCGGGTGTCGGTATTTTTAGAGGCGCCCATTAAAGTGGTTTTGGATGGATAAAATCAGGATTATGCCTAAATGAATCATAGAGATGACAGCAGTGACCGGCCATTCAATCCGATCCTGAAGACCAAGCTGCATCGGCCGCAACTGACCTCAAACCTGGTGAACCGGGATCGCCTGATCGAGGTGATGAATAGGTTGCGCGAGATGCCGCTGACGTTAGTGTCGGCCCCGGCCGGTTACGGCAAGAGTGTCCTGGTTGCCCAATGGTGCGAGCAACTCGACTGGCCCACCGCCTGGTTGTCGCTGGATGCTGATGACTCTGACCTGAGGACGTTCCTCGATTATTTTCTTACCGCCTTGGATGACGTGGCGCCGGATGCTTGCAAGGCTACGCGAGAACTCCTGGAAAGAGCGTCTCTTTTACCCTCGCCCGTCGTGGCGAAGTATCTACTCAATGACCTCGACGCGATGGACACGCCGTGTACCATCGTACTTGACGACTATCACCGAATCCAAGCTCTCTCCCCCGTGCAGGAACTGATGGGCCAAATGCTCACACATCCCCCGCAGAAGTTTCACTTCATCATAATCACTCGCCATGATCCGCCGCTGGACTTGCCGAATCTCCGAGCCAAGCACAGCATCAACGATGTGCGCTTGCAAGACCTCCGGTTTACGTCGATCGAGCTAGCGGAGTTTTTGAACGCAACACTGAATATCTCCATCAGCGATGAGGCCGTCAAAAAGCTGGACTACATTGTGGAGGGATGGGCTGCCGGGTTGAGGCTTTTGGCGATGGCGCTGCGACAGATTGACGATCCTGATACATTTATCAAGGGGCTGCAGGGGAGCTTGCCGCAAATACAAGACTACTTGCTGCGTGAAGTGCTGAGTACACAAAGTGCCAGGTTTCGGGATTGCTTGATTGTCTCATCCATTCTCGATCGCTTCTGC
>JAQYVZ010000166.1 GCA_030145205.1 Desulfuromonadales bacterium | reverse complement strand
GTCGCCTGCCGTGCCCGTTGACGGATATGTTCCGCCGCCTCAGCAGGCAGTTCCTCCAGCGCCAGCGCCAGCGCCACCCCTTCGACCCAGAACAGGGAGAGATGACGGCAGCAGCTGTCGCACCCCTTTCTACAGGTGATCTGTCCCGCAAACATCTCCACAATGCGGGAACAGAGGTCATCCACCTTGGCCACAAGGTTCCGGTAATTCTCCAAACTGTTCATCAAGTCCCCATCTCGGCAAAATGCATTAAAGGAGTATGAGTATAAATACCTATCGGACAGGGTCAAGCATTATTGTTCGACCACAGTTACAGCCCGAAAGCGTTGCGGATGCCGTCGATAACGTACTGTACCGAAAGAAACGCCAGCACCAGCCCCATCAGACGGGTAACGATGACTGTTCCCAAGGCGCCGAGCAGGCGAAGCAGGGTCTCGGCCCGCAATAAGAGAAGACAGGTCACCACAAAAACGAGGGCGCTGCCGCCGAGCAGCGCCAGCAGGGATAAAACGGTACGGGCGGGTTCAGCGAAAATCAGGCAGGTGGCGATCGCCCCAGGACCGGCCAACAGCGGAAACGCCAGCGGGGTGATGGAAACATCTTCCTTGGCCTCGGCCAGGCGTTCCTCGCGGCGACTGGTGCCGGTGCCGGTCGGCCTTCCGTAGAGCATCTCGAGGGAGATGACAAACAGCAGCAGGCCTCCGCAGATCCGCACCGCCGAGGTTTCGATGCCGAAATAGGTCATCACCAGACGGCCGAACAATATAAAAAAAACCAACACGGCAAAAGCCACCAGGCAGCCGCGAATGGCCATGGTCCGGCGTTCCTGGCGGGTATTGTCCGGAGTGATGGCGAGAAACACCGGCACCCCGGCGATGGGATCGACGATAATGAACAACTGCAGGGCAAATGCCGTAAAAAGATCGAAGGCGGCGTCCATGTGCCCCCTGTGCCAGAGAGGAGATTGACGAGCTTAACTTGAGACAACTGTAAATCAACGGATTGGCCCGTCAAGCCGTCAACCTTCTAGCGCGATTGCGAGGTTATCGTCCGGACCGGCAAACCGAAGGTTACCGGCGGAGCGTCAAACGATTCGGTTTTGCCGACCAGCACCAGATTCTGCCGATCAGGATGCAGGTAGCGCTGCGCCACCCGCAGCACATCTTCTGCGGTTACGGCCGCGAGCTTGTCGCGGTAGGTCTGCAGGTAGCCTTCGGGATAATGATAATAATCGAGCCGCATTTGCTGGGTAACGACCTGGTGGCTGTCGGTAAAGGCGAACACAAACGAATTGATCAGACTGTCCTTGGCCAAGCGCAGTTCTTGGTCCGACACCGGCGTACGCCGCATCTCGTCCATGATCTCCCGCATCAGCCCGACCACCGCGGCGGTCGAATTGCTCTTGGTTTCGCAACCGGCAATAAAGGGTCCGGGAAGCCAGCGGCCGACCTGGTAATAGGAATAGACCGAATAGGCCAGGCCCCGGTTGGAGCGGACCTCACGCATGAGCCGCGAATTGAACCCGCCGCCGCCGAGAATGAAGTTCATCACCCGGATCGGCTGCAGGTCGGGGTTGTCTTTGTCGACACCGATTTCTCCAAACAGAATCGAGGTCTGCGGAATATCCTTTTCGGCCACCCAGACCGCAGCCGGACCCGCTTCAACCAGAGGCGGAATGGCCTGAACCTCGCCCCCCCGGGATTGCCAGTCACCAAAGATTTCGCCCAGCATCTGCCGCAGTTCCCGGCTGTCGAAATCGCCGGTGATCCCCAGCCAGAGGTTGTCGGGATGCACGCTACGGTCATGCAATGCCATCAGGTTCTGTCGGGTAACCGCCTGCAG
>JAQYVZ010000165.1 GCA_030145205.1 Desulfuromonadales bacterium | reverse complement strand
TCAGGGCCTCTTCCATGGCCTTGAAGAGCTGTTTCATCTGCTGCTCCATCTCTTTGCCGAGAGCGTCCCAGTCGATCTGGTGAAGCTGGCGGTCGATGTCATCGACCAGCGTACGCATAGCCTCCTCCGCCTTGCGAATCTCATCCGACTCGAAAAAGGTGTTCATGCCCTGGGCAAGATCGAAGGCCGACCACTGAAAAGCCGAATCGGTCCCCTCAACGACCTGCCCCGGCTCAAGGAACTTCGCATTGGAACTTAGATTCTTGACCAGAACCCGCCCCTTCTCCCCCTGCCCCTCAATAAAAAACCGGGAGGCTTCAGTGAGGTTCGGCTGCTGTTTCCGGTCGACCTTGATCCCCACCGCGACCCCCGTCCCAAACGGGGAGACCGAGACGACCCGACCGACTTCAACACCCACCATAAAAACCCCGGTCCCCTCGGCAATCTCCTTACTGTCGTCAAAGGTAATGGTGTAATCGGAAGTTTTACATTGATAATAATAGTAGATTCCGCCGCCGGCCAGGGCGGACAGAATCAGAATAGCAATCAATATTTTAGACGGGCCAGCATTGCGTTTTTCAGTCATAGAGGGTGCTCCTTGGCAATTTTTTTGGGGGGGACGCCCGGTGTTGCGGGGTGCAAACCCGAGTTCCAACTACAGGATACCTGAAATGGAGACCCGCCTGCCAAATGTTTAAATGTTGAACCTCAACATCCCGCTGGCCCGCCCTTTATGAATTAGCTGTGAAAAGCAGAAAGACCCCACTTGGTGTGACCTTATAACCGTCGTCGACTATTCCCAGCGATCGTGGCTTTTGTGCAGGGTGATGACCTCCACGCGACCCTGGTCGCTAACCAGCGTGGTCAAAAGGCCACTCACCAGGCTGATAATCAGCGCCCCGAACACCGCCGGCCAGAAGCCGTGGACAGTGAATCCGCCGATCACCCCAGAGACCATCAAAAGCAGCAAGGCATTGACAACGAAGGTAAACAGGCCAAGAGAGAGGATATTGATCGGCAGGGTGACCAACAGCAGGATCGGACGAAACAGGGCGTTGAGCACCCCCAGCAGGGCCGCGGCGAAAAAAGCGGAGAACAGCCCGTGGACCTCGATCCCGTCCAGCAGATAGGCGGCGGCAAGAATGGCCAGGGTCAGAATCAACCAGCGAATGAACAGGCCCGGCATGGGGTCTCCCTTATTTGAAGTGACGGTCAGTTAAATTGATACCATCGGCATCACCGGTTGTAAAGGGGGGGATCACCCCGGGAACCTTGGGAGATACGGGACCGGAAAAGTGGCATAGCAAGACCTAAGCCCTTGGCTGCCATGGCTGATTATATAGCTAGTTGACAACTTGACAACGCCCCCTCTGGGGACCCAATGGTGTCACTGGCAAGAGGTGCAAGTGGGTAGAGTCAAGGACAGAGATAACCTGCCCCTTACTCTACCCTTGACTATACCGGGTTTGAAAGAGCGGGTCGTGGGATTTTAGTGAAATAGTGAAGAACGTCCCCCGGAATATATCCGCCAGTTGGGTTCGAAAGTTCTCGACAAACGACTCATCCCCCAGGAGGATGCCACCGCGCAGATCATTCCACGGCGAGGGACGCCCGAGACCGTCGTAAACGAATGCGGCGTACCTCTGCCGGGCGGGCCCCCTCTGGCTCGCGAACTGGGCGAGAAGCCAGTCGACCGTCAGCAGGTCAGGAGCAGAGCCCAGGCCCGCCGTCGGCAAAAAACTGCTCCAGGGCCAGTTTTCCGGGGCCTTGACCATACCGGCGGCCACCGGGTTGAGAACGATATAGCGGCACAACTCAAGAAGATAGTTCTCCTTGTCCACCAGGATC
>JAQYVZ010000164.1 GCA_030145205.1 Desulfuromonadales bacterium | reverse complement strand
GATTTTAGTGTGCCGCAGAAGCGGCGTGAGAGATGGGAGCAGACCTCCCGCAATCGGCTTGCAGGAGCAGATTGCAAACCACCGTAAGCGGCTGTGGTCAAGAGCCATGGTCGTGAGCGTTACGGAAAAGGCGTCACCGAGGCGTCAGGTATGGATCAGGAAGACGAACGCAAGTGAACCACCGTACAAGTGTCGAAAGTTGTAGACGGCGTCGAAACCGGGGAGTTGAAGTTGCCCCGGGACGAGTCTGGCGGAGACCTGCCTACTGGCCAGATGGCGCCCGGCATAGAGGTGGCGTGAGCCTGATCCGGGCTTTCACGTTGAACTGCGGGAACCTGTCGCAACGATGCAAAGAGAAAGGCACAAGCAGAGACCCTGTGAGGCCGACAGTATCGATGCGTTGCACAGGGGCGGACAAGCTCGTAGTAGCGTCGAAGCCGCTGTAATCGCGGTGGAGCGAAGGAGCTTGGTCAATCGGCTACGAACAGCTGGCCAACTGCGCTGCAGGAGGAGCCCTTTGAACGTAGCAAAGCCATTCGAAATACCCAGGAAGCTGGTATGGCAAGCGTACCTGGCTGTGAAGTCCAGAGATGGTGCAGCCGGAGTGGATCAGGAATCGCTCGAGGAGTTCGAGCAAAACCTGAAGGGCAACCTCTATCGGATCTGGAACCGTCTGTCGTCTGGGACGTACTTTCCGCCACCGGTCAAGGCTGTTCCTATCCCGAAGAAATCGGGAGGAACGCGTGTTCTCGGAGTGCCTACGGTCTCCGATCGCATTGCCCAAACGGTGGTTAAGTTGGTCTTAGAGCCGATGTTGGAACCGGTGTTCGATGGAAACTCTTTCGGTTACCGACCGGGCAGGTCAGCCCACGACGCAATTGCCATCACCCGCAAGCGGTGTTGGCGATACGACTGGGTGGTGGAGTACGACATCCGAGGACTCTTCGATAACATCAGCCACGATTTGTTGATGAAGGCGTTGCGTCGTCATTGCAAGTGTCGATGGGTGCTGTTGTACGTTGAACGCTGGTTGAAGGCTCCACTACAGCAGGCAGATGGCAGCCTATCGGCTCGGGACAAGGGCACGCCGCAAGGCGGTGTTGTGAGCCCCATGTTGGCAAACCTGTTCTTGCACTACGCATTTGATGCGTGGGTCAGGCGCGAGCTGCCAAGGGTTCCGTTTTGTCGCTACGCCGACGACGGGTTGCTGCATTGCGAGAGTCAGCGTCAAGCGGAATCAGTGCTGAAGCGTGTTTCCGCACGATTCCGGCAGTGTGGACTGGAGATCCGATCCGACAAGTCGGGGATCGTTTATTGTAAGGATGTTCATCGTACGGAAGAGTACCCGAGGATCAGCTTCGACTTTCTTGGCTACACGTTTCGTCCGCGACGATGCGTCGACAAGCGAGGTCGGGTTCATCCAAACTTTCTTCCAGCGATCAGCTGCTCCTCAATGAAGGAGATCAATCGGCGCATCCGAAGCTGGCATATCCAGCTCAAGAACGAGAAGACCCTGACGGACTTGGCCAGGATGTTCAATTCGATACTGCGCGGTTGGCACGCTTACTATGGTCGTTTCTATCCCTCGGCGCTGCGGCGGCTCTGGCGAAACTTCAACTGGTATCTTGTTCAATGGGCGCGGAGAAAGTTCAAGCGGCTTTCGCGGCACAAGCGGCGAGCAAGGGAATACCTTGACCGCTATGCGCGTGCTCATCCGCGACTGTTTGTTCCCTGGAGTCTTGGCGTATTTCCGTATGGACTGATTGATAGGAGCCGGATGAGCTGAGAGGTTCACGTCCGGTTCTCGGAGAGGCTGGGGGTGCTATTCCCCTGGTCTACTCAACCATGGCT
>JAQYVZ010000163.1 GCA_030145205.1 Desulfuromonadales bacterium | reverse complement strand
TTGAAGTTAAAGAGGGCGAACAGGTGGTCAATGGTCAGGAATTGGCCAGGATCGCTTGATCCTGCTCGCTCTTTGGGCCAATTTTGAGTGCGTTCAAGACACCCTCTCCATCTTATGACAATGATAAACGGCATCGGGAACAGCGCCGTTGCCGTTTATTTTTTGAGGGGGGGGCGTGGATGATGGGTCAGTATCGGCGACACTCCGGCCACAGCACATTGATTTCCTCTCAGCCGTGAGGGAACGCTTTGCTCTCTCCTCTTTTAGCAACTGGCTCCTGAATTTTTGTTGAGTTAAATCCGAATTTAGCCAAGATCTTTAGATGAAATCAGTAGTGTCCGGTTAAGTTTTTGCAGTTAGCCCTTTAAACAAAAATCAGATAAAATTCAGCATGTTGTAGCTTTTCTGCTTGACAATCGGCAGCGAGGTGCCGCGGCGAATTTTCGTAATAGCCCATTCATTGAAGGGATTTACGAAGATGTCGTTCCTGGCCCGCTTATTTCAAACCCGGCTCAATACCAGATCCATCGCCCGATTGTTTACCCCGTTCAAGCCCGCTCTTGACCCGGTTCCGGTTCTTGAAGCACGAGGCAACAGGCCCTTGCAGATGACGTTCGAGGATCAGTTGAAAATCCTGACGTACTACCACCTCGAGGAACACTCCTCGGGGCGACACCTGCTTCAGGTTCTGGCCCAGGATGGGTTTGCTGCAACCCACATTGCTCCACCCGGAGGTATTCAGAAAAGCGCCTTTTTCGAGGCTCTCAATTCCCGGGGCCTGGATCAGATGGTCCAGGTTTATGAAAACATCCAGAAACAGGCAACGGCCATACTTCCCATCGCCAAGGACATCTCCGGTCTGGGGGACCTGATCGCGGTTGACGGATCGCTGATCGATGCCACTCTGTCCATGGCCTGGGCCGACTATCGCAACGGCGCCAAAAAGGCCAAGGTGCATTTGGGCTTTGATATCGGTCATGGTGTCCCGCAGAAAATGATCCTGACCTCTGGCAAAGCCGACGAGCGCCCTCAGGTTGAATATCTGGTCGCTCCCGGACAAACCGGCGTCATGGATCGCTACTATCAGTGCTACAAGAACTTTGACGACTGGCAGGCCCAAGAGCGCCATTTCGTCTGTCGCATCAAGGCTTCTTCTAAAAAGACGGTGCTGCGTGAAAACCCCGTTGACCCAGAAAGCCACGTCTTCTTTGATGCTTTGGTGCTGCTGGGCACAAAGGATGTCAACCAGACCGAAAGGGATGTGCGGCTGGTTGGCTACAAAGCCGACGGTAAAACTTACTGGGTGGCCACTGACCGTTTTGACCTGACGGCTGAGCAAATCGCCATGGCTTATAAACTGCGCTGGACGATAGAGTCCTTCTTTGCCTGGTGGAAGCGCCACCTCAAGGTATACCACCTGATCGCACGCAGCCCCTATGGCCTGCTGATGCAGATTCTCTCCGGATTGATCACCTATCTGCTGCTGGCCATCTACTGCCATGAGGAGCATGGCGAGCGGGTCAACATTGCGAGGGTGCGTGAACTACGCAGTAAAATTCGAAACGAAGCAGCTGAGGACGCGGCGACCGGGGGCTTATCGTCTCCAGATATTATTGATCTCGACTTCAGCGCTTATGCAACTTCTTAACCGGACACTACTGAGATGAAATTGGACAACAGAGCGCAAATCGGCTTAAAAGGAAGGATTTCTTACTCATGTTATTTATCGAAGGAGATTGGCCATGGCTAAAGCAAGCGCCCGGCACATCCTGGTTACAAGCGAGGCGGACTGCAACACCCTGAAGAGGATGATCGAAGCTGGTGAGGATTTTGCTGAAATAGCAAAAGTTCAC
>JAQYVZ010000162.1 GCA_030145205.1 Desulfuromonadales bacterium | reverse complement strand
AACGACACCAGCTCACGACTGGCGAAGTTGACCTCCGAACCGCGAATATCGCTGGGAACCAGGCGCAGGTTCTGCCAGGCATAGGTTATCTCGACGCCGAGCAGCACAATCAGCCAGCTGACATAGAGCCAGACCATGAAGATCGGCAGTGCCGCCATGGTGCCGTAAATGGCGTTGTATTGGCCGACGCCGACCTGGAAATGCACGTACCCCCACTGGGCCAGCTGCCAGAGGGTACCACCGAGGATACCACCGACCAGCGCCGCAGAATAACTGACCCGGGTATTGGGCATGAAGATGTAGAGGGCGGTAAAGGTGATCCACATGCCGACAAAGGGAATCGCTTTGAACAACAGCAGGATCAAGGGACCTAAATAGGTGTCTCCCTGCAGGTGAGTGACCAGTTGATTGCTGGCCAGCGATGACGTCATTGAAATGGCCGCCAACACGAACACCGGACCGATGGCCACGACCGAAAAATAATCGGCGAAGCGGCGCAGCAGCGGACGGGTTTCATTCACCCCCCAGATATGGTTGAAGCTTTTTTCGATATTGGACAGCAGGGTGACCACGGCCAGTAAAAGGGCCGCCATGCCGACGACGCCGAGGCGGGCGACGTTGGTATTGTCGATGTAACTGATGATCTGGCTGACAATATCCTCGGCCCCCAGTGCCAGATGCTCGAGAATCAGCGGCTCGAGGGTATTCTGCACACCGAAGCCCTTGAGCAAGGCAAACATCAGGGCCAACAGGGGAACGATCGAAAGAAGGGTCGTATAGGTCAGGGCCGAAGCACGAAGCATGCAGCTATCGGCGAGAAAGCCCTGAACCACCGCCGTGACGACCCTGGCCTGGCGCAGAGCCAGCGATTGAAACCTGGTCAATCGATTGGCATCGATGGTCCACAAATCATTCCGCAGAAAAGATTTAATTCGCTCGAGCCGATCGCCGAGAAGCGACATGGAACCTCCGTTAGCAGCCGGACGCGTTGACGGCCCGGAAATTTTCATAGGTACATTAATTGTGTAGTTTAGTAAACCACCGGCTCTGCCGGTGTGACTAGAAAAGGCTACGCCGTTCCATCGTGTATTTCAGGCATTCACTTGATTTGGACCAAAACCCTGGGGTTTCGCCCCCAGACGGCGACTTACTCTCTTTGCTTGTCCAAAGCGAGTAAGCAGAGAAAGGGCACCCCGTTCCTTGCCCTTGGGGTTCCCTGCGCTACGCAGACATTTTGCGGACGGACAAAAGGGCTAGCCATGGCTCGCCCCTACAAAATCGTTGTGTCCGTCTGTTTCGCAAAACGTCCACGCAGCTCCGGCGGCGTCACAGGGGGAGGAGGGGCGGTACTTATAGCCCCTTTTAGGGGCTTTCCTGAAGCCACCTGCTATGCAGGTGGTCTGTGACTAGCACGGGTAACTCCTTGTAAGTGAGATCAGCAGATGCGCGGCAGCTGTTCGCCGGCCAGCATTTCGATGGCGCGCAGGCCGCCGATGGCGGTGCGCATCCGTACTTTCCCGGGGGCTGCACCGGTAATCTCGCCGATGATTGCGGCGCGCTCTCCTTCCGGGTGGCGGTGCATCAGGGCGAGAATTGCGTCGGCCGCTTCCGGGGCAACAACGGCCAGCAGTTTTCCTTCGTTGGCGACGAACAGTGGATCGAGGCCGAGGATGGCACAGGCGCCAGCCACCATATCGGCAACCGGCAAGGCCGATTCGTCAAGGGTTATTTCCACCTGTGACTGGCGGGCAATCTCTTTAAGGGTGGTGGCCACCCCGCCGCGGGTCGGGTCGCGCAGGACGTGAACGTTGCTGCCGCAGGTGGTAATCAGGTCGGCGACCAGGTGATTGAGGGCTG
>JAQYVZ010000025.1 GCA_030145205.1 Desulfuromonadales bacterium | reverse complement strand
GTGACCGCCAGCTGACCACCCAGGGTGACCAGGGACGGCAACGGACGGGCCAGTGCCAGGTTGAGCAATTCAGCCAGCTCCTGCTCGGCCGCGTTCCAGCGCCTGACATAATCGAGTGCCGCCCGCTGGAGATGATCAATCGCTGGGACGTCGCTATCGACTGGATCAGGGATCGGGGGGTGCTGAGCTGCGAGGCCGAGCAGGAGCGGGTAGCCGGTGGTGACTTGGTTGCGGGTTGTGGCGTTGAGCGTCGGTCCCGTCAACGTTACATTCAGAGCGAAGGGGGTCCCGACCGTAAATCCATCGCGAGCGACAGCCAGGCGTTCTTCGTCGAGCATCAGAACCGGTCGCAGCCGGACCAGGTAGGCCGGTGTGTTGTCGAGCCCGCCCCAGAGGTTGATCGTTTCGTGGTCAGCGACAGTTTCCGACTCGAAGCTGACCGACAACCGCCGACCTGTCAGGCTGTGAATCGGCAGACACACATCGAGCAGCGTCTCGGTCCCACCGATCCGAATCTCGACGGCATGGACCAACTCCGCCGGCAAAGCCGTATATTCACCGGTGACCGCTTCGACATTCAGCTGCAGGGTGGAAGGCAGAATTGGCAGATGCTCCGGCTGTTGCTGTCGCTGGAACAGCAGACTTGTCCACGGCAGCGGCACCCCCTGAGCGGCCAGAGTCTCTTCCGCGACCTGATGCAAGGTTTCGAGTGGCGACAGGTCCGGCACGCCTGCGAGATAATTATCCCGCAGACTGTTCAGAGTTTCCGGGACCATGGCATAAAGGTCGGCCTGTCCGGCCTGCTCGACATAGCCCGCCACCTTGATGCTGGGATCAAGTGGCAGCCAGACCTGACCATTGCTGTCACCCAGGTTGCCACGGTAGTTGGCATAGGGGACCAGGGTCTCCACCCAGATATGCTCAAAGCGGATATTGACAATCTGCGTCCCCTCAAGGACCGGCTCACAGGGAATGCCTGCCTTGCGCAGAAAGGTAAGGATTCGTGTCGGATCATCCAGCCCGGTCTGTGTCCTGAGCTGGTCCATTCCCGGGAACCCACTGACGACGCCGCGCAGGTAACGGGCCGGATAGCCAGCAGACCGCAGCAGGGCAACCAGCAGGGACGCCTGGTCGGCAGCATTGCCGCTGCGCTGGCGCAGAGTCTCCTCGGCACCCTTCATACTGCCCCAGTACCATTCGGTGGCGATATTGTTCTTGACCCACGCATACAGATCGACCGGGTCCCAATGGACCTTACCCGCCTCGGCCGCGATTGTCTGCGCCTGCACCGTGATGACAGCACTGATCTGTGCTTCCGGAGCAGCGGCCAGATCTGCAGCAACAAAGGATGTCGTCGTTTGTTGATAGGCCGGGGTGATGGTCGGTCCCATATTCGGCAGGAGGTTCTGCGCCGCGAGGCTCTGATAAGGCAGCTGACCATGCAACGGCAGACGCTTTGCCGGCAGGATTATATCAAGCAATTCCAGACAGCTCTTGCGCGCCTCGGCCGCTTCGGCAGGATCAGCGGCCACCTCCTCCAGCAGCCCGATCAGTTCACTTACCACGCGATTGAAACGACCGGTCCAGGCGGCATGCCGACCCGGCACATCCCCGCCTGCGATGGCACTGCGCTTCACCTGCTGCCGAAAACGTTCGGTCAACAGCAAACGGCCGGCACGAAGCTCTGTCAGCAAAGACTGCACCTGATCGGCCTCATCACCAAGGGAGGACGGCTGGTCCACAGCTTGAGCTTCAACTGTGACCAGAAGGGCATGTATGCGCTGCAAGGTGGCCGTAAAGTCCCTGACAAGACTTGGACTTCCGGCTTCTGCGGTTGGAATGCTGCACAGCAGCCAAAAAAGCAGACAGATCCCCACAAAGTGCGTTTTGCGCACAGCCCCCCTCCTTCAATGCAAAGAAATGATTATCAGTCCCCTCTCCCCTGGAGGAGAGGGTTAGTGTGAGGGGGAACAGTTAACTGGGTCACCCTCACCCCCGCCCTCTCCCGTCAAGGGAGAGGGAGTCACCTTGTTGCCCGGAAACAAAAAAACCGGACGACCAAAGATGAAACATCCTTCGGCGGCCCGGCCATCTTCCCTGCAGAAGATCCTCGGCTTTCCGTCCCTCCCTCACGGAAGGTTTGGCATTTCGGGAAACCTGTTCAACCGGCCCGTGCAAACAGCAGGCTCGGCTTTAAAACAGGATTTCAAAATTACGAAGCGAACATTAGACAATAACAATGTGAGCTGTCAAGCAGAAACAAATGGGACAGAGATGAATGTTTTCAGTATGTTAGGATGTGAAGAATGATTAACGGAGGGGTTTTGTTTTATTTGTCAGGCAGTTAAACGCGGGCATTGTCCGGCAACCTATGGGTAAATTTTTATTGATATATTATTTAAATCCAGTTCTGTCCTGATTGATGCTCTGCAAACAAAAACGAGCGTGGGCCATCCCTCTTGGCTCACTTATTCTTGCTGCCGCAGCCTTTTACATTCTTTTCGGATAACGATCACTGTTTCTAGTTTATTCAAGAGTTATGCAGCAAGAAGGGGGGCCTTGAAGGAGAAAGGCCACCCAAAGGGTAGCAGCAATTCTGCCGGTCGAGATCCAGTGACGTACTGCTCGCAAACAGGACACTTTACCCTTACACAAGAGCCTATAAAGGCCCTTTTCTGCATCCTCTTTTGGGCCCGCAAAAGAGGATGTCGGAGTGCGGGGCCGAGACCCCGCGGTTCAGATTTCACCTCTATTGAGATTCCATTATTAATTATAATCCGCAACGGGAGGCCAGACAAATACACAGCTTAATGATAGGTGGTCACCCTCACCCCGACCCTCTCCCATCAAGAGAGAGGGAAGCAGGCAGAGTGGCTTTCTCCTCACCCTACCCTTTACGAATCCGTGGATCAGCGAGGGCATAGCCGACATCGGCGAGCAGATTGCCAATCAGGGTAAGAATCGCACCAATCACCAATATTCCCATGATCAACGGATAGTCGCGCATCATGACACCGTCGTAGAACAACTTGCCCATACCGGGGATGGCGAAGATGGTTTCGAAGATGACGCTGCCGCCGATCAGGCCGGGAACAGACAGGCCGAGGATGGTGATGACTGGCAGCAGGGCGTTACGCAGGGCGTGCCGGTAGATGACGACCCGTTCGGGCAGACCCTTGGCGCGGGCGGTCAGAATGTAATCCTGGCGAATCACTTCGAGCATGTTGGAACGCATGTAGCGGGAAAACCCGGCCAGACCACCGAAAGCTGAAATGAACACCGGCAGGATCAGGTGATGCAGGGCATCGAAGAACTGCTGAACCGGCCCCATATACTCATAGCCGATCGAGCGCAGACCGGAGATGGGGAAAATCCCCAGGCGCACGCCGAAGAAATCCATCAACAACAGCGCCAGCCAGAAGGATGGCATGGCAAAGCCGAGGAAAACGAAGATTGTGGTGCCGCGGTCAAAGGGTGAGTTGCGCTTGACCGCCGAGAGGATGCCTATGGGAACCGATACAGCGAGAATCAAGCCGATCGACAAGACGTTGATCAGGATGGTGATCGGCAGACGTTCTGTGATTTTATCGAACACCGGCCGGCGATCCTGGGAGAAGGACTCACCAAAGTCAAGGCGCGCCAACCGTCCCAGCCATTGGCCATACTGCACGTAGAGCGGTTGATCCAGGCCGTACTGCGCTCGCAACCGCTCCTTCATCTCGACACTCGCCTCCGGATTGAGGTCGGTCTGCAGATCGGTCGGTTCCCCCGGCGCGAGATGAATCACCATGAAGCTGATCAGGGTAATTCCGATCAGCATGGGGACCATCATCATCAGGCGTTTTGATAGGTAGAGAAGCACAAGTAAAACCTTTTATTTAGCCGCGGATAAAATCTCAGAGTGCTCGGAGCTTCATCAATGCGGAAAGCAGATTAAACCTGAGGTAAAAACTAAAACCTGGTGGCCGCCGATATACGCCGATTTTCGCTGATGTTTAAACCCAAAGCCTTGATTTTGACTTATCTGCGGACATCGGCGTATATCAGCGGCTAGAAAAGCATATTGATTTTGACGTTGACTAACCATCAGATTTAATCAGATTGTATCCGCGGCAAACCATGCCTTTGATTTTAGTTTACTTTCCCTCACCGCTTATAACGCTGCTCACTCGCCGGCACCCACCACTTGTCGAAATTGTACATGATTCCGGCCGGGGCGGGTTCAATCCCGCGGAAGCGTTTGCCGACTACAGGCAGGGAGTCGGGGACGTACAGCCAGGTGTAGGGCTGCTCCTCGGCCAGGATTTCCTGCAGACGGTCGTAGATACGTTTGCGCTCCGCCTGGTCGTAGGTGCGACGGCCCCGTTCGAGCAGGTCGTCGACTTCAGCGTTCTGGAAATTGACGAAGTTCAACTCGCCCGGCCGGGTTTTGCTTGAATGCCAGATATTGTAGGAATCGGGATCGAGAGAGACCGACCAGCCGAGGATGGTGGCGTCAAAATTGCCGGGATTGATGAACTCTTTGAGGAAAGAAGCCCATTCGATGACGCGCAATTTGACATCGACACCGACCTCGCGGAAGCGCCGCTGGACGATTTCACCGGTGCGGATGCGCTGCTCGTTGCCCTGGTTGGTGACGATGGTGAAAGCGAGCGGTTCGCCATCCTTGTCACGGACGCCGTCGTTGTCGCTGTCGATCCAGCCAGCCTCTTCAAGCAGGGCTCTAGCCTGGTCCGGATCGTACGGAAACTGCCGCACGTTCGGGTTGTAGGGCCAGGTGTCCGGCTTGTACGGACTGTTGGCAGCCTGGCCGAGGCCGAGCAGCACGCCGTCAACCAGCTCCTGTTTGTCGATCGCATAACTCAAGGCATGCCGCACCCGTTTGTCCTGAAACATCGGCTTGCGAAGATTGTAGCCGAGATAGGTATAGGCAAAAGCCATATAGCTGTACTTGTTGAAATTGCGCTTAAAGTTCGGTGTGTCAGTCTGATCGGTGTACTGCAGGGGCGTCAGACCCATGTAATCGATACCGTTCGATCGCAGCTCAAGGAACATGGTCGATTGATCGGGAATGATCCGATAGACCACCCGGTGGATATTCGGCTCGCCTTCGTAATAGCTCGGGTTGGATTCGAGTACGACTTTCTCACCAGCGTCCCATTTGACGAAACGGAAGGGTCCAGTGCCGACCGGTTTGCGGGCCAGTGGGCTCTTGGTAATCTCCTGCCCTTCGAGCAAGTGTTTTGGATGAATGCCCAGGCTCCAGCTGATCAGAGCCGTTGCGAGGGGTTTTTCATAGTGCACCCGGTAAGTATAGGGGTCGACCACCTCCGCCTTGCTGACCTGCCGGTAGCGCTCGGCGTAGGCGGTTGGCGTCTCCGGGTCGATGTAAAGCTGATAGGTGAACATCACGTCTTCTGCGGTAAACGGCGCGCCGTCGTGCCAAGTCACATCCTTGCGCAGATGGAAGGTGATGGTCCGGTTATCTGCGGAAATCTCCCAGGACTCCGCCAGGTCTCCCTCGATCACCAGGTCTTTGTCGTAACGCACCAGGCCGGTATAAACCAGGCCATTGATATCGCTGGACGCAGAATCGGCCGCCAGCACCGGTAACAGCGTACTCGGCTCCCCGATCGACCCCATCAGAATAGTGTCGCCATGGGCCGGTTTGGCTGCATCCCCTTCTGCCGGGACGGTGCCATCCTGCTGGCTGCAGGCGGTGATGAGAAACAAGAAAAGAACGATTAATATTCGCACATTGAGCTCCGTGATTTAAGGGGGGAAGGTTTCCCCCTCACCCTAGCCCTCTCCTTTAGGCCCTGTGGGTCCGCCAGGGGAGAGGGAATACTTCTTTGCGCGCACTCTCTTTATAGAGAGATTATAGACTAACTTGTATTCTCCTAAGTGAGGAGACTGGAAATCTGCCTGCATGTCTCCCTCTCCCCTGGCGGGAGAGGGTTGGGGTGAGGGGGAAGCTCATCACAACACCCATCCCCCCAAATGCCCTATCGTCTCTCCCCAGCCTTATCCGTACTGTAGAGAATCAAATCGAGGTCGTAGGTTTCAACACCAACCGGCGGGTCAAGCCGAAACAGATTCGCCGGCGGCAATCGGTCAAGGTCAAGCTCCTCGAATTTCATGCTGGCTTCTACTCCGTACTCAAACAGCTGCAGACCGATCTGGCGCGGGAACACTGGCCCGCCTTCGGGGAAGTCGGTGTAGTCGACCGTCAGGACCGGTTCGCCGCCTTCAAAATAACGCATGGCGGTCAGGCGGCGAAAGGAGTCGAATACCAACTCCTGGCGCCCGCCCCAGCGACTCAGCTCTACCACCCAGCCTCCGGCAGGCAGGTGCCAGGTGATTACCTTGCTGAAGGCCATCACCGGTGCGTTGTACAGCAGGGTGTTAACCAGGTTGACCGGCTCGACCGGAATCTTGGTGAACCGGCCGACATTGTCGGCATCGGCCTTGCCGAAATAGTAGCGGTTCTGGGATGGCACCAATACACCGAGATCCTGACCATCGGTCGCCAACAACAGCATGGTCGTTCCGAATGGGCTCAAGGTCTCCGCCCGCAGCTGCCCCGGCCGCTGGGCAATAATCACCTGGGTGCCGGAGGCCGTGCGTTCGAGGGTCTTCACTTTGACCTTGGCCAGCCCCTGCACCGCCTGGTAGCGCCCGGCCTGTGCCGTCCAGGCTGTGAGTAGCTGCTCGCCTTCGACCGCTGGCGCAGGTCGCCGCCCATCCGACGTCACGACGGGAGCGCAACCGGCAAGCATGGCAAGAAGAAGTATCCCGGCAAGCAGGGGCAAACGATCAGGGCATGGAGTCCAGCGCATCGAGCTTTTCTTTCGGCAAGGGGTTGTTCGGGTCTTTTTGATGTAGTTGCAGGTAAATCTGTCGTGCCTGGTCATATTGCTCCATAGCCATCAGTATCTCAGCGAGATGCTCCAGGACAACATCGTCATCCGGCAGCACCATGTGCGCCGACCTTGCCGCTCGCAAGGCCTCAGCGTAGTGCCCCAACCGGTAGTAGATCCAACCCAGCGTGTCATGAATGTGTCCGGCCGGTTTGATGCTGATAGCTCGCTCTGCCAGCTCCAGCGCCTCGGCGAGATTCATGTCGGCTTCGGCATAGGCATAGGCAATAAAGTTCATCGCCTCAGCGTGCGTAGAATCTTTTTCGATAACTGCCTGCATCACTTCGAGCGCCTGGTTGTGCATCTTCAGCTGCTCCAGAGTGATCCCCTGCTGGTAGAGCAGATCGACACTTTCCGGGAACTGCAGCAGGCCTTGTTCCAGGACACGTGATGCCTGGTCGTAATGCTTGTCGGACTGATAGATCACCGCCAGGTAGAAATAGATCTGGGGCCTCGGTTCGCCCTGCTCGAGATAATATTCCAGCAAAGCGGCGGCATCTTCGGTGCGTTTCAGCTGCAGCAACAGGAAACCGAGATGGGAGACTGAATCACCGTAGAGAGGCGACGTTTCCGGGATATCCGAAAATGCTTCGAGAGCCTCCTGCCACTTCTCCTGCCGTTCCAGGACAGTCCCGAGATAGTAACGGGCCGGTTCGAGATCGGGTTTAAGAGCGAGTATTTTGGTAAACTGTGCAGCCGCTTTATCCCAGTGCTCCTGCTCAACATAGATCAAGCCGATCTTGCGGCGCGCTTCGACATCATAGGGGTCGGTATCAACGATCGACTGCAACGCGTCGAGGGCTTTGCCATAATCCTTCATGCCCACATAGATTCGCGCAACATGGTGGCGCAAGGCAAGGTCATACGGGTTCAGCTCCAGCGCCTGTTGGAACATCTCAAGCGCCTCGTCCCAGTTCCGCTGGTTTTCGAACAGGTAGCCAAGATCGAGGTAGGCCTGCTCGACCCCGTCAAGGTTGTCGATCAGGTAACGGTATTGCTGTTCGGCTTGAACATCCAGGCCCATATCCCGGTAAAGACGGCCGAGAGTCAGACGCCCCGGCCTTGAATCGGGGAATTTCTCCAGCAGCAGGGTCAGCTCATCGATCGCCTGACCGACTTCGCCGAGGCGCACCAGGGCGATTGACAGCTGCAGAGGGACCATGGCGTTGTCTGGGTCAAGCTCCATCACCCGGCGGAAGTAGGTCACCGCCTGTTCCGGTTCGCCATGGGCCAGCGCCATGTTGCCCAGAGAAAGGTGCGCCTCAAACGCATCCGGATTCTGGATCAGAATATCTTCAAGGGTGCGTCGGGCTTCCTTAAGCTGACCCGTCTCGCCGTAGATCTGCGCCAGGACGTAGCGCAGGTCAAGGGTCTGTGGATCGAGCCGGATCGCCTCCTGCAAGTCTGCAATGGCCGGGTCAATGGCCCCTTCCCCCAGCAACATCTGCGCCCGCGCGTAATAGAAGAGGGCATTCGCCGCCGGATCATCCAACCGTGACTCGTAAGGCGCGTCAAAGACCGGCTCTTCCGGTGGGACGGGAGGCGGCACCGGGGTCGATGCGCACCCGGCCAGCAATGCCGCTGCAAGCAGCGCCCAGCCGAGCTTTTTCAAAGGGAATGTCATATCAACCTTTATTTAGACCAAATCAAAATCATTGTTTAGCCGCAGACACGTGTCCTGAGCTCATCGTGCGGAAAGCAGATCAAATCTGATGTAAAAACAAAATCGAAAGGCTTAATGGCCGCCGATGCACGCCGATTTACGCTGATGTTTAAACCAGAACCCGGATTTTGTTTTTTGATTTATCTGCGTAAATCGGCGTGCATCGGCGGCTAAATGTCTTTTGCCTTCTGCTTTTGATCAATGCATTGTTTACATTTCACTTTTCACAATTCAGACCGATTGAAGTTACCACGAACCCTGAAAATGGGTCAATCGGCCCGTCATCACGACGACAGGTTCTTTACAACGCCCTATCAGCTGGTAATCTTTAAGAAAATCGAGACATTATGTCCATGAATTATTTTGCGTCTGACCCATCTGAAGTATCGACAGACCAAGATTGGCGGACTATAATGGCTTTTTAAGTTTGGGAGTCCGGTTATGGGGATTCGAAACAACAAGCCATTGCGTGAAGCCTGGGTGATTTTCTTCTTCCTGGGCGTGGTCATGTTGAACTTCCCCTTCCTGCATATTTTCAACAAGGAGACGCCGGTCTTCGGCATCCCCCTGCTGGTCATCTACCTGATGGTCGGCTGGCCGCTGTCAATCCTGGTCGTTTATATTTTTTCCATTTATCTCGGCAAAGAGACTGACGATAAGTATATCTCAACCGAACCGCCCCCCGATGAGGAGACGCCATGATTCCGGTTGATATCGTCGCCTCAGTTTCCCTGGTTTACTTCGGGCTGCTGTTCGCAGTTGCGTTCTACGCTGACCGCCGCGAAAAGGTCGGCCGCAGCATTACCAACAACGCCAACCTCTACTCGCTCTCCCTGGCCGTTTACTGCACCTCCTGGACCTTCTACGGCAGCATCGGCCGCGCCGCCACCAACGGCATCGACTTTATCACCATCTATCTCGGCCCGACGCTGATCGCTTTTTCCTGGTGGTTCCTGCTACGCAAGATCGTTCGCATCAGCAAAGAGCAGAACATCGGCAGCATCGCCGACTTCATCTCAAGCCGTTACGGCAAATCGGCCTTTCTCGGCGCCATCGTCACCCTGTTTGCCGTCCTCGGCATCATGCCCTACATTGCCCTGCAGCTCAAAGCGGTGGCCCGGACCTTCGACCTGCTCGCTGACCCCCTGGTCGGCACGACCGCGTCGCTTCACCACTTGCCGAACATCGATTTCCAGTTTGACACCGCCTTTGCCGTCGCGGTCTGCCTGTCGCTCTTCGGCATCCTGTTCGGCGCACGCCACCTGGATTCATCGGAACGGCATTCGGGCCTGGTGGCTGCCATCGCCTTGGAATCGGTGGTCAAGATTGTCGCATTCGTCGCGGCCGGTCTGTTTATCACCTACGGCATGTTTGACGGTTTCAGCGACATTTTCGAAAGCTTTGTCACCCGTTTCCCGGACCGCACAGACCTGCTGCTGCTCGGCTCTGGCGACAATGAATATACACACTGGTTCACCTTGATCTTCATCTCGATGATGGCCGTGATGTTTTTGCCGCGCCAGTTTCATATCATGGTTGTCGAGAACTCGAGTGAAGAACATATCCGCCGCGCCATGTGGAGCTTCCCGGCCTACATGTTCCTGCTGAATCTGTTCGTGATCCCGATCGCCCTGGCAGGTTTGTTGATGGCCAACGGCGACACCCACAATGCCGATTTCTATATCCTGACCCTGCCGCTGCAGAGCGGCCACGAGTGGCTGGCCCTGCTGGTGTTCCTCGGCGGCTTCTCCGCATCAGCGGGCATGGTGATGGTTTCTTCCGTTGCCCTCTCGACCATGATTCTCAACCACATCCTCATGCCGGTAATTCTCAAGCTGCAGACCGGCGAGCGCGATCTTTCCCGCCGCCTGCTCTACCTGAAGCGGCTGTTTATCGTGGTGGTCATTTTTCTCGGCTATCTCTATTTCCGGCTGCTGGGCGAATCGGCGGCGCTGGTCAATATCGGGCTGATCTCGTTTGTGGCCTCAACCCAGTTTGCACCGGCGGTGATCGGCGGCCTCTACTGGCGCCGCGCCACCTTCAAGGGCGCAGCAACCGGCCTAATTCTCGGCTTTATCGCCTGGTTCTATACATTACTGCTACCCTCTTTCGTCGAAGCCGGCTGGCTGAGCCAGTCCATCCTTGATGAAGGGCTGTTTGGCTGGAAGTTCCTTATGCCGAAGGCTCTCTTCGGGCTAACCGGGTTCGACACCTGGTCGCATGCCCTCTTCTGGACCATGTTTTTCAATGTTGGCTGTTATATCTCCGTCTCCCTGCTGACCAGACCGAAAGCCGCCGAACGTGAGCAGATCGCCAAATTCGTTGACGTCTACCACAAAGGCAAGACTCCCCTGCAGCGCAGCCGCATCACCAAGGCGCCGACCATTATGGAATTCGTCAACATGATGACCAAGTTCATCGGCGAAAAGCAGGCGCACGCTGCGATCAGCAGATTCATCGGCAACAAGGAGATCGATAACAAGGGAAGCTTATCGGAACAGGAATTGATCAAGCTGAAGCGCTTTACCGAGCTGACCCTGGCCGGCTCGGTCGGCGCCGCACCGGCCCGGATTATTATCGACAATTACCTGTCGGCCCGCGGCAGCCGAATGGAGAGTGTGTTTGACGTGTTCGGCACGGTCAACATCAGCCGCAACGCCAGCCGCGAACAACTCAGCGTGCTCTACGATGCGGCCCATGCCGTCGCCAGCGGCGGCACCCTCAAGGAAATCCTTGACGAGATCCTGAAGATCTTTACCGACCAGTTCAAGTTCGATCTGTGCGTCATCCGCATCCTCGACGAAGACCGGCAGACCCTGACCGTACGCAGCCAGCGCGGCATGTCCTCCAGGCACTTCGGCGAATCGGAGCGCAACCTGACCATGGACACCTTCATCGGTGAAACTTTTTTGACCAACAAAATCACCGTGGTCAACGATACCGACGATATCGGCAAGCCGGAATCGGCGCGCATTATTCACGAACATCGCATCGCGTCTTTTGCTCATGCGCCGATTGCTGTCGAAGGCGAAACCATCGGCGTTCTCTCCTCCTTTTCCCGTGCATCCAAGGGCGTCTTCACCCATGAGTTCATCGAACTGTTCACCAACCTGGCCAGCCAGGTCGGGGTCGCCTGGCGCAATTCCCAACAGACCGAGCGGTTGATCACTTTGCGCGAGCACCAGCGGGAAATGGAGATTGCCAAAAACATCCAGCTCGGCCTGTTGCCGAAACGGGTCCCTGAAATTCCCGGTCTCGAAATGGCTGGCATTTGTGTCCCGGCCAAGGACGTCGGCGGCGATTATTACGATTACCTGCATCACGATGACGGCCGTCTGGATGTCGTGATTGCCGACGTGTCCGGCCATAATGTCGGCGCAGCCCTACTGATGGCTGAGACGCGGACCTTCATCCAGTCACGCAGCGCCTTCCTCGGCAGCCCGCTGAATATCATCAAGTCGCTCAACCATTTTTTCTACGAAGACTTAAGCCAGGCGGAGCTGTTCATCACCATGTTCTACCTGCAGTACCGCCCGGAAAATGGTCAGGCCAGGTATGCCAGCGCCGGCCACTCGCCGCCGTTGCTCTGGCGCAGTCAGGACGAGACTCTGCTGCGACTTGATTCTGAAGGTTTGATCATCGGCGTTCATCGAGAGTTTCCATATGAGCAGAACGAGGTAATCCTGCAAAGCGGCGACTGCCTGCTCCTGTATACTGACGGCCTGCTTGAAGCGGAAACCCACGACGGGGACTTTTTCGGCGAAGATCGGCTGGTCGAGCTGATTAAATCCTCCTGCGATCGCTCTCCGCAGGAGATGATCGACTACATTTTCGAGCAGGTCCGCCTGTTTACCGGTCAACACAGTTTCCAGGATGATGTTTCGATGGTGGTAATGAAAGTCAAAGAAGTAGAGCAGAGTACTGAGAAGTGAGTGATGAGGATAAATCATAAGCAAAGAGTTTATGGCCGCTGATCCACGCCGATGTGCGCGGATAAGTCAAAAACCAATGCTTTGGATTTTAAAGGCTTTAAACAGAAACAAGGATTTTGGGTTTGATTTTAAATCAGCGTAAATCGGCGTGCATTGCCTCAAGGCACCTACTTCTGGCAGCGGCTAAAAAAAGAATTAGCTTTTCGCACAGCCGATTTGAGTGTGCTAAAATGTTAGCAGTGACCATGCTGACAACACCATAAAAATATCATCCCGACTAAGGAGTATTTTGATGAATTTGCAGATTGAAGATAAAGGCACGGCAGTGCTGATGCAGGTGAAGGAGGAGCGGCTCGATGCGCATAACAGCGGCGAGCTCAAAGCGCAGATGCTGAAGCTGTTTGAAGAAGGCAAGAGCAACCTGGTCGTCGATCTTGCGGATGTTCGCTTTGTCGACTCGTCCGGCCTGGGCGCCCTCGTCTCCGGCTTCAAGAATGCCAGCTCCCGCAGCGGCAGCCTGAAACTTGCCGGGCTGCAGCTGCAGGTCAAGTCGATGTTTGAGTTGACGCGCCTGCACCGGGTCTTCGAGATTTTCACCGACCCGGAAGACGCCCTCGCCAGTTTCTAACCGTTACCCTAACCTGCGCCGTACGTCACATGACAGGCGCAGAGACCCGAGCAAACCGATGCCTACTGACCGCGTTGCTGTCGACATCAAGGTTCCCAATCAGACCCGATACCTGTGTCTGATCGGTCATATCGGTGAGAATATCGCCCGGGCGCTCAAACATTACGATGGCGACAAAGAGAAGCTGGCTTACGACCTCAACCTGGTGCTGACCGAAGCGATGGCCAACGCCATCCGCCACGCCAACGAAGCGGACCCCACCAAGCAGGTACACATTGAAATCAGCATCGTCGACCGCCAGCTGATCATGCGTGTCTACGACCATGGTCAGGGATTCGACATCCGCCAGTTCGCTGACCCGCGCCCGCCCATGGACGAGCATGGTCGCGGCATCTTTATCATCCATAGCGTCATGGACGAGGTCACCTACACCCCGACCCGCGATGGACATGTGCTGGAGATGAAGAAGAACCTTTAGGGATTGTCATCACGGAGAACACGGAGAAAACCCATTTTAACGCTGAGTCGCGGAGATGCAGAGGACAAGCAAAACCTTCAGGCTAAGGGTTAAAACCAAAAACATTTAGTCTTTCAGTTTTTCTCTGTGCCTCTGCGACTCAGCGTTAATTTTAAAATGTCACTCCCGGTTGTTTCAACCCCCACCCAAACTCTCCAAAATCTCCCCGAAGCTTTGAAACTGCACCTCGGCATCCAGTGTCGGACCGTATGCAGCGAAGGCCATCCCGGCTGATTCGGCGGCGGCCTGGTCAAGTTCTGAATCGCCGATAAACAGCAGCTCTTGCGGAGTCAGCTGCATCCGGCGGGCGGCCTCGAACAGCATATCGGGATACGGCTTGGGGCGTGGCACATCACGGCTGGTCACCACGGTGTGGAAATGATCGTCCAGTTTGAAGTGCTGGATGATTTCCGGCATGCTGGTGCCGCGGTTGGTGGCGACCGCAAGGGGGTAGCGGGTTGCCAGTTGCGCCAGAACGTCGCTCATGCCCGGTTCTGGCTGCATCTCCGGAATGAACCGCCGATAATCAAGCCCTGCGGCGTATTCCAGTGCCTCCGCAGCACGCTCTTCACCCAGCAGCGTGGTCAGCACCAGGGGACTGGCCGCAGTGTGGCAGAGATGGGTCTTCTCCCGGTCGGCCTCTTCCACCAAGGGCGCACCAAACGCATCCAGAATAGCGTTGTAGTAAGCCAGGTTGGCCCGTTTGCTCTCAAACAGGACACCATCACAATCAAAGATAATTCCGGAAATATTCATCATGGAGCACATCATCCATCTGGGGGGGGGAAAGCAAAGACATTATGGCCGCAGATGCACACCGATTTACGCTGATTTTAAATCACAACCTAAAACGCTTATTTTTGTTTAAATACTTTAAACCCTAAGCATTTATTTTGACTTATCTGCGTACATCGGCGTGCATCTGCGGCTAAATGTTTTTTTCATTTTCCCCACACAACTCTAACCAACCCAATCACCCCGAACAGGATCATTGGGATGCACAGCATCTGTCCCATGGTGGCGCCGCCCCAGAGAGAACCAAGATGCGCATCGGGCTGGCGAAAAAATTCCACACAAAAGCGGAAGATGCCGTAACCGAGAAAAAAGGAGAAAAACGGCACCCCTTCAGAGACCTTGAGCCGATGCAGGCCGTAGAGAATCACGAACAGGACCAGTCCCTCCAGCAGAGCCTCATACAACTGGCTGGGATGGCGCGGGAAAGGCCCGGCACCGGGAAAAATCACGCCCCACGGCTGATCGGTGACACGGCCCCAGAGTTCGGCGTTGATGAAGTTACCGACCCGACCGAGGCCGAGGCCGATGGGGGTTGCCGCAACCATGATATCACCGGTCAGCAGGATCGACAGGTTGTTACGGCGACAGAACAGCAGAACGGCGACAACAACGCCGAGCAAGCCGCCATGGAAGCTCATGCCACCGCGCCAGATCGACATGATCTCCAACGGATGATCCAGGTACCAGGGCAGATTGTAGAAACAGACATAGCCGAACCGCCCACCGACAATCACGCCGAGAATGGCATAAAACAGCAGGTCAGCGACTTTGTCCTTGGCCAGAGGTAAGGCCCGCAAGTGAATCAGATGACGAATTAACAGGTAGGCGGCACCAAATCCGAGCAGGTACATCATGCCGTACCAGCGGATGGCCAAGGGGCCGATTGTAAAAATGATGGGATCGATTTGCGGGAAATACATAATTTTCGTGTTCCAGGTGAGAACGTCTTATCAAAACAGCCGCTAGGATACCGAATCGCCAACAGAGAATACAGCAGAAAAACCAGGGCCAAAAGCAAAAATTACATTCTGTTTTTAAGCTTTAAATCCGACTTTTCAGCATTAATCAGCGTCACAAAGCTTTTTTGGTTTCACCTTGTCTTTCAACGCTTCAAGAACCCGCTGAAAGTCGTCCGGCAACTCGGCTTGCAGCGTCATCACCTCAGCGCTGACCGGATGGTTGAGCTGCAACTCGCGGGCGTGTAGCATCTGACGCGGTATGATCAGACCATCGATCGAGTTCGGACCGCCGTAAGCCGTGTCCCCCAACAGCGGGTGGCCCTGTTCGGCAAAGTGGGCCCGGATCTGGTGGGAACGGCCGGTCGGAATTTCAACTTCAAGCAGGCTGGCGCAGCCCAGATCCTCCAGCACCCGGTAGCGGGTCTCTGCGTATTTGCCGCCTTTTGCCACCGACACCATCAGGTTCGTGGAACGCCGACGTGCCAGCTCCGAGGTAATCACACCCTGGGGCTCGTCAACCTGACCGGTGACCAAGGCCAGGTAGAGCTTGCGGACCTGTTTGCTGCGAAAGGCCTCGGTGAGGTTTTTATGCGCTTGCGGATGAATCGAAAACACCATAACGCCGCTGGTATCCCGGTCAAGACGCTGGACCATGCCGATCCCCGGCTTGCGCTGTTGCGGCCGGGCGTCATCCAGATAAACACTCAGAGCTTCGTAAAGTGTGCCCTTATAACGTGCCGGCGTTGGCTGTGTGGCCACCCCGGCAGGTTTGTCCAGACCAATCAGGAAGCGATCCTGGTACAGGACCTGAGCAGGGGCCAGACGGAAGGGTTCAAAGGGGCCGCCATCGATGTAGACCTCAACCCCCTGACCTGCTGTGACTGTCTGACCACAGCGACGGGTGCGTCGACCATCCAGATGAACACCTCCGAGATTGATCACCTTACGCGCCAAAGTCCGGCTCAGGCCATCACACTGGTCGGCCAAAAACTGGTCCAGCCGCAGACCGGAATCCGTCATCCTGACGTTCAATCTGAAAAGATTTTTTTGATTAACTGCCACTAGAAAAAACCTGAAATGGTTAAGCTGCCGGATTGACTTGACTAACCGGCTCAACCTTAAAAATTTCTAAAAAAGGCCCCGAAATCGTTTGACACACAGGGGGGGAATGCTATCATGAAGATGAAACATCAACCAAGTTCTTTCACATCCTCTGGAATGCGCGCGTGCTGCCGGGAGCCTTGACCAACTGATTACAGTCTCTGCCAGCAGCGTATGATCGTGGTGAGCAAGCCCGCCCTTGAGCGGGACGCCTAAAGCGATTATCCTGGGCGCTCTTGGACGCCACCGGTCTTTTCTTCAGGTGCGCGGCGGCATTCCGGAGTGTTAAACAAAAACCCCCCGACCTTGCCAGATCGGGGGGTTTTTTCGTTTCAGTTTGCGGTCCTGCGGATCAGACGTTCACCCGCTCTCGCAACTCCTTACCTGTTTTGAAGAAAGGGGTCTTCTTGGCGGGGATCTGTACAATTTCACCGCTCTTCGGGTTGCGTGCCTCGCGAGCATCGCGATCCCTGACAGTGAAAGAGCCAAAGCCGCGAATTTCAACACGGTCTCCGCCAACCAGAGCCTGGCCAATGCCGTCAAATATCGTATTGACAATCAACTCAGCTTCACGCTTGTTCAGCATGTCGTTGGTTTCGGTCAAAATTTCAATCAACTCACTCTTGGTCATTTCATCCTCCTTGGGCAATGTTCGTTTCAATCCGCAGACGTCTCTGCAAAATGAACACGCCCGGAAATCAAGTACTCTATTTCACTCCAGGCCAGAGGTACTGAAACCCTGCCCGATTTTCCTGCTGCAGGGCATGATGCAGTCTCTGGATAGATTCTTCAATAAGAAAATCAATCAGCCGCGGTTTTTCTTCCGGGGGATAGACCACGTGAGGCTCCCCATCAATGCCACCCAGCTCAGCGGCCCTCCGGATCGCAACCTGTAATCCGCCCAATTCATCTACCAAACCCAGTTCACTCGCCTGACGTCCTGTAAAGATTCGCCCATCAGCAAGCTCACGCACCTTTTCGGCAGGCAGATCACGACCAGCGGCAACAGCCTCAATAAACTGGCTGTGAACATCATCAATCATGGCCTGCAAAATAGCGCGATCTTCATCCGTCATTGGCCGGACAGGAGAACCGATATCCTTGTGCTGACCGCTCTTGACGACTTGGCTACGCAGACCGATCTTTTCAAGCAGATCCTGGAAATTAGTAAATTCCATGATCACACCGATACTGCCGGTAATTGTCCCAGGGTTGGCAATAATCAGCTCGGCCGGTGCGGCAACATAATAGCCGCCAGATGCCGCTGCTGAACCCATGGAAACGACAACCGGCTTGATGTCCTGCAAAAGCCGGACTTCGTCATGAATCTCCTGGGAAGGGCCGACGCCGCCCCCTGGAGAGTCTACCCGCAGGACAACAGCCTTAATCGAAGCATCATCCCGGTATTCGTGAAGCTGCTCGATAATTGCTGAAGATGACGTAATGACGCCGAGGACTTCGACGACCCCAACCTTGTCACCGAGTGCAAACTGGTTCGAACGTCCAGTCAGACTGGCGACACTCAGCGCTAACACCAGGAAAAAAACAAACAATCCGGCGAGCAGCATCGATGCGATAATGAAGGGGCGTTTTTTCACGGCCGTCATCCAAAAAAGCGCCCCCACCACTGGTGGGGGCGCTGCGGTTCAAAGACAGACGTATTACTCGGCAGAGTCATCACCGTTGCGGTTCAGTGCCCCTTGCAGAAGATCTCCAAAGTTGGAGGTTGCTTCTTTCTGGGCTCCCAGGAATTCCTGGACCTGAGCTTTTTCCTTGTGGGAATCGATCTGCTTGATCGAGAGGGCGATCTTACGGTCGACGGTATCGACGTGCAGGACAACAGCCTCAAGATCATCACCGACCTTGGCAAAGTCTTTAGGTGTCTCGACTTTTTCCACACTCAGCTCGGAAACATGGATCAGGCCTTCGATACCCTCTTCAACTTCGAGGAATACACCGAAATCGGTGACCGAAGTCACTTTGCCCTTAACGATCGTGCCGGGCGCGTAAAGCTTGGGAATGGTATCCCAAGGATCGGTGGCCAGCTGCTTGATGCCAAGAGAGAAGCGCTCATTTTCACGGTCGATGTTCAGCACGACAGCCTTGACCGTATCACCCTTCTTGAAAATCTCGGAAGGATGCTTGACCCGTTTGGTCCAGGAGAGGTCAGAGATGTGCACCAGACCGTCGATGCCCTCGTCAACGCCGACGAAGATACCGAAATCGGTGATGTTCTTGACCTGACCTTCGATGATGGTACCGGCCGGGAACTTCTCGCCGATGACTTCCCAGGGATTCGGCTCAACCTGCTTGAGGCCAAGCGAGATGCGCCGGTTGGGAATATCCAGAGCCAGCACGAGGGTTTCTACCTCGTCGCCGACAGTGAGAATCTTGTTGGGATGCTTGATGCGCTTGGTCCAGCTCATTTCAGAGACATGGATCAGGCCTTCGACGCCATCTTCCAGTTCGATGAATGCGCCGTAATCGGTCAGGCTGACCACTTTACCCTGAACGCGCTCGCCGACCGGGTACTTGGTTTCAACATCCAGCCAAGGATCGGGCGTGATCTGCTTGAGACCGAGAGAAACGCGCTCGCGCTCGCGGTCGTACTTGAGAATCTTGACTTCGATCTTGTCGCCGACAGCCAGAACGTCAGAGGGGTGGTTGACACGACCCCAGGACATATCTGTGATGTGCAGCAGACCGTCGATGCCGCCGAGATCGATAAACGCGCCGTAGTCGGTGAGGTTCTTGACGATCCCTTCGACAACCTGCTCTTCGGCCAGCGTCTCGAGCGTATTGGCACGCAGCGACTCGCGTTCCTCTTCGAGCAACACCCGACGAGAAAGAACGATGTTGCCACGACGCTTGTTCAGCTTGATGATCTTGAAGTTGAAGTTCGCACCGATCAGTTTTTCAAGATTCCGCACCGGGCGCAGATCAACCTGGGATCCGGGCAGGAAGGCATGAACTCCTATATCAACGGTCAGACCACCCTTGATGCGACCGATGATCTTACCTTCGATCACAGCGTCTTCTTCAAGAGCATTCCAGACCTTCTGACGATCAGCCTTCTCTTTGGAGAGAGAAATCAAGCCATTCTCGTTCTCCCGGCGTTCGAACAGGACATCAACCTGATCGCCCACCTCAAGGGCAACTTGCCCCTTTTCGTCCTTGAATTCAGCAAGCGGAATAACACCTTCCGACTTGTAGCCGACATCAACAACCGCGTGGTCGTCTGTTACCTGAACGATCGTGCCCAAAACCACGTCGCCGACATTCAGTTCCTTGATGCTGGTTTCAAACAAGGTTTCGAAATCCATCTCTTCTTCGAAATCGCCGTCCAAGTCCTGGTCCATCAAGTCCTGATCCATGAATTCATCTTCGTTGCTGTTCAATTTGTCGTTACTTTCCACCATTAAAAAGTTACCCCCTAACGAAATACTGCCGCTATGCGGCAGTCTGGCGTCAGCCATTGGTTGGGGAACATAGCACAAGCCCCCGGAAAAAACAAACCTTTATTTTGTTAGATACGTGGGAGTTCTCACCATATTTTTCACGACCAATATTTAATCCTTTACGTGGCAATTATTGGTGGCAAAAAACGCGCTGAGACCAGTCGTTTGCTTGCCCCCTACCATTTTGGGGTTCTGACTGTTCCCCCCTCACCCCAACCCTCTCCCGCCAGGGGAGAGGGAGCAAAAGCCTCTCTCCTCTGTTGGAGGAAATCGTTTGGAGTAAGCCGAGCAAAAGAGACAAAAGAATCCCCTCTCCCCTGGCGGACCCACAGGACCTAAAGGAGAGGGCTAATGTGTGGGGGATCCCCCGTCACTCATGACCTTATCAACTCCTTGGATCATCACCGCCAGCACCTCGTCAATCGATAACCGGGTGGTGTCAACCGTAATAGCGTCCTCCGCCTGACAAAGCGGCGATGTGGCCCGAGAACTGTCGGCGGCATCACGCTCTTCAACCTCGGCAATCGTCTGTTCCAGGTCGACAGCAACACCTTTGGCTTGCAGTTCGAGGAAACGTCGCCGCCCCCGCTCTTCGGCCGTCGCTTTGAGGAAGAACTTGACGTCGGCGTCCGGAAAGACCACCGTACCGATATCCCGGCCTTCGAGGACAACACCGCCCTCCTCGCCCAATGCCCGCTGCAGATCGACCATTGCCGTGCGAACTTCCGGACAGGCGGCAAATTGCGGTGTCAGTTGACTGATCTCTGGAGTACGGATTGCTTCAGACACATCCTCCCCATCGAGCAGGACGCGCTCGCCCGCCCCTTCCCTGATAAACCGGATCTCCACCTGCCGGCACATCGCATCCAGAGCCACGCAATCAGCGGCATCGATCTGTCGCTGTTGAGCCGCCAGCGCAACCGTCCGGTACATCGCCCCGGTATCCAGGTTGACATATCCGAAATGCACTGCCAGCTGTTTGCTGAGCGTACTCTTGCCGACCCCGGAGGGACCGTCGATGGCGATGATCAGTTTTTTCATATTATTTTTTTCGGCACTCAAAATACTAAAGCATAAAGGCTTTTTATGTCCGCGATCAGAATCTATAAAGACAAAATCGAAAACAGTTTTAGCCGCTGATACACGCTGATTTACGCTGATTAAAAACAAAACCTAGAATCTTTTGTTTTTGGTTAAGGCTTATAACCCAAAGGCGTTGACCTTGATTTTGAATTTGACTTATCCGCGTAAATCAGCGTGCATCAGCGGCCAATAAGCCTTTTACTTTTATAGATTCTGATCGCGGCCAATCCCGCCTTTGACTCAAATTTATCTTGTTACCCGGCGCGCCTTACAGATGTCAGCAACTCCCAGAACCCAGGAAAAGAGGTCTCAGTACACTCCGTGTCTTCAATCGTCACCGGGCCGCTGCTGTTCAGGGCGGCAACGGCGAAGCTCATGGCGATGCGGTGATCACCGTGAGAAACAACCTGGCCGCCCTGCAATTGCTCGCAACCGTTGATGATCATGCCGTCTTCCTGTGCTTCGACATCGGCGCCAAGCACTGTCAGGCCATCGACCATGGCAGCGATTCGATCGGTTTCCTTAACCCGCAGTTCGCGAGCGTCCTTGATGATGGTCGTGCCCTCGGCCAGGGCCGCAGCGATACTGATCACCGGGAACTCGTCAATCGCTCTGGGGATCAGGTCACCACCGATCTCGATGCCCTGCAGTCGACTTGATTTCACCAGGATATCAGCGATCGGCTCACCGGAGGGGTTGCGCTCGTCAATCAGCTCGATCTGCCCGCCCATCGCCTGAAGGATATCGATAATCCCGCTGCGCGACGGGTTCACGCCCACATTGCGGATCAGCAGCTCGGAATCGGGCGTCACCAGACCGGCAACCATAAAGAAAGCGGCCGAAGAGATATCGCCCGGGACCTGCACCTCCCGCGCCTGCAGGCGGGGACGCCCCATGATGGTTACGCCGCCGTCAAACGGCTTCAGGTCGGCACCGAACCAGCTGAGCATGCGCTCGCTGTGATCACGGGACAGGGACGGCTCATAGACCGTGGTCTCACCGTCTACCGACAGGCCGGCCAGCAGCAGGGCCGATTTCACCTGAGCGCTGGCGACCGGCGAATGATAGGTGGTCGGCTGCAGTTCTGTTCCCTGAATCGCCAGGGGTGCCAGCTCACCACCCTGCCGACCGGTAATTCGTGCCCCCATCTGTGTCAGGGGGCCAACCACCCGCTTCATTGGTCGACGCCGCAAGTACTGGTCGCCGGTCAGCACCGAAAAGAACTTTTGCCCGGCCAGCAGCCCGGTCATCAGGCGCATGGTGGTCCCCGAGTTGCCGCAATCGATCACATTGGACGGCTCTTCCAGACCATCCAGGCCGCGCCCCTCAATTTCCAGTGAGGTCTCGCCGATGCGACGGATGGTTACGCCCATGGAGGCGAAGGCATTCAAGGTCGCCAGGTTGTCCTCCCCGGTCAGGAAACCGGATACACACGTCGTGCCTTCGGCCAACGATCCGAACATGATCGACCGATGGGAAATCGATTTATCACCCGGCACATTGATCTCGCCCCGAAGAGCGGCTGCGGGTTCGATGGTTCTGTTCATGGATACTCCTGAAATCAAAAAACGCGATCAAGCAAAATCTAAAGCCAAATCTAAAGCCGTATTGGCCGCGGCCAACAAAATTTTTGACTGTATTACAAAATTTCATCCCGGCTCTGCTTGGAGCGCCGGAAGAATTCGAAGAGACGTTCATTGTCGCCTTTGGCGACGTCCTCTTTCAGTTCGGCGAAAAAGACGGAGAACTGGTCCATCATCTCCACCAGAGCATCCCGGTTTGTCCGGGCGATGTCGCTCCACATGGTCGGATCGGACGAGGCGATCCGGGTGAAGTCACGGAATCCGCCGGCGGAATATTCGAGGATATTCTCATCATAGCGATCATAGGCACCGACGGCGTTCACCAATGCGTAGGCCACCATATGCGGCAAATGGCTGATCGCCGCCAGCACCCGGTCATGCTTGTCCACCTCCATCACCACGACCTGGCTACCGACGATCTCCCACATGCGGGAAACCTTAGCTAAGGCATCAGCTGAGGTGCTGTCGGTCGGCGTCAGGATGCAGCGCCGGTCCTGGTAAAGCGAGGCGAAGGCCGCCTCGGCGCCGCTGTTTTCCGTGCCGGCAATAGGATGACCGGGGACAAACTGGACATCCTCTCGCAGATGCGGCTCAATCGCATCGATCACGGCCTGCTTGACGCTGCCGCCGTCCGTCAGGATAGCTCCCGGCTTGAGGTGCGGCATCATCTGTTCGGTCACCGGACCGAGACTACAGACCGGAGTCGCCAGGAACACCACGTCAGCGTCCTTGACCCCGGCGGCAAGATCTTGGGTCATCTCATCGATGATCCCGTAAGACAGTGCTGTTTCGAGGTTGGCCAGTCCTCGGCCAACGCCGGTGACTTTACCGACCATACCGGCTGCCTTGAGCGCCAGGGCCAGAGAACCACCGATCAGGCCGACACCAACCACAGCAAGATGATCAATATAAAAATCTTTGTCGCTCATGAATCAAACCTCAATATTTTCAATTCTTAAATAACACTTCCCCATCAAGTTCCCTCTTTACGTGTAGGTAAGGGAGAAGAGAAGTGAGCCCTCTACTCTGTACTCCGAGTCTCCTGTGGTGACCCTTTCAACGGTCACTTTGCCTTAGGATACGACCCGAGTACTTTCAAAAACTGGCAGCAACCACGCAGCTCCTCGACAGCGTCCTCCACGTTCGGTTCGGCGATGTGCCCTTCGATATCCAGGAAAAACACATACTCCCACGCTTTGCTCTTGAACGGTCGGCTCTCAATCTTGGAGAGGTTCAGGTCTCGCTTGCTGAACGGCTCAAGCATCCGATAGAGAATGCCCGGCTCATCCTTGACACTGAACAGAATCGACGTCTTGTCGTTGCCACTCGGCCCCTGAATCTCCTGGCCGATGACCAGAAAACGGGTGAAGTTGTTGGAGTTGTCTTCGATCTTCTGTTTCACCACGCGCAGACCGTAGAGAGAGGCCGCTGTTTCGCTGGCGATCGCGGCGGCTTCCGGATCTTCCGCTGCCAACCGGGCTGCTGAGGCAGTGCTCGGTGCATCCACCAGAGGGATGTCCGGCAGGTTTTCCTCGAGCCATTCGCGGCACTGCGCAAAAGCCTGGGGGTGGGAAACAACCTTGCGGATATCTTCAGGATGCCCTGATATATTCAGCAGATCATGGGAGATCTCAAGCATCACCTCGGCAATAATCTTGAGATCGACCGACATGAACATGTCGAGGGTATGGGAGACAACCCCTTCATTGGAATTCTCCACCGGGACCACACCGTAGCTCGCTCGCCCGCGACTGACCTCTTCAAAGATCGCCGGGATGCTGCGCACCGGCACCAGCTGCGCCGAGAAGCCGAACTGCTGCATGGCCGCGACATGCGTAAAGGTCGCCTGGGGGCCGAGGAAGGCCACCTTGAGCGGCTGCTCCAGGGCCAGGGAGGCAGAGATGACTTCACGAAACACCCGACGGATGCCTTCATTGGGGAAAGGTCCGGAGTTCTCGGAGATAAGGCGCTCATAAATCGCTTTTTCGCGACTCGGCACATAATATTCACTGTTGCCGGCCTTGCGCTCACCGACCTCGACCACCACCGTGGCACGCCGGTTCAACAACTCGAGAATCTGGTCATCCAGATCATCGATTCGCTGCCTCAAATCCTGAAGTGACTTGTCCGTCATGGCTTTCCCTTTCCCTCTGTACACCCGCTTAATGGCTGGTCAATCTATCGTATGAGGGTTTAAAAAGCAAGAAACCCTGAGGACGAGCCCCGACCGTTTTTTCCGACCCCACTTGATGATTTTATGGTTCGTGCCTTTAAGTTGACGAAAACACCGACGAAAGCTACACTCACGCCATTCATCCCAATCAAATTGAATGGAGAGAGAACCATGACCATTGCCAATAAAATTCAACGCGCCATTGAGGGATCATCCTGGATCAGGCGTATGTTCGAAGAAGGTGCTGCCCTGATTGCCGAGCATGGCGCCGAGAATGTCTTCGATTTCACCTTGGGGAACCCGTCAGTGGAACCTCCCGAGGCGTTCCACCGGGAATTGCTGCAGATGGCTCAGCACCCGACCCCGGGTATGCACCGTTACATGAACAATGCAGGGTACGACGAAACCCGCCAGGCGGTGGCAGAGGTTTTAGCGGAACAGAGCGGCAAACCGGTTGGCAAGCAGCATGTGGTAATGACCTGCGGCGCCGGCGGGGCCTTGAACACAGTCCTCAAAACCATCCTCAACCCGGGAGAAGAGGTCATTATCCTCGCCCCCTATTTCGTCGAATACAAATTCTACGCCGACAACCACGGCGGCATGGCTCGGGAAGTCTGGACCGACCCGGCCACTTTCCTGCCGGACATCAAGGCGATCGAAAAAGCGATCGGCCCGCTCACTCGGGCAATCATCGTCAATTCACCCAACAACCCGACCGGCGTGATTTACCCGTCCGAAATTCTCGATGAACTCGGCCAAATGTTGGAACGCAAGCAGCAACAGTTCGGCCGTCCCATCTACGTCATTTCTGACGAGCCGTACGCACGCCTCGCCTTTGACAACCAGGAAGTCCCCTCGATCTTTCGATCGGTGCGCAACGCAGTCGTCGTAACCTCGCACTCCAAGGATCTCGCCCTGCCCGGCGAACGAATCGGCTACCTAGCGGCCAACCCCGAAATGGACGGCGTTGAGCTATTCATGGGCGGCGCCATTTTCTGCAACCGGGTCCTTGGCTTCGTTAATGCTCCGGCCATGATGCAGCGGCTGGTGGCCAAACTGCAGCATGAAAGCGTCGATGTTGCAGAGTACCAGGAGAAGCGCGACATCCTTTACAATCACCTGACCAGCCTCGGTTTTAAGATGGTCAAACCGGGCGGCGGCTTTTACCTCTTCCCAAAAGCGCCGATCCAGGACGATGTCGCCTTTGTACGCCAGGCGCAGCAGCACAATCTACTGCTGGTCCCCGGCTCCGGCTTCGGCGCACCCGGCTACTTCCGTATTGCTTACTGCATCGACATGGATATCATTCAGCGCAGTTTGCCTAAATGGACGGCGTTAGCGGAAGAGATGGGGATAAAACCTTAAAAACTGGATTAACGCTGAGTCGCAGAGGCACAGAGAAAACCCGAAAGACCAAAGGCTTTTGGTTTTAACCCTTGGCTTGAAGGTTTTGCTTATCCCCTGCATCTCCGCGCCCCAGCGTTAAAGTGGATTTTCTCCGTGCACCCATGCCATCCGTGGTAACCATCTAAACTCATTGGACCTATCTATGGAAAAACGCTTCCTGACACCCGCCGAGACAACCCAGTTGATCAGCGAGAATGGTCGCCGGGTCCTGACCCAGCCGCTGTCGCGGACCCTGGTGTTGAGCCTGCTGGCCGGCTTCTACATCGCCTTCGGGGCAGAGCTCGCGACGGTGGTCACCTCAGACGCTGCTGAGCATATCGGTCTTGGTCTGTCCCGTCTGCTCGGCGGCAGCGTATTTTCCCTGGGGCTGATGCTGGTGGTGATCTGCGGGGCTGAACTGTTTACCGGTAACAGCCTGCTGACAAAGACCGCCCTGCACGGTCAGCTACCCTGGGGCAAGATCGCCGAAAACTGGTGTCTGGTAATCTTCGGAAACCTGATCGGCTCTCTCTTTTTCGCCTGGTTGATGTTCCAGTCGGGGCTCTGGCAGTCGGGCCGGATCGCCGAGCATGCGGTAGCGATCGCTTCGGCCAAGACCGAGCTCTCTTTCGGCGTGGCGCTGGTGCGCGGCATCCTTTGCAACTGGCTGGTCTGCCTGGCCGTCTTTATGGCCGCCGCCGCGCGCGACATCCCCGGCAAGATCATGGCCTGTTACGTCCCGATCATGGCCTTCGTCGCCAGCGGCTTTGAGCATTCGGTCGCCAACATGTACTTCATCCCAACCGGACTGCTGCTTAAAGCAGAACTGGGCCTGCAGAATGCGTCATTGACCTGGGGGAATTTCTTTATCGACAACCTGATCCCGGTCACCTTGGGGAATATCCTTGGTGGGGTGGTTTTCGTGGCGGGGGCGTATTGGTTTATTTATTTGAAACCTGGGGAGCGTTAGGGAGGGCTTCCCCACGGAGACCCGGAGAAAACCTGCAAGACCAAATCCTCTTGGTTTTAACCCTCAGCTTGAAGGCCCTGATTATTCTCTGCATCCTCGCGCCTCGGCGTTAAAATGGATTTTGCCAGTGGTGACAGCTTACCGCTTTTACTCCCCGGCAGGTCGAACATCCTTCACCTTCAATTGCACCGTTTCCCGACCGTTGTAGCGATTGATCTGCGGGGCCACCAGCAAGTCAATGCTTCCCTGTAGTTCATCGCGCCTTTCGGCCATGCCGAACGCTATGGCGGCAAGACTATAGCCGCCCTGTACGGCAGTAAAACGCAGGTGCTGCTTACCGAGAACCTCAACGCGTCTGGCGCTGACATCCCGTATCAGCAACTGCGGTTCCGAGTTGCCCATCCCGAACGGGGCCATGTTTTCAAGTTCACGCACGTTACTCATCGAGATTTCGTCAAGAGTCGCTTCTATATCGTAGCGTAGCCGGGGGAGGAACAGGTCGTCACTCATCGACTTGGCACGCGCTTCAAAAACAGCAGCAAAAGGTTCAACCTGTTCACGTGACAGGCTCAACCCTGCAGCCATTTCATGCCCTCCGAAAGCATTCAGAGTGTCGGCGCATTCTTGCAGCTCCTGATACAGGTGGAAACCCCGAATGGAGCGTGCCGAACCTTTCCCGTTGTCGCCATCCAGGGCAATCATGACCGTCGGTCGATGGAACCGCTCCACCAGGCGGCTCGCGACAATACCGATCACGCCGGGATGCCAGCCCTCCCCAGCCAGGACAATGGAGCGTTGCTCCGGCTTGGCAGTTGATGCCAGCATTGTCACTGCTTCCAGGAACGTCTGTTTTTCAAGAGCGCGTCGCTCCTGGTTGAGCTGATCAAGCATGTCCGCTGTCTGCCTTGCCGTGTGACGATCCTGCTCCAACAAGAGCGCCACTCCCTGGGAAGCATCCTCCAGTCGACCGGCCGCATTCAGGCGCGGAGCAAGCTGATAGCCAACCGTACCACTGGTGACTTCCCTGACGGCAGCTACATCCTTCAAGGCCATGATGCCGGGCCGACGGGTCTGTTCAAGAAGGTTCAACCCGTACCGCGTCAGAATACGGTTGATCCCCCGTAACGGCACGAGGTCGGCAACTGTACCAAGTGCGACCAGATCAAGCAGAGTTTTCAGGTCAGGTTCGGGACGCGTGGCAAACCAGCCATTGTCGCGCAGCTGTCGGCGCAACCCAGCCAAAAGAAAGAAACCGACGCCGACCCCGGCCAGGTCCGCGCAAGGAAATTCCGAATCTGAGCGCTGCGGATTAATCACTGCCAAAGCGTGAGGCAGTTGCGGCGGAGGCTGGTGATGATCAGTAATTATCAGGTCGAGACCAAGCTCGGCGGCAAGTCGCGCCTCCTCCATCGCCGAGACGCCGCAGTCAACCGAAACAACCACCTTGACCCCGGAAGCTGCGGCTTCGCGCAAAGCCACAACCGACAACCCGTAACCGTCTCGCAGACGGAGAGGAATATGATAATCGACATCCGCGCCACAGGCTGTGAGACCCTCGACCAACAGAGCGGCTCCGGACATACCGTCAACGTCGTAGTCACCATGCACGGCGATCTTCTCACCGGCTTGCAGAGCAGCCGACAAACGTTCCACTGCCGGCGTCATGTCGGGCAACAGCCCTGGGTCGGGTAGGTTGACCAGACTCCCGGCGAGGAAATCTCGGGCGAGGTCACCCTCCAGTCCGCGCTGGATCAGAACCTGCGCCAGAAGAGCAGAAACGTTGAGTTCTTTTTGCAGGGATGTCACGGCGGCAGGATCAAAATCCTCGCAGCGTTGTTCCCAGAGACGTGTGGTGATCGGTTCCATGGAGTGGAGGATACTCGAGAGAGAGATATGTGAACAGTGAAAAACAACTTATAGTTTTGCTTTGCTGTCCTCATGGCCTGTCAATAGAATATATCACCTTCTACTGTCTGAACCGGGGTTGCGTCTTCGGCTGCATCGCAACGGGGTGACAGTCTAAGGTTCAAAGCTGAATCACTCCACCCTCACCCCAACCCTCTCCCGTCAAGATCGCTGAGCGAAGGTGGATTAATTTGGATAACGAGGGCAAACTGTCTGAGGCGAAGTCGAGTTTTTACCGTCGCCAAATTCATCCACCGCAGCGAAGGAACCCGCCGTCGCCGAAGGCTATGGCGGGCGCTCTTGCCGGGTGCCCTTTCTCTGCTTACTTGTGTCCGAAGCCTGTCATGCGAAGGATGCTCTCTTTGGGCAAGCAAAGAGAGTAAGGCGGCGTCCGGGGCCGAAACCCCGGGTAAAAAGCAGCAAATGTACAAGCAAGAGAAAGGAATGGAGATTGCGTCAGCAAATCAGCAATAAAAAAAAGCCGCCCCGTTTGGGGCGGCCTCATCATCTACTGCTTGGGTATTGGTGGATGTGCCTTCATAGACTCCACCTGTGCCCGGATATCATCCGCCGCGGGCCCCGACGGGTTCAACTCTAAAAACTGCGTCCAGGCTTCAATCGCTTTCGGAAAATCATTCAAATCGTTCCGATAGACCACACCGAGATTGAACCAGCCAGTGGGATGGTTCGGTGCAATCTCCGTCGCCTTGCTGAAGTTTTCGAGCGCCCGGTCAAACCAACCGAGACGACGAAACATCACGCCCTGGTCGATTAACACGTTGGCATCATCACCCTTCAGCTCCAGTGCCTTGTCGTAGGCTTCAATTGCAGCAACGAACTGATTGGAGTCAAAGTACTCGTTGCCGAGGGCCACCCAAGCATTGCGATTGGCTGGGTCGCTCGCGAGGATGTTCTTGATCTCATTGACCTTCTGATCGACATTGACAGTCGGCGCTGTCGCGGGAGCTTGCACCGGGGTTGTGCTTCGGGTTGGCATCGCGCTTTTATGCCCGATCAGGTAACCGAGCAACAGACCGGCCAGCAAGGCAACGCCGGCGATCAGTAGAGTGTCCTTTTTCATGCAGCACCGCTTTCCTTCGCAGCTTTCTGCCCACCGGAACGATAATCATCCCAGAAGATCAGGACGGGACTTGCCACGAAAACCGAGGAATAGGTACCGACGAGGATACCGACCAGCATGGCAAATGCAAAGTTATGGATCACCCCGCCACCGAAGATAAACAGCGACAGGACCACCAGCAAAGTCGTTCCCGAGGTCAGGATTGTTCGGGAGAGGGTCTCGTTGATAGACCGATTGACCACCGCGGTGAAGCCGCTCTTCTGATGCTTGCCGAAATTCTCGCGAATCCGGTCATAGACGATGATCGTGTCGTTCAGCGAATAACCGATGATCGCCAGAAACGCCGCGATGATCGGCAGGTCAATCTCTTTGCCGAAGACCGAGAAGACGCCCAGCGTAATCAGCACGTCGTGCACCAGGGCGACAATCGCTCCGACGGCGAAACGGAACTCAAACCGCCAGGTAATGTAAGCCAGGATACCGATCATGGCATAGAGAATCGCCAGAAGGCCCTTTTGGCGGAGGTCCTTGCCGACCTGGGGGCCAACCATTTCCACCCGGCGGATGTCGGCCTGCCCTTCACCGTAAGCTGTCGCCAGACTGCTGGAGATCACCCGCGAGAGGCTGCTGCCGCCGGACGAATCCTGGACCCGGATCAGGAACTCATTCGGGTCGTCACCGAAGTGCTGAACCACAAAGGAGCCCAGATCGAGACCACCCAGAGCCTGCTTGATCTCTCCGGCATCCGTTGCTTCGGCAAATTTGACCTGGACAAGGCTACCGCCCGCAAAGTCAATGCCGTAGTTCGGGCCACCTTTGACCACCAGCGAGGCGATGCCGACCAGAATCAGCACCACGGATATGATCGCGGCAATTTTACGTTTGCCGACAAAATCAAGATTAATATCAGGTTTAATCAGTTGCATCATGGCCTCCTAAATGCTCAGGCGATCGACCTGACCACGGCCCAGGAAAAAGTCGAAAATCACACGGGATACAAAGATCGCCGTAAACAGCGAGGCAATGATGCCGACCGACAGGGTCACGGCAAAGCCCTTGACCGGGCCGGTGCCGAACTGGAACAGAACCAGGGCGGCAATCAGCGTGGTCACGTTGGCGTCGATAATGGTCAAAAACGCCTTGCTGTAACCAGCATCCAGAGCCGCCTTGGCGGTCCGGCCGATCCGCAGCTCTTCACGAATCCTCTCGAAGATCAGAACGTTGGCGTCAACCGCCATACCGACGGTCAGGACGATACCGGCAATACCCGGCAGGGTCAGCGTCGCCTTGAAGATCGACAGCATCGCCAGGATGAACACCAGGTTGAGGATCAGGACAGTGTTAGCCACCAGGCCGGACAGGCGATAGTAGATCAGCATCGCCGCAATCACCAGCAGGCCGCCGATCAGTACGGAGAAGATCCCTTTGTTGATTGAATCTTGGCCAAGGGAGGGGCCGACCGTCCGGTTTTCCAGGATCTTGACGGGTGCCGGCAGAGAGCCTGCCCGCAGGACGATCGCCAGGTCGGTTGCTTCCTGCTCGCTGAAGGAGCCACTGATCTGGGCGCTACCGCCAGAGATCCGCTCGCGGATCACCGGGGCGGAGTAAACCGTATCGTCCAGTACGATCGCCATGCGCCGATTGACGTTGGCCGCAGTCACCTGGTCAAAACGCTTGGCACCGACCGCGTTGAAGTCGATGGCGACGTAGGGCTCGTTGAACTGGTTGCTGATCCGGACCTGAGCATCGGAGAGCAGGTCACCGGTAATAACCGTCTTGCTTTCAACCACCACGGGTGTTTCGAGCACGGCACCGGTCTGCTTATTCACATTCCGCTCATAGAGCAGCTGCGCACCTGGCGGCAGGTTGCCTTTGATTGCTTCCTGCGGGTTAGCATCTTCGACGACCATCTTGAACTCAAGCCGTGCGGTCTTGCCAAGCAGGTCGATTGCCCGTTGGGGATCCTTGACGCCCGGCAGCTGAATCAGGATGCGGTTGTCGGCCTGGCGCTGCAGGGTCGGCTCACTGACACCGAACTGGTCGACACGATTACGCAGGGTCTCAAGCGCCTGGCGCACCGCATACTCTTCAATCTCGGTAATCTCCAGATCGCTCAACCGGAAATTTTTCAGGATATAGGCGCCTTCGGTCACCAGCGTCAGCGGCTCGAGATTGGGAAACATCTCCTGAAGCAAGGTATCGACCTGACGGCCAGCCTCGTCATCATAAACAGTTACCACCAGACGATCAGACGCCTGACGACCAACCCGTTTAAAGATGACATCTTTCTCCCGAAGCAGGTCTTCAGTCTGATCAGCGATGGTGTCCAGACGACTTTCAACTGCCTTTTCGACATCAACACCGAGGACCAGGTGCATACCGCCCTGCAGGTCGAGTCCGAGATGAATCGGATCGAACGCTTTTTTCCACCAATCAGGTGCGGAGCTGCCAAGCAGGGTCGGCCCGAGTGAAGCCAGGGCCAGAACCAGGCAGCCGAGCACGAAGAATGCACGGATCTTAAGGTTTCCGGACATAAGGGTTGCTTCTCCTTTCAAACCACCGGGTCAACAAACCCGAGCGGTGTTTAATCCCTCTAAAAGCTACTCGTCCGATTCGGCCTTGGTGCTGGCAATGGACGAGCGATTAATTTTGACGCGGACACCTGCAGAAATCTCGACAGTTGCCGCAGTCTCCTGCACTGCAACGATTTTGCCGTGGAGGCCACCAGCCGTAACCACCTGGTCACCCGGCTTGAGGGCGTCGATCAACGCTTTGTGCTGCTTGGCTCGCTTCTGCTGCGGGCGAATCAACAGAAAATAGAAAATCGCGAACATGATGAGCAGCATGAAAATACCCTGGGCGCCCCCCGAAGAACTTCCCTGAGCACCGGCGCCACCCGCCATGGCATAAGCTGTACTTGCGAACATAGTGTTACCTCCTTAGAGTGTCAGCATCAAAGCTGTGTCGTGTCTTTCTTATAAATAAATATGACTCAGCACTCATCGCACAGTACTGGGTACGTTTTTGACCAAACAGAACCGGTGGAAGCCTCAGGCCCCACCGGCGAGACTACGCTGCTGATAGAATATCGTCCGGAACGAACCGAAGGTCCCGGCAGCAATTGCGTCACGCATCTGGCGCATTAAACTGTGATAGTAATACAGATTGTGGATCGTATTCAATACCGATGCGAGTATTTCGTGACTTTGATACAAATGACGCAGGTAGGCGCGGCTGTAATGCCGACACGTATAACAGCCGCAAGCCGCATCAACCGGCGCTTCATCGTCCCGATAGCGGGCCTGTTTAATGCTGACCTTACCTGTCGAGGTAAACATCACTCCGTTACGGGCATTGCGGGTCGGCATGACACAATCAAACATGTCAGCGCCACGTGCCACAGCCTCTACCAGGTTTTCGGGCGTCCCTACTCCCATAACGTAGCGCGGCTGCTCAACGGGCAGCAGGGGCAGCGTCCAGTCCATGACATCGTACATGACTGCAGCCTCCTCCCCGACGGACAAACCACCCAGCGCGTAACCGTCGAAACCGAGCGAGACAATCTGCTCTGCACTTTGCCGGCGCAGCTCCGGATCCATGCCGCCCTGGACAATGCCGAACAACGATGCCGACGGATCCCGACGCGCCTGCTTGCTGCGTTCGGCCCAACGGCTTGAACGCGCCGTCGAAGCAACCACGTACTTCCGGTCCGCCGGGTAAGGAATGCACTCGTCGAAAACCATCATGATGTCCGAACCGAGCGCTTCCTGGATCGCGATGGAGGATTCCGGTGTCAGAGTATGGGCGCTGCCGTCGAGATGCGACTGAAAACGCACCCCCTCTTCATCGATCTTGCGCAGGTCTCCCAGGCTGAACACCTGAAAACCACCACTGTCGGTCAAAATTGGCTTATCCCAGTGCATGAATCGATGTAACCCCCCCAGACGCTGGACCAACTCGTGGCCAGGACGCAGGTAGAGATGGTAGGTGTTACCCAGAATGACCTGCGCACCCAACTCCAGCAGCTGCTCCGGCAGCAATCCTTTGACCGTCCCCTGGGTGCCGACCGGCATGAACACGGGGGTCTCGATCACACCACGACGCGTCGTCAGACGACCTCGCCGGGCAGATGTTTCCGCATCGGTAGCCAGAAGCTCAAACTGGCAGGGGCCATTCAGGCTGGCTTGATTTGAATCGTTCAGTTCAGTCATTTTTCAAAATGTTCTCGTTTAGACGATCAACATGCAATCGCCATAGCTGAAGAACCGATATTTCTGTGCAACCGCTTCCCGGTAGGCCGCCAGAACATTGTCCCGCCCGGCGAAGGCCGACACCAGCATCAGCAAAGTCGATTTTGGCAGGTGAAAATTGGTCAGCAACCCGTCAATCGCCCGGAATTGATAACCCGGACGGATGAACAGTTCCGAAACGCCCTTGCCAGGACGAATGTTGCCCTGTTCGTCAACAGCGTCTTCCAGAGCACGGGTGCTGGTGGTGCCAAGCGCGATGATCCGTCGTCCTTCACGGCGCGCCAGATTGATCTGCTCTGCGGTTTCGGACGAAATCTCGTAATGCTCCCCATGCATGCGGTGCTCATCGAGGTTTTCGTGGCGAACCGGCAGGAAGGTGCCCAGCCCGACATGCAGGGTCAAACCACAAACCTCCACGCCCCGTTCCTGCAAAGCGGCAAAAGCTGCGGCATCGAAGTGAAGACCCGCTGTCGGCGCAGCGACCGCGCCCGGCTCTCGAGCAAAAACCGTCTGGTAGCGTTGTGCATCCGCCTGGTCAGCCTCGCGCCTGATATAGGGCGGCAGCGGCATGCGGCCATGCTCGTCCAGCAGTTCCCAGAAACTCCCGTCGCACGTAAACCGGATCAGGCGACACCCATCCGCCTCCTCCGCGAGAACCTGCCCGACAAGGCCACCGGGAAAATCAAGCTGAGTCCCTTCGCGAATCGGCTTGGAACTGCGCGTCATACAGCGCCAGGCATTCTCCTCCAAATCAACTTGTCTGACCAGGAGAACCTCGATCTGGCCACCGGACGTTTTTCTGCCGAACAGCCGCGCCGGAATGACCCGGGTCTCATTCCGGACCATCAGGTCACCCGGCTGTAGCAAGCCGGCCAGGTCCGTAAACCGGTGGTGCGTGGTCCGCCCCGAGTTGCGGTCAAGCATCAGCAGACGCGACGCCGTCCGTTCCGTCAGGGGCTCTTGCGCAATCAGCTCTTCGGGGAGTTGGTAGTCAAAATCTGAGAGAGACATAAATTCCGTGTTCAACCTCTGCCCAGGTACACCAGCAAGAGACCCGCCATCATCAAAGCAAGCCCCAGGCCTCGCAGAGACTTGTCATCAATGGCCGCAAGCTGGCGCAGCACATTCCTGGCAGCTCCCGGCGACAAAAACCACGGCAGGCCCTCGAGGATCAAGACCACTCCGATAACAACAACGATAAACTCCAAATACTCACCCTTGTCGCCGAGAAAAACTCAAAACATGGCGAGAAAATTGCACACTAACAACCGTTAAAATGCTATCTTTTCTGGGCATGCTGATTGCATTCTTAATGTAGATAGGTTCGCTTATCGGCGTCGGTACTGAAAAGCAGGGTATCTTAATCCCTGCCCCTGGTACTGTCAAGGTTGACGACACCCTAAAAAAGAAGATAAAGTCAACTCGCTAAAGCTAGTGATATCACTACTTGTACGTGAAATGACTGGTTTTTATTTGGTTCAATGTAACAAAACACTCTATTTCGCACGACGATTTATCTAACAACGCGGATCGAAAACCAGATGAACTCGCTCAAGATAAAATTTCTCGGCCTGACAGCATTCATTCTGCTGGTCGCGATCGGCATGACCACCTGGTACAATCTCAAGACCCAGGAGGCGATGCTGGCCAAGGTGGCCGACGAGCACAGTCGCCTGCTGGTCGAGACCATCCGCAACAGTATCATCACTGATATGGCCAGCGGCAAGAATGACCGGGTTGGCCAGATTCTCGCCAAAATCCATAACGAACCAGCCATCGACAGCGTCCGGATCTTCGACGAATCAGGTCGGGTGTTGATGTCGGCGCAGCAAGAGGAGATTGGCGACCTGGTGACGACCTCCGAGCTGCTCGCCTACCGGACCGGGCGGTTTTCCTACCGGGAGACTTACGAAGGCCTCGACCAATTCAGCTCCCTGGTTCCGATTTACAACGCCCCCAACTGCTATGCCTGCCATGAAGAATCGGAGCGGGTTCTCGGTATCCTGAACCTGCGTCTCTCTCTGGACACCTTGTCAACCATGCGCACCAACGGGCGAACCGCGACCATGGTCTCTTCGGGCATCATGCTCGGCATTCTGGTCCTTGCCTTGACCGCCTTCCTGCTGATCTATGTTGACAGACCGATCCGCAAGCTGGTTGAAGCGATGGAACGAGTTGAGACCGGTGATTTTGCTCACGCCCACGCCAGCGTGTCGAGCTCGGACGAGATGACCCTCTTGTCCAGCAAGTTCAACTTCATGGTGCAGCGTCTGCGGGAACTGGTCGATACAACGGTTCGAAATGAACGAGCTCTGGCAGTCTCCCAAGAGAAACTCGCCCACAACGAAGAAGTCCAGGCGATGAACATTGCCCTTGAGGAACGTCTCAAGGAGATCGAGTACCTGAACATCAACCTCGAAGAGCGCATTGAGGAAATCGAGGAAGCAAACTATAAGATTGCGGACCTGGCCGGCGAGTTGGAAGAGAAGAACACCGGTCTGGAGACAGCGGTCGACAGCCTGCAGGCTCTCTATAAAACCGGCCTGGTTATCAACTCGACGATTGAACTCCCCAAATTGCTGGATATCCTCAGCAAGGACGGTGTGACCTTCCTGAAGGCGAAAATAGCCTACATCCTGATGCTAAACCCGGAAACCGGCGGGCTGATCATCGGGGGCGCGGATGGCATCTCAAGCGATATCGATCTTGCCGAGGAAATTCCGGCCAGAGAAGGCGGCGTCAGTCACTGGGTTATCAGGAACAAGCAGCCTCTCCTGATCGAGAACATTGAAGCCTCGCGGGAATTCAACAAAATGAGCCGGCTTGGCTTTATCCGCGAATCGATTGTCTGCGCTCCCCTGATCGAAGATGATCAGGTTATCGGCACTATCACGGTCGCCAACCCCGTCAATGGCACACCGTTCACTAACTCTGACCTTGATCTGCTGGCGACCATTGCCACGCAGGCAAGTGTCGCCATCCGGAATGCCCGTCTGTACGAAGAGCAGCAAAAGACCTACTTGACGACCGTGCAGGCCCTGGTCTCAGCGATTGAAGCCAGTGATGCCTACACACGCGGTCACTCTGACCGAGTCACCCGCTACAGTGTTGCCCTCGCACGAAAAATGGGCTTCGATCCGGAAACGGTCACCCGACTGGAGCAAGCCGCCATCCTGCATGATATCGGCAAAATCGGCATAGACATCAATCTCCTGCACAAGAAGGAGAAGCTCACCCAGGCAGACTTCGATGTCCTCAAACTGCACCCGTCAATCGGCGTTCGCATTCTGGAACCGATCACCTTCCTGAATCCAATCAGGAATATCATTGAACAACACCACGAGCGCTTCGACGGCAAAGGTTATCCAAATGGGCTAAACGGCCCGGACATCCTGCCAGAAGCCCGCATTCTCGCAGTCTGTGATACTTACGATGCCATGACTTCGGATCGTCCGTACCGAAATGCACTCCCTGTGGAAATTGCCATTCAGGAGATCAGGGATCACTCCGGCAGCCAGTTCGACCCCCAGATGGCTGCGGCCTTCGTCGCTTTACACCAGGAGGACGGGATCCCCGAATAGCGCCATGAAGCCAACTGCCGAAGCCAGACCGCCTGAGCCGCAGAAACAGCGTGTCTTCTCGTTGCGCGACCGCCTGCTGCTACCTTTTCTGATCACCCTTCTCCTGATGCTCGCCATCACCGCAACCGGAACTGTTGCGTTATTCAATAAAACGCTCACGCTGAGCGTCGACGAACGCCTCCGGTCAGCTCAGGAGATTGTTTACCGCGAGTTCAAGAAGCAGGAGACAATCCTGCAGACCTATACAGTGTTCCTGCAGCAGTTCCAAAGCCTGGTTCACCATTACCCCGAAGACACAGAAGTCGGCATTCTCCAGGACAAGCTGTTTAACACCCTGGCTGAATCAAACATCGCCGTCTCCTTCTTCCCGGTCAATTCAGCTGATATCCTGCCCATCGAATCCCTGCAGGACCTGTTTGAACAGGCGCGGCGCAGCGACAGCCCACGCTTTCGCTACATGAAAGACTTCACGGATCTGCCGGTGTTAATGGTTGCAGCACCGCTCTACGAAAGTGGCGTGGTTTCCCAGATCATGCTGCTGCAAACCACCATGGCCGGGGAGTTTCTCAAGAAAACCACTGCGCCGTTCAGCATTACTTCCAGTCTGCATGATCTGAAGGGGGCCACCCTTGCTGAGAGCGAAGAGCATTCGACTCCGTTCCGGATGACAGAGGAGCACCTGGTTGCCTTAGGCCGAGGAGAGCAGTTATTCCTCGATCATTCCGGCAGCACCCTGCACAGACATCTCTTGTCAGCCATCCCCCTGGGGACCTCCGACTTGGTGTTTCTTTCCCTGGAAGCCGAACGCCCGGAGAACTTCCCCTTCATGCAGACCTTCTTTCTACAGATAGGCGGCGTACTGCTGGCTATGCTATTCGGCATCGCTTTCTACATCAAGACGGTCAAGCAGATTATCAGGCCGATTGGCATCATTCAGGATGCCGTTGATGCCGTCAACCACGGCAACCTGACCTGCCGCATCCAGACAGGTCTCGGTGGAGAGCTTGGTACCCTGTCCCGCTCCTTTAACCGGATGCTCGAAAGCCTCGACAACATCTGCGACACCCGGAACAAACACGAAGCGGATGACGCCCTCAGCCAACGGCTGACTCGCAAAAAACTTCTCCTGGCCAAGAAAGATCAGGAATTAGCCAAACTCACAGAAGCGTACAAAACCCACGAGCGTGAAACTGCAGCAATGCAGCAATTGAACCAGGCAATGATTTCGGCTCCCGACCTGGACGTTCTGTTTGACCGGGTCCTGCAGGTTTTGACCGAAGTCTTAAGCTGCGACCATATTGTGCTGCTGCTCCACAACCCCGGTGAGAAGCTTCTGCAGGTCGCGCATGCGACAGGCGTCGAAGCCGGGACTCTTGACAACGTCACGTTTTCGTTCGACCAGGGTTTTTGCGGCAAAGTGGCCCAGGAGAAACGTTTACTGTACGTGGGAAATGTCGAACAGAACGAACGTCACCTGAGCTATCACGGGCAGCTTGCGACCAGCGGTTCGATCGTTTCGGCGCCATTGATCGTGCATGAGCGCCTGATCGGTGTCCTGAACCTGCACAAGCACGAGCCAGACGCCTTCAGCACATCGGAGCTGAAACTGATCCAGGCATCAGCCAACCAGGCCGCGATTGCCATCGACAATACCCAGCTGTTGGCAATCACCCGCGACACCGCCAACACAGATCCCTTGACCGGCCTCCATAACCGCCGGTTCTTCCAGGATGCCCTGAAGCGGGAAGCCGCACAGGCACGCCGGTTCCGCACTCTCTTCTCGACCATCATGTGCGACATCGACCTCTTCGGCCGCTTTACCGCAGCACACGGCAAAATGAGTGGAGATGCACTGCTGAAAGATATTGGCAAAATACTCTTGCAAACCACGCGGGGAATTGACATGGTCTGTCGATTCGGCAATAAACAGTTTGTTATTCTACTGCCGAAAACAGACCGCGCAGGAGCGATCCTGACTGCGGAGAAACTCAGGCTAGCTATTCTCGGCACAGACTTCGCCGGTGCAGAAGAAAGTCAACCTGACGGCAAAATGACTATGTCGTTCGGGGTCACGGAGTTCCCCACCGACAGCGAGAACATCTACGAACTTCTGAACCGGGCCGACCGTGCCCTGTACAACGCCAAGCAGCGTGGCCGCAACATGACGGTCGCCTGGGAAGAAAGTCTCAGCGAAACGGAGGAGTAAACCAACCGGGTAAGTCAACAGTCCTGGCAGAGCAGCAAATACAAAGACGCAGAGAACGATTGAGGCTTTAAAGACCTCAAACGCACTCTGCGTCTTTTTTATGTATCACTCTCTGTGTGTAAGTTGTTACGGAAAGACTGGCGCCTGCTGCAGCCCCTGGGTTTCCGGCAAGCCCAGCATCAGGTTCATGTTCTGCACCGCCTGTCCTGCAGCGCCTTTAACCAAGTTATCGATCGCCGAGACAACCACAACACGGCCGGTCCGCGGATCAACCACCACACCAATATCACAGAAGTTGCTCCCGCGGACATAAGCGATGTTCGGCAGCTGTCCTTCGGGAAGCACCCGGACAAAAGGCTCGGCAGCGTAGTAGTCGGTAAACTGACTCAGCAGGTCCGTGCGGTCGATCTCTTTCGAAAGAGACGCGTAGCAGGTTGACAAAATACCACGGTTGACCGGAACCAAGTGTGGCGTGAAGCTCACGACCATCTCTTCACCAGCCAGGCCGCTCAAAGTCTGCTCAATCTCCGGAGTATGCCGATGCGCCGGCGCGCCATAGGCCTTAAACCCTTCATTTACCTCACAGAACAGGCTGCCCACTTTGGCGCTCCGCCCTGCCCCACTGGTTCCAGACTTGCTGTCAATAATGACAGTCGCCGGGTCCACCAGGCTTTCCTCAAGCAAAGGCGCCATAGCCAGCGCCACACTGGTCGGGTAACAACCCGGATTGGCAACCAGCCGGGCCGAAGCGATATAAGGGCGAAACAGTTCCGGCAGGCCATAGACGGCTTCTTCCAATAATTCAGGTGCCGTATGCGGCTGATACCAGGTGGAATAGACCTCCGGGTCAGCGAGACGGAAGTCGGCAGAGAGGTCGACAACCCTGGCCCCGGCGTTCAACATATCCGGGACCATACCCATGGCGGTCTGGTGAGGCACGGCCGTAAACACAACATCGACATTCTCAGCCACCGTCGCCGGATCGAGCAATTCGAAGTCAAGTTCGACACACCCATACAACGATGGGAAGGGGGTACTGACCGGCTGGCCGGCATACTGCCGTGACGTGACGTTGCAAATCTCCACACCATCATGCCTGGCAAGCAGTCTGAGCAATTCGACCCCGGTATAGCCACTGGCACCGACAACAGAAACTTTGTACATGAGCCCTCACACAATCAGAAAGAGTGACCGATTAAACGCAAAAAGGGAAACCCGCAGGCTTCCCTTTTTGACCAATTCCAAAAATGCAGACTTGGCTGCAGGATTAACGCTTGGAGAACTGGAAACTCCGACGAGCACCGCGCTGACCGTATTTCTTACGTTCCTTGATGCGGCTGTCGCGGGTAATGAAGCCAGCTTTCTTGAGCATGCCGCGCAGCTCCGGGTCCACCTCGAGCAACGCCTTGGTGATACCATGCTTGATAGCACCGGCCTGACCGGACGGGCCACCACCAGTGACATTCACAAAGATGTCGAACTTGCCAACATTCTCGGTCAATTCCAGAGGCTGACGAACCACCATCTTGGACGTCTCGCGACCGAAGTATTCATCCATTGCGCGCTTATTGATCACAATGTCACCGGCGCCTGGCTTGAGCCAGACACGTGCAATAGAAGTCTTCTTTTTGCCGGTGGCATAATATTTTTGTTCGGCCATCATTCAATATCTCCCGAATGTCTTAAATATTCAGTTCTTTGGGCTGCTGGGCCTGGTGAGGATGTTCAGCGCTGCTATACACTTTCAGCTTCTTGAACATCTGGCGTCCGAGCGGGTTCTTGGGCAGCATGCCCTTAACCGCTTTGCGGATCAATTCCTCCGGCTTCTTCTCGAGTAGCTTTTCCGCCGAAATCGATTTGATCCCACCGACAAAACCGCTGTGATGATAGTACATCTTCTGGCTCAGTTTGTTGCCAGTCAGACGCACCTTGTCAGCGTTAATCACGATCACGAAATCGCCGGTATCGACGCTCGGTGTGAAAATCGGTTTATGCTTGCCGCGCAAAACACGAGCAATCTCGGTAGCTGCTCGGCCCAGAACCTTATTCTCCAGGTCGACAACATACCAGTCTTTCTGAAGTTCGTCCTTTTTCGCAATTGAAGTACTCATTCTTTTCCTCTCTATATTCAAATCTGTGATTTGGGTACGGGGCTCACAGAAGCGGGAAATTTATCGGAAAGACGGAGGATTGTCAAGCCTTTTTTGACCCCCTAGACCGGAATAAAACTTGAAACTCTCCCGACCCTGGCGCAAACGGCAGCCAATAGTTTAATTGCCGCGTCCAGGTCCTCCAGGTCGAGAACTTCAACCGGGGTATGCATGTAGCGCAAAGGAACGTTGACCAGTGCTGTCGCCACCCCGCCATGCACAAGCTGCATTACGTTAGCATCAGTTCCGGTCGCCCGGGGAACACCCACAATCTGGACAGGGATCTCCTCCTCGCGGGCCGTATCGATCAGCAGGTTGAACAGGATCGGGTTGATATTCGGTCCGCGCGCCAGAACCGGCCCTTTGCCGAGACGTACTTCCCCGGCCTGCTTGTGATCATAGTCAGGATAGTCGCTGGCGAAAGTCACCTCGACCACAATACCGAGATCCGGTTTGACGCCGTAGGCGCTGGTCGCCCCACCACGCAGTCCGATTTCTTCCTGGACGGTCGACACTCCGAACAAGGTCACGCTCTGGTCGGCGCGGCGCTGCACTTCCTTGAGGACTTCAGCGACAATAAAGGCACCCATCTTGTCATCAAGGGCACGGGAGGTGACCCGACTGCCCTGCAGGCGTTCGACACCGACGGCAAAGGTGATTGGGTCACCAATCGCCACCAGTTGCATAGCGGCCTCTTTGTCGATGCAGCCAATATCGATAAACTGATCCTTGAACGGCAGAACCTTCTCCCGGTCCTTCACCTCAATCTGATGGATGGGCCGTTTGCCGACGACTCCCGGCAGAGGCCCGGCCGCGCTATGCACCGTCACCCGTTGTCCTGGCACCAGGTGGGCATCCACGCCCCCGACCGGCGCAAAGTAGAGGAAGCCGTTGTCATCAACGTACTTGACCATGAAGCCGACCTCGTCGCAGTGTCCGGCAAGCATCAGCCGAGGTGCGCCCTCTGGGCCATCGAGCCGAGCGATAACGTTGCCCATTACATCGGTACGAATTTCGTCGGCCACATCCGCCAATTCCTGCCGGATGACCCGCTGCGCCGGTTGCTCAAACCCGGATGGGCTCGGGGCCTCAATGAGTTCTTGAAAAAAAGCGAATTCCTTTTCGTTCATATAAGCTCCCCTGAAGCCTTCCCTCTCCTATCAAGGAAGAGGGAGAAACAAGACTGTTTTCTCTGTAATCTCCGCATCTCCGTGGTGAACACTTTTATTTTACAAGTTCACCCAATTGCGAGTTACGGTGCGCTTTGGTGATCTGCACGTCAACCAGCTGGCCGACCAGGTCTTCCGATCCGGAAAAGTTGACAATCCGGTTCCATGTGGTTCGGCCAAACATCTGACCTTCACCCACCTTGCTCTCCCCTTCAACCAGAACAGGATACGTCTGGCCGACATCGGCCTGCCAGATCTGCCGGGTTATCTCATCCTGAAGCTTCAGCATGCGATCAAACCGCTCTGACTTGACTGTCGCGGGTGTTTCATCGACCAGCTTGGCGGCGCCAGTCCCCTGGCGCGGGGAAAAGAGGAATGAGTAAATTTCAGCATAACGGACCTGCTCAAGTAGGCTCATAGTCGCAGCAAAGTCTTCTTCCGTCTCTCCGGGGAAACCGACGATAATATCGGTCGTCAGGCGGATGTCGGGGCAGGTTGCACGCAGCTGCGTAACCAGTTTAAGGTACTGCTCACGGGAATAACCGCGGTTCATTGCCTGCAGGATGCTACTCGAGCCGCTCTGCACCGGCAGGTGCAGGTGTTTACACAGTTTCGGCAAGGTCCCGAAGCAGGCAACCAGCTCCGGTGAAATGTCCTTCGGATGGGAGGTCGTAAAACGGATCCGTTTGATACCCTCAACGGCATCAACCCGCGTAAGCAGCTCGGGGAAAGAGATCTCACCGGACTGCTGGGTGCCATAAGAGTTGACATTCTGACCAATCAGGGTCACTTCGCGCACCCCTTGAGCCGCGAGGTCTTCCACCTCGGCCAGAATCTCCTGGCTGGGTCGGCTGATCTCCCGACCGCGTACATAGGGCACAACGCAATAGCTGCAGAAATTATCGCAACCCTGCATCACGGTAACAAAGCGGCTGACCGTCTCGTCGCCGGTCCGCGACGGAAAGAGCCGCAAACGGGTCTCCATGTCGAGGAACTCGGTCTCTTCGCAGCGTACCCGGTCCTGCTCGACCTTCTGTACCAACTCAGGCAGCCTATGCACGTTGTGCGTCCCGAACACCAGGTCCAGGTAGGGGAAGGTATCAAACAGAGACTCCCCGCCCTCCTGCTGGGCGATACAGCCCCCCAGGCCGATGATCAGACTGGGGTTCTTCTCCTTCAGTGGCTTGAAACGACCGAGATGACCATACGCCTTGCGCACCGCCTTGTCGCGAATCGAGCAGGTGTTCATCAGAATCAGGGTCGCCTGTTTTGGGTCCTCCACCTGGCTGTAACCGATCCCGTCAAGCAGGGAGACGATCCGTTCCGAATCGACCACGTTCATCTGGCAGCCGAAGGTTTCGAGGTAAAATGTTTTATTCATGCGTTTCTGTAGCTTTCCTTAAAACAAAAATCTTTTTAGCCGCCGATGCACGCGGATTCTCGCTGATATAAAGTCAAAATCTTAAACCATTGTCTTTTGTTTAAGGGCTTAATAACCCAAAATAGTGATTTTGATTTATCCGTGTTAATCGGCGTGCATCGGCGGCTATCAAGCCTTTTGCTTATATCTCAGATATCTCTTTAATGACAATGCTTCGGCAATGTGCCATTCTGCTTCGCTTGTTCAATGTTCTGTTCTACAACCTTTTCCAGCCTCTCAACCAGGGTTAAGGGATGTTCGACGCAATGCAGGAAAATCACCGGGTCCTCCGGGCGGGCATGGACCTTTAAAGTCGCCAGCTCCTGGCCCTGCTTCTTCATCTGAAAGTAGAGGATGTCGGCGCGCCGAACCGCCACAACCTGTTGTTTCCGAATGCCCCGCAGGGTGATCAGGCGTTGTTCGGTCAAGGCATAATAGACTTGTTCCCATTCGAGGCGGGCCAGCAGCAGAGGGCTAAAAGCCAGATAACAGCCGATGGCCACAAACGGAATTGGCAGCAAGCCGAGCCAGGCTTTATCGAATTCGGCGGCCACCTGGGTTCCGAGGATCAGCCAGATCACACAGATTACCAAGAAGAACAGGCCGAACAGCGCGTGCTTCCAGTGTCGAAAGGTAAAACAGCGCGGTGCCGGCCGTGCCTCCCATTCAACGCGTTCATCTGCGTTCAGAAAAGGTGTCCAGTTCATTTCAGTTTCTCCAATTGCCGTATCTGTTCAGCCGCGGCACGGCCAAGCTTACCTCTGCGATCATCAGCTGCCACCTGCCGGAAGAGCACAAGAGCTTGATCCTCCTGACCGTTCCTGGCGTAACTGTCTGCTAACAAAAAGCGATTGCGCACAATCGGCAGCAGAGCAACGCTCTTCTCCAGCTGCACAATCGCCGCAGGGAAATCTTCCCGCTGCAGGAAAACGTAGCCCCGTCCCATCCGACTGAGATAATAGTCTGGCTGCAAACGGATCGCGCGGTTCAAGTGGGTTCGTGCTGAGGGGAGGTCCCCCACCTGCAAGTAAGCCAGCCCAAGCCCCGTTAATATCTGTGGCTGCTCCGGAGCCAGGGTCGCCGCCTGCAGATAAGTCCGAATCGCTCCGGTCAGGTCGCCGTTTTTTTCCTGGCGCCGAGCCGACGCATACAGATCGTAACCGGGCTGCATCTGTTTAAGTCCATCAAGTTCTGCGGTAAAAACTGCTGTTTCGTCATTCTTCCAAGAGACTGCCGGGAAAGCGGAAGATACGGCAAACAGCTGACCTAAGGTGTATTGCCTATGGACAGCTGTCGGCGCAGCCGCGGCTTCAGTGATGACCGCGTTCAGCACACGATCCAGTTCCCGCCAGTCTTGCAAGGCCGTCACCGCACCGCGAGTCAGGAAGATCTGCCCTCCCGGAAAAGCATGCACTTCGGCGGCGGACCGATCCAAAACCGCAAAGGCCCAGGTCAAGTCCGGCCGTTGACTCTGCTGAACCAAAAGCGCACCCCGCTGCCGGACGAACGCAATCAACTCCTCATCTGCATAATATCCACCATGTTGCTGGACAAACTGGACCACAGCCTCCTGGGTGGACATGGGTACCCGCGCTGTCGGCTGCGGAAAGGACTGCGGCAGGGACGCGCACCCCCAGGACAGTGTCAGCAAAACGCCGACGAGCAAGGACCGGAGTACGCAAACGCTGACCAACTGATTTATTTTTCTATTAAGTCGTTGCATCGCGGACGGTATGTTAGGCCAAACCGGAAACAACTGGCAAGAGGTTTCGACGAAAAACACTTGCTTTTCTGCGACATACGGCTATGATGGCCGGCTGGCATTTAGAGAAAAACCAAAACTGACGCAAAGTCAGAAGCATAAAGGCGCATATCATGTCCGAAAATCTCCGCAACATCGCCATTATCGCCCACGTTGACCACGGCAAGACCACCTTGGTGGATGCCATGCTCAAGCAGTCGGGCGTTTTCCGTGAGAACCAGGTAATCACCGAACGGGTCATGGACAGCAACGACCTGGAACGGGAACGCGGCATTACCATTCTCTCCAAGAACCTATCGGTCCACCGCGACGGGATGAAGATCAATATCGTCGACACCCCGGGCCACGCCGACTTTGGCGGCGAGGTGGAGCGGGTCCTGAAAATGGTCGACTCGGTCCTGCTGTTGGTTGATGCCTTCGACGGCCCGATGCCGCAGACCCGCTTCGTGCTGAAAAAATCCCTCGACCTCGGCCTGAAGCCGATCGTGGTTATCAACAAGATCGACCGTCCTGGATCCCGTCCGGAAAAAGTTGTCGACATGGTCTTCGACCTCTTCTGCGAGCTCAATGCCGACGAGAATCAGCTCGATTTTCCGATTGTCTACACCAGTGCCAAGCAGGGCATTGCCAAGCTTGAGCTGGCGGAGACGACCGACAACCTCGACGCCCTGTTCGATATCATTATTAAACATGTCACTCCGCCTCAGGTCGACCCTCAGGCCCCGTTCCAGATGCTGGTCACCAGCATCGATTACAATGATTATCTCGGCCGCATCGCGACCGGCAAGATTTTCAACGGCACGGTCAAGACCGGAGAAACCGTCGCTCAGATCCGCAAGGGCGGCGAAATCATTAAAGCCCGTATCAGCAAATTGCTCGGCTACGATGGCCTCAAACAAGTCGAGTTGAACGAAGCTTTTGCCGGGGACATCATCACCGTGGCCGGTTTTGAGGGCGTTGGAATTGGCGAGACTCTGGCCAGCGCCGAGCAACCGAAATCGCTGCCATACGTGGCCATAGACGAGCCGACCCTGGCGATGAACTTCATCGTTAACTCGTCCCCGTTTGCCGGCCAGGACGGCAAATATGTCACCTCACGCAATCTGCGCGACCGGCTTCATCGGGAGCTGCGCACCAATGTTTCTCTGCGGGTTGAGGATACAGCCAATACGGACACCTTTCGGGTTTCGGGACGTGGCGAACTGCATCTTTCGATTCTGATTGAGAATATGCGGCGCGAAGGGTATGAACTGGCGGTTTCCAAGCCGGAGGTCATCTTCCGTGAAATCGACGGCCAGCAGTGCGAACCGCTTGAATACCTGATGATCGACGTTCCTGAAGAGTACCAGGGCACGGTGATCGAGAAGCTCGGACCACGCAAGGCGGAAATGACCGCCATGAACGCCATGGACGGTGTCAACCGGCTTGAGTTCATCATTCCGGCGCGCGGCCTGATCGGCTTCCGCAACGAATTTTTAACTGACACGCGCGGCACCGGCGTCATGAACCACACTTTCCATGGCTACGGCCCTTACAAAGGACCAATCCCCGGCCGCAAAAACGGTGTACTGATCGCTATGGAAGCTGGCGAAACCATCGCCTATTCCCTGTTTAACCTGCAGGATCGCGGCGCCTTGTTCATCGGTGCCGGCGTCAATGTTTATGAAGGGATGGTTATCGGCCAGAATGCCAAGGACAAGGACCTGGTCGTAAACGCCTGCAAGGGCAAAAAGCTGACTAATGTACGCGCTTCGGGCAGCGACGAAGCGATCCGGCTGACCACGCCGCGCGAACTGAGCCTGGAGCAGGCGCTTGAATTCATCGACACCGATGAACTGGTGGAAGTCACTCCGAACTCCATCCGTCTGCGCAAGCGGATCCTTGATGAGAACGAACGCAAGAAGTCGAAGAAGAGGATTGATGGCTAACGCCATTTTTCACTGTTTGACAGTCAAGATTGCTTGAAAATTTTCACACTTACCTCTATGATTGGCCCGACCAAAAAATCAATTATTTTTTGCTGCTGACATCAGGGAGGTCGTGTGCAATCCGAACTGAATTCCAAGGAGAAGGAAATCCTTCTCGCCATTGCCCGTCAGGCGATTGTCCAGGGCGTTGAAACCGGCGAGGAGTACATCGAACCCCGCGAGGAAAAGCACCTGAACCAGCGCAACGGCTGCTTTGTTACGATCAAACAGTCAGGTCGGCTGCGCGGGTGCATCGGCAATTTCCAGTCGGAACTGCCGCTCTTCCGCGAAGTCGCTCAGATGGCCCTCGCCTCTTCGTCCCAGGATCCTCGTTTCTATCCGATGAAGCGCGAAGATCTCAACAACTTCACCCTGGAAATTTCCGTCCTCTCCCCCCTGCAAAAAATTGAAGAAATCGCTGAAATCGAAGTCGGCACTCACGGCATCTACATCGAGAAGGGTTTTCACCGCGGCGTGCTGCTGCCGCAAGTTGCCACCGAGCACAACTGGGATCGCGACACCTTCCTGCAGCAGACCTGCATGAAGGCCGGACTGGCAACCAACGCCTGGCAGGCAGAAGACTCAGACATCTACATTTTCAGTGCGCAGATTTTTGGAGAAGAGAACTCCAACTAGCGCCTGTTTCTCTATCACAGAAAAAGCCAGGACAGGCGTGTCCCGGCTTTTTTTCGTTGCTCTGTTTCTCGGATCTCTGAAGACCTTTTCCAAACAAGCTATTTCAAACTGACAGCAACCGTTGCACTCCCCTCCGGCCCGGTAACCGTCACCGAAGCAGGAGCGGTGGCGACAATACCGCTATAGACCCAGGTATAGACCCCTTTAAGCGCCTTGGTCAGTGCCATTGGCCCATAACCTTCCAAAGCAAGTTGGGCGTCCGGATTGGTGCTGCTGGCAGTAACACTCAAGACCTCTTTGCGCAGGTTATACACCGCACCACTCACCTCGATTGTATTGGGGAGATCTGGTTGCGTCACCCCAAAATCCTGAATCACAGTCTGCCCACTGGACACATCCACCCCGACAGGTGCAGTCGGGTCATATCCCAGCAACTCCGCAAACAGATAGGCATTGCACAGACCGGCATCAACACCTAACCGGTAGCGGCCATCACTGCTCGTCCGGGTTAGAGCACTGCTCCCGGTCAAACTGTTGGTGATCTGAATCGCGGCATTGGCAACGCCACTGCCAGCCTCGTCAGTCACCAGACCTTCAATCCACGCATCGACCGACAGAACAGTCAAATCTTGCCCCGGGATCAATGCGGTGGTCGCGGCCACCTCTGGGAGGACTGGTCCAATCAGACCAAGCGGTTGAGCTGCATCATCCAGCAGCGACACCTGCCAGGAATGCCCTGCAAGCACACCTAAGGTATAGTCACCTAGGGAATCACTCTGTCCGTAGACGGTGCCGCAAGCATCCATGCAGCGGGCCTGCACCGGCACCCCGGCAACAGGCAGTCCGGCGGCATCAAGCACTCGACCAGCAACCAAGCCGTTTGCAGCAACCAGTTGGATATTGTTGGCACCACTGTCGGCGTCGACCTCAACAGAGAACATCGGAGATTCCGGCACGAGATAACCTTTCCCGGACGGCCCCGTCCCGGAAATTGCGTTGACCGACACGTCAAAAGTCCCTTCCGGCAAGAGCAGAGCGTAGTTACCGGCGGCGGTCAGGCTTGCCGCCATACCACCAGGGCCTGCAGCACGCACCAGAAGCCCCGAAATGCCCTGCCCGGTCTCCGCGTCGACAACCTGTCCGGTGAGGTGACGGCTGCCCGACAGCAACAGAAGATCGACGCCATTCAACACCTGCCCGGACGACAGGTGAACCGTTTTTGTGTTGGCCGGATCGAAGTAATAACCTTCAGCCATTGACAACAATTGATACTCACCTGGGATCGGCACCTGCAGCCAGTATTGCCCGACGGCATCGGTCACAGCATAGCCATAAACGCGCGCCCAGCTATCAGCCAACGCCACAAAAGCGCCCTTGACAGGTTGTTCCAGAGCCCCCGTGACCTGCCCGCTGATTGTCTGCAATTCACTGGTTTCATGCACCTCGAATACAGCCGTAGCAGTCTCTTTGGCATTCACGACCCGGAACAGGGAAGACCCCGGCGCATGGAAACGATCATTGATCAACTGGTAAGACAGGCGTGCTAAGACTGCACCATCCGACAGCCCATCTTCATCACTCGGAATGTTTCGATTGCTGTCGGCAAATCCATCCGTCAGAGTAAAACGCTGAACAACCGGTTCAGCGGCATCGGCCATCCCGTTCTGATCGAGATCGAGCAACTGTTCAACGGCAAGGGTCCCGCCAATCGGCTGAAGGTTGGTGACCGACAACAGGACATCCGCCGACATGTTCTCGGATAGACTGGTCGGCGACAAAGCCACAGTCATGGGAGGTGGCGTCAGATAAGTCAAAGTGGCCGTTTCGGAGGACTGATTCCCGGCGCCATCTGTTGCCGTGAAACGGAACAGGTTGTCTCCCTCCATAAATCCGGTCGCAACATAGCTCCATGTGCCGGAGACAATCGGAACCTCTTCAGAAACGGAGGAGTAGTAGACGTCAACAGTTAACAAGGCTCCAGCTTCAACGGTGCCGGTAAGTTCTTGGCTGTCCTGGCTGGTTGACGATGTGACAGGATCAATCGTCAGCGCTGGAGGAAACGTATCGACTGCAATGCTGAGAGTTTCACGGGTTGTCCCAAATTCATTCGTTGCAGCAACAACCACACCGTTCTCTGCGTTCGGTACCAAGTTGCTGATTGTAAACAGCCAGGTTCCGTCCGGGTTCTGGATGACGGGAGAAGCCGATGTAGAACTTTCCGCTGGACAAGCGATTGTCACGGACAGACTTACACCAGGATCGGATACCCCGCTGATGACCTGCGCAAGAGCGTTTGTCGGAGAAACAACGGGGTTCACATTCAGCGATGGAGAGAAATCCCCAACATCAAAGTTTATGACAGCAGGTTCAACGTTAACATTGCCATCCCGGTCGACTGTACTGGCCAACAGGCGATAGCTGCCGGAGGAGGGAGCGATCCAGACATATTGCCAGCTTGACCAGGAGTGATCGACAGAAGTGTCGGTTGCCGGGAGCCAGCTCCCGCCATTGTCGTCCGAAACAACCACCTGCGCAACCCCGGAGCCGCTGTTGTCACCCGCCGTTCCGGCAACGACAACATAATTGCTCGCAAGAGTTGCACCCTCGGCAGGAAGATTGATGGTCACGTACGGGGCCTCTGTTTCAAGCGGCGTTGTCGTTACGCTGAGGGTTTGTTGTCCACCAGCAGGACAAGGGCCGTCCTGACCCCATTGAACCGTATGAGGCACTCTATCATCAGCGGCAAGAGAAACAACGACGCCAAAGGAATGGCCCGGTTGGATAACACCACTCAGCCCGGACAGGTCTGTAACCTGGCCGCCAGCGTTGGCAGCAAACGACCGGGAAACACTTCCGAACGATTGAAGAACGGACCCACCTGCCGGGTCAACTTCAACCAGTTCAGCAAAAAGGGTTCCGCTCGCAGGTGTTATGGACGAAAGCAGACTTCCGCCCGCATTGCCCTGAACCAGAGTCGGCACGGAGACTGGAACAGGATCGTAGGCAATCAGCAGTTCCTTCGGACCGCCGGAAAATTTCAGTGTCACCTGGTCAGCCACCATACAGCTTCCCGGAGACTGACTCATCGATGCGTAAACAGGTCCCTTGGTAAAGGTTTTACCGCTGCAGGATGACATGCTGTCAACATAGTAGGTCTGATGATCCAGGAGTGGCAGCTGCTGTGCGACAGTCGTATCAACTTGATACAGTTCCCAATCATACCGGTTGGCAAAATCCAGTTTCGCAAGCATCTGATTTGCAAAATAGAGCTTGCCGTCTCCCCCGAAAACAAGGCCAATACCGCTATAGTGATAAAGATCGCTCTTGCCGCTGCCAAGTTGCCTCGTCCAGATCAGTCGACCGTAAGAATCGAATTTCGCCAGGAAGATATCGTCCCCACCAAGAGCCACACCATCACCCAGGACACCATCCGTAACACCCAATACAAAAATATTGCCGTCAACATCGACCGTGTAACTTCTGATGGCGGCATACGCACTCGTGTACGAAGAAGAACGCGGCTGAACAACGAGCGGCTCTGACGCCCAGACATAGACACCCTCTTTACTTATTTTATGGATTCGATTGTCGAAACTTACCTTGTAAAAGAAGCCGTCTTTCTGGAGAGTTGCATAGGAAAAGCCCTCTGGCGGCTCGATGAACTCAACATAGTTGCCGTTATAGTCATATTTATTGAACCCACAATACAGAAATCCTTCCGAAGCTGTTTCGGCACAATACCCCTGTTCGCTGTCATGAATATCAAGAAGCTTGTTGCCCGAGGCGTCGAATCGGGCGAAGGTGTACCAGTTGTAATTCAGAGGAGAAGACGTCTCCTCCTGCCGCCCAGCTACAAAGATGTTGCCGAAATCATCCACAGCCATGCCGTGAATAATGTCTTCATAAGCACCGCCCCACTGCTGGGCCCATTCCACCTCGCCCGTCATGCCGAGGTCATTGATTTTAAACAGGACAGCATCTTCATGAACGCTGAAGGCACAGGTGTCGCTCCCGTCGAAACAGCCACGGCTTCTGGTTTCCCCAACCACATAGAGGGACGAATCACATTCCGAAAAATGAAAATCGACATGACGATCGTCGTAGCCGGAATCCAGAATCACATTCCAGACAAAATTCAAATCTTTATCGTATTTAGAAACTTCAATTTTGTAGGTGCTGTACCACCCCAAGGTATCAACAAAGAAAACGTTCCCCTCAGCATCGACAGCGTAGTTTCGGAATTCCCGGCTCCGTTCATCGACATAAGGCCATTGCTGCATCAGGTTCACGGGATAAGGGTCTTCTGGAATGACAGAGGGCAAATCTTCCGCAGTTTTTACGGTGAACGCGGCCTGAGCAATCGCGCGGTTACCCGCCTGGTCGATGACCTGGATCTCCAAAAGATAATCGCCATCTGCCAACGCATCAAGTCGTTCGCCAGAAATTTTGTTGATCACGCTACCATTGAGAGTGACAACCACGTCGCCATCGCTTACCTGGTAGTAAAGCAGAGGCTCTGTCTCGGGCGTTACGCCTGCAATTGGTGAAACAAGGATGATCCCTGGCGGGGTCGTATCTACTGTGAACACAACGTCATCTGAGCCAACCCTGCCCACATCATCGGTTGCCTCGACGTGCAGCACATACGAATCATCCTGAAGTGGGCCTAACTCTTGCCCGGAAGGTGCAACAACTACACTGCCGTTCAAATTCACAACCACCTGATCCGTGCTTGCTGTATATACAACCGTCGGTGTGTCGTCTGCCGTCACACTTCCTTCAACCGGCGCAGAGATTGAAACTGTCGGTGCAATATCGTTATTGAGGATCGTATAGTTCAACTGACTCTGCAGTAATATGGTGTCAACCGGATTCACCAGGTTAATCATCACGTTTTCGTCATTTTCAACCGGATAATCGTCAATGATGTTCAGGAAAACGGTCTGTACCGTTTCTCCAGGATTGAAGGTAATCTGCGTTCGATCCAGAGTGTAATCCTCACCGGAAGCGGCAGAGCTTGCCGAATCAATTTCGAAAAGAACTGATACAGGGGCTGTCCAAGCATGGTCCAAAGTCAGACTGACAGCGACCTGGCCTGCAGACTCGTCCAGATCAGCGCTAACCGGGCTGACCGTGAGCTGTGGCACGGTATCATTGTCGAGGATCGTGTAGACAAACGGCGCTGTGGACAGACTCGCGTTGATCGGGTTGTCAAGGACCAGCTCGACTGTTTCACTTGACTCGGCAACCACATCATCGACCACCGACAACAGGAGAGTTTTGTTCGTCTCTCCGGGCGCGAAAGTCAGTGTATTGTCCGCGATATTGTAATCCGCCCCCTCAACGGCACTGCCGGCAACCGCCAGGCAATCGACTGAAACCGGCTCCCGCCAGGGGAAGTTGAGTGACACGACAACCGGCACGGACAGAGCGCTTTCCCAACCAGATTTGCCTGCCATACTGAAAGCGATGGTTGGCGGTGTGTCGTTGTCGATAATCTGGAAGGTGTGCTGCATTACCCCCGGAGTGCCCACCGACAGGTTCGACAATGCAATCACAATTGTCTCAGGACCCTCCTCCAAAACATCCTCGACAATCGGGAAATCGAGACTCAGCGAGGTCTCACCGGGAGCAAACAGCAGCGTCCCATCCGGCAAGGTATAATCCTCCGGGCTGCTGGCACTGCCGAGCAGAGTCACCGCGTAATCGACGCTGATCGGCTGATCCCATGCATACTCCAGCTCAAGCAGAATCGATGCAGGGTTCCCTTCAACACCTTCGGAGGACGTGACAGCAAATCCAACGGCCGGTGCAGGCAAGTCGACCGGCAAGACGACCTGTGCCACGTTGTTCGCTCTGCTGGCTTCAGTGAGTGCTGCGGCAGGATCAATAACGACAATCAAGTGCTGGTCAAAAGGGCTATCGATTGCAATCTGGAAAAGAACTTCGGTCGCGTCGTTCGCCGGGACCGCAACGGTTTGCTGATCCCGAAGATTCTCCGGAGTAGCCGCCTGCGTATACAAAGCAACCGCTACGGCAGGCTCTGCTGTTTCACCGGAGTTGACAATAGAAGCCGCGACCTGCACCTGACCTTGAGGCTCCGTCACAAGAGCCGGCGTCACCACGACCTCGGCCGGGTCAACAGAAAGGTCCGCAGCAACCTGACCGGCATACAAGGCTTGCACCGCCAGCGCTGTCTGGAAGACACTGCCGCGCCAGCTGCCAGCCACATCCTGCTCGTTCAACAAAAAAGCAACAGCATTCTCAACAGATGCTTGTGATGCACCTGTCACCTTGAGCGCCAGAAGCGCTGAAGCCGTATCGTAGACAGTGCTCGAGCTGTTGCCGAAGCCGCCATCCAAGTTTTGCTGAGTGAGCAGCCAGCCCAGCCCGCTGGAGATAACTGTCGGGACCGTTTCGCCGTCAGGCAGTGAATTCAGAGCCCGCAGGATATTGACTGTCGGCTGAACCATGCTCGGGCCGCGGCCGACCCCCCAGCCACCATCCAGGTTCTGCTCTGCAGTCAGATAGGCCACGGCAACGGCAACACTCTCAGTTGTCGCTACGTCCCATGCCAGCAGAGCTTGAAGCACC
>JAQYVZ010000161.1 GCA_030145205.1 Desulfuromonadales bacterium | reverse complement strand
TACTTAATGTTAAATAAAATCCACCTATACCGTTCTATAAAAAAAATCAACGCATATCTATCTCTGGTCTTTGTCAACATTCCAGAGGAAGTAACAGATAGACGATCAAGAACTGACACAGACAAAATAGAAGCTTATTTTGAACCCGCAATAGCAAACGGTTTGCTCCGTATCACCCGCATTGAACTTACTTCAGAAGAAGCGGAATCCTGCATGAAAGAGGTTCGCTAGAAGCCTTCTAACACTTATCAGGCCCCCGTTCGTCAAGGACAAAAATATCCCGCGAACGTAAAAGATTGAAGTTTTTCGTTCTTTGACATGCGACTGATCAAACCAAGGCCATCCGGTTTCTGACTTTGGATTCTCTTCTGGCTGCAGACGAATTCTGCTCCAAACACTTATAGAGGCTCTTGATGCAGGGGCTCTGGCTTCGAGTCCTCCCTGCCGCCTGGAATCACGCTCGTACCCTTGTGCCGTCCTATTCAAAAAATCGGGGTCCATCAATCCTACGATGGCCACAGTTAGGTGCGGGATCGGGGAAGGGGCAGAATCCGGCGCTGGCCCGTTGGACCATCGCGCAATATGTGTGGGAGCGAGGCGGACCTCCAATCAAAAAAGCTGGCTGACGGTGGTTGGCTGATCATGCGGCCTGGCTGCGGGTTTTTCTCCCAGAAGTCTTCGCTTCAATTCGGCCGCTCGGGTCAATCTGCCCGGTAGTGTGTCATCCAGTTAGACGGTCTGGCTGATCCGCCCCCTCCCCTCAGACGCCCCGACGCAGAAAACGCTCCTCGTCGAAAGGCTCCTGATTCTTGAGCATGTAGTACACGGCCCGGCCGAGTCGATGGGAGAGGATCGCCAAGGCTTTACCTTTGCCGTGCTTACTGGCCAGCCGCTGCAACACGGCTTGGGCCGGCTTGTTGCCTTTGAGCATCAGCACCACCGCCTCACCGAAGGCCCAGCGCAGATGCGCATTACCGATCTTCTTGCCGCTGTGGCCATAGGATTTACCGTTCGACTCTTTGGCCGGCTTGACCAAGCGGCAATACGAGGCGAAATCCTGCTCCCGGGGAAAGCGGGCGATGTTCTCAATCTCGTAGAGCATTACCATCCCGAGAATCCGTCCTACACCGGTAATGCTTTTGAGCAGCGCAAAGCTCACCGGGTCATGCTGTGTGGCGATCTTCTCCAATTCACGCTCCAGCGCCCCGAGCAGCTTTTCGTAATGCTCGATGGTAAGCAGATCGACCTCGACCATCCTGCGTACCACCGGATCGGTGAACTTTTTCAGCAGATCGCCGCGCTCGCTCGGCTTGGCAATCCGTCCCAGCGGGTCGGGAAGATTGTACTGGGTGGCGGTGTTCTGGATGTGAGCGAAAAGCTCTCCGCGTTTGCGGACCAGATGGGTGCGGCGGCGCAGAAGATCGCGAGTAGCGCGCATCTCTTTGGGATAAACGTAGGCTAGCGGAAAGGAACCACCGCGCAGCAGCACGGCAATCTTGTGCGAATCGATCTTGTCATTTTTGGCCTTGCCGCCGTGAATGGCGCGCATGTAAAGGGCATGGCCGAGGACGAAATCAATCCCATCGTCAGCGCAGAGATCGGCCAGCCAGTACCAGGTGAACATGCACTCGCAGCCGACCACCAGCCCCTTTCGATACGGTTTGATCAGTTTCAGAAACGTTTTCGGCCGGGTCGGGATGTTCTTGTGCAGGATAATTTCGCCGGTCGCATCGAGGATACAGACGTACATGGCGTCGGCATGCAGGTCGATGCCGCAGTAAAATTGGTGCTGTTTCGTGTAAAATCTCATGGTGCAGGCTCCTTTCTTTGAGGGGTTTGCGTTTCTCAAAGGATACCGGATG
>JAQYVZ010000160.1 GCA_030145205.1 Desulfuromonadales bacterium | reverse complement strand
CCTGATCCGCATCATCCAGCAGGTGCAGCCCGACGAGATCTACAACCTGGCGGCGATGAGCCACGTGGCGGTCTCCTTCGAGACCCCCGAGTACACCGCCAACGCCGACGGCATCGGCACCCTGCGCATCCTCGAGGCGATCCGGATCTTGGGGCTCGGGCAGAAGACCCGTTTCTATCAGGCCTCGACCAGCGAGCTCTACGGGCTGGTGCAGGAGACGCCGCAGAAGGAGACCACCCCCTTCTACCCGCGCTCGCCCTACGCGGTCGCCAAGATGTACGCCTACTGGATCACCGTCAACTATCGCGAGGCCTACGGTATCTACGCCTGCAACGGCATCCTCTTCAATCACGAATCCCCGGTGCGCGGCGAAACCTTCGTCACCCGCAAGATCACCCGCGCCGTCTCCCGGATCGCCCTCGGCCTGCAGGACTGCCTCTACCTCGGCAACATGGACTCGCTGCGCGACTGGGGCCATGCCCGCGACTATGTCGAAATGCAGTGGTTGATGCTGCAGCAGGAGCAACCCGAAGACTTCGTCATCGCCACCGGCGTGCAGTATTCGGTGCGCGATTTCGTCAATGCCGCCGCCGCTGAACTCGGCATCACCCTGCGCTGGGAAGGCAGCGGGGTTGACGAAATCGGCTACCTCGAGGCGATCATCGAAAGCAAAGCACCCGCAGCGTGTAAGGAGTTACTCGGAAAAGCGATGGTCAAGGTTGACCCCCGCTACTTCCGCCCGACCGAGGTGGAAACCCTGCTCGGCGATCCGAGCAAGGCAAAGGCAAAGCTGGGCTGGACCCCGAAGACCACCTTTGCCGAGCTGGTAGCGGAGATGGTCCGCTCCGACCTCGAAGAAGCCCAACGGGATGAGCTGTGCAAGCAGCATGGGTTTAATACCTACGATTACCACGAGTAAGAACAAACCAATTAGCCACGAATGTCACGAATTTACACGAATCAAAAAGAGATTTTATAATATGGGCTTTGGGTGTAACCCATAATTGTGCTCATTCGTGAAAATTTGTAGCTAAGAATGCCTATTGAATCTTGTTGGAGGGTGGGGCATGCCTGATGATGTAATGACCAATGTGATTTTTAAAGAGCTTTCCTTCAGGGTCATGTCGGCGGTTTTTGAGGTACACAACACGCTTGGTCCTGGGTTTCTTGAAAAAGTTTACGAGAATGCCCTGCTTAAGGAATTGCAATTGCGGGGGATTGAGGCCGAGGCCCAAAAAGAAATCAGTGTTTTTTATAAGGGGGATAGGATCGGGATCTATCTTGCCGACCTGCTGGTAAATAATGAAATGATCGTTGAATTGAAATCTGTGGATCGGCTTAATCGTCTCCATGAGGCTCAAGTTTTAAATTACCTAAAGGCCACGGGTTTGCGGCTCGGTCTGTTGATCAATTTTGGTGCTAAGAGAGTTGAGCATAAGCGGCTGGTTTTGTGAGAAACGAATTAGCCACCAATGCCACGAATCTTCACGAATGAAAGCTGAAAGCATTCAGGTCCTGGTTTTTAAATTCGTGTCCATTCGTGTGTATTCGTGGCAAAAATTGCTTATAAGGTTTGAGTTATGAATAAAAATTCAAAAATCTATATCGCTGGTCATCTTGGGCTGGTCGGTTCGGCGATTGTTCGCAAACTGCAGGCCGACGGCTATGACAACCTGTTGCTGCGAAGCCGGGCCGAACTTGAGCTGACCGAGCAGGCGGCAGTCAGGGACTTCTTCGCCCGGGAGCAGCCCGAGTATGTCTTTCTCGCGGCGGCCAAGGTGGGAGGCATTCATGCCAACAACACCTATCCGGCCGAGTTCATCTACGAAAACCTGATCGTCCAGTGCAACATCATTCACGCGGCC
>JAQYVZ010000159.1 GCA_030145205.1 Desulfuromonadales bacterium | reverse complement strand
GACAACCGGCACCGGCAGCTAACATGGAAGGCCAACCCGCTTCCCCGGCTTTTCCCTGGATGACAGAATCAGTATGAAGCTTTTCTGCCTTGCGCTCGGGTTCTTCTTCGGCCTTGCTTTCTCCGTTTCCGCCCAGGACGCGCCGCTGGATCCCACCCTGCAAAGTGCCTTTCCCGGCGTTGCCGACGTCATCCCAAGGGGCGCGCAACTCGCCGAGGACGCCGTTAAGGCCGAATCGCTGCTCGCACCACTGAACGAACTCGGGCCTCTGAAAACCGAGATCTCCGCCGCCAGCAACCGCCAGACCGAACTTGTGCAGAGAATTTCAGACCTCGGTGCACCGGCCGACTGGAGTTTCGATCGCTTACTGGAAATTCGCAGCAATCTCACTGGACAGATGGCCGGGTTGAAAAAAATCCTCGACACGCTGTCCCTGAAACTGACCGAGGCCGACCAGATTCGCCAGCGCTGGAACGACCGCGAAGTGTTCTGGAAAACGTGGCAAGAGCACCTGAAGAACTCCCAGGTCGAAATTCCCATAGGGGCATTTCCAGAAAGTTATGCCACCAGCCAAAGCGTCATTGCCCGAGCGACAGAAATTGCCGCGCCCCTGATCGCCCTGCAGAAGGATGTGACCGGTCTGCAGACCGTCCTGCTCGAGGTGCAGAACCAGATCGACATCGCACTGAGCAGCCTCCGTAAACAGACCTTTACGAAAACCACCCGCTCGTTTGTCAACCGAGACTTTTACCTCCAGTTCAATACCGATCTTTGGACATCGGTCAAAGCCGGGATCGACGAGGTACAGAAGGTCAAGTGGGAATTCCTCACCGAACGGGCCTGGCTGCCGGCCCTGCAGGTGATCCTGGCCATTGCCCTGGCCCTGTTTATCCGCCGTCACCGACGCGGCTCACAGATTACCGAAGAATGGCATTTTATTGCGATCCATCCCTGGGCTACCGGGATTTTTGTCGCCATCATCTCACTCAGCGCCCTGTACGCTAACGCTCCTTCCCTCTGGAAACTCGGCATATCGGTGCTTGCCGCCCTGACCGCCGCGATCCTGGTTTCCGGGCTGCTGACAAACCCGCGCAAAAAATTCATGGTCTACCTGCTGGCGGCGCTTTTCATCATCACCCAGATCTTGCAGCTGATCGCCTTTCCGTCTCCACTTTACCGCCTTTATCTGACGGCCCTATGCCTGCTGGGGATTCCCGTTCTGCTGGTTATGGCCAAACGCAACATCAAATCCCAAGACGGCCGGATGGATGGCTTTACCCTCGCGCTCAGAGTCGGCGCCGGGGTGCTGCTGGTCGCTCTGCTCGCCCAGATCAGCGGCTACAGCAACCTTTCTTCGCGACTGATCGTCTCTTCGGTCAGCACCGTTTTCCTCAGCCTATTCATGGCCATGACCATCCGCCTCGGTCACGGCGGCATCCGCTTTCTGCTGACCCATCCCATGGTTGTGCGCCACCCCTTCTTTTATCGCTACGGGGACGAATTGACCATCCGCTTATCAAATCTGCTGCAGATTTTCATCCTCAGCTATTCGCTCCTCTACCTGCTGGTCGTCTGGGGGATCTACAACTCGGCCGGACAGGCCTGGACCGCATTAATGGATAAAAGCATGATTTTCGGGGAAACCGAAATTTCCCTCTACATGGTCATGCTGGTGTTACTGGTCCTCTATCTGGCCATTTCATTTTCCTGGTTCCTGCGGGCAATTCTGGAAGCCCAGGTTTTCCCGCACCGGGATTTCGACCGCGGGGTTCGCGACGCAATCAAGAAACTCCTTCATTATTCCATCGTTTTCATCGGTTTCCTCTTCGCCATGAGCATGGCCGGATTCGAACTGAAAAACTTCGCC
>JAQYVZ010000158.1 GCA_030145205.1 Desulfuromonadales bacterium | reverse complement strand
CGGCGGATCGGCCACGCTCATCCGGCCCGCCGCGTCCCAGGCGTAGGAGGAGATCGCCCCGGGGGCTCTGATTCTCTGAAAGAGCGGTCCTCCTGGTGGTATATACGATGTAGTAGATGTACTACTCATCAAAACCACAAACAGGAGGACCGACAATGTTGTACCTTGCCATCGACCAGCACCGCAAGCAGCTGACCGTGAATCTTCGCAATGAACAAGGCGACGTGCTACTGAAACGCCAGGTCAGCACGCAGTGGCTGCGGGTGCGGAAGTTCCTGGAGGACGTGCGGAAACAGAGCCCGGCGGAAGGAGGGTTTGTGGCTATTCTGGAGGTCTGCGGCTTCAACGACTGGCTGCTGAAGTTGCTCGTCGAGTATGGTTGCCGCCAGACGATCCTCATCCAACCGGAGAAGCGGTCGAAGAAGAAGACCGATCGTCGGGATGCCAACGCCTTGGGCGAGATCCTGTGGGTCAATCGCAATCGGCTGTTGGCGGGCAAGAAGGTCCAGGGGATCCGCCGCGTGCAGCCTCCGTGCCAGCGGGACGCGGAAGACAGGCAGATCACCGCACTCCGCAAGCGGCTGGGGCAACTCCGCACGCGGACCATCAACAAGATCAAGCACATCTTGCGGAAACACAATCTGGAGCAGGAATGTCCGACGAAGGGGATCGGCACGATCCAAGCGAAAAAGTGGTTGGTCCAATTGGCCTTGGGAGTGATCGACCGACTGGAGATGGATCAACTCCTGGCACAGTGGCAGCTCTGGGATGAGCAGATCGCGAAGGTGGAAACCCAGATCCAGAAACGGCAAGCCGAGAGTAAGACAGCGGCCGTGTTGGCGACGATCCCGGGCTGCGCGGCGTACAGCAGCCTCGCATTAGCCTCCCGGATCGGCTTGATCGAGCGGTTTCCCCGGCCGAGCAGCCTGGCGAACTACTGGGGCCTGACGCCGGGCTGTCGGAACTCCGGCCAGGCCACCGACCGGCTGGGCTCGATTACCAAGCAAGGCAGCGCCATGGCGCGCTTCATGCTCGGGCAGTTGGTGCTACACGTCTTGCGGCGTGATCCGTGGATGAAGGCATGGTACGGAAGGATCAAAAGGCGGCGTGGCTCGAAGATTGCCCGGGTGGCAGTGATGCGTCGGCTGGCCACGATCATTTGGCACATGGTGAAACACAACGAGCCTTACGTGATGGGCGGTCCGCCGGCACGCAAACCGGCGACGCAAGCGGCGTGAGGTTGCATGAGGGCCGGTGCGAAACATGTTTGAGGGGAGTCGGATTTTCGGAGGCATGGTAGGACAAATGAATGAAGCAAGAAGACAAAACAGCCCTGGCGGTTTCAGCCGCCAGGGCCTTACGGGTCATTCACCCGCCCTAGCCCGGCTATTCCTTGTCGGGTTGCGTTCCCGCAGAGCCCGACTCCGCTTCACCGGACGAAACAATTATAGAACAAGAGGAGGAACAAGGGAGAGCGAATGACGGTTGCATCGGCCCTTCCTTTGGGAAGAGGCCCTCGCAGACGCCCACGCCAGTCTGAGTGTCCCCGTGGACTCGGCCTCGTATGCCGAGCGTAATTCTGATTGAGACGGCTGGCGTTTGCGAGACGGTCGCAGTGGAATACTCAGTGTCAGGTTTACACGGACTTGACCGACTGTCGGTTTCGGCAGGCGGATTCACGAAGGGATGGATAGGGGTGCCGCCGCATGAGAAAAGAACGGCGCGAACAACCTCGCAACAGAATGACCGCGACAACCACCAGGCTCCCAAACCGATTTCTCAACGAAACTCCGACAACTGGAAAAAAGCCCTACAGGACTTGAGCGCGGACCGTGCGCGCGAAAAATCGCCGGGAGGCCCTTGACACGAAAAGCTCTTTCAGGGA
>JAQYVZ010000157.1 GCA_030145205.1 Desulfuromonadales bacterium | reverse complement strand
TCTACCGGGGCAGACCCGCGGTTCCAGCAGTCAAGGCCTTCCAGCTCGCTCCAGTACACGGTACTGGTGCCGTAGTCCACTAGATAGACGGTGTCGCCGGTCGTTTCCTCGGGATTCAGTCTGAGCAGGCCCTGCTCGGGGTACCTATTGTCATCACCCTCGAGTTCGCCGCACCAGACTCGTATCCAGTGCTCGCTGTATTCGCTGTATCCATATTCGGGAAGTTCTTCGCCGTACAGCCAGACGCTGTCGCAGTAGCAATCTGTAGCCACATTCACGCTGACCAGGAAGGTCTTGTTGCAGTCGGGCGATACCGCGACGTCGGAGAAGTAATCAATCCAGGTGTCAATCAGGCTGAGCTGGTTCCAGGTATCTCCGTCGTCGAAGCTTACCGACCAGGCGCCCTCGTCATAGTCTAAATCGGGGCCCAGGGCAACTGCGTAGGCCTTGTCGGCACTTACGTAGAATGCCGCCATAGCATGTCTCCCGGTGGGCGGCTTGCAGGCCTCTTCCCAGAATATGCAGCAGATGTCCATCTGGGAGATGCCGTCATTGCGAAAGACCTGTACGCCCTCGCAGCAATCTGTCAAGCCTCCATCAACCCTCGGGTCTCCGCTGCCCAGCACGCCGGCTATGGCCTTACCTTCGGCTATGTAGCCAACGTAGCTCACGTTGGTCAGCCAGGGCAGTCCTTCGACCTGCTGGTTGACCTCCATGACAGACTTGTTCTTTATACGGAATATCTTGCCTACTGGTACGGGTGCTGCGGGTCCTGCTTCATCGTAGTTCACGTTTACCCAGGCATATCTGCCATCGGAGTTCCGGCCGGAGTAGTCCAGCGGCGTGCTTATGCCCGCTGTCGCTCCGCCAAGCGTGCCCCATGGAACACCGTCTACAGACGGGACAGTTGCAGGACCAACTACGGTCACCGCGTCGATGCCCAGGACCGAGTTCGTGTTCCAGCCCGGGTTCAGTCCCCAGGTGCCGAACTGCAGGTGGACAACATCTGGCGCGCCGTTGAGAGCAGTAGCAACCAGGATGGTGTTGTCCTCGTCCCAGCTGGGGGCGAAATGGATGTCGACGACAGCTGAACCAGCTTGCCAGCCAGGATAGTCTGCAGGCCAGGTCATGTCCTCCCAGGTACTGGCGGAATCTCCGGTAGCGGTGGAGCGCCAGAGCTCGGCACCAGCCATCCCATCGGTGCCGCCGATGGCGATGTCACGGTCGCCGTCCACTTCGGGGGATACGGCGAGTTCATAGACGTTGTCGGGGTTCATGAACGCAGTAAGGGCGCCGGTGTCCTCAAAAGTCGAGCCGCCGTCATCAGAGATGTACACATGCACGGTGGGCATACCCACCACATCAAGGGCGACAGCCACGAAGTCGGCATCCTCACCGTCGGTGGCCACTTTGAGCAATGTGAAGGAATTACCATCACCAGCTTCATCCTCTATTGCATCGGTGATGTCATCCCAAGTGGCGGCGCCGTCCTCGGACTTCAACAGAAGATCATCGGTCGAGTTATTCACGATAGCGTAGGCCGTATCTCCGCCGTCAGCCACGGCAAAATCGATGATATCGGTTTGGGGTGTCAGGAGCCAGTCGTCCGTGGTGGGAGTAGTGACCCTCTCCCACTCGGCCTCCACTTCAGCGGCGGCGCTCACCTTCTGGGCGGGTGCCGCCATAATTATCAAGCTAATGGCCAGTGCCGCAGCGATGAGTATATACATCGCCCTGGCTGGCCAGGCTCTTTCCTTAATCATTATTTCCTCCTTTATATAGGTATCCAACTTATTTTCGCTCTCGCCCGGGGTCGACCCCCCGAGGCTCGAGTCATTGGAAACATCTTTCTTCAGTAAACCTAGTTTTAAGCCTGCCTCATTTTCAGGC
>JAQYVZ010000054.1 GCA_030145205.1 Desulfuromonadales bacterium | reverse complement strand
AGCGATCAAGTACGCGCGCGTCGATATTAGATACGCCATTGTCGGGTATCAGGATCACCATGCACTTGTGCGCCTCACCGTCCGAGGTATCGGTCGTTATTCGTACCCCGTTAGTAATGTTTTCAATGGTGGCGGCGAACTGCGCTGTACCTGAATTGTTTGTCCAGAACGCAATCTTGTTACTGGAATAGATGTTCCAGCAGTCGGTATTGACCGCGCCGGTCAGCCCATCCTCAGAATGATGCGCGTAGCAAGCCTGTGTCGTGCCGTCCCAGAAACCGGCACAAATCCACGTTGTATCGCCCTCGGCAATCGCAGGATCGTTGGTGGTACTGGCGCGATTAGTGTAGACGATTGCACCCGCGACTGTGCCGAAATCCGTAACCGTGAAGTCAGCTGTGCCAGTAGCGCCAGAAGCTAAATTGCCTTGAGCGACTTTGAACATATGGCGGGGCCTAGCTCCAGGTGATAGTGAACGTGAACTGGATGCTGTCGTTCAGTACGAGTGCAACGCCCGTGAAGTCAGACTTCAGGAGCAAGTTGCCTGTCGTGGACGCATCGAATACACCTGCGTTCGTAATCGTCTTGGTGCCGTCTGCCGTGATGGTGCCAATAAAGCGGTTAGCGTCAGCCGTAGGCTGGGATTCCGTAGCTATCACGCGGGACTCGGTAGCCTCTGTGAATAGCGTGGTGTCGCCCTTGGCTGCTGTGCCAGCGCCAGTGCCCCATGCTACGTACCAGTTAGCGGGTGCTGACGCTGTTCCGTCAACGTAATCGGCTACGAGTTCTTCGCCAGCCTGTGTAAAAATGTCTGCCATTAGAGTAGTCTCCTATTTGCAAGTTCTGCTGCAAGTGTAATATCAGCGGGATCAATTGGCTCAACTGTCCCGTCGGCCCGGACGACCTTCGCATCGAAGCTCACCTTGGCCTTCTTCATGAAGACGATGCCACCCTCGTTAACGGGGACCTCGACCTCAATTTCTGTGGGGTTTACCTTCTGGTAGATTCTACCACGCGTAGCCCCGTTCTTAATGCGCCGTTCCTTACGGAACAAGCACTTAATCCATTCCCAAAAGCGTCTCATATCTTACCTCCTTCTCCATAAACGTATTCCATACGTGGCCGCATAGATCATCGTAACCAACCACCTGAACCAGTCAGGGGTTTGCTCAAGGGCCTCAAAGCCTCTGAGTGCGACGTCTGTGGTACCCGGTATGAACACCAGTATCAGCGGGATAGATAGAATTATCAGCACCCACTCGTCTTTCCATCCACTGTTGCGGATGCTTTCTAACTCCCATTCGTGGTCACGTCCTTCAGACGATTCCGCTCTGCGGAGTTTCGCTTCCTCGTAGGCTATCTTGCCTTCGAGCTTTACTAATTCTTTTTGATGCTTCAACTTCTGCCTGTCTCGGTAGTACCCTGCAACCTCTTCACCGAAGCTACCAAGTAGTTTACCTACGATTGTTTCCCACATGCTAGGATACCCTTGTGTCGAACGGCGGAGCCTTGCTCACCGTCGCGTACTTGCTTGCACGGTAGTGAATGTCAGCCGTGAGGCCGAACACATTACCTGCAAACGTATCAGCCGCGTCGTCTTTACGAGTCATCTTCATGAGGATGAGCGAGTCAACGTCAGGCATGACCAAGTTGGCAGCCTGTGCGTCGGAGACTTCCGTTATGAAGTGCTGGTACTGCTTGTTCTCTGTGAACGTGTAGGACAGGTCGAAGGACTGCGTAGTGGGAAACGCATCAGTGTCGTGTCCCTCTGCGACGGTAATCTCTATCGTCCATACTACCGTACCCGAAGCCGTGGTGCTGTTCGTAGACCAGTGTATGTGAGGGTAGTACAACTCGCCCACCGCAACGTCGTGATTGGGGTGGAATACGATCTGTACTTCATCGCCCTTGGAGAACTGCTGTGCGTTGATACCGTCGCGGAACACCGCCCACGTGGGAGCGGTAGCGCCTACGCCCCGCCCCGACAGGTCGGCAGTCATATCCTTCCAGCCGTACACCCGCTCATCTGCATGACCGTCGATCATCCAGATGTGGTCTTTGCCCCACACCTGCGCTAGATTGCTTGTTATCCTACTCATGTAAGTTCCTTGGCCTCTCGTATCATTCCGTGGGGGACAAACAGTTTACCTGCTACCCCGTCTTTCTTCAGATCATACTCGTCTGTTGCAAGTACGTACCCGTGCTGGTTCTTTGCTATGAGGAAGCCGCATGTCCTGCGGCCTACTGGCTTTGTCTTTGCTGCGTCCTTCTCGTCGAAGTCGTTCGTGTCAATGAAGGCGTCACCCCATTCTACGATGACTACCCTATGTCTTAGCTTCATACCACTCACCAGTGCGCATCATCTGCGCATTGCGTGCGGCACGGCGGCCTACCTGTTTGGCATAGCGGGAGTCTAGTATCTCCTCCCCCGCCTTGCTCCACTGCTGCTCTGATACAGCACGAAGCATCTTAATGAAACGGCAAAGCCTGGGGACTCCCAGGTTGTACGCCATGTCGAGGAGCACTGTCTTGCGCACCTGGTTGAGCATGGGGTACCACGGGAAGGTGTCCCGCAGCCTGTCCTGTAGATTGCCCAACCTGTAGTTGAGGATCAGAAGACACTCGTCTCGGGTGAACCCCTCTTGGAGGTTGAACCCAATGCCGATAGTCTCTATGCCCTCACTATCCAGATAGATGTAGGGCTCGTAGCCCTCATTCATCTCTACGTACTCCGGGGTGCTCATCATCGTGGGCCTCCTTGTGCGAGGTTACGTAGTGACTCTTCCTTCGCCGCTACCTCTTTGAGGTCCGTAGGTCCAGTCAGACCAGCGTCTGCCATGAGCCCACGCAGTCCTAGCGAATCGACCGTCGCCCAGAAGGCAAGACTCTTAGAACTCATCTTCTCTAGCTGGACGAACTTGCGTAGTGCCTCGGGATCGGCCATCAGATTCAGCGCCTTCTCTGCTCCCCTGCCGCGCATGATGCGGTTAGCCGCAGTCATGAAACGCTGCTTGCGGGAGAGAGGACCGAACACTGAGCGAGTAACCTGTAGCCATGCTTGCTGCACTGGCTCGGCTACGTTGCGTGCCATGTCGGACGCGTCCACGAGGTCCGTCACCTTCTGTATGGTGATCATGTCCCTGACGTACTGATTGCCCATGACGGCCCGCATCTTGCCGTGGTTCTTCCCGATGAAGTTACGGATTGCATTGCCATCCTTGAGGAAGATCTCGCCTCGAGATAGCTGCATGTGAGACCACTGGGCAAACTCTGCCTTCAGGCTCTGATGCATCTGCGGGTCTAGCTGCCTGATGCGATTCATGAAACGTCGTGTCTGAGGTACGGAGATATCTCCGGCACTCATGACAGCGTCTATGGTGCCCTTGGTAGCCAGCGTCTCAGGGTTGAAGCCGGCCCCGAACGCCACCTTGTATGCGTCGGCTATCTTGGTTGCGTTCTCGTTAGCCTTCAATACGGCACGACCAAAGTCATCTGCTGTTCGGATGCGGGATGCATTCTCCGGCCCGAACACTTCGTTCATGTGATCGCCGTAGCTGTTTATGAACTTCTCGTACCCCGCCCTCTGGAATGAGCCGTCTGGGTTTAGAGCCATCTCTTTGTAGATGCCTTCGAGGTGATCAGCAAACCCTGCCCGTAGGTGGGGGTTATACCCTGACATCTCCATCACGTCTGCCAGCCCTCGCACTACGCGGGGCTCGAACAGAGCCTGCTCTATCTGAGCGGGCATCATATCGAACTTGCGCCTGCCGTACACACGGCGGCCTTGGTTCCAGTCGTATACGTTGCTCGTCGATATCAGATCGTTAATGAGATCTTTGGACGCGGTCTCATTCAGCATCTTCGTGGACTCACGCGCTAGATGATAGCGGGCGATAGCCTCTCTCTTAACTGCGGGAACTGCGAGCCCAGATCCCGGATGGGCCGTAGTGCCCTTGCGAACCCAGTCGCTTTTGAACATCGTCTCGTCGATAGCGTCGATGATGCTTCTGATGTCTTCCTTAGTCCACCCTGACGGGTCGGCCTGACGGCTCATCATACGCTGTCGTCGTACCAAGTTGGAGCGCAGCCGGTGCATCTGCATGATGTCAAGCTCGCCAGCACGCATAGCGGCCATGTCCTCCACCAGCTGTACCTGCTCCTGCCCCATAGACTTAGACAGGTTCTGTGTAGCCTGCTCATCTATATCCTTTAGCGCCCTGTTGATGGGGCTGCCGGGCTTATTGATCAGCTTTATGCCGTACTCTTTGCCGTTCGCGCTGGGCTCTAGCAGAGCCTTGAAGTGGCCCCACTGCAGCTCTTCGTTACGAACTGATAAGTTGTACTGGCCTAGGACCTTGTCCTGAACAGAGGTGAACTGCTGAGCATTTACCCTGTTAGCCAGGTCATCCAACGCCTCGTTAAAGTCTTCCCCCGCTCGCCACTTAGCGTGCCTTGCCTCAGTCAGGCCGAAGTCATCCTCCATGTACTTAGACAGCTGTCTGCCCGTATCGTATATGTCTTGCATGGGGGTGACTAGGCCGGTGTCGTCTAGGCCGAGGTGGTGCGTACCGTCGGGATCGTATCCAACGGCATTGTTATTCATTGTCTTAGAGCCACGGTTGATCTTAAAGCGGGTGACGTCGTTCGCATTAGCGAGTTGCATCTTTATCTTGTTGGGCAGGCGTTTGAAGAAGCCTAGTGACTTCGATCCTATGCTCTGTCCAGACGTGGTATCTAGTTTCTTAGAGGCAGCCTCTACGAACATTAGAGGATCTGATATTTCCTCACCGGTAGCTCTCTGAAAGCGGGCGACCCGCTGCCGCACTACTTCTAGTTCTTCTACCAGCGCAGCGTAGTCGTCCTCTGTGAGGACACGGTTGCCGCCTTTATTACGCGCCCAGCGTCCCAACTCCAGAAGCTGGCCCATGCCGAACTCCATGCCACCAGCAAACATGGCTTCTTTGAGAGCCTCGTTAGGATCAGAGAACTGCTTTAGCTGTTCGTCTGTGACGCCGTAGTACTTCTTGAGTAAGAAGTTCTTAGCAGGGGATGACAGTCCGTTGATCACAGCTGCCGCGCTGCTTGATGCAAGGAGTGCAGCTTGGGGACTCTTAAGGGCCGCTCCCGCTATGATCGAGGCACCTACCTCTGCAGCTACCGTAGGCAGTACAGGGAGAAACTCTACGAAGTCTCCTATGTCGATACCCGCCGGGTTCACCAGCGTCAGTCTAGTCTTGCCTTGGTTCTGCTCAAAGTCAGGGTCGTCCCCCGTGATGGCGCGTACGTAGGCCAGCTTGCCCGTCTGCTCCTCGCTGTACACAACGGGCACTGTCTCGGGCCAGTCAATGCCAGCCTCCTTCAACAGCTTCCTGTAATGCGCCTCAAGCATCTGCTGCTTGAGCTCCGGCTCTTTGAGGTGAGCCAGTCCCTGCCCTAGGCGCTCGTCAAACCCAGCCCCTAAGTTGATGTCTATGCCACGGTCTCGTGCTTGATTGTGAAGGACCCAGTCCGCGTCAGCGCGGGGAGGTCCTAGAGCGTTCGGAGAGATAAACTGTCCGGAGTGCGATCCCCTGGGATCACGCATCGGGTTTCCTACAGGATTCACAGCCAGCAGGTTAACGGCGGTCGACGCATCTGCGAGACGCTGCTGATTCTGTGCTGCAAGCTGGTTCTTCTGCTCCTCACCCTGAAGGCGCTTACTCAGTTCCGTAAGCGCGACTTTAGCTTCTTCCTGCTTTGCAGGATCAGAAATCTCGCCCGCCTCCAACATGCGGAGGAGTTCTACACCCTGCTCTCTAGTAGTCAGCATTGACATTGTCTAGTCTCCGGGTGGTACAGGATCTGCGGGGGTTCTGAAGTAGTCAAGATAATCGAGTGTTTCTGCGGGTTGCTGTGCTTCTGCGGGCACACCTATACCAGCCTCGTCCAGCTGGTCCCTCATATTTGTATCTGCTAGTGTCTCTGGCAGTTCCTCGAAGCGCTTTATGGTCGCGTCAAAGGTCTTGACTGCGCTCTTGTTCAAGCCGCCCCATATGTTCTGTTCTGCCCATGGCTCCGGGAGGCCCACTGAGGTGGCAATGCCCCCTGCGCGGGAGATGGAGTCCCTCATAAGGTTGGCCTTGCGCGAGAACAGGCCCAACATGACCCGTCCAAGACGCTCGGGACTAGCCGCTGCTGCGCCTAGTTGCTTAAGAGCGTGGCGGAAGTCAGAGTCTGAAAGCTGACGTGCGCCCGGCTCGTTGGCACGGGCTACTGCGTATGCGAGTTCTACTATCTCTGCTTGGAACTCGGCGGCCATGTTTCCCGTCTCTGCCCACTCTGGAGCGTTGATCGCTGCGAGTTCTTCCGCATACGCTACATTAAACTCCTCTGTGCCGTACAGTGGCTGCACTTCGCCCTTCTCCGCCTTGCGCTCCTGTAGCGTGCCCTTAGCGACAGAGACGTGGAACGTGTTTCCTGCGGTCGTGACCATGTCAGCTATGTCAGAGGTGATGTCAGCGAGCTTACCCTGTCCGTCTAGGAACGCACCGGGCTTGAGGCCCTGGTTGCGCGCTTCGTCGAACTTGTCTGCAATGCTGTTCATGATAGCGGACTGAGCCTCCAAAGCATCGTGGGCTGCGCGCATAGCCACTCGCTCTGAGCTACCTATAGAACTATGGAACAGGCGTACCTTCGATGCGAAATCGAGGTCGTTGATGTTGCTTACGCCTTCGCCATCCATCGCGTCAATAGCCTGCTGGCGCAGGTCCATTGCCTGATCGAACGTCATGAAGTCAGTGACCTCGTCACCCTTATCCGTGACGAAGGCCTGCCGGTCGGAGTCCCACCTGCCTACAACCATCTTACTGTCAAGGGCCGCTACATCGTAGGTCCCGTCTGCCTCAGGCAGTAGGATCTGCGTGGCCTTATCTCTGTCTCTGTGGTATTCGTCCGCCTTGATCTTGCGGTCCTGTATCTTGCCGCGCCTCTCTTCCCTCATATTTTCAATGGAGGCTTCTTTCTCCCTCATCTCGAACAACTCAGTGCCGGCAGCCTGACTGAGTTGAGCAGCGAGCTCTATGTGTCCGTTATCGAACGCCCATTCTCCCATTTTCCGCTTCATCTCGATACCAGCAAGCTGCGGGTTTGCCTCTAGCTTGGTACGGTAGCCCGCGTCGTCCGCCATCTTTTGGCGGATAGAAGTCCCAGCATACTCGCGCATCTCGAGGTCGCGCTTCTGGTCGGGAGAAAGCTGAGGGTCATCTAGCTTACCCTTTAGCCACGCACCCACTCCTGTACCTGCTCGGCGTAGGTCCTTCTCGCCCCTGTACGTCTGCGTACGCGCCTGCTCCCGCGCAAAGGCGTCTTGCCGTTGCTGGGCTGCTTGGTCGTGGAGCATCTGCTCCTCGCTACGTTGGTCTATTCCAAACTGGGAGAATAGTTTAATCTGGTCGTTGGCCATTAGACTGTCCCCATTAAGCCACTTCCTACTCCGCCCAAGAACGAGCCTACTGGGCTGCCTCCTTGCTGCATCAGGAAGTTGCCCTGGTTGGCTCCCGCCTGTGAGGCGGCCTGTCCGCCGGAGAGGGATAGAGCAATAAGGTTGCGCATGTTGGAATCAATCTGATTCTGTGCGCCGAATGACGCCAGCATCTGGTTGAAGTTGTTCTCCTGCAGACCACCGCCGAAGCCTAGCATCTGCTGTACGTTAGACAGTCTCTGCTGGCCGCGCGTGTTTCGCATATCCGATAACTGCGTCTGCGCGCCTAGCCCGGCAGCTGCCTGCTGCGCACCGAAGTTCATAGCGTTTTGCCCCATGCCTGCAAACATGTTGCCCGCTCCAAGGTTGAACTGCTGGTCCATACCTCTGCCTTGCAGTCCCTGCCCTATCATCTGACCACCGAAGGCGCGGTTCTGAGCAAGCTGATTACTAGCGAACATATCTGCGCTGTTCTGTCTCTGGATGTCTGCCATCTCCTGTGACTGTGCTAGATCAGCTATCTGATTCTGTCCTCCCTTCTGCTCCAGAATGCCCCTGTTGAACAGGCCCTGGAACTTGGAGTTGACTGCACGTTCTTCCATCGGACGGGCCAGCGCACGGCTACGTGACAGCTGGTCTGCCGATAGCTGCGAGAAGTCCTTGTTCATGGCCTCGAAGCCTCTGCCGAAGAGGTTCTGCGCTAGTGCTTCGTTATTGCCTGTCTGCCTGCCTCCGAACTGTGCCGCTTGTCCCAGCATATTCTGTCCGAAGTTCTGTCCAAACTGGGCGTTGTTAACAGCGTTCTGGGTGTACGCGTCGAACGCGCCCTGCGGGATCTGGCTTCCAGCAAGAAGTGCGTTATTGAACGCGCCGGGCAGCTGTTGCGTGCCCATCTGCTCTGCCATACCTCCTGCAATGCCACCGTAGCCGCCACCGTTGGCCCTTTCGTGGAACATATTGAAGAACTGATCCCCGTAGGCTTGGGTCCTCTCGTCAGCCTGGACTCGAACCCCACCACTACCGGTCGCGTTCGTCATGCCGCCCGCGCCGCTTACTCCCTTGGGCATCCACCCTGCGGCTGCTGCAGCTTCCCTAGCCTGCTTGCCCTGTGCACTAGCGCTCATTGCGCCACCCACTGCTGATGCGCCTATAGCTAGGGCTGCGGTTACTCCTGCCATGTCTTAATCCTTATCGGTATTGTCCGAATACAAGAAGATCACCCGTTGACGTAGCCTTCTTAAGGCGGCCTTCTTGCTTAAATCCCACCTTCCGAACCAGCTTAATCACGTCTGCCTGGTGCTCCTCTACAAACATGATCAGCTTTGTTAGTTCTAGATTCTGGAATATGAAATCCAGGTCCCCCTTAATATCCCCCATGGGGATGCCGGAGGTTCCTAAGAAACCTGCTACGTCACTGATCGGTGTTACAGCGTATACCATTCCCTCGTCATTCTGGAACGCTATAGCGCCACCTGCCTCCCTTACTTTCATTAGTGGTCCTCTTTACGATGGTGTTCAACGTGATGGTTGCATACGTTATCCTCGTGTAAGAGGTCTACCTTTGTCTCTACCCGTGTAACCCTGCGCTCAACATCCACCTTGTGCTGATGGAACTCCTGCATCAAATAGTCAAGCTTTATCAAGATCTGACTTGTCGTGGACTTGAGTGCCGAACTCCAACTCTTGAATCCCCACCCTGCGATGGCGATTGGTATTACGATGAGAAGTTCGAGCAGGTTCTCTGAAAAGAATGTTTCCATAGTGTCATAGCGCCTTAGTGTACGTCGTCTCAGTACGCGTGTAGCCTAACCTCTCGTAGAGGGGGCCGACATCCATACTATGATCCATCGAGATCATGGCTATGTAACGAATCTTCTTCCGTTTAGCCACCTTCTCAAGGTCCTTTAACAGTTTTATCCCCGCGCCTGTCCCGCGCATCTCAGGCTCTAGGTAATAGGCTAACTCGCCCGTACACCTTACGTCCCTGTTCCAGATGAGGGGGTAATACACCATAAGGCCGAAGCCCTGTATCTCACCGTCCTCTTCTACGACTAGGATATAGCCGCTCCCTGTGAGCAGTTCTATTAGCAACTGCCTCACCGATTCTTTACTGTACTTCATGTCGTCCATTATGGAGTATCGTGTAAACTCCCAGAACTTTGCGCCTAGCTCTACCAGACGCTCGACGTCCCCAGTACGCCCCCTCCTTATTTCCATGTCATCTCCTACAGTGTAGGCTCATTGAGCGTAATACTGAGTTCCGTTGTGTGGTGAGTAGTAGTGCCGCCATCATCCGAGAA
>JAQYVZ010000156.1 GCA_030145205.1 Desulfuromonadales bacterium | reverse complement strand
CATCAACGGCGGCCGCTTCAACCTGCTCGCCCCCTTCGGTGGCTACAAGCAATCGGGCCACGGCCGCGAATTCGGCAAGTACGGCCTGGAGGAATTCCTCGAGATCAAGTCGATCCAATTGTAAGCGACAAAGGGGACAGGCACGAATGGCGCTAGTTTAAGGTGTCGTAGCACGATATCTGTTACGGTGCGGAATCTCTCTCATCTCGTGTCTTGGAGCGGTCATCAGCTGGTAATTATTCGGTCGTCGTTTACGACATCGGGGCTCACTTCGCCCCGGGCGTTGCCGGAGAGGCGTGTCGGTCATCGCCTCATAGAGGTCGCTTATCAACCTGAACCGTTCTGATTTGCTGATCTTCGCTTGGTTTAAATGGGGCTCCCAGTTACGAAGAGCTTGAACGCTACCCTTGAAGCTCACAATTCGAACATCAAGGTCCGCTTCCTCGGCCGCTTCGAACATCAGTCGCCGGATACAGTTGTAGGCGATGAAGTACATCAAAACTTCTTTTCGGATCATTTCCGGCGACTGGCACCGTAGGATATCCATGCCCATGGTCGTCTTGATGTCGCGGAAAAACAGCTCGACATCCCACCTTTTGAAGTACAGGTCGGCAAGCTCCTCTGCAGGATATTGCTCGGCATCAAGCAGGGTGGTGACAATATAAAACTGTTGGGTTCTGAACCCTGCATAAGGCACCGTGACTTTGATCTGTCGCAAGGACATCTCTTCCGGAAGTTTTGCCCACGCATCCTTTGGATACGCCCGATTTACGTGATAAACCGGACGCTTCCACGTGATCAGCAGGTCATCAGGTCCGAGCTTCTGGTGACTGTTTGCAGCCTTGACCGGTGTTCTTCGAGCGAGGGTGACGACGCTGTCAACACCCAGCATTTCCAGGTTTGCGATATCGAAATAACTGCAAAAGCCTTTATCTGCCAAGAAGATGTCTCCATGCTTAAACGTCTTTGACTGTTTGCGGAACAGCGGCAGTTCGTGACTCTTCTTGTTGCCGATCTCGTAGCTGAGCAAGGCGCCGCTTTCAAGCGAAAAACAGGCACAGATACGTGCTGTCGGAAATCCGCAACCTGGTTTTTGCGAGGATATCTGTGGCCAGACATCCTGGTTCTCAGGAGTGTCGGGCATGCTGATACCGGTTCCGTCGACGACAATTACCCGCCGGTTATTCAGTAAGCCGGTCTCCGGCATTTCCTCAAGCCGGTCCGCCGTATGTTCAAGGATGCTCGAGAGCATCTGTTCATCCAGTTTAGAGCGGGCCGTGCAATACGAGGCGGTTGAGGACGAAGGAACCTTTATCCCTTTTATGGAGGCATAAGACTGAAGTTTGCGAATCACTTCTTTGCAACCTCCATCCGCATCAAGAACCTGACTGAGGAAGGCCCAGAAGGTGTTCTCTTTGGAGAATAGCCTTTGCCGACTCATGGCCCCTGACTGCTCCGGCTTGAGAAGCGAGCGAGGGATAAATTTTTCAAAGACTTCGCCGATTTGCTTAAAAGACTTTTGCTGCAGTAGAGCGATCTTGTCAGCAAATTTCCTTTGGGCAGAGCGGGGCTTACGACGCAAGGTCTGAAGGTGAAAACCTGGGAACATTGGTGTTGTATTTTTCATGGGCCATTATGCCATTTTGAACCAATATTTTCAGGTGTTTTCCCATGAAAGAAGACCTTAAACTAGCGCCATTCGGGACAGGCACCTGCGGAGCCAGTCCCTAACGGCAAAACCGTCAATACCGTCGGTTCCAGGCCCATCAGCAATCCTTGAAAACGGCCGGCCGCTTTTCAAAAAACGCCAGCATCCCCTCTTTCTGGTCCGCAGTGGCAAAACAAAGGGCAAAGAGGTCGGCCTCGTAGCCGGCAGCCCGCAGTATTTCCATTTCCAACCCGTTGACCACCGCCTCC
>JAQYVZ010000155.1 GCA_030145205.1 Desulfuromonadales bacterium | reverse complement strand
CTCTGGTGGGCTTTCGGCTTGCCTGCCCGGGCGTCCTTTGACCAGGTTCCTTTTATCCTGCTCGGTGGCCTGGCCAACGACAGCGTCGAACTGGTATACCTGCTGGCGCCCTTTTCGCTGTTCCGCCTGCTGATGCCGGTAGGTATCGCCGGCCATCAGCTTTACCGCCGGCTGGCCGGGCTGATGTTTTTTCTGGTCCTGTTCGGGATGCTTTACCTGGCGTCGGCGGAATATTTCTTTTTTGACGAGTTCGATTCCCGATTCAATCTGGTCGCCGTCGACTACCTGATCTATCCCCACGAGGTGCTGGTGAACATCTGGGATTCTTACCCAGTGCTGCAGGTCATTCTGGTGATGTTGGTGCTGGCCGGCCTCCTGTACCGGTGGTCCTGGCGACATCTGGATGCTGGCTTGGCCAAGCCCGATCGTTTTCTCGATCGCGGCAAAGCCTTCGCGGCGCATGCACTGCTGATTGCCCTGGCAGGCTTCGGATTTTCCACCAATACCCTGGCGTATTCCGCCAACCGGGTGAGCAACCAGATCAGCGCCAACGGCATCAGCAGTCTATTCCAGGCTTTTATAACCAACGATCTCGACTATACGCAACACTACCGGACTATCGCGGACGATCAGGCCTTTACTCTAGTTCGCGAAAGTCTGGCGACCGGCGGCGGTGACTTTGTCGCTCCCGATTTGCGTAACATCAACCGCTCCTTTGCCGAAAACTCCGCCGGACTGGGCAAGATGAACGTGGTGGTGATCGTCGAGGAATCTCTCGGCGCCGGCTACGTCGGTGCCTACGGCGACCGGCGACAGTTGACGCCCAACTTCGATCGCCTGACCCAGTCAGGACTGCTGTTTCGCAACGCCTTTGCCACTGGCACCCGGACCGTACGGGGGCTCGAGGCCATTTCCACATCGTTCCCGCCGATTCCGAGTGAGTCAATTGTCAAGCGGCCGGGGAGCGAGGGGATAGCCAACTGGGGCCGGGTAATGGCCGAGAACGGCTACCATTCCAGCTTCCTGTACGGCGGCTACGGTTATTTCGACAATATGAACCACTTTTTTTCCAGCAACGGTTTCGCTATCAGTGACCGTTCTGATATTCCAGATCCGACTTTTGCCAACATCTGGGGCGTTTGCGACGAAGACCTGTTTCGCCATGCCATGGATTATTTCGATGGGATTCACCAGCAGGGGAAACCTTTTTTCTCCATCATTATGACCACCTCCAACCACAAACCCTATACCTTCCCCGAAGGAATCGAGGGGGTCCCTCCCAAGGGGGGCGGGCGTAGCGCCGGCATCCGCTATGCTGACCATGCCCTGGGGCGTCTTATGGCAATGGCTCCGGAACATGACTGGTACGACAATACCCTGTTCGTTGTGGTGGCCGACCACGATGCGAGGGTCTACGGTCGGGCTCAGGTGCCGGTCGAGCGTTATCGTATCCCCCTGCTGTTCTACGCACCGGGCAAGCTGCCGGCGGGGACCGTCGAAGGTATCACCAGTCAGATGGATATCGCCCCGACCGTGCTCAGCCTGCTGGGTTTTTCTTACACAGCGCCATTCTACGGGCAGAACGTGTTGAACCCTGTGGGGGGCAATCATCCCCTGCTGCTGAATCACAACCACGATGTGGCGTATATCGACGGCGCCCGCATGGTGGTGCTCGGGCTGCAGGGGGCCACTGACTTTTTCCGTTACCATGCCGATACTGACGCTCTGGAGCCAGTTGAGGAGGATTCAGAACTGGCCGATCGTGCTGCCGCCCATTGCCAGACGGCCTTCGAGCTGTTCAAATCCCATCGCTACGAATGACCGATGAATAAATGTTTGTGTTTAAAATTCTGGCTGTTGCACGCCCTGCTGCCGTTTACCCTGTTCGTGCTGCTGGCCGGGTTGTTCGAGGCAACCGATTG
>JAQYVZ010000154.1 GCA_030145205.1 Desulfuromonadales bacterium | reverse complement strand
TAACTAACATAAGAATTTATCCAGAAAGTGGAACTCTGGATGCAGGAAAAATACGGTTGTTTAGCGTAGGATAATATCATGCCAAAAAAGTATGTAGATGGTGTTTTAACAGACACAAGCGATTGGGATAATGAGCAAGCGGCAAGGGATATTGCGGCTGAACCATCCGCTGATACATTAAATGCAAAATATAATAGAGAAGAAAGAGATAGGCGTCTCGCAGAAACCGATTATCTAGCGTTTACAGACAACACGATGACATCAGAGATGCAGACGTACAGACAGGCGCTGCGAGACGTCCCAAGTCAGTCTGGGTTTCCGACGAATGTCACTTGGCCGACGAAGCCATAAGGAGTAACGACACATGCTAGGTTTCAGCCCCTTAGCGTCTGCCCCGCTCGCCGACACAGGGGCTGCTGCAGCGTTTGGCCTCGATGACATTGTTGCTGGCGCTCCCACGGTTGCCGCCTCAACGATCAGTCAGGCGCACGTTCTAACGTCAGCCGACATCACCGCTGGTGCGCCGACAGTAGGAACGCCAAGCGTTTCGTCAGGGCAGTCGCTCACAAGCACCGACATCACGGCTGGCACACCCACGGTTGCTGCGTCAACGATTAGCCAAGCTCACGCGCTGACAGCGGCTGATATTACGTCTGGCGTTCCAACCATCGGTACGCCGTCGATTGGCGCCGACACGCAGCTTACTGCCGCTGATATTACGGCTGGTGCGCCTACTGTTGGTGATGTCACGCTTATTCCGAATGAGCAGCTAGCGGCTGGTGATATTACGTCCGGCACTCCGACTGTCGCGGCGTCAACGATCACGCAAATTATCAGCTTAACGGCTGACAGCATTACGGCTGGTGTGCCTACGGTCGGCGCTCCAAGCGTCACGCAGAGCCAAGCATTAACGGCGTCTGACATCGTGGCCGGTGTGCCGGTTGTCGGGCCAGCGCGGTTTAAATGGCAAGTCGAAGCTGTGCCAGCGGCGGTCTGGACAGAGCAGGAAGCGGCATAATGGAAGCCGAGATGCTTTGGACGGCGGCACTTACTGCCGGATTGGGCTTGATCGGCTGGGTGCTGAAAAGCGCTGTGGACGAGATGCAGCGCCTCAATATTCTGCTCAACAAGACCCGCGAAGAAATGGCAAAGGATTACGTCACCAAGGCAGACAGCACAGCCGTCATGGGCCAGATCGTGGCGCGCTTTGATCGCATCGAAGAGAAAATAGACCGCCTGATGGAGCGGTGATTTGCTCGCTCGCCAGCGTAGCCGTTGGCGTGCTTGCATATGGGCAGCTATACACCGCGTGTATATACAGATGCCCATATCCATCCTTCTGGTATCACTACCCATATGTTATAAGGGTGGAATATAATAGTGGATGCCCGCGTTTCGCCGACGTGGGTAGAGATGCCAAATGATAGATCCGATCACAGCCATTGCTGGGGCCACACAAGCCTATAACATGGTAAAAAAGCTGGTGTATGCTGGCCGCGATCTTGAAGACGTAGCCGGTCAGCTTGGCAAATGGTATGGCGCAGCAGCGGATCTTGGCCGCGCAGAGCAGCAGCGTAAGAACCCGCCTATCTTTACTAAGCTTTTTTCATCTGGATCAGTAGAGCAAGAAGCTTTGCAGATAATTATTCACCAGAAGAAACTGGCAGAGCAAGAAAAAGATTTGCAGCAAATGCTGAACAATCGCTTTGGTTATGGCACATGGCGCGAAATGGTGGAGTTACGGCGTAAGATTAAAAAAGAGCGCGAGGAAACGCTGTATAAGCAGCAAGAGCGCAAAGCGGCCTTCTTTGAAATGCTGCTGCTGATATTATTATTTACGATGCTGGCAGCAATCATAGGCGGCGGCACATGGTTGACTGGTTTAGGCGCTGGGTGGTGGTAAATGGCAGACGGCGTGTCAGGCATAGGC
>JAQYVZ010000153.1 GCA_030145205.1 Desulfuromonadales bacterium | reverse complement strand
TGGCCTCTCAATTATCCAAACCCAATTATCCAAACGGGATAATACCAGCCCTTCTGCGATTGTTCAACCCGCTTCTCCTCCAAAAAGACTTTAGCTTCGCGCTCTTTGCGCCTTTGCGATGATTCCGGTTCCAACCGCCTGTTCGCTGCATTCACTCAAGGCACAAAGTACGCTAAGTGATTTTAACAGCAAGGCATTCAAACAGGGATAAACAGGGACCGGCTCATTTTGGCTTTATTAAAAGGTGCCTGTCCCGAATGGCGCTAGCTTAAGGCCCCCCTGCAAGGGAAAGCAGCTGAGAATATTGGGCAAAAATGTCATAATTGGCCATGAAAAATACAACGCCGATGTTCCCAGGATTTCACCTGCAGACCCTTCGCCGAAAGCCCCGTTCCGCCCAGCAGAAACTTGCTGAAAAAATGGCATTGCTCAGGCAAAAGTCCTTCAAGCAGATCGGTGAGGTCTTTGAGAAATTTATCCCCCGCTCGCTTCTCAAACCGGAGCAAGCAGGGGCCATGAGCCGCAGGCGACTTTTCTCCAAGGAGAACACCTTCTGGGCTTTCCTCAGTCAGGTTCTTGATGCGGACGGAGGTAGCAAAGAAGTGATTCGCAAGCTTCAGTCTTATGCCTCCATAAAAGGGATAAAGGTCCCTTCGTCCTCAACCGCCTCGTATTGCACGGCCCGCACTAAGCTGGATGAACAGATGCTCTCGAGCATCCTTGAACATACGGCGGACCGACTTGAGGAAATGCCGGAGACCGGCTTACTGAACAACCGGCGAGTCATTGTCGTCGACGGAACCGGAATCAGCATGCCCGACACACCGGCGAACCAGGAGATCTGGCCACAGATATCCTCGCAGAAACCAGGCTGCGGATTTCCGACGGCACGTATCTGCGCTTGTTTTTCGCTGGAAAGCGGCGCCTTGCTCAGCTACGAGATCGGCAACAAGAAGAGTCACGAGCTTCCGCTGTTCCGCAAACAGTGGAAGACGTTTAAGCAAGGTGACATCTTCCTAGCAGATAAAGGGTTTTGCAGTTATTTCGACATCGCAAACCTGGAAAAACAGGGTGTTGACAGTGTCGTTACCCTTGCTCGGAGAACGCCGGTCAAGGCAGCAAGTAGTCACCAAAAGCTCGGACCTGACGACCTGCTGATCACGTGGAAGCGTCCCGTTTATAGCGCCACTCGGTCGTATTCAAAAGATGCATGGGCAAAACTTCCGGGAGAGGTGTCCTTGCGACAGATCAAGGTCACGGTGCCCTGTGCAGGGTTCAGAACCCAGCAGTTTTATATTGTCACCACTCTGCTCGATGCCGAGCAATATCCTGCAGAGGAGCTTGCCGATCTATACTTCAAGCGGTGGGATGTCGAACTGTTTTTCCGCGACATCAAGACGACCATGGGCATGGATATCCTGCGGTGCCAGTCGCCGAAAATGATCCGAAAAGAAGTTCTCATGTACTTCATCGCCTACAATTGTATCCGGCGACTAATGTACGAGGCGGCCGAAGAAGCGAACCTTGATGTTCGGATTGTGAGCTTCAAGGGTAGCCTCCAAGCACTTCGTAATTGGGAGCCACATTTAAACCAGGCGAATATTAGCAAGTCAGAGCGTTTCAGGTTGATCAGCACCCTCTATGAGGCGATGACAGACACGCCGATTCGCCAACGCCCAGGGCGAAGTGAGCCCCGATGTCGTAAGCGACGACCGAACAATTACCAGCTGATGACCTCGCCAAGACATGAAATGAGAGAGATTCCGCACCGCAACAGATATCGTGCTACGATACCTTAAGCTAGCGCCATTCGGGACAGGCACCTGCGGAGCCAGTCCCTCACAGAATCCTCTGAAGAATCCGCACCTTCTGCTCAGCATAATCCACCTCATCAAGTGCCCCACGCTCAAACTTCCTCTTCAGGATCAGCA
>JAQYVZ010000152.1 GCA_030145205.1 Desulfuromonadales bacterium | reverse complement strand
CGGGGCACAGGCCGCTGTCGTGGACGGCCCAGAGCCACCGCTCAGTCGGCACTCGCATTGCTGCAGTGCGGCCCGTCGAAGCAGCCATTCGTGCATGGCTCAGTATTTTCCGACATTCCCCAAGTAGAATACCGTTCTTTCCAGTTTGTACCGGCTTTGCGTGCCGATCAAGACTCTTGGACAAGCTGTGCTGGTACTCGGTGATCTGTCGTGCGGCCTGATCGCTATTTTGGGTTCGGCTGCAGGTTTGACCCGGCTTTTTGGCTGAACATCACCGGCCCAGACAGACCAATTGAGCCACGTTCCTTTAGATTTCATCGCTAAGGCGGTCATGCGGGAACCGGCGGTGCGCGCAGCCGCTGGATGGCTGCCAAGATGCGATTGAATAAATCTCCGCTGACGGCAACTTCAGCAAGCTGGAAGGTAATGGCACGGGCATGTTGGACGACGCGCGCACCAATCTTGATCAGCCGGGTTTGCAAGCTGGTTAGAGACCAGTCGGCCATCTCTTTGGGAAGGTCCGTGCCTTGCAGGAAGACACCCAGATTGTAGGCCAGTGCGTGAAGCTGAAGGCGGACCTCGTTTTGCGCCATGCCCTTGCAGGACAATCGCGTCCAGTTGATAGCTTGCTTGCCTTCCTTGATGTACTGCTCGGCGGTGCCGCGTCGATTGTAGAAGCGGGTGACCTCGTCCGGCTCCATCGGCAGGTTGGTGACGACAAAGCCGACACGCGGGAACAACTCGCCGGGATGCCACTCGACCTTGGCGATAACGCGGCGAGGCTTGTCCCAGGACACCGCCTGATACTCAAAGTCACCGTAGATACGCTTCACGCCTTTTGGCGGACGACCCACCGGGCGCTTGAGCAGATGCGCAATCCTGCCCTGAAGAACACGATTGGTGCGGAGGCGAATGGCGTAGTAATATCTCTCCGCTTCCAGAGTTTTGTATAGCTTTGGCATGGCGAAGGCAGCATCGCCCCGGAAGAACCGCATCAGGTGACGGTCCGCATATCGCGCTATGATCGGCTTCAGAACCTCTTCCCATCCATCCGCGCTGTGCACATTACCGGGGCGCAGAGCGCAGCGTTCGAGATGGCCGAACTGGTTGAAAACGAACAGCGGGTGATAACACATGCAGCCGAAATGCCCGTTCCAGGCCGTGCCCTCCTGCGCTCCGTGGGTTGGACTGACCGAGCTATCCATATCCAGCGTGATCCACTTGGGCGGTTTGCGTTCGTGAACACGGTCGATCCATTGCCCCGGCAGATCAGTCAGCGCAGTGCGGTTACCGGCCGCCGTCAGCACCTCTGTCTCGAACCGTCCCATCTGGCTTGCTGACGCGGCCTTGGCATCAACGGCCCGTCCTCCGACCACCTGCCGCATCACTGGATCGAGCGCCAGACGATCCGCATCATTCACATCATCGTACCCGGCCAGCCGACCAAAGACCGACTGTCGCAACAGGCCGACCAGTGAGTGCAGACGATTGTGACCAGTGCGGGTGTCACTCAGAACGCCGCCCGCAATGTCGTGCAGGCCAAGCACCTCGTCCAGTTCCCGAAACAACAGCAGACCACCGTCCGAACTGATCTTTGATCCATGAAATTCCAGCCGCACGCGACGGTCAAATCCAAGCCGAACATTTCCCGTTTCGCCTGCACCCTTTGGGTGATCCATGATCTGCCGCCTTCAACCATATTAACATGCTGAAACATAACACATTAGTGGCTTCCAGAGGCGCGAAAACATCGGACTACTTGGGGAATGCGGGTTAAAAATGCAAGCAAGAAGTGGCATGATCTGCAAGGTCACTGACAATTGCAACAGAACGTCCACTGCTCTCATACAGGTATGAAGGCACTGGAAAGATGCGGCGCAGTGCCCCTGACGGTGCCATAATACCCAATTGTCTATATTAATAGAATAATTAGGGGGTA
>JAQYVZ010000151.1 GCA_030145205.1 Desulfuromonadales bacterium | reverse complement strand
GTCGCGTATGAAGTCACCCGCTACAACCTTGACGACCTCGATCGGGCAATCGCCGATTCCGAGGATCACGGCTGGATCAAGCTGCTCACCAAACCGGGCTCCGACAAACTGCTTGGCGCTACCATCGTCGGCGCCCATGCCGGCGATCTACTGGCTGAATTCGTGCTCGCCATGAAGCATGGCCTGGGACTCAACAAGATCCTCGGCACCATTCACACCTACCCCACCCTGGCGGAAGGCAGCAAGGCCGCCGCCGGCATCTGGAAGAAAAATCATGCCCCGGAGCAGCTGTTGCGGTGGGTCGAAAAACTTCACACATGGCGGCGCAAATAACACACAAAAAAATGCGAGAACACTCTTATTAAAGACGCTTTATGTTGACGGCTTCTTTCCTGCCAGCTATTATTAGCGGGCTCTTAAAAGGCCACCATATCTGTTGCCACTCTTACGAGCAAAAATCATTAAAAGCTGGAGGCTCCCCCGTTTAGGGGGTCTTTTTTGGTTCTTGTTCAAGGAGTGGACTCTGTGCGTGGTATTTTTTTTGGCGGGCTCATCTTGCCTGTTTATCTTCTGATTTTCCTGCTTCTCCCCATGACATCGCTGGCTGGCGTATACATCGATTCCACCCATGGCGATACAACTGCCGGAGTGGACCGCAACAGCATGCCGTCGGTCTACGGCACCGGCAACTGCGCGCACTGTCATGAGCAGCATATGTCCATTGGTGGCAGTGAGCCGAATCCAGTCGGCGGACCTTCAGACTTCGCCCTGTTCGAAGACGGCTACACCAGCAACACGGATAACTTCTGTGTCGAGTGCCATGACGGCTCAACAACCATTGCCGCTTCTGCGATTACCAATCACAGCTACAGCTACCGCGCCGGTGGGCTGACAACTGATTATGTTTTCGACATCCAGTCGGCGTTTGATACAACCGGCATGACTTCGATCCACAACCTGACGGATATCAGCACCCTTCTGTCGGGTTCCATTGGAACGCCCTGGGGATTTACCAGCAAATCACAGCCATGTGAGGGCTGTCACAACCCGCACGCCGTGCAGGGTGATCCGGAAAATTCTCCAAACGGTCGGAAATCACAAGCAACCCGCGGGTATCCGGTTTCTCGCCCGTCACAATACAGTATAGGCTGGGGTGTTTGGGGTGACACGGCATCTGAGAAAATGAACAACTACACTGCAAACTATCAGGCCCCTTATCGTTTCGGGACCACGTCGGCCTACGAACCGGATGGTTCAACAACTCAAGACGGCAGCAACCTGGCAGATTACAATACCTTCTGCACGGATTGCCACAATACGACAAACTCCATTTTCAGTACGTCCTTAGGAAGAACTCTTCGTACTATTGACTGGGCAAATGAAAAGCATGGTAACGGAAATGCGGATGCCTCGATTTCCGTTGATAACCCGTATACGGCAGGCAGCAGTTCAATGGGATATGTTCTGGCGTGCACCGATTGTCACGAACCACACGGATCAACCAATGCGTTTTTAATTCGCCCAGAGGTCAATGGCTCCTCTTTGGGTGGAACGATTGGTTCCTTCTCCACCACGAATTGGGTACATCTTTGTGCCAGATGCCATGATGACAACAACCAGTCCATTCACCATTTCAGCGCCGACTACCCTTATACTCCTGTCATGTGTAACAGTTGCCACAGCGCGGGCAATCCCAAGCCAAAAATTACATGCAGTAACTGTCATTTCCATGGTTCAGTCGTTCCAACCACAGGCGGATGGACCCCCAGAGCACCAACACCACGGACAACCTTTTAAGTTTTGATTGTCACTTTTAATTGCAAAAGGCCGGCGACATCGATTGTCACCAGCCTTGTCAATTCATTTCAGCTAGCAGCCCCATTCTCTTAGAGCATCATTCGGCACCCTAGAAGGTCTTGCGGCGAAGAGGCGTTTTGTC
>JAQYVZ010000150.1 GCA_030145205.1 Desulfuromonadales bacterium | reverse complement strand
ACCTCAACCTCAACGACGTCGGCGACGGCGGCATTACAGAAACAGTATGAAGAACAATGCACAGACCCGCAACTTTGCGGAAGCGATGGGCCAAGCTATGGCCTTCGGAGCCAGCGTCACCTGCTGTGACCTGTTCAGCAACACCTGCGCCAAGGGGTACTTCCATGGTCTCCGTGACCACCACGAGGCACAGCTCGATACGAGTACCGCGTTTACCATGGACTCGTACTTCATGTGGCGCGACTTCATGTACCGGGCTGAGACCATCGGTCACAACAGACAGCAAGACCCATGCAGTTTCGGTGTGGTCATCATCCGCATTGGCAACAAGGTGACCTTTAAGGTCATCCGCCACCACCTGTTCTTAGAGGACGCCCTCGATGCAGCAGAGGAGGAGGGCACCGAGTCATGCGTATGGAGTACCGAGCATCCTGATACGGCTGTATACCTTGACAAACATGGACGAACTCCGGGAACTCAACACGCTACTTAAAGAACTTGCCGCAGGGTACGCCGACCGTTACGGTCGCGACCCTGTGTGGCAATCAATGCAAACCACCATCAATAAATTAAATGATACACATAAGCTCCAACTACAATGAGTTTGAGTTCGCCGAGTACAATCGCGAAGTTGATGCGGCCCACGTCCGCAAGCTCAAGAAGCTCATCCAAGACATGGGGTTACGCCAACCTATCAGCGTCACCCCAAACAAAGAAATCATCGACGGTCAGCACCGCTTCCATGCGTGTCGTGAGCTTGGTGTCCCCATCAAGTACATCATCGACGACCAGCTTGACATGGGTTCTGTTGTCGATTTGAACAACGCCTCCAAGCCTTGGACGGTTCAGGACAAGGTGTTGAGCTACGCGGCTCAAGGCATCGAGGACTACGTCAAGCTCGTCAGCTTCCACGAGGACTGCAAGGAGATGGACAAGCGCATCAGTATGCGCATCGCTTCCATGATTGCTCAAGGCAGTTCTTCCAGCCCCGGCTCTCGTGGTATGAACCTCAGCAAGGGGACATGGAAGTTCCGCGAAGACTATGACGTGGCTTTGAAGAGGCTGTATGCCTTGGGTCAGTTCAAGCGTTGGGACTTCTATCTGCGAATGTCTTTCGTCAGTGCGTTCCTGCGTTGCATCCGTACCATGGACGACTTCAGCCCTGCTGAGTTGCTCAAGCGTGCGGAGAACAACCCGCACCTATTTATCTACGCTGCCAACGCTGAAGAGACGCTTCGTGTATGGGAAAACGTGTACAACTTTCGCCGTAAAAAACACACAAGATTCTTCTAATTATGGAATATATTTATATCCTACAATACGAGACCGATGGCCTCGGAACGGTATGGCAAAAGGCATACAACAACAGGCTGTCTGCACGCAAGGGATTGGGTAAGTCCTTGGGCGAAGAGTTGATTAACGGCAACGACTTCAAGTCCGGCGACGAAGACAGCGTGACGTTGAGGCACGGAATCATATACATCCAAGAGATTGCTCTCGAAAACGAATAACAATGAAGAAAGATATTTTTGACGACTATGTAAATCGTGTAGTCCACCGCTTCGGCATTACTCGAGACCAGCTATTCACCAAGGACAAGTCTCGTCACCTATCTGACGCGCGTCATGTGCTGTACTACCTGTGTAGGGAGCGGCAAATCACCAGTACCTATACCAAGCATTACATGGGTGAGCACGGCTACAACATCGACTTACCATCCATCGGTCACGGGGTACGTAAGGTGGAGCAGCATATCAACAACGACCCCGACTACATCACACTTATCAATGAATTGAAATGAAAATGGAATCAGTTTACAACAACCTCAAGGCCATCGACGTCCGGCCTAAGGCAGAGAAGAAAGGGCGTGCTGACTACCTCTCTTGGGCTCACGCTTGGGACATGATGAAGAGCAACTACCCTCAGGCACAGCGCATTA
>JAQYVZ010000149.1 GCA_030145205.1 Desulfuromonadales bacterium | reverse complement strand
CAGACAGAGGCTGAGAGATTCCTCGATTCAGGACTGCGTCCTTCACTCGGAATGACGAGTCCATGATTCGCTGACTGTACTCGGCCGACTGGCAGTCTGTCGCTGCGAGGGTCTCGCTGAGATTGCCACAGCCGCTTCGCGGCTTCGCAATGACAAGGACTTAGGGGCCGGTAACGACAGACTGAAGCGCTGTGACACAACATCCCCCCTGTCATCGCGAGACACGTCAGTGTCGTGGCGATCTTCCCCCTGGTCTCCACCGAACCCGGGTCCCGGAAGATTGCCACAGCCGCTTCGCGGCTTCGCAATGACCCTGGCGCGAGACCCGTGGCAGTCTTCTGCCTTCTGGTCAAGTCATAGATTCCCTGTAAAATCGGGCTTCCGTTGGTCGTGACTTGAGGCTGCAGAGAGAAGGCGTCGCTCCATCTGTACTACTGCTGCTTCCAGGGCGCAAGGCCCAGGGCGGCCCGCAGCGCCTGCAACTGCTCCAGTTCCGAGGCGGTGAAGCGGATGCGCGCCCAGCGTCCACTCACACGGTCCAGTACCGCGTACATCAGCTTCAGACACGGCTTCTCCGCAAAGAACCGCGGGATGATCTTCGACCGCCGCCGCTCTTCCTCAAACGCTCGCTCCAGTCCATTCGAGGACCGCACCAGCACCCGCAGACGCGCAGGCAGCTTCAGGTGGTTCAGACTCGCCGCCAGGTCGTCCCGCAAGCAGGCCGTCATGCTCGGATAGACCGACTCGTACCGATCTATCACCCCAGCAGCCTGTTCCCGCCCCTGCTCGTACGTCCCAGCATCACGGATAGCATACACCTCTGCCAGCACCTCGTTCGCCACCTCCGAAGGCAGCTTCCCCTTGATGTTGCGCATCTTGTGCACCCAGCACCGTATCCGCAGGCTCTTCGGCCACACCTGCTCGATCGCGTTGACGAGCCCCTTGGCACCGTCCGCCGTAATCGTCAGCGGCGCCCGCAGCCCACGCTCAACCATGTTCCGCACCATCGCCAGCCAGTCTTCCTCGCTCTCTTTGTTCCCCAAGACCATGTGCAAGAGCACCTTCCGCCCATCAACCAAGATGCCCCAAGCACACAGCACCGCCTCCCGCTTCTTGCCCCAGGCTCGCAAAGTATGCCAGAGCCCGTCCAGCATCAGACTCACCACCTCGAACTCAGCAAGACTCCGCTGCTGAAACTCCTGGTAGTCTGCCCACAACGCCTCGGTCACCTCGCTCACCCCGCTCCGACTCAGCACCGCACCTCCCGTAGCCGTCTTGAGCGCCTCCTCCACGTCCCGGGTCGACAGACCCCGCGCATAAGCCTCGACCACCAGCCGCTTCAGCACGTCGGTCCGGTCACCCAGCCGCTCCCGCAGTGCCGAGCGGAACGCTGCATCCGTCCCACGCACCTGCGGCAGCGCAATCGGTATCTCACCCTCCCCGGTCTTCAGCTTGCCCGGCTCATACCCGTTGCGATGCCCACGACTGCCAGGCTTCCGCTCCCAGGGCTCACGCCCCAGAAAGTCGGTCCGCTCAGCCTCGAGCAACTCCTGCATCAGCCAGCGCACCGCCAGCCGCACGAACTCACTCGCAAACTCCTCTGCCGTATCACCCTCCAGCTCAGCACCCCTCAATAGCCTGCTGACTTCCTTGTGCACCCGCTCTGTTGCTGCTATTCTCTTCATGGCGTAAGTCTCCTTTCTGCCGGCAAATCCGGCGTTTGGACTAATACTGGAGCTTACGCCTTCTCTCTTCACAGTCCACATATCGGTACCCCGAATTTACAGGAAGTATAGGACATCACCGTTGCTGCCTCAAGTACCAGTCCGCTTGTCCTCATATACTATTCGTTTCTGACCCCTGATTTATTGCACTTGAGGGGGCAGAATCGTGTAAGTTACGTAAATACCCACCCCAATGGGCCATTCCCCCCATGATATCCCGGGTCACAATCCGGGTC
>JAQYVZ010000148.1 GCA_030145205.1 Desulfuromonadales bacterium | reverse complement strand
GATCACCATGGGCCAGGGTACCCTCGAAGATATCGAGAGACTGAAGTTGCTGTCCGTCGCTATCAAGGACACCGCTCTGTGCGGTTTGGGTCAGACCATGCCTAACCCGGTTCTGTCGACCATGCGCGTCTTTGAAGACGAGTACACCGCTCACGTTGTCGATAAAAAGTGCCCGGCTGGCGTCTGTTCCGACCTGCTTGAGTTTATCGTCGTAGACGAAAAGTGCGTGGGTTGTACCCTGTGCGCCCGAGTCTGCCCCGTTGACTGCATCAGCGGTAAGGCCAAGGAAGTTCACGTTATCGATCAGGTCGCCTGTATTAAGTGTGGTGCCTGCCTCGACAAGTGTAAGTTTGACGCCATTATCAAACAGTAAGGAAAGGAGACATATCGCATGTCTATGATGAATATAACCATCGACGGTAAAGCCACCCAGGTACCGGCTGGCAGCAAGATTCTTGATGCCACCAAGAAGTTGGACATCACTGTTCCGACTCTCTGCTTCCTGAACCTGGACGTCATGAAGTACAACAACATGGCCGCTTCCTGCCGCATTTGTGTAGTAGAAGTTGAAGGCCGCCGCAATCTGGCACCTGCCTGTGCTACTCCGGTCATGGACGGTATGATTGTCAAGACCAACACCCTGCGCGTGCTGCTGGCGCGTAAAACCGTTCTTGAGTTGCTGCTCTCCGACCATCCTAAGGACTGCTTGGTTTGCGCCAAGTCCGGCGAGTGTGAGCTTCAGGATCTGGCCGAGCAGTTCGGTATTCGCGAGATTACCTGTACAGGTCAAATGTCCACTTATCGTCAAGACGTATCGGCTTCGATCGTCCGCGATATGGACAAATGTGTAATGTGCCGTCGTTGCGAAACCATGTGCAACGAGATTCAGACTTGCGGCGTACTGTCCGGCGTTAACCGCGGTTTTGACGCTGTTGTTGCCCCGGCTTTCGAAATGAACCTCGAAGACTCGGTCTGCACCAACTGTGGCCAGTGTACTCAGGTTTGTCCTGTCGGTGCTCTAGTTGAGCATGACCATACCTGGAAAGTCATCTCCGCTTTGGCTGACCCAGAAAAGGTCACTGTTGTTCAGGTGGCGCCCGCTGTTCGTGCTGCCCTTGGCGAAGCCTTTGGCATGGAACCAGGTCAATCCTTCACCGGCAAGATGGCAGCTGCTCTGCGTCTCATTGGTTTCGATCACGTGTTCGATACCGATTTCGCCGCTGACCTGACCATCATGGAAGAGGGTTCTGAATTCCTCGACCGCCTGCAGAAGTTCCTCGACGGCGACAAGAACGTTAAATTGCCGATCATGACTTCCTGCTGTCCTGGCTGGGTCAAGTTCTTCGAGCATAACTACCCAGAAATGCTTGACATTCCTTCGACCGCTAAGTCCCCGCAGCAGATGTTCGGTGCCATTGCCAAGAGCTACTACGCTGAAGTTCTCGGCATCCCTCGCGAGAAAATGGTCTCCGTTTCGGTCATGCCTTGCCTCGCCAAGAAATACGAAGCCGCCCGTCCCGAGTTTGCCGTTGATGGCAACCCCGACGTCGACATCGTCATTTCTTCTCGTGAGCTTGGTCGCTTGATCAAGACCATGAACATCGACTTCGTTAACCTTCCCGAAGAAGATTTCGACAATCCTCTCGGTTATTCCACTGGTGCTGCTCCGATCTTCGGCAACTCCGGCGGCGTTATGGAAGCTGCTCTGCGTACCGCTTACGAACTGGCTACTGGTGAAACCCTGCCTGCCGTCGAATTCGAAGCTGTTCGTACCCTGACTGGTGTTAAGACTGCTGATATTCAGGTTGGTCCTCACACCCTCAAGGTTGGTGTTGCTTCCGGTCTCGGCAATGCTCGTGAGCTGCTGGATATGGTCAAGTACGGTGGAGAGCAGTTCCACGTTATCGAGATCATGGCTTGCCCCGGCGGCTGCATCGGTGGCGGCGGTCAGCCCTACCAC
>JAQYVZ010000147.1 GCA_030145205.1 Desulfuromonadales bacterium | reverse complement strand
GTTCTGCTGCCGATTCCGATTGGCAATCATGCAGGGCCGCAAATACCTGGCATTTACCCAGAGCTGAAGTCCCCCTAAAAGTCATTGACATCCCACCGGTTTTAGGCTAAATACATGAACCTCATAACAAAATGCCGCTATAGCTCAGCTGGTAGAGCAACTGATTCGTAATCAGTAGGTCGTCCGTTCAAATCGGATTAGCGGCTCCATAAAATCAAGGGGTTAGGTGATGTCACCTAACCCCTTGATTGTTTTTCGCTGACTACAAAATGACTACACTTCAATAGCCAGGGTCACCCGGTCAGAATTGACGGCTAAATCTTTACCGCCGTCACATCCTGAAAGGTTCCGGCAGCGATTCCGTAGATCGGGTCGGACTCTGACTGGAAGATCGGGTCGCCGGTGGTGCCGATGTTGTAGATTTTGTTGACCGCCTGGTACACTAAAGCGCCCGGGTGGCGGAACTGGCAGACGCAAGGGACTTAAAAACCCCTGTGGCGTTTTGTTTTTGGTAATAAGACCGGCTACTTGAGCCGGTTTTTTTTGTTTGTGATTTGACAGGAATTGACAGGTTTTTTTGACTATTGTCAGACGGTGTGGACGACTTCGCCGGCGAGGGTGGCGAGCGGGGCGGGTCCGGTGACCAGGACGGCGTTGCCGGCGATGCGTATTTCGAGACGGTCGCCGGGGCTGTAGCTGGCGGCTGGGTCCTTGATGGCGGTGCGGATCTCGCCGCGGGCGGTGCGCAGCTGCACGGTCTTGGCGCCGTCGGTCAGCACGGTGGCGGTGAGGATGTTGACCTGGTCGATGCTGAGTTTCTGGCGGATGTTTTTTAGACTCATGCGACGGCCTCGTAATAGCCGACGACGAGGGTGTAACGGTCGCCGTCGGCATCGGTAAAGGATCGGCTTTTCGCCAGCACCTCGCATTTTTGTGCGCTCATGCCGAGTGCGGCGCAGGTGAGGGTGATAATGTCGCCCTCCTGCAGCGTTCCGGTATCGCCAGCCGAGGCGTCGGTGTTGGCGACGTTGATGGTGCGCAGGTGGCGGTGATAGGTGACCTGGTCGATCAGCACCCGGCCGACCTCGGCGGCCTGGGCCTCGGTGACGATCAGCGGGCTGACGTGGTCGGGCAACCAGACCACGCCGATGCTGCCGACCAGCTCGTCGTAGTAGCCGGAGGCGAGCGACAGATCACGCACGCAAACCACGTTGGGCGGAGCGGCGCTGGTGTCCTGCACGGTGATCTGCTCGGTCTGCCAGGTCCAGCTGCGGCTGATGGTGTGGCCCTCGGTGTCGGTGGCGCTGAGCAGGGCGGTGACCGGCTGCCCATAGCTGCTGCTGCCGGTGTAGTCGATGCGGTAGCCGTCGCTGATGGCGGTGATGGTGGGGCTGACTGCCGCGCCGTTGATCTTAAGCACGACGCTGTCGGTGGTGATGCCGTCGACGGTATCGGTCAGGGTGGCGTAGAGGGTAAAGCTGCGGCTGACGCCGAGCGCCCCGGCGGCCGGCACAATGTTGCGCACCGCGCCGTATTGATACAGAATATCGTCGGCAATGGCGCTATTGGCGTCGTCACTGGTGTAGGCGGCCAGGGTGTCGCCGGATTCGGTGACCAGGTTGGTGCTGGTGGCCAGATCGAGAATACCGAATCGGCCGCCGGCTGCGCCGTTGCTAGTGCCATAGGCAATCAGACCAGTAGTTGCCGTGGCGTCGCTGGAAGGGAAAACGCTTTTAACATCTGTCACCGTGCCAATGTCGGCGGTGTGATCGGTGACGTTGGTGCCATCCGTTGATTTTAGTGCCGAGCTGCAGCCTAAAAACAGATCGGAACCGTAGCGTAACGACTGCACCCCTGTGATGATGTCGGCGATTGTGGAATAGATCACGCTGTCAATATGAGCGATCGCACCGAAACCGGTGGAGTATTCCCCCTGTGCCAGCAGAATATCTCCAGAGGTA
>JAQYVZ010000146.1 GCA_030145205.1 Desulfuromonadales bacterium | reverse complement strand
AAGAGTGCGGTAAAAGTCAAGACCCAATTTGAGTGAGAAAGTGCACATTGAAAGCCGAAAGAGAGACAATTCTAACCATGCCTGCCCATGTTGATTTTTCAAGAATGGGGGCTGCGAAGAGAGAGCTATGATGGCCAGATCGCACTGTGCGGGCTGCAGGTGACCTGGTCTGCCTGCAGCCAATCAGCGATAGCCCATGGAAGAGTCAGTTCATCTATGCTCCGGTGAGCGGTAAGGCTCGTTGCGGTGTAGCAGACCAACAACGAGACCGACGCTCTTGCGGGCTGTAAGGACCAGCGCCCGCTTGTGATGGTGCTTGGATGCTTCTTGGTACTTGCGGTCGTAGAACTTGGTGTATTGCGGGATCCGCTGGCGCATCAGATTGGCAGCCTGGATGAGATAGTAGCGCAAGTAGCGGTTGCCGGTCTTGGCCATGCGCCGGTCCTCGGCCTCAAAGTCACCAGAGGAGGTGCGAGGCCACCACATGCCGGCGATCTTGGCGACGGCATCTTCGGCATCGCGCAGGTTTCGAGGGCGATGGCGTTTATGCTTCTTGTCCCACTTGTAGCCTTGCAGGAAACGTTGGGTGTCGCCGATCTCCGCGCCGATGCCGCTGGAAAAGACAGGGCCCACACCTGGGATGGTGGCCAGTTGAGTGATCGATGGATGCGTCTGAACCTCGGTGGCAATCCAGCGATTGACCTGTTCCACTTGAGCTTCCAAGAAACGGATGTGCTCTAGGGTGAGGTCGAGAATACGTTGAACGGGCAAGGCCAGGTGCTCAACCAGTGGGAAGCTTTCCTGACGTACTTGCTTGAGCTTGCGCGCGTTCTTGAAGGGGTCACGAAGATGGTGACCGCTCATTTCGTGTAACTGCATAGCCAAGTCTTCGACGGGCAGCTCAGTCAACTCATCGAGGCTGGGCTGTTGGGTGAGAACGAGACGGCTGGTCACGCCAAAGACGTCAGAGAAGGGCTTGAGGCGGCGATAGGAACTGGCTTTGAGGAACAAGAAGGTGGAAAAGTAGCACTTTTCGCGCGCCAGGTTCTGCACCAGGTGGAAGCGAAGACGGGTGTAGAAACGCAGCGCCAAGCTGCTGGGGTCGGCAGACCAAGTCACATCGGGACGCCGCGTGCGTGTGCGTTCGGCGATGTAGAAAGGGTCTTTCTCGTCCGTTTTGTGGTCCTGAGCGAAGCACTTTTTGAACCACTTGACCCAACGCGGGTTGAGTAGATAGAGCTTCAAATCGTGAAGCTCGAGCTCGGGGTCGGCGGCGAGTTGGAGGAAGAAGGGCAACCAAAGGTATCCAGTTGCTTCTCCAGAGACGTCGAGGCCATCGAACGAGTAGCTATCCAAGGCATCCAGCAAGAGTTGCTTGGCCAGCGAATAGCCAGGAGAGGAGTTGTCAACGGCAATGTGAGATTCGAGTGGCCGACCGTCAGGAAAGAGGAGGCAGAAATCAGCTCTCTTCTGACTGAAGTCGATGCCGACTTGCAGACGATTGTCCATAGCAGGTTCTCCTCAAGTCGAACTGTGAGTCGGTGTCGGCGGGCCTGTCGGGTGCCCCGGCGCTCACTGGAGCGGCTTCCTTGTGGCCAATCAGCCCTCATGCTCTGTCGAGGTCATCTACAGTCTGCTACACTGTAGCTCAGCAGAGTTAGGGGCATCGTGCGAGGTCAGACGTTAGTCCCCAGTGAGACCGGGAGTCAAACTTATCAAGACGTAGCCTGTATCTGGTCAGTACAGGCCCGGCAAGGAGGGACAGACTTGCCCGGTCGGTCCGCAGTCCGGCCCGCGCCGAACTGTGTACGATTGTCGTCGGGGCACCCTTTCTATGCAAATGTGCTCTACAACTATTATATACAAGGAGGGATAGGGTTAAGGATGATTGCAATTGACCAAGTTCGGTGCATCGCCTGCGGCCAATGCGTCGAGGTCTGTCACGAGGGCTGCTTGGCCCTGGCCGACAG
>JAQYVZ010000145.1 GCA_030145205.1 Desulfuromonadales bacterium | reverse complement strand
CTCATAGGGATTGGCCCAGGTCAGGTCGTCAAAATTCCCGTTTCCGTCTGTGTCAGTTGCAGGATCGACCTGGGTCCACTTCAGGATTTTGGTCATCCCATCCTCAGTGGCCGACATATCGATATCGTCGAAGTATGAGTTCCACGGGAAATCCTCGGCGGAGGTATCACCGCCACCTTCACATTCGACAATGCTGGTCCCGGACATGTTAATGCCCGGTTCTACGCAGAGCCCCTTGACATAGCGCGGGTTGGCCCCGTCTGTGAACTGCCATGTGCCGCATTCCATATTGGCGTAATCAAAGGGGTTGTCCACTGCCGGGTCAAACTCGTCCGGCAGAACAAAGCGCCGGGCCATGACGTCGGCCGGACCGCCCTGGCGGACAATGCCCTGCTTCCACATGGCAAAGGCCACGGTGCCGGAATCCCCTGCCAGGTGGGCCGGCTGGGTGATCATGCTGAAGCGCCGGGCAATTTCGTTCTGATAGAGGGTGCTTGTGAGACCTGCCTGATCTTCGTAGATGGGATCGGGCTCAATGTCCATGAAGCGGTAGCCGGAGGAGGTATCCTGTTTAATGCGGCCGATAATCGTCCAGTCATCCGGATAGACCGCCGGCTGGTTGAGCTGCATTCCCTGGGACACGAGCTCGGGTTCGAACATATTGAAGGTGTGATACCAGATGTTCTTGCCCATATCGACCTTTTCGATGAGCTCCTGCGGGTCCAGATCCTCCTCTTCACCCAGCCCCTTGGACTCCTCGTAGGCCAGCGATACCCAGGCGCTGTCTTCGATGCCGTCGCCGTCTGAATCGTAGCCCTGCAAATGGGTTCGTGTACGGGTGGCGGCAGTGTTGCCGCGCATAATCCGGCCGTCCTCGGTCACGCAGAGGGTAACGTCATTTACCGGGCCTTCGGGTGTTATGATATTCATCGTTACCGTTGAGGCACATAAATCTCCCGTTTCATTGCCATCGAAATCAGCTGTGCAATAGGGGTCGTGTTCAGCCCCGCTGCACATGGCGTTATCGGTCAGTCGCACCGGCATGGAAAAGGGAACGCCCACCTGGGGGATACCCTCGGCAGTGTATTCGGCCAGGGCAACCGGATCACCATAGACGCCGTCGTTGTCCACCAGGTCGAAGTGATCCCATTTGATATGGCTGTACCAGATATCGGTTTCGTGGTGGGCAATGGCGCCGCTCCAGCCCTCGCCCGGGCCTTCGCCCTTGCCCGGCCGAAGACCCTCGGGGTCCTCCTGCCAGGTGATCACGAATCCCGCGCCGGACACGGCCTTTGTTTCGATGCGGTGCACGTCGCGTACCGCTGAAGTGATCCGCTCGGCCTTACGCCAGACAATGCCATATAATGTGCCTTCCGGATCATACTTACCCTCTGCGTTTACTGTTTCCAGGGTGCCCCGGGCCACCCACAGTGCCGCATAGGGCACCTCGCCCACCGTGGGGTAGCCCTCGGCTGCAAAATCCGAAGATTTTTGCGAACCGGCAACGCCCCAGATTTTGTCCAGATATAGGTCCGTGACCTCAATACCCAGATAGGTTGCAAGCGCTCCCCGCTGGGTATCGTCCATGGCGTAGTTGGGGCTGCCGCCCCGGGCGTATCGACTGGCCCAGGCCACCAGGACCTTGTTGCCGGCCGAGGCTGCAAAAAGCCGGAAAGTATCGCCGGGGTAGGCCGTGCCGTCCTTGAGGGTAAAGGAACTTAAATCCCCTGAATTGGAGAGGTTGGTGCGTTTCCAGGTGGCCCCGTCGTCCAGGCTCACCCCGCCGTATACGTCCTTTTTGCCGTGCCCCGGAAAGCCCACGTCGGCCACGTGGGTCACCTCGCCGTCGTGGTAAAAGGCGATCAAGGGCTTGGCATCTGAGCGTGTATCAGCAGTAGTTCCATCAGCGGCAATGTAGTCGATAGCGTCTTCGCCGGTCAGCAAGGTGCCGTCCGAACTCTGTGCCGGCAC